>DASYAG010000055.1:0-51060 GCA_036501485.1 Acidothermaceae bacterium | reverse complement strand
CCGAGGCAATGATCTGTGCCTTGTCGCGCACCTTGCGCGCGACAAGGGCGGCAGCGGCGCCCGAGACCGGAGTTGAACGGCTGCCATAGGTTCCGAGGCCGAAGGGCGTGTTGTCGGTGTCACCGTTGACGACCTGAATGTCTGCCGGTGGAATGCCAATCTCCTCGGCAACGATCTGCGCATACGTCGTCTCATGGCCTTGGCCCTGACTCATGCAGGAAACGCGCAGCACCGCCTTACCGGTCGGATGAATGCGAAGCTCCGAACCATCGGCCATGCCGAGACCGAGGATGTCCATGTCCTTACGTGGACCGGCGCCGACCGCCTCGGTGAAGAACGCAACACCGATGCCCATCAGTTCGCCTCGCGAACGTTTGTCTGCTTGCTCCTTGCGCAGGTCTGCGTAGCCGGCCATCTCCATCGCGAGCCGCATCGCCGGCTCGTAGTTGCCAGAGTCGTAGACCCAACCGGTCTTCGTCGTGTACGGGAATTGGTCGGGTTGAATAAAGTTCTTCAGCCGTAACTCGGCGGGGTCCATCTTGAGCTCATACGCGAGGCAGTCGACGATGCGCTCGACCAGGTAGACCGCTTCAGTGATGCGGAACGAGCAGGCGTATGCGACGCCGCCCGGCGCCTTGTTCGTATAGACGGCAGTCATCTTGCAAAACGCCGCCTCGATGTCGTAGCTACCGGTGAAGACTCCGAAGAAGCCGGCAGGGTATTTGATCGGTGCAGCAGTGCCGTTGAAAGCACCATGGTCGGCGAGCACGTTGGTGCGGATCGCGAGGATCTTGCCTTCCTTGGTGGCGGCGATCTCGCCGCGCATGATGTAGTCGCGCGCGAAACCCGTGCTCACGAGGTTTTCCGAGCGGTCCTCCATCCACTTCACCGGCTTGCCGACGACAAGCGACGCGACGATCGCGCACACGTAGCCAGGGTAAATGGGCACCTTGTTACCGAAGCCGCCACCGATGTCAGGAGCGATGACGCGGATCTTGTGCTCCGGCAAGCCTGACACCAGCGCGTAGACCGTGCGGTGCGCGTGCGGTGCCTGGCTCGTCGTCCAAAGGGTGAGTTTGCCCGCAACGCGCTCGTAGTCGGCGACGCAGCCGCACGTTTCCATCGGCGCTGGGTGCACACGCGGGTAGACGATGTCTTCACTGACGACGACATCGGCCTTCGCAAAGACAGCTTCGGTTGCCGCCTCGTCACCGGTCTGCCAGTCGAAGCAGTGGTTGTCTTTTTTGCCCTCAAGGTCGTCGCGGATCAGCGGCGCGTCTGGCGCGAGCGCCTGCCGAGCGTCCATCACCGGCGTCAGGATTTCCCATTCCACTTCGATGAGTTCGAGCGCATCACGTGCGGCGTAGCGATCCTCGGCGACGACGAATGCGACTTCCTGGCCCTGGAACCTGGCCTTGTCTGTCACGAGTACTGCTTGTACGTCGTTCGACAGTGTCGGCATCCATGCGAGGCCCTTCTCGGCCAACATGGCGCCGGTTACGACGGCCTTCACCTTGGGGTGTGCTGCCGCTGCGGTCGTATCGATGCTCACCAACCGGGCGTGCGCCGCGGGTGCCCGCAGAATCGCGAGATGCAACATGCCAGGTAGCTGGATGTCGTCGACGTAGTGGCCCATGCCGCGAATGAAGCGTGGATCTTCCTTGCGCAGCATGCGCCCGTAGCCGACCGGCTTCTCGTCATTGTTGACGAAGCCGGCCGGGCGATCTTCGACGGCGGTCATGAAGCGCTCCCTGCGGTGACCGGGGAACCAGCGGCCTCGGGGGTGGCATTCGCGGCTGCCTCGGTCGCGGCCGCCCATTTGATAGATCGCACGATCGTCGTGTAGCCCGTGCACCGGCAGATCTGGCCCGAGATGGCCTCACGGATCTCGCCGTCCGACGGGTCGGGATTGCGATCGAGCAATGCGCGCGCCGTCATCATCATTCCGGGAGTGCAGAATCCGCATTGCAGGCCGTGGCACTCCATGAACCCTTGCTGTACCGGGTCGAGCACACCGTCCTGTTCGAGGCCCTCGACTGTGCGCACGTCATGGCCACCGGCCATTGCAGCAAGCACCGTGCACGATTTCACCGGTTCGTTGTCGAGCCACACCACGCAGGTACCGCAGTTGCTGGTGTCACAACCCCAGTGCGTGCCGGTCAGCTGGAGCTGATCGCGAAGGAAGTGGACGAGCAGCGTGCGGCCTTCGATCTCCTCGGTGACCGGCGCGCCGTTGACCGTCATCGACACTTGCATGTCTCAGCCCTCTGTTCCGTTGATGCGAGCCACCGCGCGGCGAAGAGCCCGCCGGGTGAGCTCGTTTGCAAGGTGACGCTTGTACTCCACACTGCCCCGAAGGTCGGTCGACGGACTGCAGCTTTCGGAGGCGATTCGACCTGCCTCGGCGTAGACGTCTTCGGACGGCGCTTTCCCGCGCAATGCCTCGGAAATGGCTGGAATTCCGGTGGTGTTCGGTCCAACGGCTGCCAAGCCAACACGTGCATCGGTGATCACGCCGTCGTCAATCCAGACGGCTGCGCCGCAGGAAACCACGGCCCAGTCGCCTGCCCTGCGCTCCACCTTCTCGTAAGCACTTGAGCCGCCGAGCTTGATCGGGATGCGAACCTCGATGAGGATCTCGCCATCGCCCACAGCCGTTTCGTAGGGGCCGCGGTAGAACTCGGCCATCGTCACAACCCGCTGGCCAGAACTGCCCTGGATGACGCAACTCGCATCGAGCGTGGTGCAGACGGCCGAGAGGTCTTCGGACGGGTCGGCCTGGCACAGCGAGCCACCGATCGTCCCTCTGTTGCGAACCACCGGGTCGGCAATCACTCGCTCAGCATCGCGGAAAATCGGAAACATCGCGCCCAAGGCATCCGACTCGAGCAGCTCACGATGTCTAGTCAGCGCACCGACCCGAATTTGCGTTGGCTCCACGGTGATGTAGCCCAGCTCTCCACGCAGATCGTTGATATCGATCAGGTATTCGAAGTTGGCGAGCCGCAGCTTCATCATCGGCAGCAGACTGTGGCCGCCCGCCACGAGCCGGGCGGAGCTCCCCAGACGTTCCATCAATCCGATGGCGTCTTTGACGGTGCTTGCTCGCTGGTATTCGAACGGTGCAGGTACCTGCATGGTGACTCCTCGCCTCGTCCTAACGGCAGTATCCGTGGCCCGACGGCAGCGTTGTCAACGGCACCTAAGGGAATGCTTAGGTCGCTGGACACCCGCCGAGCGCGAGCGCACGATGCGGTGGTGAAGGAGATCCTCGCCGACGTCGACCGGTGGCGCCGGCAGGGTCGGCGTGTCGCTCTGGCGCGAGTCATCGACGTCGAGGGTTCGGGTCCGCGCGATCCCGGCGCAACGATGGCCGTCTCCGAGGACGGCGAGGTTGCGGGCTCCGTTTCAGGTGGCTGCGTCGAGGGCGCCGTCATGGAAGCAGCCTCGGAGAGTCTCGCGACTGGCGAGCGAGGTCTGCTCACGTTCGGATACTCCGATGCGGACGCCTTCGCCGTCGGCCTTACGTGCGGCGGCACTGTTCACCTGTACATCGAACCCCTTGAGTGGGCACCCGACGTGCAGGAGGTTCTTCTCGCCGCGCTGCGAGACGACGCGCCGATCGCGCTTGCCACCATCGTCGCGGGAAAGGGTGTCGGAGCGAAGCTGCTGTACCGACCGGGCGAACCATTGATCGGATCTCTTGGGACGCCGGAGCTGGACGTCGTCGCGGCCCGTGACGCCGCGGGCGAGCTGGCCGCCGGGTCGAGCAGGCTGCGGCACTACGGAGGGCGCGGGGAGATCGGCCGCGACGAGGTATCGGTGTTCATCGAGTCTTTCGTGGCGCCCGCCCGGATGATCATCTTCGGAGCTGTCGATTTCACTGCTGCGCTCGTGCGGACAGCGCGGGTCATGGGATTTCGTGTAACGGTATGTGATGCACGTCCGGCATTCGCGACGAACGCCCGCTTCCCGCTCGCAGACGCAGTGGTCGTCGATTGGCCCGACCGTTACCTCCGAGGGTTAACCGACGCGCTTACTCCGCGCGACGCAGTCTGCGTCCTCACCCACGATTCGAAGTTCGACGTCCCTGCCATCCTCGCGGCCCTCGACACTGCCGTCGGTTACCTTGGTGCGCTCGGGAGCCGCCGCACGCACATCGACCGGCTCGCCCGCCTCCGCGGGGCAGGCGTCAATGACGGTGCCCTCGCTCGCTTGCACGCACCAATCGGGCTCGACCTCGGGGCCCGCACGCCTGAGGAAACGGCGATCTCAATCTGCGCCGAAATAATTTCGGTGCGCACCGGCCGCACCGACATCCGTCCACTCAGCGACACGGAACGGCCAATCCACGACAGCCTCGTCGGGACGACGGCGATGGGTGGCGTCGGGACGACGGCGATGGGTGGCGTCGGGACACCGACGCTGGCAAGGACAGTGTGAGGTGTCCTGCTGCCTGATCGTGATGATCGTCGGCCGGCGGCTCGCGAAGCGTGCAGTTGTGGTCGGCGCACGGTTCCGGCGGCAAGTGCGTGCAGCGTGAGCGTTGACTGGGCCGGCGTACTCACGCACTGGCAAACCGACGCCATATCAGTCATCGGCATCGTGCTCGAGTTCGTGGCGATCGCGGGGTATTTGTACGGCGTCGCCAGGGTCCACTCGAGCGGCCGCACTTGGCCGGCGTTTCGAATAGTCAGTTTCGTGCTCGGCGTCGCTTCACTTGCGATCGTGCTGCAATCCGGTTTTGCGGCGTACGACGACGACTTGCTGTGGGTGCACATGACACAGCACCTCGTGCTGATGATGGCGGCAGCGCCACTGCTCGCGTTGGGTGCTCCTGTGCGACTCTGCTTCGCTGCGGGGTCAGGATCCGTGCGCCGGTTTGTCGCAGAGATCTTGCATGATCCGAGCATGCGGTTGATCACTGGCACAACGGCGGCGGTGCTGCTGCCGCTCGACTATTTCGGATCTATGGCCGTTTATGTGCTCACGCCGCTTTACCGGCTGTCGGAAGTCAATCAGGGGTTCCACGAGTTCGTGCACGTCTACTTCTTGGCCTGTGGCGTGATGTTCTGGGTGCCGATGCTGGGCCAAGACCCCGTCGCGTGGCGACCAAGCCTGCGGCTCAAGCTCGCGCTGGTCACCGCGGGGGTACCTATCTTTGTTGTGATCTCAGCCGCCATGTTCGCCGAGGGTAAGTTCATCAGCCCTGACCATAGCCTGGCCGACATCCATCACGGTGGCGTTGCGATGCTCGTCGGCGGCGTGCTGCTCACGCTCGCCGGCGATGCGCTCGTGGTGTGGTGTGAGCAGCGGCGGACGAGCGCGATTCGCCAGCGTGCGAGCGAGCGGCTGGTGCTGGTGTCGACGTCGTGAGTTCGCAACCGCTGGATCAGCGAGGCCGACCGGTGCGCGACCTGCGCCTGTCGGTGACCGATAAATGCAATTTCCGCTGCATCTACTGCATGCCGCGTGAAGCGTTCGGGCCGAACCACGCCTTCCTTGCCCGCAGCGAAATCTTGACGTACGAGGAACTCGTTCGCCTGGTCTCGGTGTTTGCGGAACTTGGCGTCAGCAAGGTGCGATTGACCGGCGGCGAACCGCTGCTGCGCAAGGATCTCGAGACGCTCGTCTCGATGGTGGCCGCGACGCCAGGGATCACCGACATTGCGCTGACCACGAACGGCTCGCTGCTGGCAACGAGGGCAGCTTCGTTGCGAGCCGCAGGTCTCGACCGCGTGACGGTCAGCCTCGATAGCATCGATTCAGCGATGTTCGCCGCGATGGCCGACACCCGGCTGGCGCTGACTTCTGTGCTTGAGGGAATTCAGGCGGCCGCTGAGGTCGGGCTGTCTCCGGTGAAGCTCAATGCAGTCGTGCGCCGCGGGCGCAACGACGACGGAATCGTCGAACTGGCGCAGTTCGCACGTGCCCATGGCCATGTTCTGCGGTTCATCGAGTACATGGACGTCGGTGACACCAACAAGTGGGTGCTGGACGACGTGGTTCCATCGGCCGAGGTCATCGCCCGCATCAGTGCGGTGTTCCCCGTCGAGGCGATGCCAGCTACCCGGCGCGGGGAGGTGGCTAAGCGCTGGCGTTATGTCGACGGCAGCGGCGAAATCGGGGTGATCTCGTCTGTGACACAACCGTTCTGCACCGACTGCACGCGGGCGCGGGTCACCTCGACTGGTGAGCTATTCACCTGCCTGTTCGGATCAGGAACACTCGACCTGCGCGCAATGATGCGCGGAGGTGCGGCCGACAACGAGCTGCGGGAAGCCGTCGCCACCGTGTGGTCGGACCGACGTGACCGCTACTCCGAAGCGATGCGCGGTAACGGCACCAGCGGAAGACGTGCCGAGATGTCGTATCTCGGTGGGTAGCGCCGTCGTATCTGGCGGCGGTAGCACCCGCGCGCTACTCGATGAAGGGCGGGCCGTCCGGCACAGACTCGCCGGAGGCAATGCGATCAGGTATTCGGGCGCCTTCCACACGCTGCGCTCCGCCAGAGCCTATGTCGATCGGCCCCGGTCCAGGCTCGAGTGGGGTACCACCGGCAGGGACACCATCGACAAGGCCGCCATCGACCCCCTCTACGTCCGCCATTTGCTCTAGGCGCGAGTCGTGGTTGTCGTCCTCACCGGGCAGCGTGTGCACTCCCTCGACGACACTGCCCTCTTCGGCATTCGCGATTGCGGCTTCGATATTCGGTCCGCCTCGCGTCTCATCGGGCGAACCGAGCGTCTCGTTTCCGGACGACATGATGCCTCCTAGGGTGCGGGAACGTTTGCACCTTGGTTGTCCCGCAGCCCACCTTTCCTGAAACCTCAGCCGCCGGCCATTGCCCCGATGATCAGCAGCGGTTCGGCGCCGAGCGCAACCGGCTCCGGCAATGCTGCGTCCGGTTCGGCATGCGACAGGTCTTCTTCGCAGGCGAAGAAGCGAACGAACGGGCGCCGCTGCTTGGTGGTCTGATTTCGGACAGTTCCGCAGAGCACTGGATACGCGGCCTCCAACGCGTCCAGCACAGCGCGCTGGGTGACCAGCCCCTCGACGTCCAACCGCACTTCGCCGTCGACCTGAGCCAGCGTTCGCAGATGGGCAGGCAGCACAACTCGGATCACGGCAGCGTCTGGACTTCGACGGAGAGCACGGCCGGGAGATCGCGAACGATCGGCGACCAGTTGTCGCCCGCGTCGTTCGATGCGTAGACCTGACCGCCGGTAGTGCCGAAGTAAATACCGCAGTCATCAAGGGAGTCGACGGCCATCGCGTCGCGCAACACATTGACGTAACAGTCGCGCTGCGGAAGGCCGTTCGTGAGTGGTTCCCATTCGTTGCCTCCCGTCCGACTGCGATACACCCGCAGCTCGCCATCGAGGGGAAAGTGCTCGGAATCGCTCTTGATCGGCGCGATGTAGATCGTTTCCGGCTCGTGTGCATGGACGTCGATCGCAAACCCGAAGTCGGTGGGGAGATTGTCGCCGATGTCCCTCCACGAGTCGCCGGCGTCGTCGCTGCGCATCACGTCCCAATGCTTTTGCATGAACAGCGTCTCCGGGCGTGTCGGATGCATCGCGAGGCTGTGCACGCAGTGTCCGACCTCCGCATCGCCGTCGGGGATGCCCTCTGAGTGCAGGCCCTTGTTCACCGGCAGCCACGTTTCGCCTGCGTCGTCAGTGCGAAAGACGCCAGCCGCCGAAATAGCGGCGAACATCCGCTGGTCGCGCGTCGGGTCCAAAACGATGGTGTGCAGGCACATGCCGCCCGCACCCGGTTGCCAGTCGGGGCCAGTCTTGTGCTGACGCAGCCCGGCGAGCTCATGCCAATTCACGCCGCCGTCCGTCGACTTGAACAACGCCGCATCCTGAACGCCGGCGTAGACAGTATCCGGATCGGTCCGTGACGGCTCCAGATGCCAGACCCGGGTGAACTCCCACGGTCGCTGCGTGCCGTCGTACCACTGATGGGTACCGGCAACGCCGTCGTACACGAACTGATTGCCGACCGGCACCCAGGTCGCTCCGCCGTCGTCGGATCGCTGGATGAGCTGACCGAACCAACCGTTGGACTGCGCCGCGTAGAGTCGATTCGGGTCAGCGGCCGAGCCCGCAACGTGATAGATCTCCCAGCCAGCGAAGTGTGGACCGCTTACTTTCCACGTTTTGCGACCGCCATCGGAGGTGAGTACGAAGGCGCCCTTGCGAGTGCCTACCAGTACGCGAACACCGCTCATGCCGACTCCTCCCAACGTGCCGCCTGTAGGTCCGTGCGCGCGGCTCATCAGTGAGACGAATCGTAGAGAGCAAAGTCATCGGTCGAACAGCGGCGAGCTATGGCCGATACGGTGGCGCGACGCCCCAGCCCCAACGCGGCACCGGCGCATGAAGTGCCGGCTGCGCGTCCGCCTGCGAATTGGCAAGAGCGAGCCTGGACCCCCACTCGAGGTAGCCAATAAGCGCCGCGCGGAATTCTGGGTCGTCGGGCAGCCGTGCATCGTCGGCAGCTTCGCTCATCGTGGTGGCGAACCGCAGGCGTTGCGCGGGCGTAATGCCGAGCCCGCGATGGTGGGCGAGCATTCGCTCGTAGCCGCCGAGCTGCTTCGTGTATTCGGCCGGACCGCCGAGCACCTCGCCCCACCACAAGCTCACGTGATCGCGGTGCTCGGTGCCCACGCCGCCGGGGAAGAACGGACTGAGTAGTTCGTCTGCCTCGACTCGGTCGTAGAACGCATCGATCAGCCTGCCGATCGCTGCGGCTCCGCCGGCCCACTCGAACAACGAAGGAACCGTTGGGCCGACTGCTTCATCCGCGTCGTTCTGCATGATTACATGCTTACACACCGGTTCCGTCACGTCATCAGATTTCCGAGAGTCGGGGGTCCGCCCGTCCTCAAAGAAGACATTTTCCCGTCTAGGCTCGCAGATCTGATGACGTCTGCGTCGCAAGAGGCCCGCGAGCTTGCCGTGACCGAAGAGGTCGTGGCCAGCTTCGATAGCGCGCAGTCCCCGCGCTACCGCGAGGTGATGCAAAGCCTCGTACGGCATCTGCACGACTTCGTGCGCGACGTCCGGCTGACCGACGAAGAGTGGCACGAGGCCATCGGATTTCTCACCCGCACCGGGCACATGTGCGATGACCGGCGGCAGGAATTCGTGTTGCTCTCCGATGTCCTTGGAGTCTCGATGCTGACGGTCGCGGTCAACGAAGTCGCCGACTCCGCGGCAACGCAATCCACCGTGTTCGGCCCGTTCTTCGTCGAGAACTCCCCCGAGTTCGAACTCGGAGGCGACCTGGGCGCTGGTGCTGTCGGTCAGCCGTGCTGGGTCGAGGGCACCGTGCGCGGGGTGAGTGGTGAACCGGTCGCGGGCGCGAGGCTCGACGTGTGGGAGGCGGACGGCGACGGCTTGTACGACGTGCAGTACGACGGCGACCGCACCGCAAACCGCGGGCACCTCTTCACCGACGAAGCGGGCGGCTTTCGCTTCTGGTCGGTGCGACCCGTCGCCTACCCGATCCCGACGGACGGGCCCGTCGGGCAACTGCTCGCTGCCGCCGGTCGAGGCAGCATGCGACCGGCACACATCCACTTCCTGATCCGCGCCGCGGGCTTCCACAAGCTCACGACGCACGTCTTCATCGCTGGCGACGAATACCTGGGCCACGACGCGGTGTTCGGCGTCAAGGAGCGGCTGGTCACTGAACTGACCGAGCACCCGGCCACTGAACCGCCTCCGCCCGGCGGCCCCGCAGACTTGGAATGGTCAAGCGTGAGCTTCGACTTCCTACTCGCGGCCGAGCAGCGATCTGGCTGAGCGCGCCCAAGCTTCCGTAGGTAGATTCGCGGGTAGCAGCCGAGCACACGCCAAAGAACCCCACGCATCACTCAACGAGGAGCGCCCATGTCCGACCACGACAAGAAGGACCTCGAAGCTGAGGCCAAGGCACACATCGACGCCATGCCGGCCGAGACTGCGCTTGGCAACGCCGACCCGGAGGGCGGCGGCCAGGGCACACCCGAGGAATTTGTCGAGGAGCACGAGGGCAAGGGCGGCAAGTAGCACGCTGTCCGCACGACTACCGCCCCTAGTGGGCGGTAGTCGTGCATTGCTAGCTTGATCACATGACTGAAGGTCTCGATCAAACAGCGCAGACCCGGCTCGCTGAGTCGGGGAAGTTCTTCACGTCCGACCTGTCTGTCGCCGAGTTCACGTTGCTCGAGCACACCGGATTCGACGCGATCGAACTTGTGATGGGTGTGTCCGTCTACCACGTCGGCTTCCAGCCCGGCCGCGGCATGCAACCCGGTGAGTACCAGGTGCTGTCGCAGGCGATGTACACCGCGCGGATGAACGCCATCAACCGGCTGATTGCGGAAACCGTCAAGGTCGGCGGCGACGGCGTGATCGGGGTCAAGCTCGGCTACCGTGCCCACAGCGCCGACGCCCTGGAGTTCACGGCGATCGGTACCGCGGTGCGGCACCGCGACGGCACCGCGTCACACCGGCAACCTTCGGGCGCTCCGTTCACCAGCCACCTCGACGCCAAAGAGCTCTACCAGTTGCTCAACGTCGGATGGTGTCCGGTCTCGTTCGTGCTGGGCACCTGCGTGTACCACATCGCCGTGCAGGGGGTCATGCAGACGATGCGCCAGGTCGGCCAGAACATCGAGCTCACTCAGTGGACTCAGGGTTTCTACGACGCCCGCGAGATTGCCATGACCAGACTGCAAGCCGAGGGCGAGCGCGACGGCGCCCAGGGTGTCGTCGGCGTCACGGTCACCACTAGCGAGTGGGTCTGGGGCGGCCACACGCTGGAGTTCTACGTTTCCGGGACGTCGGTGCGCCGCGTCAGCGATCAGCGGGGCCAGCTGCCACCCCTGGTCGTCCCAGTCGGCTAGCCCCACGCTCCGCAACTGCGGAAACTTATCTTGGTTAGGCACCGCTTCTGCGGTTAGTGTGGCGGCATGTCGATGTACCGGATCGCCGACGTGGCGCGGTTGCTAGGCGTTAGCGATGACACTGCCCGGCGCTGGGCCGAGTCAGGCAGGTTCGCCTCGACGACCGATGAGACCGGACATCTCGCAGTCGAAGGCGCCGAGCTCGCGCGCTTTGCGACGACCCTGACCGACACGCTCGAGCTCGGGAATGTCGTACACGCGTCGGCGCGCAATCGGTTGGTCGGGATCGTGACGAGGGTGATACGCGACACCGTCATGGCCCAGGTCGAGATGCAATGCGGCGGTCAACGGGTCGTCTCACTCATCAGTCGCGAGGCCGCCGATGAGTTGGAGTTGGAGCCGGGCGTCCTGGCTATCGCATCGATCAAGTCGACCAACGTGGTGGTGGAGCTTCCCGCGCCTCTCAATAACGGACGCCGATCAGCCGGCGTCCCTTCACACGTCTCGGAGAGTTCATGAACCGGAACGCAGCTGCCGTCGTCGTCAGCACCGTCATTGTCGCCCTCGGTCTCGCCGGATGCAGCTCCTCAAAGAAGGCCGCATCATCGCCGTCATCAGCGGCGCCCGCGGCTACCTCGACCCCAGCCACATCGGCATCGGCTGTTGCTCCTAGCACCGGCACGTCCTCTGCGCCTGCGGCGGCTTCCAGCAGCGCGCCAGCGAGTTCAGCGCCTGCAGCGGTGGAGACGCCGAGCATCTCTGGCACCGTCGTCGTCTTTGCGGCATCTTCACTGATGGCCACCTTTACGAGCTTGGCCACGAACTTTGAACAGGCGCACCCTGGCGTGAAGGTCGTGCCGTCCTACGGTGGGTCCGACACGCTCGCGGCGCAGATCACCCAAGGCGCTCCAGTCGACGTGTTCGCCGCGGCAAGCACCACCACGATGGGCACCGTCACGAAGGCTGGCGATGGCGTCGCAACGCCGACAGTGTTCGCGAAGAACCAGCTTGAGATCGCCGTCTCGCCGAGCAACCCCGACCACATCGCGAGCTTGGCGGACGTGACGAAGTCAGGGGTCAAGTTGGCGCTCTGCGCGGCGACCGTTCCCTGCGGCGCGGCAGCGACGAAGGCCTTTGCGGCCGCCAAGCTGACGCCTCACCCGGTGACGCTTGAGCAAGACGTTGCATCGGTGCTGACCAAGGTCGAACTCGGCGAGGTCGACGCCGGCATCGTTTACCAGACCGACGTGAAGTCGGCGGGCAGCAAGGTAGCCGGGGTGAACTTCGCCGAGGCGGCGAGCGCGATCAACACCTACCCGATCGTGGTCGTCAAGACTGGCAAGAACCTCGTTGCCGGGCAGGAGTTCCTGAACTACGTGGTGTCGCCAGCCGGACAGCAGATCCTGCAGGCGGCGGGGTTCCAGCAGCCGTGAGCCGGGGCGGGCCACACTTGCGCACATGACCGACGTCGCAGCCGACACCGCAGCCAACACCACAGGGGGTCGGACGCGCGGCGCCGACCCTCGCGTGCGCGTGCCATACGCGCTATTCGTGCCCGCGGCGATCGGCGTCCTATTCCTGATCCTGCCGATCGCCGGATTGTTGATTCGCACCCCCTGGCACCAGCTGCCGTCGCTGATCAGCAGTCCCGACGTCCGCACAGCGTTGCGGTTGTCACTTGAGACCGCGACCGCGGCCACGGCGATCGCGATCGTCGTGGGCGTGCCCATTGCGTGGGTGCTGGCAAGGCTGGAGTTTCGTGGCCGCGCGCTACTACGCGCATTGATCACGCTGCCACTCGTGCTGCCCCCCGTTGCCGGCGGCATCGCGCTCCTTCTTGCATACGGACGGCGGGGGGTGGTCGGCAGCGAAATCCTGCGCGTGTTCGGGGTGTCACTCCCCTTCACGACCGCGGCCGTCGTCGTCGCGGAAACGTTCGTCGCGATGCCGTTCCTCATCGTGTCTGTCGAAGGTTCGCTGCGTGGTGTCGACGTCCGTTACGACCACGCGGCCGCAACGCTCGGAGCCTCGCGACTGTTCACCTTCGTGCATGTGACGCTGCCCATGTTAGGCCCCGGCATCGCCGCTGGCGCCGTGCTCTGCTGGGCCCGCGCGCTCGGGGAGTTCGGAGCAACGATCACCTTTGCCGGCAGCTATCCGGGTACCACTCAGACCATGCCGCTACAGGTGTACCTCGCTCTGCAAGACAATCCCGATGCGGCCATCGCGCTGAGCCTCGTGCTGCTGGTCGTGTCCGTGGCGATCCTCGCCGGCCTGCGTGATCGCTGGCTTCGCGCGTGACGCAAACTGCTGCAGGCTCGTCGGCGGCATCGCTTGACGCGCACATCGTCGTCGAGCGAGGCAATTGGCGCCTTGACGCGAAGCTGCATGTTCCCGGTGGCAGCGTGCTAGCGCTCCTTGGTCCGAACGGGGCTGGCAAATCGACTGCGCTGCGCGTCATCGCCGGCCTGCTGCCCGCCTCGGCGGGTCATGTGCGCGTTGGCGAGCGCACGTGGGAGGACCACGCAACCGGCGTCCGTCTCGCGACAGAGCAACGCTCGATCGGCGTCGTGTTCCAGGACTACCTGTTGTTTCCGACGATGAGTGCTCGCGACAACGTCGCATTCGGTTTGCGCGCGAAGGGCATGGAGAAGGCAGCTGCTCGCGATATCGCGGATGGGTGGCTGGCCCGCGTCAGCCTGGTCGACCAAGCGACCCATCGACCTGCACAGCTGTCTGGCGGCCAGGCCCAGCGGGTGGCGCTGGCCAGGGCGCTCGCGACGACGCCGCAGGTGTTGCTGCTCGACGAACCGCTCGCCGCACTCGACGCCGGTACCCGCATGAGCGTGCGTGGCGACCTGCGCCGGCACCTCGGCGAGTTCGGCGGCGTGACGGTCTTGGTCACGCACGATCCGCTCGACGCGCTGATCCTGGCCGACCAGGTGGCTGTGATCGAGGACGGCGTAGTGGTGCAGACCGGAACGCCGGAGGAGATCACCCGCCACCCGAAAACGCGCTACGTAGCTCAACTCGTAGGGCTCAACTTGTTTGCCGGCCGATCCGACGGCACGTCAGTGACGCTTCCTACTGGCGGCGAGTTGGTGACGGCGGAGGCGCACGACGGCGAGGTGTTCGTGGTCGCGCGGCCATCGAGCATTTCGGTACACCGCGACGTCCCGCATGGCAGCCCGCGCAACGTGTGGGCCGCAACGATCACCACCGTCGAGCAACACGGCGACTTGGTCAGGCTGTTCGTCAACGGCCCACCCGACGTCGCCGTCGACGTCACGCCAGCGGCGATGGCCGAGCTGCAGCTCGGCGTCGACGAACGCGTGTGGCTGTCGGTGAAAGCCACCGACCTCACCGTGTACGACGAGGGTTAGTCAGCGTCGGAAATCGCGCGCTGCCGCATACCGGCGGTCCACTTCTCTTCGATGTGGCCGAACCGCCAGATCAGCAGTGCGACAACCCACGTCACTACGAAGAGTCCGACGATGACGAACCCGAGTGTGTTGATGTTCGCGTTCTGCATATCGGTCCAGAAACGGCCGGTGACGTTGAGCTGTTGCGAAAGCAGGCCGAGCAATTCGACGCCGCCAATGACCGCAGCAATCATGATCGACAGGCTAGTGATCGTGATGTTGTAGAAGACCTTGCGGACTGGCCTTGAGAAGGCCCAGCCGTAAGCGAAATTCATGAACGTGCCGTCGATGGTGTCGAACAGGCACATGCCGGCCGCGAAAAGGATCGGCAGGGCGAGGATCCCGTACCACGGCAATGTGCTCGCCGCCCCCGCCGCCGCAAGCACGAGCAGTGACACCTCGGTCGCCGTGTCGAAGCCGAGTCCGAAGAGCAGGCCGACGCCGTACATCTGCCCCGGCTTGGTGATCGACTTCATGATCGGGCGCAGGATGCGATTCATCAGACCCCGGTTGGCCAGGTGGTGCTCGAGGGTCTCCTCGTCATAGACGCCGCGGCGCATGTCACGGAAGACCTTCATGATCCCGACCAGGATGATCACGTTGATCGCGGCGATAACAAAGAGGAATGTTCCGGAAACAGATGTGCCGATGAGGCCCGTGTAGTGATGCAGCGCGGAGGTGTCGCTCTTCACCGGGCCGACGAGAGCCTTCACGCCGAGCGAAAGCAAGAACGCCAGGAGGAACACGACGGACGAGTGTCCGAGGGAGAACCAGAACCCAACCGACAGCGGCCGCTTGCCGTCGCCCATCAGCTTGCGGGTCGTGTTGTCAATGGCCGCGATGTGGTCGGCGTCGAAGGCGTGCCGCATGCCGAGGGTGTAGGCGGTCAGGCCGATGCCGATCCCGAAGGTCTTGGTGCCGACGGTGTAGTGGTGGGGCGCCACGAGGGCGATGATGATGAACCAGCCGATGACGTTCAGCGCGATGATCACCGCGAACATCCCGGCGAGCCTGGTCCACTCACCCCTGGTGAGGCCCTGCTTAATGCGGCTGGTGATGCCACTCGGCCGAATCTGCGTCTGGGTACTCACCGAGCAACCTCCGTTGAAATCCGTCGGGCCGGTTGATGACCGAACCGACGCCGCGTGGCGCCATCAGATGCGACAGGTTCGCAGCCCGTCCGGGTTTGGATTGGTGCCGCCTCCGGCGTCGGCTCACCTGCAGATTTCGCTACCGTAACATCCCACTTGCGACTGTGTCGCATATATCTTCGAGCGACGGCAGCTTGCCGGCCTGTGGGCAACCTGCCGCCACCGAGCCTGCGGCGCAGCTACGCTGCTACCGCGTACTCGAAGGAGTTGACCGGACGTGGCTGCGGCAAAGTCCCCGACGAAGACACCGACTAAGACCCAGGCTCAGGGCGCTCAGACCTACGGCGCCGAGCGGCTATCCGCCGCCGTCGGAGAGCTCCGCGCCCAGGGCACCCGGATCACCGACGCCCGAGTGGCGATCCTCGAGGCGCTGTCGGCCACCGACGCACACCTATCGGCAGACGACATCGCGCACGCCGTGAACGGACTGCAGCCGCGAGTGCACCGCGCGACGGTCTACCGCACGCTGGAGTCGCTCGTGACTGCCGGCCTCGTCGCGCACACCCACCTCGGTCACGGCAACGCGGTGTACCACCTGACGACGGTCCCGCACGCGCACTGCCAGTGCCAGCGCTGTGAGTCGATCATCGACGTTCCGCGCACGCTACTTCGCGGCGTCAGCAGCAGACTCCTCGAGGACTACGGCTTCAACCTCGACACCGGTCACAGTGCGTTGCTCGGCCTCTGCAAGCGGTGCGCCGAAGTCGGCGACATGAGATAAGCACCGACGTAGAGAACCGCTGCCAAGATGAGCAGCGCGTGATAGCCGAACACGAGAGACAGATATTCCAGGCACCCGCCGAGCATCGCGCCGAGCAGGTTGGTGCTAAATGACAGCGCCGCATCGCCGGTCTCGGAGAATCGTTTCGCGAAGATGATGTTCGCCGCGAAGATCGGCAGGAACGCGATCACGACCGCGACGACAATCCGCACCAGGAATGCCAGCGACAGCAGCCATGAAGTCGGCACCAGCCAGTTCAACGCCAGGCCGCCGACCAGCAGCGCGTACATCGCCGGTATCGGTGGCGTCGGAAATCGCCGCGTGATTTCAACGGCAGCGAGCACAGCCACCAACACGCCGGCGAACACGAGTGCATTCACCAGCCACGTCGTTCCGAACAGCAGCGCGAAACTCGTGACACTGCGCGTTTCCATCAACAAGAACGCCGCGCCGAGCAGGAAGAGGTCGCGGTAACCCCACATGCCGGCGAGCTGGCCGGTGAAGCGCCGACCCACGCCCTTGCCGCCGGCCGACGCGTTCGCCAACAACACACCGCCGATGGCGATCGCGCTGCCCGCGATGATCAGGCCGAGCGCCGCCAGGTACAGCGAAGGGATCGTGCTGTCCTTCAGGTACAGGAACGGCTTGTCGTCAGTCGCCGGAGCCGGCGTGTCTGCCGGTCGCGCCCACGTCTGCGCGCACACCTGGTCGGCAGGTGTCAGACCAGCCACGATGACCGCGAGACTCTCGGCCTGCTGTTGGTCGTAAATACACGGGTCGTGGCCGAAGACGTCATCGACAGTGCCGGCGAGGCGATCGACGAGCCACTGTTCGCGATAGAAGTTGTACATCGAGAACGCACCGTCGGGCGCGAGGTGAGAGCGGGCAACCTCGACTGCCTGTTTGGTGAAAAGGTAGCTCTCGAGGCGCAACGAACTCGCTCCGGACACGAGCGTGAGCGAGTCGGGCAGCGCGAACAGGATCAGGTCGTACTTCGTCTTGGTCTGCTCGAGGAACGCACGGCCGTCGTTGACGTGCGAGGTCACCCGCGGGTCTTGATAGGCGTGATCGGGGTCGTGCTGGCGGCCAAAGCGCAGCAGTGTCGGGTCGATTTCGACGGCGTCGACGTGCTGAACTCCTTCCGACAGTGCGATCGCGACATCAGTGCCGGTGCCGGCTCCGACAATGAGCACGTTCTTCGGGACCGCCGGGATCCGGTTATACGGCTCGAGGTACCAGGGCTCTTCCTTCGCCCGGGTGGCTGCCGATGTGAGGCGCTGGTGCGGCACTCCATTGACGTCGACCTCGAACGCAGTGCCGCCGTTGCCGTCGTCAACCGCGCTTGTCGAAACTTTGTAGTACGGCGACCAGAACACTCCGGTGTCGTGCCGCAGCGGATAAACCAGCAGCAAGAACAGCGCTGCAGCCAGGGTGACCGTCACCGATGTTGCGAGCCGGCCCATCAGCGCGATGAACAACGCGCACACGATCCCGAACCACAGCAATGGCGGCGCGTCGAGAAACGACAACCCGGTAAAGGCTGCGATGCCGACAAGACTGCCAAGCAGATCGAAGCGATAAGCCTCGAGCCGCGGCAGTTGCCGGAAGCACGCGCCAACGATCTCGCCCGGACCGGCCAGCACGGCGGCAACCGCCAAGAAGATGCAAGGCAGCGTCAGCCAGATCGGCGGCCCAGTCGCCTGCAGGCTGCTGAAGAAGATCAGCTGGCTGCTATCACGATCGACCGTGACCGGGTACGCGCTGACGAAGCCCATCAGCCCGAGCAGCGCGACGGGTGAGTAGAACGGCAACGGCCGGTCACTATGCGTTGGGCCGGCCGCGCGAAGGAACCCAAGGCCAATGCCGAGGAACGATCCAAGAAGCACGAAGTTCGAGAAGTACGACAGATGGACGACGTTAGCTCCGAGCCAGCGGATCAGTGACAACTCAAGGAACAGCATGAGCACGCTGGCGAGAAACAGGCGCCATCGGATCGTCACTGGCGAACCTCTCGTCGTCCGTTGTGCCACTGCTTTGCGCACAGCCCTGCTGCCGTCGTATTCAGCCGCATTCTCGCGCCGGTGGCAATCCCTGCTTCAGCCAAGACCGCGGGTGACCGGCTCCCAGATAACAGTTGAGAGACGCGGCATTGACAGGGTGTCTTTGGTCGACATACTGAGACGGCTATGTTAACGCTCACTCGCGCCCAAACTACCCCGGCGACCATTCGTGGCTAGCCCGCCGTCCGGACCGCCAAGTCGCCCACCGTCAGGCGGCAACCTTCGCGCGCCCGCGATGACCGACGTCGCGCAACTGGCTGGAGTCTCGCATCAGACAGTGTCGCGTGTCATCAACAAGCACCCTAGCGTCACAGCAACAACTCGTACACGAGTACTAGCTGCCATTGAGGAGTTGGGCTACCGCCGTAACAGCGCCGCCCGGACGCTGGTCACCGGGAAGTCGCAGACGCTGGGCGTGGTCACCCTCAACAGCACGTTGTACGGCCCGGCGTCGACCTTGTACGGCATCGAACAAGCGGCACTGGAGTCGCAGTACTTCGTGACCGTTGCGTCCCTGCGCTCGACTGATCGACCCGCCGTCCGCCAAGCCATCGGTCGCCTGGTCGACCAGGGCGTCGAGGGCGTTGTCGTCATCGCCCCCCTCGACTCGTTGGCTCAAGCACTCGCGAGCTTGCCGACCGGCTTGCCGGTCGTCGCCGTCGAGGGAGATGCCGCCGCCGACATCGATGTCGTCACCGTCGATCAGCACGCCGGCGCCCAAGCGGCCACCCAGCATCTGCTCGATCTCGGGCACGCAACCGTCTGGCACGTTACGGGACCAGGCGACTGGCTCGAGGCCCAGCAACGCACGACTGGCTGGCGGGCCACCCTCGAACGCGCCGGTGTCGAGGTGCCCCCACCGTTGCGCGGCGACTGGAGCGCGCGTTCGGGGTACGAGACGGGACGCGTGCTGGCCAGCATGCCTGACGTCACGGCAGTCTTCGTCGCGAACGACTCGATGGCGGTCGGAGTGCTGCGTGCCTTTCACGAGCGCGGCCGCGATGTGCCCGGCGACGTGAGCGTCGTGGGATTCGACGATGTGCCGGAGGCGGCCTACTTCAGCCCGCCGCTCACGACGATCCGCCAAGACTTCGGGGAGGTCGGACGCCGCAGCCTCGCGTTGCTGGTCGACCAGATCGAATCTGGGGCGCGCGCTGCGGAACGCCACGTCGTCGGAGCTACCCTGATCGTTCGTGACAGCACCCAGAAACCGCCCACCAAAGCGCGGCGGCAGTGATCTCGACCGAACCCTCCGACGACGTGCACAATGAGCATGTGAGCGATAACAGAGACCAGTACGTGCTTGGGATCGACTTCGGAACGCTGTCTGGCCGAGCGCTTGTCGTCCGGGTAACCGACGGACGCGAAATGGGCAGCGCCGTCCACTCGTACGCGCACGGCGTCATGGACCGCACGCTTGCGGCAACCGGCGCCACGCTTCCGCCGGACTGGGCGTTGCAAGACCCGCAGGACTACATCGACGTCTTACGCGACGCCGTACCGAAAGCGATCTCGGCCAGCGGCGTTGCGCCCGAACAGGTCATTGGTATTGCGACCGACTTCACCGCCTGCACGGTATTGCCGGTGCGCAGCGATGGCTCCCCGCTCTGCCACGACGATCGCTTCCGCGACCGCCCGCATGCGTACGTGAAGCTGTGGAAACACCACGCGGCACAGTCGCATGCCGATCGCATCAACTCCCTCGCCGCTGCTCGCGGTGAGAGCTGGCTGCCGCGCTACGGCGGACGCATCTCGTCGGAATGGCAGTTCGCTAAGGGCTTGCAGTTGCTGGAAGAAGACCCCGAGATTTATGCCGCGACGGACCGTTGGGTCGAAGCAGCAGATTGGATCGTCTGGCAGCTATGTGGCAACGAGACACGCAATGTCTGCACGGCCGGCTACAAGGGCATTTATCAGGACGGCGGTTGGCCGCGCAGTGATTTCCTCGCAGCGTTGAATCCCGCCTTCGCCGATTTCGCGCAGGACAAGTTGGAGTTTCCGCTGTCGCCGCTCGGCGGTCGAGCGGGCGGCTTGACGGCCGAGGCGGCAGCGTGGACGGGCTTGCCCGAAGGTATCGCCGTGGCGGTCGGAAACGTCGACGCCCACGTCACGGCACCTGCGGCCAAAGCGACGTTGCCTGGTCAAATGCTGGCCGTCATGGGTACGTCGACGTGTCACGTGATGAACGGGGATCGGCTAGCCGTGGTCCCGGGAATGTGTGGCGTCGTCGACAGCGGAATCGTGCAGGGGCTGTGGGGATACGAAGCCGGTCAGAGCGGTGTCGGTGACATCTTCGCCTGGTTCGTCGACAACTCGCTGCCCGCCGATTACGTCGCGCGAGCCGAAGCACTCGGGATGGATGCGCACGAGTACCTCAGCTCTTTGTGTTCGCAGCAGCGGGTAGGCGCGCACGGACTCGTCGCACTCGACTGGGAAAGTGGCAATCGATCGGTACTCGTCGATCACTCACTGTCGGGCCTCATCGTGGGCCTCACGCTGTCGACCAAACCCGAAGACGTCTACCGCGCACTCGTCGAAGCCACTGCGTTTGGCACCCGCAAGATCATCGAGACATTCGAGGAAGCCGGCATTCCCTGTCAGGAGTTCGTGGTGGCCGGCGGCTTGCTCAAGAATGCATTTGTGATGCAGGTATACGCCGACGTGACGGGCATGGCGATGTCAGTACTCGACTCCGAACACGGGCCCGCGCTTGGTTCGGCGATTCACGCCGCAGTCGCCGCTGGCGCGTACGCCGACGTCACGACAGCGTCGGCGGCGATGGGCCGTGCGCTACACGACGCCTACCTGCCCGACGCGGGAAATCACGAGATCTACAACCGTCTGTATGCGGAGTACTCGGAGTTGCACGACTATTTCGGCCGCGGCATCAACGACGTAATGCATCGCTTGCACGCCCTGCGCATCGAAGCGAGCACTTCGTGACAACACCGTCGCCACAGATCGCGGAGATCCGTGCATCGGTCGCGCAGCTGCACGCGGAGCTACTACGCTGGGGCCTCGTCGTCTGGACTGCAGGCAACGTCTCGGCGCGCGTTCCGGGCGAAGAGTTGTTCGTCATCAAGCCCAGCGGTGTGAGCTACGACGAACTCACGCCAGACAGCATGATCGTGTGCGATCTCGACGGCAACGTAGTCGATGGTGCCTACTCGCCCTCGAGCGATACGGCGGCGCATGCATACGTTTACCGCGCCATGCCCGACGTTGGCGGCGTCGTCCATACCCACTCGACTTACGCCACAGCGTGGGCGGCTCGGGGCGAGGCGATCCCTTGCGTACTTACCGCGATGGCCGACGAGTTCGGCGGCGAAATCCCCGTCGGCCCATTCGCGCTGATCGGCAGCGACGACATCGGCCGCGGCATCGTCGATACGCTGCGCGCGCACCGGTCGCGCGCGATCCTGATGCAAAACCACGGCGTGTTCACGATCGGCCCCGACGCGACGGCCGCGGTCAAGGCAGCAGTCATGTGTGAAGACGCCGCCCGAACCGTCCATCTCGCCCGCGCACTCGGCGAGCCCTTGAAGATCGAACCGGCCGACATCGACCGCCTCTATGACCGTTACCACACGGTGTACGGACAACGCTGAAGCGCGGACGGCGCGTACGCGGACGGCGGTGCGGACGTAGGTGAGGGTGCCGGGATCATTGACCCCGGCGCCCTCACCGCGTTCTCGGTGCGCTCCCCCGTAGCGAGCGCGCCCATGCTGCGGTTCGCACCGACTGGCGGTCGCCCCCCAGGTCGGCCGTCACGAGAAAGAGCATCGCGACGGCCCGCTGATACGCCGTCCAGCAAGATTTCTGGCATGGCCGCCGGACGGGGCCACTGCGGCAACAAGTCGGAGCCGCTCAGTTGATGATTTCCCCGCGTTCATCTGCGCGGAGCGCTGCCAGCCGCTCGCGCCATGCCTGTAACTCCGCGGGGCTTAGCCGCTGCCAGTCGATCACCTCGTCGACAACCATGAGCGGTTCTCTGCTGCGGTAGGACCGAGTGGGGTTACCGGGGAACTTCTTGTCGGTCACGTTGGGGTCGTCCTCGAACGCCCCGGTTGGCTCAACAACGTAAACGCGTGGAGCACCATCACCTGCGGCGAGTTCGGCGGCCAGTCCGGCACCGTCACGCAGTGCGGTGAAGTAGATGTGATTCATCACCACATCGGGCCGGTAGTTCGACCGGAAGCCAGCCGCGAGTAAGTCGCCCACCCTCACGTCGGCCTTTGTGCCATGAAAGAAGGGACCCTCGTCAAGCACTTCGCTCACGCCGACAGCCTACGAAAACGAACTCGAACATCATTCCGGCGGCTACAAGTACGCAGGCCGTCGACTCTTCCTGTCGCGCCACAGTGTTAGTGACGACCCAACGACCCAGAGCAGCGAGATCGCGAGCCAGACGTGGTTTCCGTCCACAAGCGCTCCGACAACGAGTAAAACCTAAATCACTAGGCCGACTGACCAAGTCCGTCGGCTCCATTTTGTGAGAGGTTCGCTCGCTTGATCCACGAAGGACATCTTCCCGAACCCGTGTCGCCAACCGCCGCGGACCGCGGCGCATCCTTCATCGGCAAGCACCAGCGTGCGTGATCTGGCCGAAGTAGCGCGTTCAGGTGAACGCGCACGGCGCGAACAACCTTTAACGCGCTCAAGTCTCCACAGCTGACCGCCGTCCGACCACGTGGCCACGCCACTTAGTTCAGGCTTTGAGCGCAGTGAAGACGCCGGTGCACAGGCCAGCCGCCTTCGTTGCCCATGCCGCCTGAGCGTCCTTCGTAGCAATTCCGGCGAGCGCCGAGCTCGGATCGACGGTGATTTTGTAGTCCGATACCGTCGACGAGGGCTTGAGCTCGCAGGTCACGGTGCCCTTGTGGGCGTAGACGTCGGGCATGCCGGCGAAGGGAGCGAGGGTATACACGGCTACGTCCCCGACTCCGGAGAGCGGGTTCGGTGCGGCGTTCTCGGCGGCGAGATCGGCGGTGTATTGCGCCTTGTTGGAATCCTGCGGATAGATGTCGACCTGCATGCCAGCATCGCACTCGAAGTGGTGATCCGGATACACCCCGAACCCGGAGGAGAACGTGATCGAGGTGACCGGTGTGGTCACCAGGTCGTTGACCATTGCCGGTGTGATGCCGCCGCAACCGATCGGCGCGAGCGGCTCGCCCTGACCACTTGCCGGCGCGGCCGATGCGGCTGAAGTCGCCGCCACACTCCCTTGCTGAGCGGGCGCCGAGGCCGCGTTCGTGGCCCCCGTCGAGGGGGTCGAGGTCGTTGCCTGCGTCGACGGGCTGCCGCTGCCGGCCGTGCTGGCCTTCGTCGAGCTGGACGACGAACATGCAGCGAGGTTGAGCGCCACAAGGCCAACCCCGAGAGCAGTACCGAGTGTAAAACGCAGCGTGAACATCAGTTGGCTCCTTCGAGACGTTGAATGCACGACCCCACTCCAGCGGCCGGCGGTAACGTCTCGGTAATTGGCGATTCAGGGGCCGAAGGCTGGTACGGCGTGAGGCCGGCGGATCCGTGTTGCCGGATCGCCGTGCCAGTCGGGATACGACGAGCCGTAAACGTGCAGCCGTTTCGGCATCGATGCGGGCGCGGGTGCCGCTCATGCGCGATCTGCCCCCGAGGGCGGGTTCGCCGATTACTGCGCCTGCGTTGAGCATGTCGTCCTCGACGAATCGCTTCCCCCAGCAGGATGACGTTGCCGCTCTTCGGCGGTGCTCGGTGATCGCTAAATGGCGGCGTCGTCGTCCGCAACCGACGAGGGTGGCTCATGAGCGCAGAGAAGTGCGGAGGAAGCCTGCGCCTGCTGGCCATGGCCGCCACGATCTGACACAACATCAAAGCCAGCGCACCCAGCAAGCGATCACTGATCGACTATCACAACTGACCAGCCTGAACATCGGACTCGATCACCGGACCCGAAATCGGGATGGCAGCCCTCGCAGCGCTCTATAAGGTCGCGATCATGGCTGTCGACTCACAGAACCTCATTTGGCGCCCGATGGCCGTGTCCGACGGCGCGGCGATGGCCGACCTCCTGAACGCGATCGACGCGGAGGACCACGTCTGGGGGCATTACACCGCGGAGGAGGCGGCCGAGGAGCTGGACTCACCGGTCGACGACCTCCCGACATCCACTTTGGCGGTGTTCGACGGTGCGACGATGCTCGGCTTCTCGGCGGTCCACTACAAGCCGGCAGCCGAGATCGTCCACCGAGTGCAGGCGGCCGGCGCCGTCCGCCCCACCCATCGTCGTCACGGACTCGGGACGAAGCTCATGCAGCACGGGCTGGCAACCGCCGAGGCGCTGCACGCCCTGCATCACCCCACGCTTCAACTGGTCGTCGAATCCATCTACGGTGAGCATGTTCACGGGGCCGTCGCCCTGTACCGCGAGGCGGGCATGACGGCGACGAAGTGGGCCCGGCACATGAAGCATCCACTCGGCAGCGCCATTCCGGACGCCCCCGTCCCCGACGGCCTGCGGAGGGCTTCACGGGCGAGACCGACGAGGAGTTCCGCGCAGTCCGCAACGAGGCCGTCCAGGGCGACTTGGGTACATCGCAGCTCGGCGCCGAAGAGTGGAAGGCCTCGGTCGTGAACGCGAGCTTCCGGCCCGAGTTGAGCTTTCTGCTCCGTGACGTCGAGACCGCGACAGCGGCCGGGGACCTCCTGGTCGTCTCGTGGGAGGCGGAAACAGTGGCGACCGGCATCCGTGACGCGTACTTCAGGATCATCGCCACGCACCCCGCGTACGAGGAGCGCGGGGTGGCCGAATCACTGATCTCACACACGCTTCAGCCGCGCAGGACCAGGGCTACGGACGGGCCAGCCTCAGGGTCGATGCCGACGGTTCCAAAAAGAGTTCGTGGCCTACGAGAGTGCGGGGTTCGCCACCCAAGACACCCAGGTCCACTACTGCATCGAACTCTGACGTGGCCGGGCCAAGCCCGGGTAGCTCGACCTTCGGCCGGGCGGCCGGGATCGCGGCCATCACTGAACGACCGGACCTCGGCAAATGATGCTTTTGCTAGCGAACCTGGCGCTGCCAACAACCACCCGTTTGCCGTAGAGGGCTGCTGCGAATCAGCCGGCAGACCAGATGTCTCGCAGCTGGTCGGCGAGAGTCCGAAATGCCACGCCACGGTGGCTGATCGCGTCCTTCTCATCGGGCTCGAGCTCAGCCGTCGTGCGCGAATCGCCGGTCGGCACGAAAATCGGGTCGTAGCCGAACCCGTTCGTACCCCGCGGGGTTCGGGCAATCGTGCCCGTCAGTCGTCCGCGTACCACGACTTCGCGGCCGTCCGGAAACACGGCGGCCGCCGCACACTCGAACGATGCCCCAAGCCGGTCGTCAGGCACGTCAGCGATCTGCGCGAGCACCAACCTCAGATTGGCGTCATCGCCGAGGCCTCCCGACCACCGGGCGGAGAGCACACCAGGCATGCCGTTCAGTGCTGCCACCTCAAGACCCGAGTCGTCAGCAACGGCAGTCAATCCAGTCGCGCTGGCAACCGCGTGCGCCTTCAGCAACGCATTCGCTTCGAACGTCGCGCCGGTCTCCGCGACCTCAGGCAGGTCCGGATACTCGTCAAGTCCGATCAACTCGACAGACAACCCAGCTGCAGTAAGGATGCGGCGCAGTTCGACCACCTTGTGCGCGTTGCGAGTCGCGAGCACCACGCGGCGTCCGGTCATAGGTCAGCCAGTGCGGCCCGCTGCAAAGCATCGAGGTTCGCACAACCGCCGACCGCGAGATCGAGCAGCGCGTCAATTTCCGCTCTTCGCAATGGATTGCGCTCGGCAGTCCCCTGCACCTCGATGAACTCGCCCTCACCGGTAACCACAACGTTCATGTCCGTCTCGGCGCGCACGTCCTCTTCGTAGTTCAGATCAAGGCGCGGTTCGCCCTCAATGACGCCGACGCTAACCGCCGACACCGAACGGATCAACGGCTCGCCGGGCATCTTGCCGTTCGTGCGCAGCCATTCGATTGCGTCGTGCAGCGCGACGTAGGAGCCGGTGATCGCTGCGGTTCTGGTGCCGCCGTCGGCCTGCAGCACATCGCAGTCGAGTTGGATCGTCGCTTCGCCAAGAGCCTTGTAGTCGATGCACGCGCGCAATGCGCGCCCGACAAGGCGCGAGATCTCCTGCGTGCGGCCGCCGAGGCGACCCTTCACGGACTCGCGTTCGTTGCGGGTCGTCGTCGCGCGCGGCAGCATCGCATACTCGCCCGTCACCCAGCCGAGGCCACTGCCCTTGCGCCATCGAGGTACGCCCTCGGTGACACTCGCCGCGCACAGCACGCGGGTGCGGCCGAACTCGACCAGCACCGAACCCTCGGCGTGATCGAGCCAATGACGCGTGATGGTCACGGATCGAAGTTCATCGTTGGCGCGGCCGTCGAGGCGGCTTGTCGTAGGCATGCGCTCGACCCTATCCGGCAGCACCGGGCCAACTACACGTCGTACACAGCTCCCGGCCAGGCCAGCGTCGTCGACCCGACGAACATCTCCCGCGCCGCGGCAAGTGCGGCGGCCGAGTCGTCCCACGGTGCAACGTGGGTAATGACGAGCTGGCCGACATCGGCATCGGCGGCCAACCGCCCGCCCTCCATGCCACGCAAGTGCATCTTCGGCGGCATCCCGTCGGCAAAGCCAGCCTCGGCCAACAAGAGATCTGCGCCAAGAGCGAAGCCGGAGAGTGCATCGAACGGACCGGTGTCTGCGGTGTAGACGAGCGTTTTGCCGCCAGCAGTAAGGCGAATCGCGTGCGTCTCGACCGGGTGCTGAGTGCGAATGAGCTTGACGTCGAATGGCCCGATCGCACCGTCCGCGGGGTCCTCGAACGCATAAATGTCATCGAGGTCAGACGCCGGGACGCCGAACGCGCCGGCAATGCGCCCGCGTTCCGTGACGGGTGCCATGACCGGAAGCACCCGCACCTCGGCGTCGCGCGGATGGCGTCGCACATGCGCGAGCGGAACCAGATCAAGCCAGTGGTCGCCGTGCAGATGGCTCAGGTAGATCGCATCGATGTCGTTCGGATTGATGAACCTCTGTAGCGGCCCCAAGGATCCGTTGCCGAGATCGAGCAGCAGCCGGAACCCTTCGTGCTCGACGAGGTAGCACGAACACGAGGACTCGGGGCCAGGGTGGCTTCCTGAACAGCCCACAATGGTCAGTCGCATGACGGTATCGTCAGACCCCTTCGACTGTCAGGATCTCAGGGCCGAGGAACCGGCGTCCGAGTGCGAAGAACGCTTCGGGATCACCAGTAGCAACGAAGGTGTGCCGAGGCGGCGCTGCTGCCTCCGAGCGCGATAGCCCGTGACGTATCAGTGTTTGGTAAACGTTAAGCGCGGTTTCGTCGGCGCTGTTGACGAGCATGACGTCATCGCCCACGACGAGACTGAGCGCGCCTGCAAGGAACGGGTAGTGCGTACACCCCAGCACGAGCGTGTCGCACCCGCGCTCGACGATTGGTGCGAGGTATTCCTTTGCACAGCCGAGCAACTCGTCGCTCATCGTGATGCCGGCTTCGACGAACTCAACGAATCTCGGACACGCGGCAGTGGTCAGGTCGATCTGCGGCGCAGCCGCGAACGCATCTTCGTACGCCATGCTGGTGATCGTGGCGTGGGTGCCGATGACGCCAACGCGGCCGTTTCGGGTCGCGCTCACGGCCTTGCGAACCGCGGGCTGAATGACCTCGACAACCGGCACGTCGTAGCGTTCGCGCGCATCGCGCAACATCGCCGACGAGGCCGAGTTGCATGCAATGACCACCATCTTCACGCCGTGGTCGACCATCTGGTCGAGCACTCGCAACGTGCACTCACGGACCTCGGCGATCGACTTGGGGCCGTAAGGAAAGTTCGCGGTGTCGGCGACGTAGTACAACGGCTCGTGCGGCAGCAGGTCGAGCATCGCGCGCGCGACGGTCAGCCCACCCACACCGCTGTCGAAAACGCCGATCGGCACGTCGTCGGACGGCACGCCAGCAACATTTGTCACGGCGGCCAGCCTACCGACGTCCGACCTACCCGGCATGATGTCGGGCATGTCGCGAAGCCTCGTCGTGATCGGCGCCCCCACCAGCGCGGGTAGCTATGCCCCCGGGCAGGAGGCGGCACCCCGCGTGCTGCGCGAACTCGGCCTGATCGAAGCGTTGCGGGCCGCCGGTCGCGACGTCCGCGACGCCGGCGACGGTCCGCTGCAGGTGTGGCAGCCCGACCGAGAGAACCCGCGGGCCATGAACCTGCCGGCGGTAATCGAGTCGGTCCAGGCAGTCGGCCGCGCGGTGGCCACAGCAATCCAGGCGGACGCCGATGTGCTGGTGATCGGCGGAAACTGCACGGTCGCGTTGGGCGTCATGTCCGCCCTGCCCCCTGGCGAGTCGGGCTTGCTGTACATCGACCGCGGTTTCGACCTCAACACCCCGCACAGTACGACAGACGGTGCGCTCGACTGGATGGGAATGGCCCACGCGCTCGACCTGCCTGGCGCGACCCCAGAACTCTCGTCCGCGTTCGGTCGCGTTCCGTTGCTCACCCCGCCGCAAGTGACGTTCATCGGCGTCGAGCCATCGATGGCCACCGCGTTCGAACTCGAGCAGGCGGCCCAGCTCGAGCTGCGCTGGTGTTCAAGCGACGACCTCACCCGTGATCCCGCGGTCGTCATCGGCGACACGCTGGACTACCTGCCCGCCGGACCACTGGGCATCCATTTCGATGTCGATGTGCTCGATTTCACTGACGCGCCGCTGTCGGAAAACACCGACGGTCGCAACACCGGTCCATCACTCGCGGCATTGACGCAGGTACTTGAGGTTGCCTGCCACGATCCGCGTTTCCGGGCGCTGTCGATCGGCGAACTGAATCCCGACCGCACGGCTGGCAACCCGGAGCCGCTCCTTCGATTCATCGCGACGCTCGCCACCGCACTGCGCCCGACTTAAAGATGCGAGCAACCTGAGCTGGGCTAGGGAATGCGGACGTCGCGATGCTGCGCGGCTGCCTGCAGTTCTGACTTGGTCAGCTCCGACACTTTCGCTGGAGTGACGAGGGTCCAGTGGTTTCCGACCGGGCACTTCTGGTATCTCCACCAGCCAAGGCGGATGGACTTCAGTGACACACCCGGAATCCAGATGGTCGTGAACAAGTGGCCGCTGCGGCAGCGGACAACCGTGTTGCTGCCGAGTACATAACCACGACGACGTGAGAGCACCGCGAGCTCTGCACCAATGCCGGAAAGCGCAACAGCTGCGATTACCTTGCGCCGACGAGCCATAGACCAACGATACGCCGCTCTATGGCGTGGAGGTCGCCTTGGCTAGGGCCGCCGTCAGGACAGTCTGAAACTGCGCGATCGTGGGCAGCGAATACAGGTTGTCCTCTTCAACTTCGAAATAGTTATCACCGACCGTGAATGATGCAACCCGCCAGTTGCCGGCCATCACCCCCTGCTGCACGACGGTCTGGCCGATCGTCCGCGGCGAAAGCGTCACGCCGTTCTGTGTCTTCCAACTAGCCGTGTACGTGTTCGCGTGCGCGGCCGAGTCAAAGTGGCGCAACACCTCGATTGTGAGCCCGTCGTCCTGCCATACGTGGCCGGTCCAATGCTCACTGTCGATGAAGTTCTTGACGCCCACGAGCTGACCGTCGCTTATCGCTTGCGTCGTCGATGACATGAGCGAGGGGTTGGGCTTGGTTTTGTTGTACCAACCCGCACCCAGATCGGTGGGCGTCAGCATGAGCGATGCGAACGACGTCGGAGCGGGCGCGGATTTCAGCGTCGTCACGCCCGGTCCGTTCGGGTCGCCGAACGACGAGTGCCGGATCCAACTCGACCCCAAGCTGCCGATGATGAAGGCGGAAATGAAAAGACCGAGGAGAAGTCCCGGCACTAGGGCAAGTGCCCCAAGTCGAAGGTAGCTCGCCCAGCCGCGCCCAGAGCGTCGGCTCCGAAGGAGGAACCACGAGCCGATCGCGAGCCCCACCAAGATGGCAGCGAGCGACACCGCGGCGAAGATGACCTGCCACTCATCGAAGAGCACGTGACCCACCGAGGCGACCACGGCGAGGTAGCCAAAGCCGATCACCGAGGCCATGAGCCCGGTGGCCGCAACCACCCGAAGCAGGCCGTCAATGAACGGGCGTGGGCGAGCTCGCGGCGGGTCCTCGATCGCCATCGTCAACATGGCGCAACCATCGACGCCCTCGCCCGGCGGCTAAAGAGCCGCCGGGGCTAGCCCACGGTGATCCGGACGGCCGCTACTGACTCCCGAAGGCGTTATGGAGCACGTCGACGTATTGGCCGTACCCATCAGGGCTGGCCCATTGGGTGGCCGACTCGATGTTCGACCCGTCGACCCATTCGTTCCAGGTCGTCACCAGCTCGAACTGCTTGTTCGACGCCTTCATGGCCGCCACGGCGGAAGTGAATGCGCTCACCGATCGAGCGAGCTGCTGCGCGTCGCCCTTGTGCCAGAACCCTGGCGACACGGAATACGACGTCGCGGTGACCTCTGTTTGGGTCGCTGGGGCGTACTCATGCCAAGCGTCTGGCTGGTTCGGGCACGTGAGGTAGTTCTGAACGAAGAACTCCTTCTGCACGACGTACCACTGGTGGTTCGCATTCGCGGCCGCCCAGCGAGCAAGCATCGAGCAACCGTCATTCGCGTCCGGCCAGACGAAGATCACCGGTTTGCCGTTGATGTGCAGGAAGTTCGGGTCGTTCGCGTACGTGTTGTAGAGATAGGCAAGGTCAGACTGGATCGCGGCAACGCTCGGATTGCCCTGGCCCTCGAGCTCGTAGTACACCGACCACTTGAACGGCGTGCCATGCGCGGCGGCGAGGTCAAGCGACAGCCGCTTGCTGAAGACGTCGGATTGGCCCTCCCAGGAGAAGATCGCGCCGTTGAGCCCGGCGTAACGCATCTCCGTGGTTTGGCGCGCAATCTCGGCTGTGTTCGACGTGTCGTAGTCACCGTCACTAGGCGTGAAGTTGCTGCCGGGTTGGGACCAGCCGGCCGGATACCACGGGTAGTAGAACGTCAGCCGAAGCGACGGCGCCGCCACAGGAACGGGTGCACCGGCGACGGTCACGTTCACGGTCACACTGCGCGACGCGGGGAACTGTGCGTTGCCCGGCCAGAACAGGCTCCACGACCTCGACGTCGTGAGCCCGATGGCATAAGCGTTCGCGCCGCCCGCGCCGTTGGTGATGACCGACCCGGCGCTCGTCCACACGCCGTTGACGTCTTGCTGCAGGTAGACCCGGCCACCCCCCAGTGGCGCCCCGTTAGACGCCAGGGTGAGCCGGCCGCTGAAGGCAACGGTGCCGCCGTTCGCCACGTTCGTCGCGCTCGCGGCGATGCTCATCTGGGTCGCTCTTGTGGCAGTCACCGGCGGTGCCGCGACGTCGACAACGATCGAAGCTGAGCGGGACGCCGCGAACTGCGCGTTGCCGGGCCAGTACAACGCCCACGACCGCGAGGTCGAGAGCCCGACGGCGTAGGCCGTTGCGCCACCCGCGCCGTTGGTCACGACGGAACCCGCGTTGGTCCAGACGCCATTGATCGACTGCTGGAGGTAGACCCGGCCGTCGTTGAGCGGCGCGTTGCCTGCGACCCGCACCAGCTTGCCGGAGATCGCCACGGAACCGCCGTAAGCGATGCTCTGGGTGCCCTCAGTCGTGGTGATCGCGGTCGCCGTCGAGGCAGTCGCGCCGGCTGGAGTGACTGATAGCGGAGACACCACGAGAACGGCAGCGGTAGCAAGAGCAGCAGTGGCGATCCGGCGCAGCCGGATGGACGAAATACGCATACCTACATTATGTGGGTGATCATCTGCTCGACCGGTACGGCCGTTCGGGCCTACTTTTGGGCGTGTCGGGTGGCGTGTCGGTTACTCCGATTGGACCAATGATCGGCCAAAAGTTAGGCCCAGAGCTGACCCTCAAGCCGCGCGGCAGCGTCGTCAAGCGTGCCGCCGTAGGCGCCGGTCGAGAGATATTTCCAGCCACCGTCAGCGACGACGAAGGCGATGTCGGCCCGGGCGCCGGCCTCAACTGCCCTGGCGGCGGCCCCGAGTGCCGCATGCAGAATCGCCCCGGATGAGATGCCCGCGAAGATCCCCTCTTGCTCGACCAGCTCGCGGGTGCGCAACAACGCCTCGGCCGACCCGACCGAGAAACGCGCAGATAACACGGAGGCGTCGTATAACTCCGGCACGAAGCCCTCATCGAGGTTGCGCAAGCCGTACACCAGCTCGCCGTAACGAGGCTCGGCCGCGATGATCTCGATCCCCGGCACGTGCTCGCGCAGGAATCGACCGCACCCCATCAAGGTGCCGGTCGTGCCGAGGCCGGCAACGAAGTGGGTGATCGACGGCAGGTCGGCCAGAATCTCCGGCGCGGTCGTCTCGTAGTGCGCCTGAGCGTTCGCCGGGTTGCCGTATTGATAGAGCATCACCCAATCGGGGTGCTCGACGGCCATCGCTTTGGCCACGCGTACTGCCTCGTTCGACCCACCCGCGGCGGGTGAGTACACGATCGACGCCCCCCACATCTCCAACAGCTGGCGGCGCTCGATCGAGGTGTTCTCTGGCATCACACAGACCAGCGAATAGCCGCGCTGCCTGGCCACCATCGCCAGTGAGATGCCGGTGTTTCCCGACGTGGGCTCGAGAATCGTCGCGCCGGGCGAGAGCAGCCCGTCCTTCTCGGCCGCATCGATCATGAAAAGAGCGGCGCGGTCCTTTATGGAGCCGGTCGGGTTGTGATCCTCGAGCTTGGCCCACAGGCGCACATCAGCGGACGGCGACAGCCTCGGCAGTCCGACGAGCGGCGTCTGCCCGACGGAGTCGACCAGGGAGTCGTAACGCACGCTTACCCACCCGCGACGGCCGGAAGAACAGTGACCGTGTCGCCGTCCTTCACTGCTGTCTCCAGACCGCCCATGAACCGGACGTCCTCGTCATTCACGTAGACGTTGACGAACCGGCGCAGACCCTTCTCGTCCACGATCCGGTCGCGAAGGCCGGGGTGCCGGGAGTCGAGGTCGACCAGGACGTCGGCCAGGGTGCCACCGTCACCGGCGACGGCCTTTTCTCCCCCGGTGTAGGTGCGCAGGATCGTCGGGATGCGGACCTCGATGGCCATGCCAGAAATCTCCTAAGAAGGACGTGCAGGTGGGCGTCGCTATTACGTGTCGTCTGTCTGCAACGCCGGGACCACCCTGACCTCTTCCTCGGTCACGACGGCGTCGACGATGCGGTACGAACGGAACTCCACGGTATCGGGCTCCCGGGTCGACACCAGCACGTAGTGCGCGCCCGGCTCGGAGGCATAGGCCACATCGGTCCGCGACGGGTACGCCTGTGTCGAGGTATGGGAGTGGTAGACGACCACCGGCTCTTCGTCGCGATCGTCCATCTCGCGATAGAGCCGAAGGAGATCGAGGGAGTCGAATTCGTAGAAAGTCGGCGACCGGGCGGCGTTCACCATCGGGATGAACCGCTCCGGCCGATCGCTGCCGACAGGCCCCGCGACGATTCCGCAGGCTTCGTCGGGATGGTCGCGGCGGGCATGCGCAACGATCTCGTCGACGGTGTCTGAGCTGATCACGAGCATGAAAGCAGGCTAGCGGGCACGCCCAGGCAGGTCAGTTGAGCGCGTTCAGTAGATCGCTGAGCAGGTACCCAATCCACTCGTAGAGCAGGAACGGCCCGGTCCGCGGGTCATCGGCCTCGATCAGAGCGAGGTCGTCCTGGTCACTGGCCTTCTCGATGCCCAACCGGACGGCGAGCACCAGCCGCACCCTGTTCAGCACCCGCAGCCACGACTGCGCCAACTCGTCATCGAGGCTCGCCTGCCCGTTCTCGCCGATCACCACCAACGATTGGCGGACGGCGACCAGGTCGATGTACATCCCGTCGCGCAGCGTCGCGTCGGTGTAACGGCGGAATTCCTCGGTCGCCTCGGCGTCGTCGGGATACGCATCAGGCAACAGCCGGCGCAGCGCCGGGTCCGACGGTGCCGTCACCGGATCGCTCGACCAGCTCAAACCGGCGATGACAGCTGCGTCCCCAGCAGCCTCACCGCCGTCGTCGACAGCGGCCTGCGCAACAGCCTCGCCACCGCCCAGCAACCCATCGAGTTCGCCGAGCAGATGTGAGATCACCAGCACCTCGTCGTCCCGCAATTGCATGCGCGGACCGCGAGCACGACGGCTGACCTTAGCCAACGAGAGCCACTACAACGAGGGACACTACAATGAGGGACACTGCTCAGTCGTCCTTTTGCAGGGTGGCCCAAAGGCCGTGGGCGTGCAGGCGCTGGACGTCGTTTTCCATCTGCTCCCTGGTCCCCGACGAGACCGCCGCCCGGCCCTCCTGATGGACCTGCAGCATCAGCTTCTCGGCCTTCGGCTTCGGATATCCGAAAAGCTTCTGGAACACGTGTGTGACGTAGTCCATAAGGTTCACCGGATCGTCCCAGACGATCGTCACCCACGGTTGGTCAGGCCTGACGTCGGCCTCGGGGCGCTCCACCTCAGCGGGCGCGGTACTCATGACCTCATCGTAGGGTTGAATGCCCACACCGATCGCGACCTGGAGGATGCTAGCCCGATGACCGCAGCCGCGCCCGCACTCCAGGCGCTCGATGGCGTGCTCGCCAAGGCGGACTCCGAGAACTTTCCGGTCGCTTTGTGGTTCTTGCCCAAGCAGCTGCGCGCCGACCTGCTCGCTATCTATGGCTATGCCCGATTCGTCGACGACATCGGCGACGAGGACACCGTCGAGACCGACGTGCGGCTCGCCATGCTCGACCTCGTCGACGCCGACGTCACCACCGTGTTTGCGGGACACGATGCGTCGTTGCCTGCAGTCGCTGCGTTGACCGCCGGCGTGCGCGCCGGCCGGGTGCCGGAGACGCCATTGCGCCGCCTCGTCGAAGCCAACCGGCTCGACCAGCGTGCCAACCACTACGAGACGTTCGAAGACCTGCAGCATTACTGCACGTTGTCGGCCGACCCGGTCGGTCACCTGGTGCTCGCGGCTCTCGGCCTCGCCACCCCCGATCGCGTCGAACTCTCCGACAAGATCTGCACGGCGTTGCAGCTGGCCGAGCACTGGCAGGACGTCGCCGAAGACCTCGGTCGCGGGCGCGTCTACCTCCCCCAAGAAGACCTTCGCCGGTTCAGTGTCAGTGACGACGACCTGCGCGCGCCGCACGCCAGCCCAGCGGTGAAGACGTTGATGGCGTTCGAGGTGGCCCGCGCCCGCGATCTGCTCGCCCAAGGTGCACCCCTCGTTGAACTCGTTCCTGGCCGCGGGAAGCTCGCGATCGCAGGCTTCGTCGCGGGCGGCCGCGCGGCACTGCACGCGATAACCGTCGCCGACTTCGATGTTCTTGCAGGCACCCCGAAACCGACGAAGCAGCGCACCCTGCGCGAGGCGGTCAGTGCTCTTACGAGTCGAGGGGCATGCAGTGACTGACAACCCGCACGACGGCGTGGCGCCGCCGAACGCGGTCGAGATCGCCGCTGCGTACGCGGAGTGCGAACGCATCATGAAGAGCGCCGCAAAGAACTTTTCCTACGGCATCAGGCTTTTGGCTCCTGCCAAACGGGGCGCGCTCGCTGCTGTTTATGCGTTCGCCCGCCGCATCGACGACATCGGCGACGGCACCCTGCCGGCGCTGGAGAAGCTACGGCTTCTCGACGACGCGCGGCGCGACATCAAAGCCATCGGCGGGGCGACGACCGACCCGGTCTTGCTCGCGCTCACAGATGCAGCGTCCCGGCTGCCCATTCCGGTGCCCGCTTTTCTCGAGCTCGTCGACGGCTGTGAGCTCGACGTGCGAGGCACGACTTACGAGACGTTCCCCGACCTCGTGCACTACTGCCGGTGCGTCGCAGGTTCAATCGGCCGTTTGTCGACGGGCGTCTTCGAAGCCTCCGACATGGTTGCGGCGAACCCACTCGCCGATGCCCTCGGCGTAGGTCTGCAGCTAACCAACATCCTGCGCGACGTTCGCGAAGACCTGCAGAACGGCCGCGTCTATTTGCCGCACGACGAGCTCGAGGCGTCGGGTGTGGAGCTTCGGCTGGACGACGAGGGGTTTATCGCCGATGACGGCGGCCGCACGACGACGCTGATCCGCGAACAGGCCGCCCGCGCAGAGAAGTGGTACGCAGAAGGCCTGCAGTTGCTGCCGCTGCTCGATTCGCGCAGTGCGGCCTGCTGCTCGGCGATGGCGGGGATCTATCACCGGCTTCTCAAGCGGATTGCGCACGACCCGCAGGCAGTATTGCGCGAGCGCATCTCGCTGCCCGCGTGGGAGAAGGCGTATCTCGCGGCGCGCAGCCTGACGACGAGCCGGCGATGACCACTCCCGCGATCCAACCTAGCGTCGTCGTCGTGGGTGGCGGCCTGGCCGGGCTGTCTGCTGCAGTCACCGCTGCCGACGCAGGTTGGGCGGTCACCTTGCTCGAATCGCGCGCCCGGCTCGGGGGCGCGACACACTCGTTCAGCCGAGCGTTCGAAGATGGCGAGATCGTCGTCGACAACGGCCAGCACGTGTTTCTGCGGTGCTGCACTGCTTATCGCGAGTTCATCGCCCGCCTTGGTGTCGAGGATCAGACGTACCTGCAGCCGCGGCTCGACGTCCCCGTCATCGACCCAGGCACCGGCCGCATCGCGCGGTTGCGCCGCGACCGATTGCCTGCGCCGTTGCACTTGTCACGTGCGCTGCTGACGTACCGGCTACTCACCCCATGGCAACGAATCCGCGCGATCGTCGCGATGCTGAAGCTGGACCGCGTCGACCGCGACGCGCCATCGTCCGACACGCAGACGTTCGGTAGCTGGTTAGCGGCGCACGGTCAATCGAAGAAGGTGCTCGAACGCCTCATCGACGTGTTCACGGTCGCGACTCTCAATGCGCCATCGGCCCAGGTGTCGCTGACGCTCGGCGCAATGGTTTTTCAGGATGGCTTGCTCCGCAAGGCCGACGCCTGCGACATCGGAATGTCGCGTGTTCCGCTCGGTCAACTGCACGGCGACGCCGCGGCCGCGGCGCTAGCTACGCACGACGCCGACATCAGGTTGCGCACCCGCGTTCGCGCGATCACCGCACTCGACGGCAACCAGTGGCGCGTCGACACCGATGACATGAGCATCGAAGCGGATGCCGTCGTGCTGGCAGTCCCGCACGACGTCGCAGCCGACCTGTTGCCTGCGGGCTCGGTCGCCGACCCAGCTGCGGTGCGCGGCCTCGACGTGTCCCCGATCCTGAATGTGCACGTCATCTTCGACCGGGTTGTGCTGACCGAACCGTTCATCGCAGCCGTCGACTCTCCGGCGCAGTTCGTCTTCGACCGCACGAAAGCATCGGGGCTACGCAGCGGCCAGTACGTCGCGGTTTCGGTCTCCGCAGCAGACACCTGGATCGACCAGCCGGTGGCGCAGCTGCGCGAGCAGTTCATGCCGGAGTTGTTGCGGGTGCTCCCCGCCGCCCGCGACGCCGTCGTACGAGACTTCTTCGTGACTCGCGAACGCGAGGCCACCTTTCGCCCCGTGCCCGGCAGCGCGGCCCGCCGCCTGCACACGACGACGAACGCGCCGGGCCTCGTCGTAGCCGGCGCATGGACCGCAACCGGTTGGCCAGCGACGATGGAAAGTGCGGTGCGCAGCGGCGTCGCAGCAGTTCATGCACTACAGGAATGGCGCGCTGCAACTGGGAAGACCGCGGCAACCGTAAGGACAGAAGCAGCCGTGCACGAGGCGTCGGCGTGACGTCGATGTCCGTCACCGCTGCGGCTGACGCCGACTCCCCCGCGCTGACCGCCCTTGCCGCGGCGCGCGAGTTGCTTGACGAGCCGATGCGCGGGGCGGTCCGCAGGCTCGAGCCGTCCGTGAGAAACGTTGCGGCGTACCACTTCGGCTGGGTCGACGCCGACGGCAGCGAAGGTGACGCGCACCGGGGCAAAGCGATTCGCGGCACGCTCGCCGTGCTCTCGGCAGAGGCGGTGGGCGCCCCGGCGTCCGATGGCATACCTGGCGCGCTCGCGGTCGAGTTCGTGCACAACTTCTCTCTGTTGCACGACGACGTCATGGACGGCGATACCGAGCGGCGGCACCGCTCGACGGCGTGGACCGTCTTCGGGAGTTCGGCGGCGATCCTGGCCGGTGACGCCCTGCTGGCGCTCGCGTTCGAGACACTTCTCGACGTCGACCCAGTCCGGGCCCAATCCGCGCAACGGTCTCTCGCGGTGGCGACCCAGCACCTCATCGTCGGCCAAGTCGGCGATTTGGAGTTCGAACGCCGTCTCGACGTGACCCTCGACGAGTGCCTCGAGATGGCTGCTGGAAAGACCGCCTCGCTGCTCGCGTGTTCGGCGTCGATCGGAGCCCACCTCGCCGCGGCGTCGTCCGACGTCACCCAGGCCCTCGAAGTGTTCGGCTACGAACTCGGGCTGGCGTTCCAGCTCACCGACGACCTGCTGGGCATCTGGGGCGCGTCCGCCAGCACCGGCAAGCCCGTCGGCGCCGACTTGCGGGCTCGCAAGAACAGCCTGCCGGTCGTCGCGGCGATGAATAGCGGGACGGCGGCAGGCGAGGAATTGCGTAGCCTTTACGGATCCGGGGCACTGAACCCGGATGCTGATGACGATGAGGTGGCACGGGCCACCGCTCTCGTCGACGAAGCCGGGGGCAGAGCCTGGGCGGTCGACGAATCACAGCGCCGACTGGAGCGCGCTTGGGAAGCGCTGACGGGGGCAAACCTCGACACGCGCACGACGGAGTTGCTGATCCAGATCGCGCAGTATGTGACCGCCCGAGACCATTAGCTGAAGGAGGCCGAGCCGCGCATGTCGACAGGACCGCTCATCACGCCGACCTCTTCGGTCTCCGCTTCGGCTGAAGCCGCAATCGCCGCAACCAAGGCGCCCGGACCGCCACCTGCGCAGACCGTGCTGCCTCGCTGGCTGGTAACCGGCGGTGCATGGTCATGGCGGCTGATCGCGCTCGGCATCGTCGGCTACTTCCTGCTGAAGTTCATCCTTCGCGTCGAGGTGGTTGTCCTCCCGATCCTCGCCGCACTCGTTTTCTGCGCGCTGCTGCGACCACTCATGATGTTCTTCGAGCGGCGCGGCCTGTCGCGCCTGCTGTCGACGTGGTGTGCGTTTCTGATCGCGGTGCTTGTCGTGCTCGGCATCGGCACGCTCGTCATCTATCGGTCGACCGTCGAGTGGCACACGCTGATCAAGGACCTTTCGGCCACCAGCGAGAAGTTCCGGCATTGGCTCTCGACCGGGCCACTGCATCTGAAAGACCAAGACCTCGCCAACCTTCAGCAGAAGGCGGTTGCCCAGCTCAACCAGCATCGCGGGGCCATCGTCAACGAGGTTGTGAGCGGCGCAAGTGTGGCGGCCGAATTCGCCGCTGGCCTTGTGTTGACCGCGTTCATCACGTTCTTCTTCCTGTACGACGGCGAGCGGATCTGGCGCTTCGTGACATCGCCATTCCGCTCGCGTACCGCCGAGCGGGTCGACCGCGCCGCGCTCGCCGCGTGGACGACGTTGTCGGGCTACATCCGAGGCAGTGTGCTCATCGCGACGTTCCACGCGCTGATCATGGGTATCGCCTTGTCCGTTCTCGGTGTGCCGCTCGTCGCGCCGCTGACCCTGCTCGTGTTCATCACCAGCTTCGTGCCACTCGTCGGGGTTCTCGTCGGCGGCGGCCTAGCGGTGTTCGTGACGATGGGCACCCAGGGGGTCACTCCTGGCCTGATCCTGTTGGGCATTCTGATCATCGAGCACCAAGCCGAGGGGCATTTTCTTCAGCCGATCATCATGGGCCGTTCCGTCTCGCTGCACCCGCTCGCCATCGCCCTAGCGCTCACAGTCGGCTCGATCCTCGAGGGCGTTGTCGGGGCGATCGTTGCGGTGCCGCTGGTGGCGATGTTCCACGCAGCGTGGCCACACCTACGGGAGTCTGAACTCGTCGTGGCACCAGACGAACCCCCGCCACCAGGGCACGTGCTCGTCGACTAGCTGGCGAAGGTCAGCTCGAACCAGACGGTTTTTCCAGCTCCGGAAGGCAATACACCCCACCGGCTCGCGAGGTCGTCCATCATCAGCAGCCCTCTGCCGGTGCCGGCCAATCCGATCGGACGACGAGGGGTCGGGAACGTTGGATTGCCATCGCTTACTTCGGCCCGCAGCATGTGCTCGTCGGTCACTAGCCTGACCTCGACATCGGTGCGGGCATGCACGATCGCATTGGTGACGAGTTCGCTGACCAGCAGGCTGGCCGCGTCGACGAAATCAGACCGCTCAGCGGGGACATCCGCGTGGGCCGCCAACTCGCCCCGCACTAGCCGCCGTGCCACAGCAACGCTGGAAGCATCGCACGGGAGCACGGTCCGAACCTCCATGCGAGAAGGATACGAGCACGCCGGGTCGCAACAACGGGCGCTGGCACCGCGCCTCGCCGGACCGGTCTGACAACCTTCGCCGGTCTACCCACGTTTTTCAGGTCGGCCGGGTAAGGTCGGCCGGGTTCGCAACGACTAGGAAGCAGGCAGCCCAGTGCCGCAGGTTCGCGCTCAAAAGCGGTACCAGGTCGCCGCAACCGCGCTCGTAGTAGGCGCCGGATTGTTACTGACCGCATGCACCCAAGCGTCTGCACGAGCAGACAAAACGACCACATCGTCGGCGGCGGCGAGCTCACCCGCTCTCTCATCCGCGGCGGCATCCTCTGCGCAGGCACTCGCGTCATCGGCCTCTGCAGCGGCGCTGGCCGCGGGCGTTTCGGGCGCGACCGGCGTGAGCCCCGGAGTCAGCTCGGCTCCGCCCGCGGTGCTCAGCGGTATCGATCCGTTAACCGGCCTGCCGCCGACCAGTCCGTCGGCTGAGAAGCGGCCGGCACTCGCGGTCAAGGTCGACAACGTCCAAGGTGCGTGGCCACAGGCAGGACTGAATCAAGCCGACATCGTCTACGACCTGCCGGTCGAGGGTGGGCTGACGCGGTTACTCGCGATCTTCCACTCGGCCGACGTCCCGGTCATCGGCCCCATCCGGTCGGCGCGACCTGTCGATGCCGACATCCTGCACTTGCTCGGCCACTCGTACTTCGCCTTCTCCGGCGGCACGTCGTCAGACCTTGGTCCGATCAACGATCACTCCAACGCGACACCGATGTGGTGGGACGTCACGCCATCGCTGTTCGTGATTCGCCACGACCACGCCGTCCCGCATCAGGTGTTTGGCACCACCGCGATGCTGTACGCGGGTGGCGAGGCGCGCTCGCCGTCGACGACCCCGCCGCCTCCGATGTTCAGCTACCAAACCGCCGTCCCGACGAACTCAGTGCCAGCAACCACCGTGACTGCGCAATACAGCGCGGCGACGGCCGCCTGGACCTGGAACGGCACCCAGTACCTGCGCAACCAGAGTGGCCACGCAGACCTGTTGATCGACGGCAGCCAAGTGACGGCCACGAATGTCGTGGTCATGTCGGTCAGCGTGAAGAACACCAGCGCGCACGATTCGCATGGCACCGTCGTCCCGCTGCCGGTGGTCATCGGATCCGGACAGGTCTGGGTCTTCCGCAACGGCGTCGTCGTGCACGGCACCTGGAGCCGGCCGACCGAGAACTCGGCGATGAAGTTAGTGACGACCGCGGGCCAGGTCATCCCGTTGATGCCGGGCCGTACCTGGGTCGAGGTCCTGCCGAACTCGAGCCAGCCACGCATCAACTAAGTTCCTACGTCACCCTTCATCTAAGTTCCTACGTCACCCTTGATCGCTGCGCCGCCAACTCGCGGTAGCGGCCCGAGGTGGTGAGGTCACGTAACCGGCGCATGGCCTCGTGCACGTCCGCGAAGCTCGTGGTGAGCGCCGAAAGACCGCAGCGGATCAGATCGGGCTCGCGATAATCAGGCACGACGTGATCGTCGATAAGAGCGCGGCACAATTGATACGCGGCGGGATGCCGCAGCGACACGTGCGATCCGCGCACGTTTGCATCACGCGGGCTCGCAAGTTCGAAGCCGAGCGGAGCCAGCCACGCATCGCAGAGCTGAATCAGGTACGAGGTAAGTGCGATGCCCTTGGCTCGCAACGCGTCGATGCCGGCCGCTGCGAGCAACGTCACGCCGGCCTCAACCGACGTGAGCCCGACGATGTTCGGCGTACCGGTGGCGAACCGATCGATCGTCGGTATCGGGTCGTACGCCGGGCCCATCGCAAACTGATCGCGCTGCCCGAACCAACCCCAAATCGGCTGTCGCAGCGTCGTCTGCAATTCCCTTCGTACGTAAAGAAAAGCTGGTGAACCCGGACCGCCGTCGAGGTACTTGTAGGTGCAGCCGACAGCGAGGTCGACACCGTCGGCATCGAGAGTGATGGGCACCGAGCCGACGGAGTGGCAGAGGTCCCACAGCACCAGCGCGCCCGCGTCATGGGCGGCACGCGTGATACCTGCGACGTCGCTGATCGCCGACGACCGGTAGTCGACATGCGACAGGCACACCAGCGCAGTGTCAGGTCCAAGATCGAGGTCGGACGCCGAACAGCCGGCGAGTGGGTCGACCTCGACGTACTCGACGCGCAGCCCACGAGCAGACGCAAGACCTTCGAGCACGTATCGATCGGTCGGGAAGTTTCCTGCCTCGGTGACGATCGTCTTGCAGCCCGGCCGCGCATCGAGGGCCGCGGCTGCGAGCTTGTAAAGATTGATCGTGGTGGAGTCGGACACGAGCACCTGGCCGGCCGCGGCGCCAAGCAGCTGCTCGCCAATCAGATCTCCCACAACTGCGGGCAACTCGATCCAGGGCGGTCGGCCCGAGGCCGACTGCTCACCCCACGATCCGACACCGGCCGCCCACTCGCGAGCGACGACATCGCTGATCGCGTCGAGTGCACCGACAGTCGGACGGCCGAGTGAGTTGCCGTCGAGATAGATCAGCTCATCGTCGTCCAAGCCTGGGAAGGGCAGGAACTGCCGACGAAAATCGCGGAGCGAATCGCTCTCGTCGAGGGCGTCGGCATACGCGCGATCAGTGACGTCAGGACTATCAGAGCTGTCCGCCATGAGCTCGACCTACTCAGCCGGCTGGTCGCCGCCGGAGAGGACGTTCTCATAAATGTCTTTGCACTCAGGGCAGACGGGGAAGCGCTTGGGGTCGCGCGACGGGACCCACACCTTGCCGCACAAGGCCGTGATCGGCGTGCCCATCACCGACGCCTCGACGATCTTGTCCTTCGGCGCGTAGTGGGCGAACCGCTCGTGATCGCCGTCGCCATTCGACAGCCGCGGCACCGGTCGAGCGTCAGTTTCCGGCATCGTCAAAGTGCCAAGGCCAGGCATCTCGGTCTGGGGCAACTGCTCGACGTCGCTCATAACGACAAGTCTAAACGAGCAAGGCTTGACCTGGCCCTTGGGTGAAGGCCCAGCATCGGCTGAGCACCCAAACACGAAGGAGTAACCATGAGCGCCCCCGCTGTTATCGCTCGTTACCTCGCCGCCGCTCCGGCTGGAGATTTCGACGCGCTAGCCGACTGCTTCACCGTCGACGGCACCGCAACCGACGAAGGGCACACCTACCGCGGCCGCGCCGAGATCATCGGCTGGCGTGAGTCTCTGGCCAGCCAATTTAGTTACACGGCCACCATCACCAGCAGCGAGCCGATCAACGACGGCGAATACCGACTCACCGCCCACCTGGTTGGGGATTTTCCCGGCGGCGTCGCCGACCTGAGTTATCGCTTCACCTTGGAGGGCGACCTCATCGCCGACCTGACGATAGGTGAGTAGCGAGGCTGCCGAGTAGCGAGAGACTGGTCGCGTGACGGCCCGGGTGACGATTGGCGAGTTCTCGACGATGACGAGACTCAGCCGCAAAGCGTTGCGCCTTTACCACGACCTGGGCCTGCTCGAGCCAGCCGAAGTCGACGCGGCCACGGGCTATCGCTACTACGACGTGACGCAGGTCGAGATCGCGCGGCTCATCCGCCGATTCCGCGATCTAGACATGCCGGTGCCGGACCTGTTGTCGTACGTCGCGGCAACTGACGACGAGGGCCGCCACGCAATTTTGTCCGCTCATCTCGATCGCATGGAGCAGCAGCTTCTGCAAACGCAAGAAGCGGTGGCCGCGTTGCGGGGATTGATCGCCCCCGCTGATCCGCCGATCCAGATAGAGATTCGCCGAGACGACACGGTGATTGCTGCGGCAATAACGGAGACGGTGCGGCTCGACGACATCGCCGCGTGGTGGCACGGCGCGAGCCGAGAGTTGGACGACGCGCTGCGCACTGCCGGAGTCGTTGCCACCGGTCCGCTCGGCGGACTCTACGAGCACGCGCTGTTCGCCGACGAAGAAGGCGAGGCCACCCTCTGGTTTCCGGTAGGGGCAGGGACCCCTGTCGACGCCGGATTCCCGGCGCACGGCCGGGTCACGATGACAAAAGTTCCTGGAGGCACGTTCGCGGTGGCGATCCATGACGGCCCGGATGCGCGGATCGATGAAACGTATGCGGCCCTCGGCAGCTACGCCGCCAACCGAGGGATCAGCCGGGACGGTCCCTTACGCGAGCGTTATCTCGCCGGGACGCTCGATGACTCTGTGCCGTTGATCACCGAGGTCGCTTGGCCCGTCACCGACTAGGGACCGACTAGGGCGCTTCAGACTCAGTTGTTCGTTGGGTCCGTCGGCATCGTGTGCAGCAGTGCGAGTTCGCCGCCCTGACGGCGCAGCACCCGCGACCACAACGTTGCGGGGTTCGCGGTGAACGCATCGTCTGGTTCCGCGGGAAGCACCAGCCAACCACCCAGACGAAGCTCGTGTTCGAGCTGGCCGGGCCCCCAGCCTGCGTAGCCCGCAAACACACGCAGACCATCGAGCGCATCAAGAAGATCGAGGGGTTCGTTCTCCAGGTCGACGGCGCCGATCACGCCGGCGAGCGGGGTCCACCCGGGCAGCGCGCTCGCCGCAACAGAGCCGGGCCCGCCCGCGCCATGACGTCGGATCCGGCCAAGGCAGACGACGGCGTCTGGTGTGACCGGGCCGCCCACGTGCACGACTGCGGGCTCGCTGAGGACGTCAGCCCATCCGGGCATCCCCGGGAGCGGAACTGCGTCACGGGTGGCAACGTCACTGGGCCTATTGAGGACGACTCCGAGAGCGCCCTCGTCATCGTGGTCGAGAAGGAGGACGACGCTGCGGGCGAAGTTGGGATCGTCGAGCGTTGGCGCGGCAACCAGAAGCGCGCCGGCGAGCGAGGCATCGACCATTGCTCCATCATGCCGACCGCGTCGCGCTCGCGCACCTCGCCGAGCACTTCGCGCTCGCGCAGGTTGCGGTGTCGCAACCACGGCCACCAACTGACACCGATGCCAAGCGCGATGATGTGGCCCCACGACGTCATGTCGAGCCCGCTCGCAATCGGCCAACCCAAGTAGGCCCAACCACCGGCGACGCCGATCGTGCGCACTGGCCTGGGCAACAACCCTGCGCTCGCACCAAGCATGGCCGCGAGGCCGTAACTGACACCGACATCAAGTCGCGACGTCGCGGTCGCGGGCAACATTCCGTAGTGGACGCCGATGGCAACAGAACCCTCGGTCACCAGCGTGGCACCCACGTGACCGGACGCGAAGATCGCCACCACCCAGCGCGTACCGATCCGCCGTTCGAGCACGGTGGCGACGATGCCAAGAACAAGCACGGCCAGCAATGAGTCAACGACGCCATCGACCCAAAGCGCGCTACTGGCGAGTACAAGAAGCGGATGCTTCGACAGGTGGTCGACGTCCGTACTCGAGAATTTCAGGACTGCATCGTGGTCACCGGTGTTGAGCGCGCCCAGCACGATGCTCGCGGTCGCCAGCACGGCGACGTAGACCAGCGCGAACGGTGTGCTGCGCCACGTCGGCAGCAACCTTCGAACCGCCGGGCGGAGAACCCTGGACGGCGCGAACGTCGACAACGCCACCATCGCAACCTCCCCGACGTCGCACAGCTAGCTTTCGTCCGGACGGACTGCGCGACCCTCTCGGGTCCTCCCCAGCCTCTGTGGGCGAAAACCCCGTCCGGCCCAAGCCTCTTCCCGATCTGGCTCCCATCTTCGGGAAAGCGATCGACAATTTCGCCGATCGAGCGCTAGCGGCCAATTTGGGATCGAGCGCTAGCGGCGGCCGCGCATAGTGGCGAGCCGCTCAGCCCGCAGCGCGTCGATGTCGGCTTGGGCCCATGGGAGCAACGGCGAGCCGACCGCCCACGAGAGCAGCTGATCGGCCAGTTCGGGGTTGCGAGCCAGGCCTGGACCGTGCAGGTAGGTGCCTAGGAGATGGCCCTGGACCGCACCCTCGAACGAACCAGTGGCATCACCGGCGCCGTTGCCAACGCCGACCTCAACCCGGGCGAGCGGCTGGGCGCCTCGACCAAGATGGGTCGCTCCCGCGTGGTTCTCATAGCCCGTCAGCGGCTGCTCGAGGCCGGGCACGGACGGCACCGCGAGGAGCTCGCCAACCGCCCGCTTCGGCAGTCGATCGGTTGTCACGTCGAGCAGGTCGACGCCTGGCTCGGGCACCCCGTCGGACCCAGGAAACGCCGAACCGAGCAGCTGGTAGCCGGCACAGACGCCGAACACGACGGCTCCCCTTGCAGCAGCCCGTGCGAGCCCTCCGTCGGACCGCAACGCCCGCGCGGCCGCGACCTGCGCGTCGTCCTCGCCGCCACCGAGCACGTACAGATCGGCGCCGTCGGGCACCGGCTCCCCGGCGTCCAACTCGATGGCTTCGACCTCGAAGCCGCGTGCTTTCGCTCGCATCGCGAGAACAGCCAGGTTGCCACCGTCGCCATAGGTGCCCAGCAGCACCGGATAGATCGAAACGAGGCGAAGTCGCGACTCAGCTGGCATCGTCGGCACCTCCCCCGCGGCGCAACAACTCGCGGAAGGCTGTATACGTACCGACCGCATCGAGAGTGGGTCGGCCGGCCAATCCGGCGTCGAACGGCAACCCACCGGCGACCCAGGGATCAGCCACTGTCGTGTGCGACACGTCGGCGTACAGCAGCCGGACGGCGAGGTCGTGCCGCCGGTCACCCGTCGCGATGACTTCGCGGTCGGCGAGCCGCTCGAACGGCACATCCCAAAGCCACGACGGATCCTTGCCGTCGGCCGCGCGTGCGTTGATCGCGATCACGACTGGCGCCGGCGCCGGGGCGAGCATGCCGAACATCTCTGACCACCCGGCGGGGTTTTTGCCGAGCAGCAACCGCACCCGCCGGCCGCCGAGCGACACGGTTTGATACCGCCCGCCGACAGAGGCAACAGTGCGCATGGCAGGTAACGAAACGGACGGCGGCACACCGAGGAGATCCGCGGCAACAACGGCCATCGCCGCGTTCGCCTGGTTGGCCGCGCCGGGCAACTGCAAGTCGAGCGTGTAGCGCGCGCCATCAGGCCCGACAAGTTCGCCGCCGCCGTCGCCATTGCCCGATTCGATCGACCAGCTCACCTCGGGTCGCCGGAAGCCGCAGGTGCAGCTCCAGTGCCCGGCGCTGTCGCGTTGCAAGATCGACCCGCACGACGGACACACTGCGGAGTCGGCCGTCCAGCGCTGGCCGACGGACACCCAGGTGACATCCGGGATCACACTCGCTGCCCACACCACGTGCGGATCGTCGGCGTTGGCGACTGCCGAAAGTCCTTTGGTGGCGCCGAAAACCTTCCGCCACCGCCGCGCGACCATCGCCACCTCGCCGACCCGGTCAAGCTGGTCGCGAGTCAGATTGCCCAGGACGAGCAGCGGCTTTTCGGTGTGTGGCAGCAGGCCAGGTAGGTAGGTCTCATCGGCTTCGAGTACGGCAAGCGCATCAGCCGGGACGCCGACCGGCGGGCGAGCTAACGCTGCGACGATTCCGGCCGGCATGTTGGCGCCCGACGCGTTCGTCACCACTGGGCCGGCCGCACGCAACGCGGCAGCAAGCAGCTTCGTCGTTGTCGTCTTGCCGTTCGTGGCAGAGACGAACACAACGCGACGGCCATCGACGAGCATCCGGAAGGCCCCGGGACACGCGACCACGACAACACGTCCGCCGATCGCGACACCATCACCGCGACCTAGCGACTTCGACAGGGTGCCGGCGACGCGACCGAGACCAATCGCCGTCCGCAGTCGAAGGGAGCCCCGCGGTCGAAGGGAGCTCAGTTAAGGGTCGCTTCGCTGTCGATGCTGGGGGCCTGGTGGGCCTTGGCCTGACGTCGTTGAATCCGAGCCGTTGTGTCGGCCATGGCGTGCGTGACGCCGCCGAGGATCGTGCCGACCGCGACAACGCCGACGCCGATCCAGAACACGACTGGGTTCGCAGCGATCAGGCCGATGCCGGCGACGAGGAAGCCGGCGCACACGAGGAAGACAACGACCCACGACACCGGGCGGGCTTGAATGTGGCCGAAGTGCTCGTCGATGCCGAGGTCGTCCAAAGGTCGGTCAGGCATGGGGCTGATCGTACGTCATGGCCCCGTGCTCCATGGGCGCGTGTCGACTTCGCCTTCGGGCTTGCCGGGCGCAGCGTTGGCGGGCCAACCGAACGTGTCGCCGCGATGCCGCGGGCGTTGCCCGAGCTGCACGCCCGGGAGCAACTTGCCGAGCGGTTCGGCCGGAACCGGCACCGACGTGCTGACAGGCGGCGCCCCCGGGATGGCCGGGACGGCGCCGCCTTCAGCAACGGCTGGTTCAAGCTCGGCGCGACCGCCGGGTGGCAGTGGCTCTGCAACTACAGGAACACTCGCGGGCGTTCGCACTTCGCTCATGCCCGCACTATTTCAGCTAGCCCAGTCGAGCAGCGAGTCGGGCCGGTCGGGCTCCCGCAGCTTCGCGAGCGCCTCCTTCTCGATCTGCCGGATCCGCTCACGAGTGAGGCCAACGTCGCGACCGATCTCGTCGAGCGTGTGCGGCCGACCCTCGGCAAGCCCGAAGCGCAGCGCTAGCACCCGCGCCTCTCGCGGCTCGAGACCGGCAAGTGCACGGTGCACCGTCTCGATCATGGTCTGGTACTCCAACGCGTCGGACGCGGCCGGCGCCTCGAAGTCCTCGATCAGGTCTCCGAGCCTGGTGTCCTCGTCGTCGCCGACGGGGTTGTCGAGACTGACCGGCTGGCGGGCGTTGCGCAACATCTCCTCGATCTGCTCAGGAGTGCGATCGAGTTCGCTCGCCAACTCCTGCGGAGTTGGCTCCCGGCCAAATCGCTGATGCATGTCGCGCTGCAACCTGCCGAGCTTGTTCAGCTGCTCGACAACGTGGACCGGCAGCCGGATCGTGCGGGCCTGATCGGCCAGCGCACGGGTGATGGCCTGCCGAATCCACCACATGGCGTACGTCGAGAACTTGTAGCCCTTGGTGTAGTCGAACTTCTCGACCGCGCGAATCAGACCGAGGTTGCCTTCCTGGACCACGTCGAGGAACGACATGCCGCGGTTGGAGTAGCGCTTGGCCACCGACACAACCAGGCGCAGGTTGGCCTCGAGCATGTGCGCCTTCGCCAGCGCACCGTCTGCCGCGATCGCCTCGAGGTCACGCCGCTGGCGCGGGGTCAGCTTCTCGGCGAGCTTGTGCTGGGCGTAGACGCCAGCCTCGATCCGCTTCGACAACTCGACCTCCTGGGCGGCGTCAAGCAAGGCCGTCCGGCCGATCTCGTTGAGGTAATTGCGGACCGGATCAGCCGACACGCCTGGCTCATCGGAGTCGAGATCGGGCTCTTCGGGCTCGATCACGCTGGCCACGGCCTGGTCTGGCTGGTCTGGCTCTGGCTCTATGGTGTCGATCTCGACGGCGTCGGTTTCAAGATCAACTGAGTTACCTGCGTCCAGCACAAACTCGGCCTCGTCGGGAGCGACCTTCGAGTCACTGGCGATGGGCTGGTTCGCTGTCCGCTGGCGGTCACGCGTAGTGATGGCTGTCTCCTTCATAGGGTTCGTGCTCTTGTTACAACGCTTCAGGACTCGTGATGTTCCTGACCTCACGCTCAGAGAAACGAAAATTTCCGACAATCCGGGCGCGGGCGTCCTCTGCTTCTACCCGATCCGACGCTCGGATCACGCAATTGGTTCGCAGGGTGGTTCGCAGTCGGCCCGCAGGCGTGGTTCGTGGCGCCGTTGTTACGGAGCGCGCAGCGAACCGTCCGGCGCCCGCACCACGAACGCCGAACCCCCGTACGCGGGGGCACCGGGTGGGAACCGGGCTGCGGCTTCCTCGTCGATGTCGATGCCCCAGCCGGGGGCCGGCGATGGGGTCAGGTAGCCGGCAACGGCAGTCAGCGTGCCCGGGAAAACCTCAAGAACGGCGTCCGCGAAGTTGTGGGCCTCTTGGATGCCGAAGGCATACGACGTCACGTCGAGCGCTACGTTGGCCGCTGCTCCGATGGGCGAGACGTCGCCGGGCGCATGCCAAGCCGTCTGGACGCCGACCAGCTCGCACATCGCCGCCAGCTTGCGTGCCGGGGTGAGGCCGCCAACGGCCGACACGTGGACGCGCAGGTAGTCGATGGCGTGCTCGCGCACCAGCACGGCTGCCTCGCCGACGGACGAAAGGAGTTCGCCCACGGCGATCGGTACAGGTGAGGCCGCCCGCACTTCGGCCAGCCGGTCGTAGTGCTCGGGTGCGATGACGTCTTCAAGGAAGAACAACCGGTGGTCCTCGAGCCGCCTGGCGAGTAGCACGGCCTGTGTGGGCGTCAGCCGGCTATGGACGTCATGCAGGAGTTCG
>DASYAG010000054.1:0-1617 GCA_036501485.1 Acidothermaceae bacterium | reverse complement strand
GAAGCTGCTGAACGAGAGGGTGGAGATTGGCGTGGCCGCGGGGGCGCGGCAATTCTTGTTGTGCCCGCCGTGGGCGATCCTTGGGAGCGAGTTGTCGATCTCCGCGTCGAGGAGGGCGACGGTTCTCTCGCCGAACTGCGGGGGCTCCTCGAACGCGCACTGGCGTACCGTGCAGCAAATCGAGCGACCGAGAATCGGGAGACGATAGGGCGTCAAGGCGGGCTGCCCGAGACACATGTGCGGCACCTGGCCCTTGAAGACGCTCTCGACCGGGGTGATCTCGGCGCGGCGCGCGAGTTGTTCGCCGGTCTAACGCGCGAGCAACCCCGCTGGCGCGACTACGTCCAAGCGATCTCGAAGTGGCCTGATGGACAGAAGTTCCTCCCACTGCTTGTCGACGACGTCTAGCCGGCGCACATGCCCCGGCCGCCGGTAGGCATGCGCGACCGCTTCGGCGCGCTTGTCGAGCGCAACTTCCGTCTGGTCTTCACCAGCACGACGATCTCCGCCGTCGGCGACGGCGTTGCTGCGATCGCGCTCGTCTTTGCGGTGCTTCACATCGCGCACAACTCTGCGACGTCGGTCGGTGTCGTCCTGGCATGCCGCCAGGGGGCAGCGGCTCTCGTCACGCTCGCCGCTGGCGTCGTCGGCGATCGCTTGCCCCGTCACGTCATCCTGGTCGCGGTCGCCGTCGTGCAGGCCGTCGTCCAAGCAGCCGTAGCCGCGCTGTTGCTTGGCGGTAATGCAACTGTCCCGCTGCTCGCCACGCTCGCAGTCGTCTACGGACTTGCCGACGGCTTCGAGCTGCCCGCTTCGCAAGGGCTCATCCCCGCAGTCGTCAGCCGCTCGCGGTTGCAGCAAGCAAATGCACTACTCGGTCTCAGCCGTTCGATCCTCGGCTTCGGCGCTCCCGCGCTCGGCGGCGTCCTCGTTGCCGCCGGCAGCCCCGGCAGCGCAATCCTGATCGACTCGGTGAGCTTCGCCGTCGCCGCCGTTCTGCTCTTACGGGTGCGAATCCCACCGCGCGAGGACGTCGTCGTTCCAGAACCGTTCTTCAAGGAGATGCGGCGCGGCTGGAATGAGTTCCGAGGACAGACCTGGATCTGGACGACGATTGTCTTCTTCGGCATCAGCAACTTCGCGAACTCGACGTTCTTTGTCCTCGGCCCGCTCATCTTCAAAACACACTACGGCGGCGCGACTGACTACGGGCTCCTGCTCAGCACCTTTGGCGTGGGAACAATCATCGGCGGTGTCGTCGCGCTGCGTTGGCGGCCTGACCATATTTTGTTCGTGTCCTGCATCGCGTCGGCGCCGATCCCGTTCATGTACATCCTCATCGCGTTCCAGGCACCACTGGCTCCGATCTTTGCGATCCAGTTCCTCGGTGGAGTTGGGCTGGCCATCCACCTCGCGCTGTGGTTCACCACTTTCCAGCAAGAGGTGCCGGAGCGCGCCCGCTCGCGCGTCAGTTCGTATGACTCGCTCGGCTCATTCGTTCTCGTCCCGTTGGGAACGGTGATCGCTGGGCCGATCGCGGCAGTCATCGGCGTGCGTGCAACGCTGCTCGCTGCAGCCGCGACGATGATCACCTGCAAACTGATCGTCATCTCTCAG
>DASYAG010000053.1:0-42076 GCA_036501485.1 Acidothermaceae bacterium | reverse complement strand
CGCGCAACTGATTACCGACGAGGACGCCGTCGAGGCGTACCGCCGCGACGAAGCCAGAATGGTTGAACCGGGCCGCCCGCTCGGCGTCGTTCTCGCTCGCGACGTCGGTGATGTGCAGGCCACCATGCACTGGGCGAGCCGGCACGTCGTTCCCGTTGTGGCTCGAGGAGCGGGCAGCGGACTCTCGGGTGGCGCGACCGCCATCGACGGCTGTGTGGTGCTCTCAATGGCGAAGATGAATCGCATCGTCGAGGTCAACGCGGGCGACCAACTCGCCGTCGTCGAGCCCGGCGTCATCAATGTCGAACTCCAAAGGGCTGCGGCCGACCACGGCTTGATGTTCGCTCCCGATCCGGCGAGCTTCGAAATCTCGACGATCGGCGGCAACGTCGCGACCAACGCCGGCGGTCTACGTTGCGTCAAATACGGCGTCACGCGCGACTCCGTGCTCGGCCTTGAGGTTGTGCTCGCGGATGGCCGCGTCATGAAGACCGGCCGGCGCACGGTCAAGGGAGTCGCCGGCTATGACCTCACCGCGCTATTTGTCGGATCCGAGGGCACGCTCGGAATCGTGACGCAGGCGACCGTGAAGCTGCGACCGCGCCCGAGCGGCGACCCGGTGACAGTTGTCGGCGTGTTCGCGACCCTGAGCTCCGCCGGCGGAGCGGTCGACGACGTCATGGCCGCCGGACTCCAGCCCAGCCTTCTCGAATTGATGGACAACGCAACGATCCGGGCAGTCGACGACTGGAAGCACGTCGGACTCGACCGAACGGCAGCCGCCATGCTGATCGCGCAGGTCGACGTCGAGCATCCGCGCGAACCGGCGCTCGCCATCGAAAAAGCGTTCGCGGCGGCTGGTGCTACCTACACCGCGGTGTCGACCGACGCGACCGAGGCGGCTGAGCTGCTCGGCGTCCGGCGAATGACCCATTGGGCGCTTGAACGGCTTGGGATGATTCTCACCGAAGACGTCGGCGTGCCCCGATCGAAGCTGGCACAGATGCTCGCCCGCATCGAGGAGATTGCGGCGCAGTACGACGTGGTCATTGCCACCGTCGGACACGCCGGTGACGGAAACCTGCATCCGAGTCTCGTAGTCGACTCCGACCGTGCGATGCCGGCGGCCGAGGCGATTTATATGGCCGCGCTTGAACTCGGCGGCACGATTACGGGCGAACACGGCATCGGCTTGTTGAAGCGCGACTGGTTGCCGACCGAGATCGGCGAGGTCGGTATGGACGTGCAGCGCGCGGTGAAGGCGACCTTCGACCCGCTCGGCATCCTCAACCCCGGCAAGGCCATCTAGTTACAGCGTGTCGATGGCCCGGCGCGCCTCGGCGTTCAAGACACCCCACGAGATCAGCTCTTCGGTCAGCAGGCTTGGTGACTCGTCGTAGATGACCGCCAGCGAGCGCAGATCATCCTGGCGAATCGAGAGCACCCGCCCGTTGTAGTCACCGCGCTGGCTCTGGATTGTCGCTGCGTAGCGAGCGAGCGGACGCGCCTTCTCAGGCGGGACGTCGGCCAACTGCTCGAGGTCGATCACTAGGCGCGGCGGCGGCTCACTCGCGCCGCTCGGGGCGGCGTCGGGCAGCAACTCGCCTACCGGAACGCCGTAGAACTCGGCGAGCTCGGCCAGCCGCTGGACGGTCACGGCGCGATCGCCGCGCTCGTACGAGCCCACGACAACCGCCTTCCAGCGACCCCGCGACTTTTCCTCGACGCCGTGCAAGGACAGCCCCTGCTGGGTGCGGATGGCGCGCAGTCGGGCGCCAAGCGCTTTCGCATAGTCGTTCAAGGTGACCTCATCGGTAGCGCGATCGGTAGGTGATTCGCATGGTGAAAGAGTTCATCGAGCCTGACCAAGCTCACGCCTGGTCACCCCCGGGCGCCGGTTTCACCAGTGGCTACTTCGGGGGATGCCCCCGAATGGGGACATAGTGACCCAGAATTCCCGAAGTCAAAGCCGCGCTCGTTACGCATTGTGACGGTAGGCCTATCGTCACTCTACGTCAAGCAGGTCTGCTAGGTTGGCCGTGCTCAAACAGGCTTAGGACTTGCTCGACATCCTTTAAGGCCCGTCCGGTGAGGCGGGGAAGGAGGTCTCGGCGATGACGGCTGCCCATCAGCACCAGCGCCAGAACGACCCGCACGACCAGCTGCGTCAAGGCGATCCGCCCGGACGGCAGGCCCAGCCCGCGATGCCTCGCGAGGTGCTCGAAGCACCCGATATGGGCCGCGCGCTGACGCGCATCGCCCACGAAATCCTCGAACGTACCCGCGGCGGCGCCGACGTCTTGCTCCTCGGCATCCCAACCCGTGGCGTCGGGCTCGCGCGCCGGCTGGGGGAGCGGATGAGCGCCGTCGAGAACCGGCCAGTCCCGGTGGGCTCCCTTGACATCACCATGTACCGCGACGACCTGCGGATGCGGCCACCTCGCCCACTTGCCCGTACCGAGGTGCCCGGCGACGGTGTCGACGGCATGCTCGTCGTGCTCGTCGATGACGTCTTGTTCTCTGGCCGCACGGTGCGGGCCGCGCTCGACGCGCTGGGTGAACTCGGGCGACCAAAGGCCGTGCAACTCGCGGTGCTCATCGACCGGGGTCATCGAGAGTTGCCGATCAAGGCCGACTACGTGGGCAAGAACCTGCCGACGTCGGTGCGTGAGCAGGTAACGGTGCTCATCGAAGAACTCGACGGGCGGGACGCGGTGTTGCTCGGCCCTGCTTCTCTTTCAAGTCAGGGCGGCGATGCGCGATGACCCGGCACCTGCTGTCGGCTGGCGATCTGAGTCGCGACGACGCGCTACTGATTCTCGACACCGCGACCGAACTCGCGCGTCTGTCGGACCGCCCGATCAAGAAGCTACCCACCCTTCGCGGCCGCACAGTCGTCAACCTCTTCTTCGAAGACTCCACTCGCACCCGCAGCTCTTTCGAAGCTGCCGCGAAGCGGCTGTCGGCCGACGTGATCAACTTTTCGGCGAAGGGTTCAAGCGTGTCGAAGGGCGAGAGCCTGAAAGACACTGCGTTGACCCTCGAGGCGATGGGTGCCGACGGGGTTGTCATCCGCCACGAAGCGAGCGGCGCTCCGCACCGATTGGCCGGCTGGATCAAAGGCAGCGTTGTGAACGCCGGCGACGGCACCCACGAGCACCCGACGCAGGCCCTGCTCGATGCCTTCACGATGCGGCGGCACCTTGGCAATCTCGAAGGGCGCCGGGTCGCGATCGTCGGCGACGTCCTGCACAGCAGGGTGGCTCGCTCCAACGTCTTGCTCCTGCACACGCTTGGTGCCGACGTCACGGTCGTCGCGCCGCCGACCTTGTTTCCGGTCGGTATCGACGGGTGGGCGTGCTCTTATTCCTATGACCTCGACGCAGTGCTGCCCAAAACCGATGTCGTCATGATGTTGCGTGTTCAGCGCGAGCGCATGAACGCGTCATATTTTCCGAATGCGCGCGAGTACAGCCGTCGCTATGGTCTCGATGCCGCACGCATGGCGGTGCTGCCCGACCACGCGATCGTGATGCACCCCGGGCCGATGAACCGAGGCATGGAGATTGCGGCCGAGGTCGCTGACTCGGAGCGCTCGGTGATTGTCGAGCAGGTGACGAACGGCGTGAGCGTGCGGATGGCGGTTCTGTACCTCTTGCTCGGCGGCAGTGAGTCGGCGATCGGCCTCGAACCGCTAAGTGAGCTGACGCAGACGCCGGAACTGGCAGAAAAGCAGGGAGGTACGGGGTGAGTAGCTGGTTGCTCAAGGGCGTCCGGCTACCCGACCGCGCGGAGCCGATCGACGTGCTGCTCGACGACGGTGTGGTTGCAGCGATCGAGGCTGGCCTCTCGCACCGTGGCGCAACCGTCCTGGAGGCTGACGGGCTGATGGCGTTGCCCGGCTTGGTGGATCTGCACACCCACCTTCGAGAGCCGGGCCGCGAGGACGCCGAGACGGTCGAAACCGGCACCCTGGCGGCCGCGCTCGGGGGTTACACGGCGGTCCACGCCATGGCCAACACGGACCCGGTCGCCGACTCTGCGGGTGTCGTCGAACAGGTCTGGCTCGCCGGCCGCGACGCGGGCCACTGTGACGTGCATCCAGTCGGTGCGGTCAGTGTCGGCCTGCATGGCGAGCAGCTAGCCGAGCTTGGTGCGATGGCGGATTCACATGCCCGGGTGCGGGTGTTCTCCGACGACGGGAAGTGCGTGTCCGATGCGCTTCTCATGCGCCGCGCGCTCGAGTACGTCAAGGCCTTCGACGGGGTGATCGCGCAACACGCACAAGAGCCGCGGCTTACTGAAGATGCACAGATGAACGAGAGCGAACTGTCCGGAGTTCTTGGCCTTCGGGGGTGGCCGGCGGTTGCCGAAGAGGCGATCATCGCGCGTGACATCTTGCTGACCGAGCACGTCGGTTCGCGGTTGCACATCTGCCACCTCTCGACCGCTGGATCCGTGGAGCTCGTGCGCTGGGCGAAAGCGCGCGGCGTGAACGTGACGGCCGAAGTGACGCCGCATCACCTGCTACTCACCGACGAGCTCGCCGCGACGTATGACCCGCTGTACAAGGTCAATCCGCCGTTGCGCAGCCGCGACGATGTCGAGGCTGTCCGCCAGGGCTTGGCCGACGGCACGATCGACGCGGTCGCGACCGACCACGCACCGCACCCGCTCGAAGACAAGGAGACTGAGTGGCAGGCGGCCGCACCAGGCATGCTCGGGCTCGAGACAGCGCTGTCGGTGGTAGCGCTGGCGATGGTCGAAACCGGGCTGCTCGACTGGGCTGGAGTCTGTGACCGGATGTCGACGCGACCCGCGCGAATCGGTCGCCTGGCAGGCCAAGGGCAGCCCATCGCCGTTGGCGCGCCCGCAAACGTAGTGTTGATCGACCCGGCCGCGCGACGCGTCATTGATCCGCGCGCGCTCGCGTCGAAGTCCCGCAATACCCCCTACGCCGGTCGGGAGCTGCCTGTGCGCGTCGTCCATACCTTCCTGCGCGCGACTCCGACCGTTCTCGACGGGAAGCCCGCATGACGACGCCCGCATCCCGCCGTCCAGCCAGCACTACGTCTCAACGGCGTCCCGCCGGCACTACGTCTCAACGGCGTCCGGCCGTCCTTGTGCTTGAAGACGGACGCGCCTTTCACGGCGACGCATATGGTGCCGAAGGCGAGACCTTCGGCGAAGCCGTGTTCGCGACCGGCATGACGGGCTACCAGGAGACGCTGACCGATCCGAGTTATCACAAGCAGGTCGTGGTGATGACGGCGCCGCACATCGGTAATACCGGAGTCAACGACGAGGACGGTGAGTCGTCGCGCATCTGGGTCAGCGGCTACGTGGTTCGCGATCCGGCCAGGGTGCCATCGAACTGGCGGTCGCGCCGCACTCTCGATGACGAGCTCGCCGCACAGGGAGTTGTCGGCATCTCCGGTATCGATACCCGTGCGCTTACCCGCCATTTGCGTGAACGCGGGGCGATGCGGGTTGGCATCTCATCGACGGCAACTAACGCTGAGGCGCTACTTGAGCGGGTGCGCGCAACCGACCGGATGGCGGGTGCCGATCTCGCTGGCGAAGTATCGACGACAGACCCGTACGTCGTGCCGGCGATCGGCGAGCGGCGCTTCACCGTGGCCGCGATCGACCTTGGCATCAAGGCGATGACTCCGCATCGCATGGCACAACGCGGCATGCAAGTGCACGTCCTGCCCGCTGCGTCGAGCATCGACGACGTCATGGCTGTCAATCCCGACGGTGTCTTCTTTTCCAACGGCCCAGGGGATCCGGCGGCATCGGTGGGTCCCGTGCAGTTGATCGCCGATGTTCTCGCTCGCCGGCTGCCGTTCTTCGGGATCTGCTTCGGCAATCAACTGCTCGGCCGCGCCCTCGGGTTCGGGACCTACAAGCTGGGCTACGGCCATCGTGGTATCAACCTGCCCGTCATCGACCGCGCTACTGGCAAGGTCGAAGTGACGGCCCACAATCATGGTTTCGCCGTCGATGCGCCTCTGACTGGCGAGACTGCGACGCCGTTCGGTCGCGCGCGGGTCAGCCATGTGTGTCTGAACGACGAGGTGGTCGAGGGCCTGGAGTGTCTTGATACGCCGGCCTTTTCGGTGCAGTACCACCCTGAGGCGGCCGCGGGTCCGCACGATGCCGCGTATCTGTTCGATCGTTTCGGCGAGCTCATGAGCGCGGGTCGCTGATGCCGAAACGGGAAGACCTGAAATCAGTGCTGGTCATCGGCTCTGGGCCGATTGTGATAGGCCAGGCGTGCGAGTTCGACTACTCCGGCACCCAGGCTTGTCGAGTGCTTCGCGCCGAAGGCCTGCGGGTCTCGCTGGTCAACTCGAATCCGGCCACGATCATGACCGACCCCGAGTTCGCCGACGCAACGTACGTCGAACCGATCACTCCCGAGTTCGTCGAGATGATCATCGCCAAGGAACGGCCTGATGCGTTACTTGCGACGCTCGGCGGCCAGACGGCCCTGAACACAGCGGTCGCGTTGCACGAGGCCGGTGTGCTGGAGAAGTACAACGTTGAGCTCATCGGGGCCAACATCGAGGCCATTCAGGCGGGAGAGAATCGCCAGCGGTTCAAAGAGATCGTTGCGTCGGTCGGTGCGGAGTCGGCTCGCTCGGTGATCTGCCACAGTGTCGCCGACTGCCTCGAGGCGATCGACGAACTTCGCTACCCGGTCGTCGTCCGGCCCTCGTTCACGATGGGCGGCGCCGGATCAGGTATCGCGTACGACGAGACCGACCTGCGGCGGATTGCCGGCTCTGGCCTGCAGGCAAGCCCGACCACCGAGATCTTGCTCGAAGAGTCCATCCTCGGATGGAAAGAGTACGAGCTGGAGTTGATGCGCGATCGCAACGACAACGTGGTCGTCGTGTGCTCGATCGAGAACGTCGACCCGATGGGCGTGCACACCGGCGACTCGATCACCGTTGCCCCTGCATTGACCTTGACCGATCGCGAGTATCAGAACTTGCGCGACATCGCGATCGCGGTCCTGCGCGCGGTCGGAGTCGACACCGGCGGCTGCAACATCCAGTTCGCCGTGGAGCCCGAGACGGGTCGCGTCATCGTCGTCGAGATGAACCCGCGGGTGTCGCGGTCGTCGGCATTGGCGAGCAAGGCCACCGGGTTTCCGATCGCGAAGATCGCCGCCAAGCTGGCTCTGGGGTACACCCTCGACGAGATCCCCAACGACATCACCCGAAAGACGCCGGCCAGTTTTGAGCCGAGCATCGACTACGTGGTCGTGAAGGTGCCGCGCTTCGCGTTCGAGAAGTTTCCCGGCGCCGACGACACGTTGACGACCACTATGAAGAGCGTCGGCGAAGCGATGTCGATCGGGCGCAACTTCACCGAAGCCTTGCAGAAGGCACTGCGGTCGCTGGAGCAGACCGGTTCGTCATTTAGCTGGGACGGCGAGGTCGGCGATCGCGAGCAGATGATCGAGAAGGCGCGGCGTCCGACCGACGGCCGCATCGTGACGGTTCAGCAGGCTATCCGGGCCGGCGCTTCCGTTGACGAGCTGCACGAGGCGACCGGTATCGACCGGTGGTTCCTCGACCAGATCCTGTTGCTCGACGAGGTAGCGCAAACCGTCGCGCAAGCGGAGTCACTCGAGCTGCCAACACTTCAGTCGGCGAAACGGCACGGTTTCTCCGACGCGCAGATCGCCCGCATTAGGGGACTCTCCGAGGCGACTGTGCGCGGCATCCGCCATGACCTCAACCTGCGGCCGGTCTACAAGACTGTCGATACGTGTGCAGCGGAATTCGCGGCGAGCACGCCTTACCACTACTCGAGTTATGACGACGAGACCGAAGTCGTGCCGCGCACCAAGCCAGCGGTATTGATCCTGGGCTCGGGTCCGAACCGCATCGGCCAGGGCGTCGAGTTCGACTATTCGTGCGTGCACGCAAGTTTCGCGTTACGCGCGGCCGGGTTCGAGACCGTGATGATCAACTGCAACCCCGAGACGGTGTCGACCGACTACGACACCAGCGACCGTCTTTACTTCGAGCCACTCACGCTCGAGGACGTGCTCGAGGTCGTGCACGCTGAATCGCAGGCTGGCCCGATCGTCGGCGTCATCGTGCAGCTCGGCGGCCAGACGCCACTGCGACTCGCCCAGGCATTGAAGGACGCCGGTGTGCCGATCGTCGGCACGAGTCCCGAGGCGATTCATCTTGCTGAGGATCGCGGCGCATTCGGTCAGGTGCTGGCGCGAGCTAACCTGCCGGCCCCTCGCCACGGCACGGCAACCTCGTTCGACGAGGCGAAAGCCATCGCCGACGAGATTGGCTACCCGGTGCTCGTGCGGCCGAGCTACGTTCTGGGCGGCCGCGGCATGGAGATCGTCTACGGCGAGGAGATGCTCGAGTCCTACATCGGCCGCGCCACGGAAGCGAGCCCTGAACATCCGGTGCTGGTCGACCGCTTTCTCGATGACGCCGTCGAGATCGACGTCGATGCGTTGTTCGACGGCACCGAGCTATATCTCGCCGGCGTGATGGAGCACATCGAAGAGGCCGGCATCCACTCAGGCGACTCCGCGTGCGTCCTGCCGCCCATCACGCTAGGCAGCGCCGAGATCCGCCGGATCCGCGATTCAACGGTGGCGATCGCCGAGGGCGTCGGCGTGCTTGGTCTGCTCAATGTTCAGTACGCACTCACGTCGAACGTGCTCTACGTGCTCGAGGCCAACCCACGAGCGAGTCGTACGGTCCCGTTTGTCTCGAAGGCGACCGCGGTTCAGGTGGCCAAAGCAGCAGCCCGAATCATGACCGGCACCACGATCGCGCAGCTGCGCGCCGAAGGCATGCTGCCGCCTCGCGGCGACGGCGCCGACCTGCCACCCGACGCCTCAATCTCGGTCAAGGAGGCGGTGTTGCCCTTCGGTCGCTTCCGTGGCGTCGACACCGTGCTTGGGCCCGAGATGAAGTCGACGGGTGAGGTCATGGGTATCGACAGCGGGTTCGGCATCGCCTTCGCGAAGTCGCAGGCAGCCGCCTACGGTTCACTGCCGACCAAGGGCAAGGCCTTCGTGTCGGTGGCCAACCGCGACAAGCGGGCGATCATCTTCCCGGTGAAACGACTTGCCGACCTGGGCTTTGAGATCTTGGCAACCCAAGGCACCGCCGAGGTCTTGCGCCGCAATGGGGTGATCTCGACCGTCGTCCGTAAGCACAGTGACGGCCCCGGGCCCGACGGTGAGCCGACAATCGTGCAGCAGATCCTTGCCGGCGACGTCGACATGATCGTCAACACTCCGTGGGGCGTCGGTCCGCGGGTCGATGGCTACGAGATTCGTACCGCGGCCGTGTTGCGCGGCGTCCCCTGCATGACCACGGTGCAAGGGCTCGCCGCCTGCGTGCAAGGGATCGAGGCACTCATGCACGGCGAGATATCGGTGCGCTCGCTCCAAGAGCACGCAGCAGTTCTTGAGGCCGACCGCGCCAACGGCGGGGGAGCGTGACAAGGTGACTCCCGGTCGCCCGACGACAGGCTGCCCCACGACAGATTGCCGGACGACAGGTTGCCCGACGACAGGTTGCCAAGCAGGCGAGGAGACGGCGACATGCCGGTGCAGGTAAACGGCGAGGTGCTCTCGCTGCGCAAGATCGGCGCCTACCACGCCATGACCGTGGTCGCGCCGGGCGTGGCCGAGATCGCCAAGCCCGGACAGTTCGTGACGGTCGCCGTCGGTGGCCCCGACACTGCAATGCTGATGCGCCGGGCATTCTCGATCCACCAGATCCACGAGCGCGGCGTCTACGGCGGCACTGTCGAGTTCGTCTTTTCCATTGAGGGCCGCGGCACGGCCTGGCTGGCCAGTCGCCAAGCGCACGAACGCATCGACATCGTCGGCCCACTCGGCCGCCCATTCTCATTGCCCCGTGAGCCTGCGACCTGCGTACTGGTGGGTGGTGGCTATGGCACCGCACCGCTCTTCCCCCTCGCCGACGCGCTGCGTGCTCGAGGGTGCCGCGTCGACTTCGTCATGGGTGCGGCACGGGAGGATCGACTCTTCGGCGCGCTTGACGCGAAGCGGATCTCCGCGACCTTGACCGTCACGACGGACGACGGGTCAGTCGGTCATCACGGCCGAGTGTCCGACGTCTTGCCCGATGTCCTTGCGGCGAGCAAGGCCGACGTCGTGTACGCCTGCGGACCGATGGGCATGCTGCGTGCTGTCAGTGAAGTGGCTGGCGCACTTGGCATGCCGTGCCAGATTGCCGTCGAAGAGCTGATGGCGTGCGGCGTCGGGGTCTGCATGACCTGCGTCTTGCCTGTCATCGGCGACGACGGCATTACCCGCATGGTTCGCTCGTGCGTCGACGGTCCGGTGTTCCATGGTGACCGGGTGCGTTTCGACGATGTCGGAACCATACCCAGTGATGTGCACGGTGCATTAGCGCCGCCAGCCGCGAGAGCGCCGTCGCGCACAACGACTCCCCGCAAGGCCAAAGCCCAGGTGACCCGATGAGCCTGACGGTTCGCGCCGCTTCGCCGGTGACCAAGGTCGCGAGCACCGTCGACATGGCAACGACACTGGGTCGCTTCGAGCTGCCGAATCCGGTGCTGACGGCATCGGGTTGTGCTGCGGCCGGACAAGAGCTCGCGCAGTTCTTCGATGTCGCAGACCTCGGCGGCATCGTGACGAAATCCATCATGATGAACGTGCGGTCTGGCCGCGCGACGCCGCGGATGGCCGAGACGCCGAGCGGCATGTTGAACTCGATCGGATTGCAAGGTCCAGGGATCGAGATTTTCATCGAGCGCGACCTTGCGTGGTTGGTCGAGCAGGGCGCCCGCGCCGTGGTCTCGATTGCGGGCAGCACCGTCGATGAGTACGCGAAGCTCGCGATGCGGTTGCGTGAAGCAAGTGGTATTTCGATGATCGAGGTCAACATCTCGTGCCCGAACGTTGAGGATCGCGGGCAGGTCTTTGCCTGCGATGCCAGACCGGCCGCCGAGGTCATGCAGGCGGTGCGCCGTGCGACGCGATCAGAAATTCCCGTTTTCGCCAAGCTCTCGCCCGACGTCACCGACATCGTCCCGATTGCCCGCGCGTGCGTCACTGCCGGAGCCGACGGGTTGTCGATGACGAACACGTTGCTCGGCATGGTCATCGATACCGACACCATGCGACCGGTGCTGGCTGGAGTCACCGGTGGTCTGTCCGGCCCGGCGATTCGTCCGGTCGCTCTTCGTTGCGTCTGGCAGGTGCACGCCGCGATGCCCGAAGTGCCGATCCTTGGCATGGGCGGTATCCGCACCGGTCTTGACGCCCTGCAGTTCATCCTCGCGGGCGCACGTGCGGTGTCCGTTGGCACCGAGATTTTCCACGATCCGACGGCGCCGGTGCGCGTTCTCGCCGAACTCGAAGACGCCTTGGCGCAGCGCGGTATCAAGCGTTTGGTCGACGCCGTGGGGCTGGCGCACGGACCACGCGAGACCGCACCATGACCGAACGCGCGAGCGCGCCGTGACCGGTACTGCCCCGATCGCGGTCGCGCTCGATGCGCGCGATCTCGAGACAGCGAGTGCATGGGCGCGTGCCGTCGAGCCCCATGTGAGCACGCTGAAGATCGGACTCGAGTTGTTCTGCCGGTATGGCCCCGAGGCCATTGGCAGCGTGCGCGGCGGCAGCCGTATCGATCTGTTTCTCGACCTGAAGTTGAACGACATCCCCAACACCGTGGCGGGTGCTGTTCGTTCAGTGGCGCGCGTTCGACCGGCCTACCTCACCGTGCACGCGCTCGGCGGTCGCGCGATGATCCAGGCAGCCAAGGAAGAGTTGCCCGAGGGCGTTATCACCGCAGTCACCATCTTGACCAGTCTCGATGATTCCGACCTCGCCGAGTTCGGTATCGCAGGTGGTTCGCAAGATGCGGTGCGCAGACTCGCGCTCATGTCGGTCTCTGCGGGTGCAGGCGCCATTGTTTGCTCTGCACGAGAGGTCGCCGCAGTGCGTGCCGAGGTTGGTCCCGACATCAAGCTGATTACGCCGGGAGTTCGCTCTGCTGGTGCCGACGCACAGGATCAGGCGCGCGTCGCTACGCCCGAGCAAGCACTCGCCGACGGAGCCGATTTGTTGGTGATCGGTCGCCAAATCACCGGTGCTGCTGACCCCGGTGCAGCTGCTGCATCGCTTGCGGCGGCGTTACGTCGACAGCTTCGAAGTTAGGGCCGCGTTGCCCGACACGCCTCGTTGTCGCTAGGTTGCGAACTCGTCGGAGCAAAAACATCGCATCGACTCCATTCGGTCCACTCCGGCCTCGCGCCGCCGCCCGTTCGAGGTGACCTTCGTGGCACTCCCGATCCTGACGCCCGAGCAGCGCGCCGATGCACTCGCGAAAGCTGCGGTCGCGCGGCAGCGTCGTGCCGAGATCAAGGCCCGCTTGAAGCATTCCGGAGAATCGCTCGGCGCTGTTCTCGACCTCGGTGAGCGCGACGATGTCGTGGGCAAGATGCGGGTGACCGCGCTGCTCGAATCATTGCCCGGCGTCGGCAAGGTACGGGCTGCGCAAATCATGGAGCGACTCGGGATCGCATCCACCAGGCGGGTGCGGGGGCTGGGCACCAAGCAACGCGCCGCGCTCGTCGCGGAGTTCGGTGGTGGACGTTCCTGAGCCGGCTCGCCTGACGGTGCTTTCGGGTCCTTCTGGGGTCGGCAAGGGCACTGTGGTGGCCGCACTTGCCCGCCGCGCGCCAGAGCTGTGGGTCTCCGTCTCGGTCACGACGCGATTCCCGCGACCCGGTGAAATCGATGGGGTGAATTATCGCTTCATCGACGACGCGCGGTTCGACGAGATGATCGCCGCGGGCGACCTCCTCGAATACGCGACATACGGCAAACACCGATACGGGACGCCGCGCAAGCCGGTTGAGGAGAAGCTGGCCGCGGGTGTGCCCGCCCTGTTAGAGATCGACCTGCAGGGAGCCCGGCAGGTGCGGGCGGTACTGCCCGACGTCTTCTGCGTGTTCTTGACCCCACCCTCGTGGGAGGAGCTCGTCCGGCGTCTCACCGGTAGGGGTACCGAATCGCCAGAGATCGCGGCCGCCCGCCTCGAGCGGGCGCGACTAGAGCTGGCCGCTGAGCTCGAGTTCGATGCCGTGGTGGTCAACGAGTCGGTCCAGCAGGCGTGTGACGAACTGGTAAAGTTGCTACATCTGCGCCCGTAGGCAGCAGCCATCCGAAACGAAGGGCATCGCGTGTCAGGCATTGTCGCTAGTCCCGAAGGCATCACGAATCCGCCTATCGATGACTTGCTCGAGATCGCCGACTCCAAGTACGCCCTGGTCATCTACTCGGCCAAGCGCGCCCGGCAGATCAACGCGTACTACTCGCAGCTCGGTGAGGGCTTGCTCGAATACGTCGGGCCGCTCGTCGAGACGCACCCGCATGAGAAGCCGCTCTCGGTCGCTCTTCGTGAAATCAACGGCCGGCTGCTGACCGCCGAGCCGGTCGAAGCCTGACGCCGGCGGGTGCGATGACTCCCGCATCGTCGCCTCGCGCGTCCGCATCCGATGCGGACCGACCCCGCATCGTGTTCGGCGTGACTGGTGGGATCGCGGCCTACAAGGCCTGCGAAGTGCTGCGGTTGTTGACGGAAGCGCACTACGACGTCACGGTCGTGCCCACGCGGGCCGCACTGAAATTCGTCGGCGAGCCGACCTGGGCGGCACTGTCCGGCAATCGGGTCCGGGCCGATCTTTTTGACGACGTGCACGAGGTCGCGCACGTCCGTCTTGGCCAACAGGCTGACTTGGTGCTGGTGGTGCCTGCTACCGCCGACGTGCTGGCCCGCGCGGCTCACGGCCTGGCCGACGATCTGCTCACCAACGTGTTGCTGACCGCCCGCGGCCCTGTCGTGTTCGCCCCCGCCATGCATACCGAGATGTGGAATCACCCAGCCACGGTCGCCAACGTGGCGACCCTGCGCTCCCGCGGAGCCATCGTGATCGAACCTGCGGTGGGCCGGCTGACCGGCCTCGATTCCGGCGCCGGCCGGCTGCCCGAACCCGCCGAGATCGCCGAGGTGGCCCGCCGCGTGCTCAGTCGCGGCCGTGACGGGCTGCGACCCGACCTGGTCGGGCGTCGAGTCGTCGTCTCGGCCGGCGGCACCCGCGAAGCCCTCGATCCAGTGCGTTTTCTCGGCAACCGCAGCTCGGGTCGCCAGGGTTACGCGCTCGCGATGACGGCGGTGGCGCGCGGCGCCGAGGTCACCCTGGTCTCCGCCAATGTGACGCTGGCCGACCCAGCCGGCGCCAAGGTCGTGCGGGTCGGCTCCGCCGACGAACTGCGCAGTGCCGTACTCGAGGCGGCCGCCGATGCCGACGCAGTGGTGATGGCTGCTGCCGTCGCCGACTTCCGGCCGGTCACCCTCTCGGCGTCCAAGATCAAGAAGTCCGACGCTGATCCGCCGGCGGTGGAGCTCACGCGCAATGCCGACGTCCTGGCCGAACTCGGTCGGGCTGACCGCGCCGGCCGGCCCGCCCAAGTCATCGTCGGGTTCGCCGCCGAAACAGATGACGTGCTGGCGAACGGTCGGATCAAGCTGGCGAGCAAAGGTGCTGATCTCTTGGTGGTCAACGAGGTCGGCGCGACCAAGGGATTCGACGTCGCAGAGAATGCGGCGACGATTCTTGGCGCCGACGGCACGGCGGTCGATGTGCCCGCCGGACCCAAGCCAGCCTTGGCCGATGTCGTCTGGGATCTCGTGGCTGCTCGCCTGCCGTTGGTGTCCTAGACTCTCCAAGTCTTTCTGTCGATCAAGGGAGCGCCGTGTCGCGCCGCTTATTCACGTCCGAGTCCGTCACTGAAGGCCACCCGGACAAGATCGCCGACCAGATCAGCGACGGCATTCTCGACGCCTTGCTCAAGGACGATCCCAAGAGCCGGGTCGCCGTTGAGACGCTCATCACGACCGGTCAGGTACACGTTGCCGGCGAAGTGACCACGGAGGCATGGGCCGACATTCCCGCGATCGTGCGCGAGGTGATCCTTGGCATCGGCTACGACTCGTCGAAGAAGGGTTTCGACGGCGCGTCGTGTGGAGTGTCGGTGTCGATCGGCTCGCAGTCGCCCGACATCGCCCAGGGGGTCGATGAGGGTTACGAGCGTCGCCACGGCGAAGGCGTCGATGACCTTGACCGGCAAGGTGCTGGCGACCAGGGCCTGATGTTCGGTTACGCGTGTGACGACACCCCTGAGCTGATGCCGTTGCCGATCGCGTTGGCCCACCGGCTGGCTCGCCGGTTGTCACAAGTTCGCAAGGACGGCGTGGTGCCGTATCTGCGGCCCGACGGCAAGACCCAGGTGACGATCGAGTACGACGGCGACAAGCCGGTGCGGCTCGACACCGTCGTGGTCTCCAGCCAGCACGCCGCCGACATCGACATCGACACGTTGCTCGCCCCGGATATTGCCGAGTTCGTGGTGGCACCGGAGATGGCCGAACTTGGCATCGACACCGGCAGTCACCGGCTGCTGGTGAACCCGACCGGCCGATTTGAGATCGGCGGCCCGATGGGCGACGCCGGGCTGACCGGCCGCAAGATCATCGTCGACACTTACGGCGGCATGGCCCGCCACGGCGGCGGCGCGTTCTCCGGCAAAGACCCGTCCAAAGTCGACCGCTCCGCGGCGTACGCGATGCGTTGGGTCGCCAAGAACGTCGTCGCCGCTGGGCTCGCAAGTCGCTGCGAGGTGCAGGTGGCGTACGCGATCGGCAAGGCCAACCCGGTCGGGCTTTTCGTCGAGACCTTCGGCACCGGCCTCGTGCCCGACGAGCTGATCCAGGAAGCCGTGGTTTCGGTCTTCGACCTGCGCCCGGGCGCGATTATTCGCGACCTCGACCTGCTGCGGCCGATCTATCGGCAGACCGCGGCCTACGGTCACTTCGGCCGGCCTGAGCTCGACTTCACATGGGAATCGACCAGCCGCGCCGACGCATTGCGCGCCGCCGCCGGTCGCTGATTCACCAGCGCGCCCCAACGCCGCAGTGATCCACACGAGCGGCTGATCTCCGCAAGGGGTCACTACCCTCTGGTAGTACTGCGAGCGCCATGACAGAGCCGTTGATGACAGAAAGCCGCGCGACGACGCAAGGCAGCCCGACGTCCAGACGGCCGTCCACGCTCCGGGCAAGCCGGGTTCGAACCCCCGGCGTCAAGGTGCCGGCCGCCGTCGAGCCGATTGCCAGGATCGCGGTCGAGCTCTCGCTGCCACATCTCGACCGCCCCTTCGACTACCTGGTGCCCGAGCAGCTCGCTGCGTCAGCGGTGCCTGGAAGCCGGGTCCGGGTCCGCTTCGCGGGTCAGCTCGTTGACGGCTTCGTCCTGCTCCGCCTGCCTGAGACCGAACACGCCGGCCGCCTCGCGTTCGTCGAGCGCTCAGTGTCGCCCGAGGTGGTGCTGACGCCGGAGATCGCCCGCCTCGCTCGGGCGACCGCTGATCGGTGGGCTGGCACCCTCGCCGACGTCTTGCGTCTTGCGGTGCCACCCCGACATGCGCAGGCCGAGACCCGCGCGGTGCCAACCGCGCCGGATTCGCTCGCATCGACCGACAACATCGGTGAGTGGGCGCGCTACGGCTCGGGTCGCCAGTTCGTGACTGCGCTGCGCGACGGGCGGTCGCCCCGCGCGGTGTGGCCGGCGCTGCCTGGCCCGACCTGGCCGGCCGAGATCGCTGAGCTCGTGGCCACCACGCTTACGAGCGGGCGGGGCGCGGTGGTCGTCGTCCCCGATCGGCGTGACGTCACTCGCGTCGACGCCGCGTTGCAGGCACGGCTCGGGCCCGACCGCCACGTCGTATTGACCGCCGATCTCGGGCCCTCGGAGCGTTACCGGCGCTTCCTGTTGGCCAGCCGCGGAGCGGTGAGGGCCGTCGTCGGTACCCGCGCCGCTGCCTTTGCGCCCGTGCATAACCTGGGCCTCGTCGTGGTCTGGGACGACGGCGACGACCTGCACGCGGAGCCACGAGCGCCGTACCCGCACATGCGCGAGGTGCTGGTGCTGCGCGCCCATCTTGCTGGTGCGGCGGCTGTCATCGGCGGCCATGCCGTGACGGCTGAGGGGGCGCGACTGGTCGCCACCGGCTGGGCGAAGCTGCTCGCGCCGAGCCGCGCCGAGGTGCGGGCGAGTGCCCCCGTGGTGCGGCCGGGCGACGACCCGGCCGCCGCGCGACAGCCCTCCGCAGGGGGTCGATTGCCGACGCTCGCGTGGGAAGCAGCGCACGCCGCATTGGACGCCGAGCGCACTGTCCTTATTCAGGTTCCACGGCGGGGTTACCTGCCGGCACTGTCGTGTGACAGCTGCCGAACGCCTCTTCGGTGTCCGGCCTGCGCTGGCCTGCTGGCCAGTTCCGGCGCCGGCAGCGCACCGACCTGCCGCTGGTGTGGACGGATTGTGACCGACTGGGAGTGTCCCGAATGCGGCAGCCATCGCTACCGGGCAACAGTCGTGGGCGCGCGGCGGACAGCGGAAGAACTCGGTCGATCCTTTCCTGGTGTCGTTGTCCGCACATCGGCGCAGGGGCAGGTGCTCGACACCGTGCCTGCCGGTCGGGCCTTGGTGATTTCGACGCCCGGCGCCGAGCCAGTGGCTGAGGGTGGCTACGGCGCGGCACTGCTGCTTGACGGCTGGGCGCTCTTGCAGCGAGCCGATCTGCGCGCCGGCGAGGAAGCGCTCCGACGCTGGCTGAATGCGGCGGCTCTCGTTCGCCCTGCGGCCGATGGCGGACACGTCGTGGTGCTCGGCGACAGCTCGCTGCGGGCCGTGCAGGCGCTGATTCGCTGGGATCCGGTTGGTCATGCCGAGCGCGAACTAGCCGAGCGAGCAACGCTCGGGTTCCCGCCGGCCGTGACGATCGCCGAAGTGCTGGGCGCCGCCGATGCCGTCGATGAGCTCGTCGCCGCGACAGCGCTGCCGCCTGACGTGCAGGTACTTGGCCCGGTGCCGGCATCGACAGACCGTCCAGGGTTTGTAGGTGCGGCGGAGGTCCGGGCGTTGATCCGGGTGCCCCGGTCGGCCGGCGCCGACCTCGCGGCCGCCTTGCACGACGCGCAGGGCGTACGCAGTGCGCGCAAGGCGCCGGTCGTGCGCGTTCGCATCGATCCGGTCGACCTTGGCTAACCCGATCCATCGGTAGAATCGAATCAAGTTCGTGTGCGGTCCGGCGTGGTTCGCCGCTGCTTTTAGTCGTGAGGAGTTCATGTGGCCGTCCAGCCGATCCGCCTTTTCGGCGATCCCGTCTTGCGCACGCCGGCTGAACCGGTCACCACGTTCGACAAGGAGTTGCGCACCTTGGTGCGCGACCTGACCGACACGATGCGCGATGCCCCTGGCGTCGGTCTTGCCGCGCCGCAGATCGGCGTCGGCCTGCGGGTCTTTACCTACTACGTCGACGACGTGTTTGGGCATGTGATCAACCCATCGCTCGATCGGTCGGATGAGCAGCAGGACGGCGACGAGGGTTGCCTCTCGTTTCCCGGGTTGTCCTACCCGTGTAAGCGGTCACTCTTCGCCGTGGCCAAGGGCTTCAATGAGTTTGGCGAACCGATCGTCGTCGAAGGTACCGACTTGCTCGCGCGCTGCGTTCAGCACGAGACCGATCACCTCGATGGCATTCTGTTCATCGACCGGCTCGAGGTCGAGCAGCGCAAGTTCGCGATGCGGGCGGTTCGCGAGGCCGACTGGGCCAGCGACCCGCTCCGCGTCAAAGTCTCACCCCACGCGACGCACGGCCTGGCGCTGTAGCGAGCGTGACTCGCCGTCCCGGTGGCATTACCACCGAAGTGACGCGCTGACGCCGTGCGGATCCTGTTCGCCGGAACGCCGGCCGTCGCCTCGCCAGCTCTCGAGGCGCTGTTGGCCTCGTCACACGACGTGCTCGCCGTCATTACCCGGCCGGACGCCGCGGCCGGGCGTGGTCGAGTAGCCACCGGCAGCGCGATCGGCAAGCGTGCGCGCGAGGCAGGCGTCGAGGTGCTGACCCCGATCAAGCCTGCCGACCCGCAATTCCAGGAGCGGCTGAAGGCGCTCGAGCCCGATTGCATCGCCGTGGTGGCGTACGGCGCGTTGGTCCCGCCGTCCGCGCTGGAAATTCCTCGCCTGGGCTGGATCAACCTGCACTTCTCGCTGCTGCCAGCGTGGCGTGGCGCGGCGCCGGTTCAGCACGCGATCCTGCACGGCGACGACATCACCGGCGCGACGACCTTTGTGCTCGAAGCCGGGCTAGACACTGGCCCGGTTCTCGGTGTGCTGACCGAGGAGATCCGTCCGCGCGACACTGCGGGCGAACTCCTCGGCCGGCTCTCAATTGCTGGTGCCGGCCTGCTCGTGGCGACTCTCGACGAGCTTGCTGACGGCACGCTCGGCGCGGTGCCACAGTCCCCGGACGGCGTGAGCCTTGCGCCGAAGATCACACCGGCCGATGCGCATCTTGATTGGACGGCGCCGGCGATGCATGTCGACCGGTTGATCCGCGCGTGCACGCCTGCGCCAGGAGCGTGGACGACGTTTCGCGGCCGGCGACTGAAGCTCGGACCGGCGCTGCCGGCGCTGACGGGTCTGACTCCTCAGCTCGGCCCCGGAGCCGTCGTCGTCGTGCGCGACGGCCTCGAGGCGGTGCTCGTCGGAACCGCGACGACGCCGGTCATGTTGTCGACGGTCCAACCCGAGGGCAAAGCCGCAATGGCCGCAGTCGCGTGGGCTCGCGGCGCCCGCCTGCTGCCTGACGACAGCTTCTCGTGATGGCCAACCAGCCCACGTCGGCGCGACCCCAGCGGATGCCGCGGGTACCTGCCGACCCGGTCCGCGTCGTCGCACTCGATGCATTGCGAACGGTGCGCGAGCAAGACGCCTACGCCAATCTCGTGCTGCCAGGTCTCCTTGCCAGCCGTCGGCTCGAGGCGCGCGATGCAGCGTTTGCGACCGAGCTGGTCTACGGCACCTTGCGGGCACTGGGCACCTATGACGCCATTCTTGGCGATCTTGTCGATCGCCCTCTCGACGCGCTCGATCCGCTGGTCCTCGACGTCCTTCGGCTCGGCACCCATCAGCTGCTTGCGACCCGGATCGGCGACCACGCCGCGGTCGATGAGTCAGTCAAACTGGTGCGCGACAAGGTCGGGCACGGGCCGACAGGGCTGGTCAACGCGGTGCTGCGCAAGGTGGCCGCGAGCGACTTGGCGGGGTGGTGCACGGCGATCTCGCCACGCTTCGACATCGACCCGATCGGGAATCTGTCGCTCACCCACAGCCATCCACGCTGGATCGTAGAAGGATTCCGTGATGCCCTCGGCGGCGACCTCGACGAAACGATGGCGCTGCTCGCCGCCGACAACGTGCGGCCGGCCGTCACGCTCGTCGCTCGGCCGGGCCGATGCGTTGTCGACGAACTAGTCGCTCTCGGTGCACGACCCGGTCGATGGGCACCGACAGCAGCGGTCCTCGACGGCGGGGCTCCGACCGCCCTTGCTGCTGTTCGCGAGGGGCGGGCCGGCGTGCAGGACGAAGGCAGCCAGCTAGTGGCGCTCGCCCTAGCCGCAGCGCCGATAGAGGGCACTGACGAGCGCTGGCTCGACATGTGCGCGGGCCCCGGAGGCAAAGCAGCCCTGCTCGCTGGGCTCGCCGCCGGGCGCGGCGCCCGGCTTCTCGCGGTCGAACGCCAACCCCATCGCGCGCGGTTGGTCAGCCACGCGGTTGCCGATACCGCTGACGTCGCGGTCGCCGATGGCCTTGCGCCGCCGTGGGCCCCCGCGTCCTTTGATCGGGTGCTCGTCGACGTCCCGTGCTCCGGGCTCGGTGCCTTGCGGCGCCGGCCCGAAGCTCGCTGGCGGCGCACCCTGGCCGACGTCGAAGCCCTCCGGCCGCAGCAGGTTGCGCTACTGGGTTCGGCTCTCGATGCCGTTCGGCCCGGCGGGCTTGTCGCTTATGTGACGTGCTCGCCCCATCTGCGCGAGACCAGGTCGGTCGTTGACGAGGCTGTCAACGAGCGATCTAGCGCCGCTGTCGAGCGCATCGACGTCCGCCCGTATTTGCCCGGCGTCGAATTGCTCGGCGACGGGCCCGACGTGCAGCTGTGGCCGCACCGGCATGGCACCGACGCGATGTACATCGCGCTGCTGCGGCGCGGCTCTGCGTAAGGCGGCTCTGCGTAAGGCGGCTCTGCATAAGGCGGCTCTGCACAACCGGGTCGCCGTAAGGCGCTCGCCCTAGACTTGCAGTCATGGCTGTGCAGATCGCGCCGAGCATCCTGTCCGCGGACTTCGCGCGGCTGGCCGACGAGGCGGCTGTGGTAGCTGGGGTCGCCGACTGGTTGCACGTCGACGTCATGGACAACCACTTCGTGCCGAACCTGACGTTGGGCGCCCCAGTGGTGGCTGCGCTGCACAAGGCGACCACGCTGCCCCTCGACTGCCACCTGATGATCGACGATCCTGATCGCTGGGCGGCGAAGTACGCGGAGGTCGGCGCCGGCAACGTGACGTTTCACGCCGAGGCCGCCGCCGACGTCGTCCAGACGGCCCGCTCGATAAGGGCCGCCGGCGCGCGAGCTGGGCTCGCCGTCAAGCCGGGCACTGACGTCGAGAGCTACCTCGATGTGCTGGCTGAGTTCGACATGCTGCTCGTGATGACCGTCGAGCCTGGGTTTGGTGGCCAGGAGTTCCTGGCCGCCATGATGCCCAAGGTGGCGCGCGCCCGAAAGCACCTGCGAGACACCGGCCTCCCGCTGTGGATTCAGGTCGATGGCGGCGTCACGCAGGCAACGATCGAGCAGTGCGCGCGGGCGGGCGCCGACGTATTTGTGGCCGGCTCCGCGGTCTACGGCGCGGACGACCCGGCCGCGGCAGTGTCCGCCCTGCGTCAGAGGGCCAGCGTCTTTGCTGCAGAAGCACAGGCATCGGGCCGATGACGCTGGTGAGACCGGTTGTGAACTGAAGGGCGAGAGGCAGGGGTGTGGACGCATCAGGGCCTGAACGGGGCACGATCCTGATCGTCGACGACGACGCGGATATCGTCCGCTTCGTCGAAATGAACCTGCGCCTCGAGGGCTATCGAGTGCTCATCGCCCGCGGCGGCCTCGAGGCGCTCGAAATGGTTGCCGCCGAGGTACCCGACCTGGTGTTGCTCGACGTCATGCTTCCAGGCGTGGACGGTGTCGAGGTGACCCGCCGGTTGAGGGCGGACAGCCGGACGTCGACGCTGCCGGTCATCATGCTGACGGCAAAAACGATGACTGCCGACCGCGTGCTCGGTCTGACGACGGGTGCCGACGACTACATCATCAAGCCGTTCGACACCCTCGAGCTCGTTGCTCGGGTGAAATCCACGTTGCGGCGCAACGCGGAGGCGCGCGCTGTATCGCCCCTGACGAGCCTGCCGGGAAATGTCAGGATCGAGGACGAGATTGCCGGTCGAGTCACCAGCGGCAATCCGTTCGCCGTTGCCTACCTCGACCTTGACAACTTCAAGGCATTCAACGACGCGCACGGATTTCTGCGCGGCGACCAAGTCATCCTGCTGCTCGCGACCGCGCTGCGGCGCGCGGTCGTCGGCGCCCAGCCACCGGCGTTCATCGGCCACGTGGGGGGAGACGACTTTGTGCTGGTGTGCCGTCCTGAACAGGTCGAAGACTTGAGCTTCGCTGCCGTCGAGTACTTCGACGAGAAGTCGCCGTCGTTGCACGATGCCGCCGATGTCGCGCGGGGCTACCTGGAGGTCGTCGACCGTAAAGGCGTCATGCGCGAATACCCACTGGTCTCGGTATCTGTCGGTATCGCCACCAGCGAGCGACGCCGATTCGATGACTACCGCGAAGTCGTGATTGTGGCCACCGAAATGAAGGGCGTCGCGAAGGGCGAGATCGGGTCGGCGATCGCGGTCGACCGTCGCGCCGTCTGACGGTCGTCAGCTGACCACTTCCGCAGGGATCCCCGCGGCGTGCCAAACTGGAGTCGTACAGCAACGTGCGCTCCGGGGTCGGTGTAATTCCGAACCGGCGGTGATAGTCCGCGACCCGACCGCGATCCTGTCAAGTTTCAGGGGACTGGCCGGTTGACCCGGTGGAACTCCGGGACCGACGGTGAAAGTCCGGATGGGAGGCGGCGCGCGGGCGGTTCGCGGCTTTGCGTGTCGCGGCCTCGTTCGCCGATGCCTCCACTCGCCCAAGAGTGCTCAATGGGTGAGGAGGCGAAGGTGAGTTTAGCGATAGGCGGGGCAGACGCGGCAGGCGTCAGTGCCATGCGCCGCGCGATCGCCCTTGCCGAACTCGGCCTCGGATCGACCAGTCCGAATCCGATTGTGGGTTGCGTCATCATCGGGCCCGATGGCTCGGTGGTCGGTGCGGGTCATCACGCCCGTGCCGGTGAGCCGCATGCCGAAGTCATTGCTTTGCGGGACGCCGGGGGGCGGGCGTTTGGTGCGACCGCTTTCGTCACGCTGGAGCCGTGCCGGCACACCGGCCGAACACCCCCGTGCACGCAGGCGCTCATCGAAGCGGGCATTTCGCGGGTTGTGTTCGCCGTCGCCGACCCCGACCCAATAGCTGGTCATGGTGGCGACGATCTGCGCGCTGCTGGCGTCGTCGTCGAGGAAGGCCTGCTCGGCGACGAGGCGGCCCGGTCGAACGCCGCTTGGCTGCATCACGCCCGTACCGGGCGACCCTTCGTGACCTGGAAGTACGCAGCCACTCTCGACGGTCGCGTTGCCGCGGCCGACGGCAGCAGTCGCTGGATCACCGGCGAGGCGGCGCGGCGCGACGTTCACCTGCTGCGGGCACAAAGCGACGCCATCGTTGTTGGAACAGGGACGGTGTTGGCCGACGATCCGCGCCTCGACGTGCGGCTGCCGGACGCCCCGAATGCCAACCGTCCGCTTCGGGTCGTGGTCGGACGGCGCGCGCTACCGGCTGGTGCGAGGGTGCTCGACGACGCGGCGCCGACCGTGCTGTTGGCCGAGCATGACCCGAAGTTGGTGCTCGCCGACTTAAGTGAGCGAGATGTCGTGAGCGTGCTGCTCGAGGGCGGCCCGACACTGGCCGGCGCGTTCGTCGCGGCCGGCATGGTCGACCGCGTGGTTGCGTATCTGGCGCCAGCATTGCTGGGTGCGGGGCCTGCGGCGCTGGGCGACGCGGGAATCGAAACGCTGCGCTCCGCCTTGAGATTGCACGTCGACGCAGTCGATCTGATCGGCGACGACATCCGGATCATCGCGACGCCACGCCCGACACCAACCCAACCGACACCAACCCAACCGACACCGCCGATACCAACCGAGGGGGAGTAGTCGTGTTTACCGGGATTGTCGAAGAGCTCGGCACCATCGTGGGCGTGGACCAAACCGCGGTGGGCACCGAGCGTGCCGTTCGTCTGACCGTCGAAGGCCCGCTGGTCACCTCCGACGTCGCCGTTGGCGATTCGATTGCGGTTTCCGGTGTCTGCCTGACCGTGGTCGATGCGGCGTCGGGCCGCTTCATCGCAGATGTGATGCTGGAGACGCTCACCCGCTCGACTCTGCATGACGCGGCCGCGGGTACGCCTGTCAATCTCGAGCGTGCAGTCACGCTACAAACGAGGTTGGGTGGCCATCTCGTACAAGGCCACGTTGACGGCACCGGCGTCGTCGTTCGGCGCGAGCACACGCCAGAGTGGGACGTTGTCGAGATTTCGTTGCCGGGTGAGTTGGCGCGCTACGTCGTCGAGAAGGGCTCGATCGCCGTCGACGGTATCTCCCTGACCATCGCATCGATTCGATCCGAGTCGTTCACCGTCAGCCTGATTCCAACGACGCTGCAGCGCACGACACTGGGAGCGAAAGCCGCTGGCGCCGCGGTCAATCTCGAGGTCGACGTGATGGCCAAATACGCCGAGCGCCTGCTGGCCTTCGCGACTGCAGAGGCGCGCTCATGAGCGCGATCAACTGGCTTTACACAGCGCAGTGGCACATCGGTAGCCACGCGATCTACTACCGCGAGATCTTCGGCAACCTCTTCGGCCTTGCGTCTGCGGTGGGCGGCATGCGCCGTCGGGTGTGGGCCTGGCCCATCGGCATCGTCGGCAACGTCATGTTGTTCACCGTCTTCCTCGGCAGCTGGGCCTCGCATTCGCACCAGGCACCCCTGATCGGACAGGCCGGGCGGCAGGTGTTCTTCGTCATCACCAGCATTTACGGTTGGTATCGCTGGTCACACACACGGGTGTCCTCCGATGCCCCCGCGGTGACCCCGCGATGGGCGACCGCACGCGAGCGCATGATCCTTTTTTCTGCAGCTGCCGTGGCGCTGGTCGTGTGTGTCGTCGCGTTCCACCTGATCGGCGAGGGCTTCGCCGTGCCGTGGTGGTACTTCCTCGCCGACTCCTGGATCTTCGTCGGCTCGATGGTCGCGACGTATGCCATGGCCCGCGGCTGGACCGACTTCTGGTTGTGCTGGATTGCGGTCGATGTCGTCGGCGTCCCTGAGCTTCTGCATTTCCACTACTACCCGTCAGCCGCGCTGTACGCGATCTACGCCGGCTTCGTGATTTGGGGATTCTTCGTATGGCGACAGCTGCAGCGAACCGCGCCGACCTCTCGGGGAGTCTCACCAGTTCCGCAGGAGGCGACCGGATGACGTTCGACACGATCGAGCGCGCGATCGAAGAAATAGCCGCCGGACGCGCCGTTGTCGTGGTCGACGACGAGGATCGTGAGAACGAAGGCGACCTCATCGCTGCCGCATCGAAAGCGACGCCAGAACTCGTCGCGTTCATGGTGCGACACACCAGCGGCGTGCTGTGCGTGCCAATGAAGAGCGCGACACTCGACCGGCTTGGCCTGCCGCCCATGACAGCACGCAACGAAGACGCGAAGCAGACGGCGTACACGGTCTCGGTCGATGCGCGGCGCGGAGTGACGACCGGAATTTCTGCGGCTGACCGGGCACACACGATTCGGGTCCTCGCCGATTCGGCGACCGAGCCGTACGAGCTGACCCGCCCTGGGCACGTCTTCCCGTTGCGCGCAGTCGAGGGTGGCGTGTTGCGACGGGCCGGACACACCGAGGCGGCGGTCGACCTCGCGGTGCTCGCCGGCATGACACCGGCTGGTGTCATCAGCGAGGTCGTCAACGACGACGGTTCGATGGCTCGGTTGCCGCGACTGATGGAGTTCGCCGCCGAGCACGGTCTCGCGATCGTGTCCATCGCCGACCTCGTCGCGTATCGGCGGCGCCACGAGACGACGGTCGAGCGGGTGGCCGAGGCTCGATTGCCTACCTACCACGGCGAATGGAGGGCGGTCGGATATCGCAGCCTGCTCGACGGCGCCGAGATGATCGCACTCGTCATGGGTGAAGTCGGCGGAGCCGACGACGGCGAGAACGTTCTCGTCCGGGCGCACTCCGAGTGCCTGACCGGTGATGTATTCGGCTCGTTGCGCTGCGATTGTGGTCCGCAGCTCGACGCCGCGATGTCGGCGATCGCTGCGGAAGGCAGAGGCGTTGTCTTGTACATCCGCGGTCACGAGGGGCGTGGCATCGGGCTCATGCGCAAGCTGCATGCGTACCAGTTGCAGGACAGCGGCGCTGACACGGTCGATGCGAACCTTGAACTCGGCCTGCCTGCTGATGCGCGCGACTACGGCACCGGCGCTCAGATACTGGTCGACCTCGGCGTGCGGTCGATGCGCCTGCTATCGAACAACCCGGCGAAGCGGGTCGGTCTCGAAGGTTGGGGCTTGCGGGTCGTTGGTCGGGTTCCGTTGCCGACGCACGCCAACCCCGACAACCTGCGCTACCTGCTGACCAAGCGGGACCGGATGGGACACGACCTGTTGCTGCCGGGCCACCCAGAATGACGGGTACCGGGCGGCCTGAACTGGATGCCGTCGCTGCGACGGGCTTGAGCTTGGGCATCGTGGCGTCCCGCTGGAACAGCGAAGTCGTCGACAGCCTGCTCGCGCGGGCACTTGAGGCTGCGCGCGCTTCCGGCGTGCCCAAGCCCACCGTCGTCCGCGTTGCAGGTGCATTGGAGTTGGCAGTGATTGCGCAGCAACTCTCGGTCGACCACGACGCGGTCGTGTGTCTTGGCGCGGTCATCAAGGGCGGTACGCCGCACTTCGACTACGTGTGTGACGCGGTGACCGCCGGGCTGACGCGTATTGCGCTGGACGCCGCCACCCCGATCGGCAACGGTGTGTTGACTTGTGACAACCTTGCGCAGGCTTTGGACCGCTGCGGCTTGCCCAGCAGCGCAGAGGACAAGGGATGGGAGGCGACGGTGGCCGCGCTGGATTCTGCGCTCGTGTTGCGCGATCTGCGACATCGAAAGGCTTCCGTCGGTCCAGGATTTAGCGGGCCGACGGCCAACTGAGCCGCGCCGTCCCCAATCCGAGAGGCAACTACCGTGCTGTCCCTAGTTCTGCCCAAGGGCTCGCTCGAAGCCGCCACGCTGGAACTGTTCGAAGCCGCTGACTTGCGGGTGAGCCGCGGGTCCGATCGCGACTACCACGCGTCGATTGACGACCCGCGGATTGACACCGTGCGGTTCTTGCGCCCACAAGAGATCCCGACGTACGTCGAGCAAGGTCTGTTCGATCTCGGTATCACCGGGCGCGACTGGATCACCGAGACCGACGCCGACGTCGTGTCGGTCGGTGAGCTCGAGTATTCGAAGGCGACGAGCAATCCGGTGCGGATCGTTCTCGCGGTCGTCAAGGACCACGCAGCCACGAAGGGCAGTGAGCTGCCCGACGGCGTTCGTGTCTCGACTGAGTTCCCGCAACTCACCAAGCGTTACTTCGAGAGCATCGGCGTGAAGGCCAAGATTGTGCCGAGCTACGGCGCGACCGAGGCTAAGGTGCCGGACATCGTCGACGCCATCGTCGATCTCACAGAGACCGGCACCAGTCTGCGCAAGCACGGTCTGAAAATCATCGACACCTTGCTGACCTCGCGCACCGAACTCATCACGAATGCAGCGGCCTACGCCGATGTCGAGAAGCGCGCCGCGATGGACGATGTGATGTTGTTGCTGCGCGGCGCGGTGCGGGCGCGTGGCAATGTCCTCATCAAGCTCAACGTCGACGACGCGCAGTTGGCGGCGGTGTTGGCCGTGTTGCCATCGATGGGCTCTCCGACAGTGACGGCGTTAGCGTCTGGCGACATGCACGCGGTCGAGTCGGTGGTGCCGAAGCGTGGGGTGAATACGTTGATCCCGACGTTGAAGGCCGCTGGTGCGCGCGACATTCTCGAGATCGCGATCTCGAAGATCGTCGAGTGATCAGTACTGCGGCGTACGGGCTTCGCGGTCGGAGCGCCGCAGCCGCGGAATCACCCCGGTAAGACCGAGGGCGAGCCCGATCGCCAAGCCAATAAGCGGAAGCGCGATCTCGCTCGCGGCGGTGAGCTTCCAGACGTTCAGGATCTGCAGGTCGATCGTCAGGAACCCGCCGAAGATGAGGCCGCTGATGGCGCCCAACACCGGCCGCCCGCGCCGCTTCACGGCAGGGCCTTCGCAATGCCGGCGAAGACGATGCCGATCGCACCGAGGATGGTGCCGATGACGGCGACGATGCCGACTGGCGACGCCAGGATTGACCCAGTAAAGCGCAGGTCCATAGAACCGGCGCAGGTGCCTTCGTCACTGCTGTTGTAGCCGGTCATGTGATACGTGCCTGGGGGCACCAGCTTCAACGCCGATGGAATTCTCGCGACGCCGGATTTGGTGACCTTGTTCGAGGCATTCTTCGACGGGCCCCACGTCTTCGCCGTGACGCTGACCAGGCCGAGATGGATGACGATGTCGCCCTGGTTGTCGTGGATCGCAGTTGGGACGCTTCCCTGCCAGTGCACGTCGCCCTCGCGCAGCATGGTCACCTTGGCGTCGTTGGCGTTGACGGAGACGGTCTTTCCGGCGTCCGAGCCGGTGCCGACGATCGTCGCCGATCCAGCACAGTTGGTGGTGTTGGTCGTGAAGGTCGCACCCGCGGTCCCGGCCATGCCTAGCAGGCTGCCCCCACCGATGACCGCGACAGCTACCAGCCGGACCACCCATCGGCGGCGACCGCGCGATAGCGACGGGCGCGCGGCGGAAACCTGGGTCAGGTGAATACGCGTCAACCGCATGCGTGACGAAACCACGGCGCGGCATCGGTGTTGAATAGTCAATTCTGACGACCTGGATCGCCTGGTAGTCTGTGCGAGCGACCGGTATCGCGCTCAGGCGTGATATCCGCAAGTGGAGGCTTCCTCCCACCTCTTTGACGTCCGCGTCGATGAGGTTCGGTCGGCCACCGCGGCCACGTGCCGCGGTACGTGGCGACGCGTGCACCTCGGTGCAGGCGGCGCCTGGCCTTGCCGTAGGAGCCCTGCATGCGTCGTCGTGCGGGGCTTTTTGCGTCTCTGGGCCAGCCAGCCGAGGTGCGCGTCAGGCATCGCCGGCGGATCGTTCTTACCCAACCCAGTAGGAGGTCCCATCAGCGTCGAGCCCCGCATCAACGATCGGATCCGTGTTCCTGAGGTTCGGCTCGTCGGTCCAAACGGCGAGCAGGTCGGCATCGTCCGCATTGAAGACGCTCTTCGTCTAGCCGAAGAAGCAGATCTCGACCTGGTCGAGGTCGCTCCCATGGCAAGGCCGCCCGTGGCCAAGCTCATGGACTACGGCAAGTTCAAATACGAGTCCGCGGTGAAAGCCCGCGAGGCCCGCAAGAACCAGGCGCAGACCGTCATCAAAGAGATGAAGCTCCGACCGAAGATCGACGTGCACGACTACGAGACCAAAAAGGGTCACGTCGTGCGCTTCCTCAAGGAAGGCGACAAGGTCAAGATCACCATCATGTTCCGCGGTCGCGAGCAATCGCGGCCCGAGATGGGCGCCCGGCTTCTCCAGCGGCTCGCCGAAGATGTCGTCGACCTCGGCTTCGTCGAATCGGCACCCAAGCTCGACGGCAGAAACATGATCATGGTGTTGGGCCCGCACAAGAAGAAGGCCGACTTCAGGGCGGAGCGAGCTGCTGGTCGCGCGCACGATGACCACGATCTCGCGCACGAGTTGCTGACGGAGCACGCGCCAGCGGCAGCACCGGCAGAAGCAGCCGCCCCGGCACAAGCACCGGCATCCACCCCCCGGCCCACCGCGGCTTCACCGGCCGTGGCAGCCGCGTCGCCCGTCGAGCCGGCAGCTGCGCCGCTTGTCGAGGAAGCCTCCGTGGTCGAGACGCCAGCGCCTGCCAAGACCGCGGCGAAGGCAGCCGCACCCAAGGTGCCGACGCCTCGCGCCCCCGCAGCCCCAGCAAAGGCGCCGGCGAAGGCAGCCGCTCCAAAGGCGCCGCCGAAGCCGAGAGCGCCGGCCGCAAAGAAGGTCAGCCAGCAAGCGGACAGCGCCGAGACACCAGCCTGACCGCCGGACGACACCCCGTTTTCACCGCGCAGCTCGACCGCACCGCACAGTTCGACAGCACCGCACAGTTCGACCGCACCGCACAGTTCGACCGCACCGCACAGTTACCGACATGAAGGAGACGACGGCGACCATGCCGAAGAACAAGACCCACAGCGGTGCCAAGAAGCGATTTTGGATCAGCGGCACGGGCAAGGTCATGCGGCGCCGTGCGCACCGCAACCACTACCTCGAGCACAAGCCGTCGACTCTGACGCGCCGCCTCAACAACGAGGTTGTCGCATCGGCGCCCGACGCCAAGCGCGCCAAGAAGCTGCTCGGTCTGTAGTTCGCCCACTCGTCGTCCGATGAGCCGGCCCCACCCGGGTGTCGGACTGAACAAGGAGTTTCCACGTGGCACGCGTGAAGCGGGCGGTTAACGCCCAGAAGAAGCGCCGGGTTGTCCTCGAGCGGGCAAGCGGGTACCGCGGCCAGCGCTCGCGGCTCTACCGCAAGGCCAAAGAGCAGCTGCTGCACTCGGCGACCTACAGCTACCGTGACCGTCGCGCACGCAAGGGCGACTTCCGCAGGCTGTGGATTCAGCGCATCAACGCGGCCGCGCGGCTGCACGACATGACCTACAACCGCCTGATCCAGGGACTGAAGGCGGCTGGCGTCGAGGTCGACCGCAAGAACCTCGCGGAGCTCGCGGTGTCTGACGACGCAGCGTTCGCGGTGCTGGTCGAGGTCGCGCGCAAGGCCCTGCCGGTTGCTGGGCAGGTCGCAGCCGCCGAGACCGCTGCCTGATCGGGTGTCTCCGGACGTCGCCGGATCGCGTAGCGAGCTGACCGACGTCCGGTCACCGCGGGTCAAGGCCGCGAAACGGCTGCTGAAGCGGTCGTTTCGCGAGCAGGACCGCGCGTTCCTGGCCGAGGGGCCACAGGCTGTCCGCGAGGCCCTTCTCTATGCGGCAGAGGTCCATGCGGGAGCAAGTGGGAAGGGCGTTCGTGAACTCTTCGTCACCGCTGAGGCCCGAGGGCGACACCCTGAGCTGATGGAACGGGCGGTTGCCCTCGGCGTCCCCGTTCATCTTGCTAGCGGCGCCGTGCTTGGTGAGCTGTCCGAGACCGTGACCCCGCAAGGTGTTGTAGCCGTCTGCGACGTCATCGACGTCGCGTTGGCGAGGGCACTAGAGCTCAGCCGCGACGCGGATGTGCCGGCGCTCGTTGTGTTGCTGGCCGCCGTCCGCGACCCTGGCAATGCCGGAACTGTGTTGCGCACAGCCGACGCCGCAGGCGCGTCGGGCGTCGTCTTCAGCGACAACTCCGTCGATCCGTACAACGGCAAGTGCGTGCGAGCCTCGGCAGGTAGCGTTTTTCACCTGCCGGTTGTGGTTGGCGAACCAGTCGCCCAGGCCATCAGTGTGCTGCGCTCATCGGGGCACCAAGTTTTTGCCGCCGACAGCAGAGCCGACGCGGTCAGCCTCGACGAGCTTGAGAGCGATGGCCGCCTCGCGGAGCCGACGACCTGGGTCTTCGGGAACGAGGCGTGGGGACTTCCGGCCGACGTCGTGCAGGCCGCCGACGTCGCGGTTCGGGTGCCGATCTACGGGCGCGCCGAGAGCTTGAACCTCGCGGCTGCCGCTGCGGTCTGCCTTTACGCGTCGGCCCGCGCGCGCCGATCGGTGTGACGGGAGTGACGGCTCGGATCGGTGGGTAGTGTTTTGATCACCCGGTCGCCGACGCGTCACCGGTCGCGAGGCCGGCTAGGAGGCAATGTCGTGGCAGCAGGTATCGAGCACGAGAAGGCCGCCTTCGACGCACTGCCCGACGGCGTGCTCATTGCCGACCAAGCAGGCACCGTCGTGCTCGTCAACCTGGCCGGGTCGGTGCTGTTGCGCCGCAGCATCGACGAGACCCTGGGACGCGACTATCGGGAGGTTCTCCCGCTGACCGACGCGGTTGGCCGTGATTGGTGGGCGTGCACCCGACCGTACGACGGCCTCGCGATTCGCACCGGCCAGCCCGAGCGTCGCCTGATGTTGCCTGACGAACGCGAGCTCTACGTCACCGCGCGCTACGTGCGCTCGGCGAAGCGCGCGCCGGTGCAGCAGCTCGTCGTGAGCTTTCGCGGCGCGACCGAGCGCGAGCGGGCTGAGCGCGATCGGGCCGATCTGGTCTCCACGGTGGCACATGAGCTGCGGTCGCCGTTGACCAGTGTCAAGGGCTTCACTGCGACGCTGCTGAACAAGTGGGATCGGTTCAACGACGAGCAGCGGCTGCTGATGCTGCAAACCGTCAACGCCGATGCCGATCGGGTCACCCGTTTAATCGCGGAGCTGCTCGACGTTTCGCGCATCGATGCCGGTCGCCTCGAACTGCACAAGCAGGTCGTCGACGTGCCCGCCGCAGTGCGACGGTTGATCTCGGGTCGCGTCGCGTCGGGCGACCCGCCCGAGCGCTTCGAGGTGGTCGCAGCGACCTTGTTGCCGCAGATGTGGCTCGATCCCGACAAGCTCGATCAGGTGTTGGCCAATCTCGTCGACAACGCGATTCGCCACGGCGCTGGAGCGGTCACTGTCTCGATCGCCGCCTCCGATGACGGCATCGTGTTGACCGTGGCCGACGAGGGCGACGGCGTTGCGGCCGATATTCGCAACCTGGTGTTCCGCCGATTCTGGCGAGCCGGTCGCCGCGGCGGCACTGGGCTCGGCCTTTACATCGTGAAGGGGCTGGTCGAGGCGCACGGCGGGCAGGTCGCGGTCCTCGACGCGCCTGCGGGCGGAGCAAGCTTCCGGATCTCATTGCCCACAGGGACGCCGGCGTTCGCCCTCTAGACTCACGGGTGATCCCGCACACCTTGGAGAGTCACCCGTGTCCGCGCCGAACAGCAACTACGACCCCGTCGAGGTGAGCCCCTTGCGCGCCGACGAGGTCGAGCGGTTTCGCGATGAGGCCTTGGCCGCAATCGCCGGCGCCACAGATCTCGACCAGCTGAAGGAACTGAGGCTCGCTCATGCCGGCGACCGGTCTCCGCTCGCGCTGGCGAATCGCGAGATCGGCGCCCTGCCGCCGCAAGCCAAAGCCGATGCCGGACGACGGGTGGGTCAGGCCCGCGCGGCCGTAACCGCCGCGCTCGCCGAACGCGAGGCGGTTCTGCTGGCCCAGCGTGACGCGCGGATCCTGGTCGAAGAAGCGGTCGACGTCACGTTGCCCTGGGACCGCGCACCAAGAGGTGCCCGGCATCCGATCTCGACGCTGACCGATCGCATCGTCGACGTGTTCATTTCGATGGGCTGGGGCGTTGCCGAAGGCCCCGAGGTCGAGGCCGAATGGTTCAACTTCGACGCGCTCAACACACCGGTCGATCACCCGGCGCGCGCGCTGGCCGACACGTTCTTCATCGAGTCCGCCGACAGCGGCGTCGTGTTGCGCACCCACACCTCACCCGTGCAGGCGCGCACCTTGCTGACACGCAAGCCGCCGATCTACATCGTCGCCCCGGGCCGTACTTTTCGCACTGACGAGCTCGACGCCACCCACACGCCGGTCTTCAACCAGTGCGAGGGACTCGCGGTCGACGAGGGACTCACGATGGCCAACTTGCGCGGCACGCTCGACGCGTTCGCGGAGGCCATGTTCGGTGTCGGCGTCGTCACCCGGCTGCGGCCGCACTTCTTCCCATTCACCGAGCCCTCGGCCGAAGTCGACCTGCGTTGCTGGGTATGCCATGGCGCTTCGGTCGGTCACCCCGAGAACCCGTGTCGCACCTGCCGTTCTGAAGGCTGGATCGAGTGGGGTGGCTGCGGCATGGTGAACCCGCGGGTGCTGATCGCCTGCGGTGTCGACCCGCAGCGCTATACCGGGTTCGCGTTCGGCATGGGGATCGAACGGACGCTCATGTCACGTCACGGCGGCGGCGACATGCGTGACGTCGTCGAGGGTGATGTGCGCTTCGCGCTAGCGTTCGGCCCGGAGTCCTGACGTGCGCGTAGGGCTGTCGTGGTTGCGGGAAATCGTCGCGATCCCGGCTACGGCTACATCGGGAACAGAAGGCGGCCACGACGTTGCGGATCGGTTCGTGCGCGCCGGTTTCGAGGTCGACTCCGTCGAGGTTGAGGGTTCGCTGTCTGGCCCAGTCGTCGTCGGTGAGGTGGTGTCGTTCGACGACGAGCCGCAGACGAACGGCAAGACGATTCGGTGGTGCCAGGTTCGGGTTGCAGAGGGCGCCGAGCCGCGGGGCATTGTCTGCGGTGCCCACAATTTCGCCGCCGGTGATCGTGTCGTGGTCGCGTTGCCCGGCGCGGTTCTGCCCGGCGATTTCGGAATCTCGGCACGCAAGACGTACGGGCACATCAGTGACGGGATGATCTGCTCGGTCCGTGAGCTCGGTATTGGTGACGACCACGCGGGGATCTTGGTGTTGCCGCCCGGCACCCCGCTCGGAGCTGATGCGTCCGTCGTTCTCGGGCTCGGCGACGACGTCCTCGATGTTTCGCCGACACCCGATCGCGGTTATGCGATGTCGGTGCGCGGCCTCGCGCGTGAACTCGCGGGGTCGTACCGCATCGCCTTCGATGATCCGGCGTCTGCAGTCACGGTCGCCGCCGGAGGCGCCGACGGCGGGTGGCAGGTGCGCATCGATGACGCCAGCGGGTGCGATCGGTTCGTCGCACAAATCGTGCGCGGTATCGACCCGACTCGCAGTTCGCCAGACTGGATGCAACGCCGACTGCAGACCGCTGGTGTGCGATCGGTGAGCCTCGCCGTCGACGTCACGAACTACGTCATGCTCGAGCTCGGCCAGCCTCTTCACGCCTATGACCTCGCCAAGCTGCGCGGACCGATCGTCGTTCGCCGGGCGTTGCCGAACGAGCGCGTTCGCACGCTCGACGATGTCGATCGCACAACTCATCCCGACGATCTGCTGATCGCCGACGACAGCGGAGCCATCGGCATCGCTGGTGTCATGGGCGGCGCGACCACCGAGATCGATGCCACGACATCGCAGGTGCTGATCGAAGGCGCCCACTTCACGGCGTCCGTCATCTCGCGAAGCGCTCGTCGGCACAACTTGCTTAGCGAAGCGTCGCGTCGATTCGAACGCGGCGTCGATCCGGGGGTCGCAGCCGTCGCGGTTCAACGTGCGGCAGACCTTCTCATGCAGTTCGGTGGCGGCAGGGCCGAGACCACGTCGACCGACGTTGGCGAACGGCCACCGCCGACGGTTATCACGATCTCCACCACGCTGCCCGCCGAGGTGGTCGGCGTCGACTACGACATCGACGAGGTATTAGACACGTTGCAGGCGGTGGGTTGCGAGGTCGAGCAAATCGGCCACGAGTTGTTGGTAACGGTGCCGAGCTGGCGCTCTGACCTGCGTGACCCGTTCGACCTTGTCGAGGAGGTCGCGCGTCTCGTCGGCTATGACCGGATCCCGTCGATCGTGCCCGTACCGCCACGCAGTGGGGGCCTGACAGAAGCCCAACGCGCCCGCCGCCGCATTGCCAACGCGCTCGCCGATGCCGGCTATGTCGAAGCTCCGAGTTATCCGTTCATCGGTCCGGCAGACCTCGACGCACTTGGTCTTGGTCCCGCCGATCCGCGGCGACGCACGCTGCGGTTAGCGAACCCGATCTCCGACGAACAGCCCGACCTGCGCACGACGTTGCTGCCGGGCTTGCTGTCCGCTCTGCGCCGCAATATCTCGCGCGGCAACATCGACGTCGCGCTCTTCGAGACCGGGCTGGTGTATCGCATCGACGACCGAGAGAACGGCCTGGTTCACCCACCTCGGTTGCCGGTTGATCGCCGGCCGACCGATGACGAACTCGCGGCGCTCGATGCCGCGCTACCTCGGCAACCGCGCCAGCTCGCGGTTGCTCTCGCCGGCGACCGCGAACGGTCGGGCTGGTGGGGTGCTGGTCGGGCCGTGCAGTGGGGTGACGCCGTCGAAGCGGCGCGCACAGTTGCGCGCGAAGTCGGTATCACCCTCGACGTTGCCGCCGATGAGCACGCGCCGTGGCACTCAGGTCGTTGCGCTGTCCTGCGCATCGACGGCGTCGTCGTTGGGCACGCGGGGGAGTTGCATCCGCGCGTTGTCGAAGCGTTCGGTTTGCCTCCGCGCACCGCAGCGGCCGAACTCGACCTCGATGCCGTCGTCGGGGCAGCCGCCGGCCTCGCGGCCGCGCCGACGCTCTCGACCTATCCGCTGGCGACATCCGACGTCGCGTTGGTGGTTGCGGCCGACGTGCCGGCGATCGATGTCGAAACCGCCTTACGTGCCGGCGCCGGGCCGCTGCTCGAAGGGCTGCAGCTGTTCGACGTGTATGCCGGCGCAGGGGTCGCCGAGGGCAGTCGCTCGTTGGCGTATCGGTTGTCGTTGCGCGCGCCCGATCACACCTTGACCGCCGACGAAGTGAACGCCGTTCGAGATGCAGCAGTCGCCGAAGCCGGTCAAAGAGTCGGCGCCGTACTGCGCAGCTAACGGCAGCGCCGAGGGCGTCGCGGCCTCAGTTCAACGCCTCAGTTCAATGTCTCAGTTCAACGACGTGTCGAACGCAATCGTGTGGCCGCGCAGCTCGGGCGCCTGCTCGTACGACGCGTCACGGCCGGCCTCCGAGTAAATCGAGAGCGTGAAGGTCTCGTTCCCCTTCGTCCACGCCCATGTGAGGGCGATCTGGCCGATGGTGCTGGCGGTTGCGGTGTTGTCTCGAGTCCAGCCGTCGGTGCTCAGTCGCTGATTGAACCAGGCAAGTACCTGCGGCCAGTTGTCGTTTGTTGCCTCATCGCGCGACAAGACCGCAGGGAAGGGGTGGTCACCGTCCCAGTTGCTCTCGCTCTCTCGAGCGGGATGCGTGGCGACGGCCGCCCCGGGATAGATCAGCTGCGCCTCTGGGGTTTGCTTGAGGTCCGCGAGCGTCGGCTCTGGCTTGGGTGGCAGCGCCACTCGGTACCACGCCCAACTGCCGCCCATGACGGCGAGCGCAACAATCAATGCGCCGACGCGAATGCGGGTCCCGCCTTGGGCGGCTGCCGCCAAGCTCGCGATGGCGAGTCCAACACCTGCGCAGAACCATAGGTCCGCTAGCTGATGAGCGACGTCAGGGCCGCTGCTGGGAAATATCGTGGCAACCAGTCCCAGCGTGGTGACGGCGAGGTTGGCGGCACCGAGTGTGATGCCGACGGCGAAGCATGCCTTCGCCCACCCCGGCAGGCGGCGTCCGGGCGGCTTCGGTATTGACGCTGGGCCAGTCCACGCGCGCCGTCCCACCACCGGACCCCGGGCGATCCCAGCGGATCCGCGTACCAATCTGGCCCCGGCGGGCCTGCAACGGTCACGACTGGAGCATCGGTGCGAGTCTGCTGCAGGTTGATCTCATGAGCGGCGGTGTCACCCGTTGTGTATAGTCATGCGACAAGACGCATAAACATGATGGACGGCGAGGGGCGAGCGAGATGGGACTCAGTGCGGCTGTAGCGGGCGCCAGCGGCTATGCCGGCGGCGAGCTGCTGCGCCTGCTCGATGCCCACCCAGACCTGTCGGTCGAAGTGGTGGCCGCGGCCAGCAACGCCGGCGAACTCGTGACCTCCGTGCATCCTCACCTGCAGCAGTTCAGCGGGCGAGTGTTCGAGCCGACCGATGCGGCTAGCCTCGCCCAGGCAGACGTCGTCTTTCTCGCGCTGCCGCATGGGCAATCGGCCGCCATCGCGGCACAGCTTCCGGAGCACATCCTGGTCGTCGATCTCGGCGCTGACTTCCGGCTGCGTGACCCGGCGCAGTGGGTCAAGTACTACGGCGGCAGCCACGCAGGCAGCTGGACCTACGGTCTGCCCGAGCTTCCGCAGGCCCGGACTTTAATCGCCGGCAGTCGCCAGATCGCTAGCCCCGGTTGCTACGCCACGGCCATCACGCTGGCATTAGCCCCGCTGTACGCCGCTGGCTTTGCCGAGGCGGCGGATGTCGTCGTAGTTGCCGCGAGTGGCACAACCGGCGCAGGTCGAGGCATGCGGCCGAGCCTGATGGCCAGTGAAGTCATGGGCTCGCTGTCGCCATACAAGGTCGGCGGCACCCACCAGCACACGCCGGAGATTGAACAAGCTCTGTCGAACGTCGCGGGTCAGCCGGTCACCCTCTCGTTCACGCCTGTTCTTGCACCCATGCCACGGGGCATCCTGGCGACCTGTACCGCCAGGCCGACCTCGGCCGTTTCGCTGGGCATGCTGCGGGAGGCATTTGAGTCGGCTTACGAGCACGAGCCCTTCGTGTATGTGTTGCCCGAGGGGGAATGGCCGCAGACGGGTGCGACGCTGGGCTCCAACTCGGTCCACCTGCAAGTCGCGTTCGACGAACACGCAGGCCGCATCGTCGTGATCTCCGCGCTCGACAATCTGACCAAGGGTGCCGCGGGCCAGGCGATTCAGAACGCCAACGTCGCTCTTGGGTTCGACGAGACGACCGCGCTGCCGATTGCTGGGGTCGCCCCGTGAGCGTGACCGCAGCAAAGGGCTTTAGGGCGGCCGGTGTGATTGCCGGTATCAAGCCGAGTGGTCGCAGTGACGTCGCGCTCGTGGTCAACGATGGTCCGTTGCGTTTCGCAGCCGGCGTCTTCACCGGCAACCGCATCAAGGCCGCGCCGGTGCTGTGGTCGCAACAGGTCGTCAAGGGCGGCCAAGTCGTCGCGGTCGTACTCAACGCGGGCAACGCGAACGCGTGCACGGGTGCGCTTGGCTTCCAGCACGCCCATCGCACCGCGGAGGAAGTTGCGGTAGTGCTCGACGACTCCGCGGCCCAGGTCGCGGTCTGCTCCACTGGTCTGATCGGTGAGTATCTGCCGATCGACAAGCTGCTGGCCGGCGTCCATGACGTGCACGCGGCACTCGCTGCCGACGGCGGGAACGAAGCGGCGCAGGCCATCATGACGACCGACACCGTGCCCAAAGAGGCGACCGTGCTTTCGCCTGCGGGCTGGATCGTCGGCGGCATGGCCAAGGGCGCGGCCATGTTGGCTCCGGGACTCGCGACCATGCTCGTGGTACTGACCACTGACGCCGTTGCCGACGCGGCAACACTCGATCGCGCACTTCGCGCTGCGACGGCGAAAACGTTCGACCGGCTCGACTCCGACGGATGCATGTCGACGAATGACACCGTGTTGCTGCTTGCGTCGGGCGCGTCCGGGGTCGAGGTCGACGGCGATGCGCTCACTGAGGCCGTCACACAGGTGTGCGCCACGTTGGCCGACAAGTTGATCGATGACTGCGAGGGCGCGAGCAAGGTCATCGAGATCGAGGTTCTCGGCGCGGTGAGCGAGCGCGAGGCCGTTGACGTCGCCCGTGCAGTGTCGCGCAGCAACTTGCTGAAGTGTGCGATCCACGGTCAGGATCCCAACTGGGGCAGGATTCTGTCCGCGCTCGGTACAACCTCTGCGACGTTCGATGACGATGGTGTCGACGTCGCGATCAACGGCGTCTGGGTGTGTCGGGCTTCGACGATCGGCGACGACCGCAATCTGGTCGACATGTCGGCGCGGCGAGTCGCGATCACCATCGACCTGCATGCGGGCCACGCGAGCGCGAGGCTCCTGACGACTGACCTGACAGCGGAGTACGTGCGGGAGAACTCGGCGTACTCCACATGAAAAAACATCCGAGCGCCAGAGATATTCGAACATGAGCGCGACGACGAGCCGCGAATCCGCGCAGCAAAAGGCGTCAACGCTCCACGAGGCACTGCCATATCTCGCGCGTTTCCAAGGCGCAACGGTCGTGGTGAAGTACGGCGGCCACGCGATGACCGATCCGGCACTCGCCGCCTCGTTCGCAGCCGACATTGTCTTCCTGCGCTACGCAGGTCTGCGGCCGGTCGTGGTGCACGGCGGCGGTCCGCAAATCAACGCTCAGCTCGACAAGCTCGGTATCGAACCGGCTTTTGCGGGCGGCCTTCGGGTCACCACCCCCGAGACGATGGACGTCGTGCGCATGGTGCTCGTCGGTCAGGTGCAGCGCGACGTCGTCGGGCTGCTCAATGCCCACGGCCCGTTCGGGGTCGGGCTCAGCGGTGAGGACGGGCAGCTTTTCACTGCGGTCCGTCGGCCCGCCATCGTTGATGGTGAACCAGTCGACATCGGCCTCGTTGGTGACATCGCCGCGGTCGAACCTGGCGTTGTCACCAGCCTGCTGGACGACGGTCGAATCCCTGTTGTCTCCAGTGTCGCTCGAGGTTTCGACCACAACGGCCAACCCTGCGTCTACAACGTGAACGCCGACACCGCGGCAGCCGCACTCGCGGTTGCCCTGCAAGCCGAGAAGCTCGTGGTGCTCACCGACGTCGAAGGCCTCTATGCCGACTGGCCGAACAGCGATGCGGTGATTAGCGCGTTGAGCGCCGACGAGCTCGAGGTTCTGCTGCCCAACCTGTCGAGCGGCATGGTGCCCAAGATGGAGGCTTGCCTTCGCGCCGTGAGAGGCGGTGTGGCCAGCGCCCACGTTCTCGACGGCCGGGTACCCCACGCCGTCCTGCTCGAGATCTTTACCGACGAAGGGATCGGCACGATGGTGCGGTCGTCATGAGTAACGCAGACCTGTTGGGCCGCTTCGATGCGGTCATGATGCCGACGTACGCGCCGGCGGTTCCGCTCGTGCGTGGCGAGGGTTGCACAGTATGGGACGCCGACGGGCGCGCTTATCTCGACCTGATCGCCGGCATTGCCGTGTCATCGTTAGGTCACGCACATCCGGCCGTGGTCGAGGCCGTGTCGAACCAAGTCGCCACGATTTCGCACACCAGCAACCTTTTCTGCCACGAGCCGGTGATCAAGCTCGCCGAAAAGCTAGTGGGCTTGCTCGGCGGCAACGGCCGAGCGTTCTTCGCCAACAGCGGCACCGAGGCCAACGAAGCCGCCTACAAACTGGTGCGGCGCCACGCCGGACCCAACCGCAGCTACGTCGTGGCTGCGGACAAAAGCTTCCACGGCCGGACAATGGGATCTCTCGCGCTGACCGGCAAGCCGTCGATACGAGACCCGTTCGGTCCGTACGGCGCAGATGTTGTGTTCGTTCCCTACGGCGACGCCGAGGCACTTGCGGCAGCTGTTACTGACCGGACAGCTGCGCTGTTTCTCGAACCGCTGCTCGGAGAGGGCGGCGTCATCGCGCCGCCGGCCGGCTATTTGCGGGCGGCACGGGAGATCTGCACGTCCACCGGCGCGGTGTTCGTGCTTGACGAGATCCAATCCGGCATCGGGCGCACCGGCGCGTGGTTCCTCCATGAGGCCGAGGGGATCCGGCCAGACGTGATCACGCTCGCAAAAGGACTCGGTGGCGGATTCCCGATCGGGGTCTGTATCGCGTTGGGCGAGTTCGGTGACGCGTTTTCGAAGGGCGATCACGGCAGCACGTTTGGTGGGAATCCGATTGCCTGCGCAGCAGCCTTGGCGGTCATAGACACGATCGAGCGTCAGGATCTGCTCGCGCACGTGACGAAGGTCGGTACTCATTTCGCTGACGGGCTGCGCGCTGTCGAGCACCCTGCGCTCGTTGGTGTGCGCGGTCTCGGCTTGTGGCTGGCGCTCGAGCTGGCCGCACCGATCGCACCGGCTGTCGAAAAGGCGAGCAGGGCCGACGGCTTCCTGGTGAACGCAGTGCAGCCGGACGCGATCAGAATCGCGCCCCCGCTGATCCTTT
>DASYAG010000052.1:0-4102 GCA_036501485.1 Acidothermaceae bacterium | reverse complement strand
AAGGCGATACCGATAGGTGCGGCACGTGCTGATCGCCGCCCACGATCGCGGGCGCGAGCGCCCCATGGATAGGCGGAGACGGTCAATGCATGCCGGCGGCATGATCGAACGCTATCGAGATGATCAGTCCGGTGACTGCTCCACCAAGAGGGATTACTCGTCAGAGTCAGGTGCCGGGGGGCGGTGTCTGGGCATCGGGTGATCTTGGGCCGCAGAGCATATCGCCCGTGGCGAAGTGCACCCAGCTCACCGGTCGTGATATGCATCCGTCAGATCGTTTGGCTCGCAAGAGTTTTTGCGAGTCTCGAGGCGACCCGCTGGGCCAGCGGAAAGCGGCGACCGCGCCGTCGTAGTCGTCGCGGTGTCGCACCAGGATGTCGCGGACAGCGCGGTAGGCTACTCGGCAGCCGGTCGGTCCATCGATCGGACTCCTCCATCGATTCCATCTGAGAAACTTGCTGTGCGGCGCCACCGCGGCGCTGGCGGCGATCCGAAGGAGGCTGCGCGTGCAACGTCGCGAGCCTGCACTCCGGTCCTCTCGGGCTGAACGCGTCGCGGCCGATCTGGAACACGAGATCCTCAGTGCGCGTCTGCCGGTCGGGGCTCACCTGGGGCGCCGCTCGGAGATCATGGACCGGTTCGGCATCAGCCCGACGGTGATGAACGAGACGCTGCGGATCCTGCGCGATCGCGACCTGGTGACCGTCCGGCCAGGACCAGGTGGCGGGATCACCGTAGCCAGTGCGCCCCCGCAGGTCCGTGTGGGGGCGCTGGATCTGTGGTTCCAGCCTTCCACCCCACATCCCCTGGACTTGTTCGAAGCCCGGTTATACCTCGAGTTCGGCCTGACCAAGGCGGCGTTCGAGCGGGCGACCGGCGACGACATCGCTGCGATGCGGTCGGCGATGGTCACGCTGCGAGCCAGCAGCGATGCCGCACAGTTCTTCGACGCCATGCTGGCGTTCCACGGCGTCGTCGCCGCCGCGGCCCACATCCCCGTTCTGGAGGGGATGCAGCAGCTCATCGTGACCAGCATTAAGGCTGTGCTGACGCGGGTGGCGTTCGTGGGCGAGCATGAACCACTGCTGGCGAGCAGTCTAAACATCCACGACGACATTGTGGCTGCCATCGCGCTGCACGATCAGGTGTCGTTCGTCGACGCCATCAACCGCCACGATCAAGACCTGATCCGCGCCGACGACCCGGACCGCACGCCAAGCACCCCGCAGCGGCCCTAGTCGAACGTCGCCGATAGCCGCCGCGTCGCTCGCTTCCTGCAGCCCCACGCTCAACGCCTGCTGTCGACGGCTCGGCGTGATCCGGGTATTTTGTATGCACATCTTGAATTATGCATCTACAATAGCTACCGTCGAGGAAACCGTCCCGCCAGCACGCGCACGGAGCCCCCGGCCATGGACACTCAACTATCCGCCCGCACAGGCCTCGTCGATGTCCATACCCACGCCATCGACGGTGATCTGCCCGACCTGCGGCGCGCCTATCCGCACGACCGCTGGCCTAGCGTCGAGCGCACCGGCGAGACCGAGGCGCACCTGCTATTCGGTGGACAGCCCTACCGGCGGATCGACCACCGGTGCTGGTCACCGGAAGCCCGGCTCACCGATATGGATCGCGAAGACGTTGCTGTGCAGGTGCTTTCGCCGATCCCTGTGACGTTCTGCTACCAGGCATCGGGGACCGGGGCGGCCGAGCTGGCGTCGGCTCAGAACGAGTTCTTCGCCCGGATCACCCACCAGCACCCAACCCGTTTCGCTGCCCTGGGCGCCGTAGCCCTCCAGGACCCCGACCGAGCTGTTGATGAGATGCGCCGCTGCATGGGCTACCGAGGCTTTTTTGGCGTCGAGATCGGCACGCGGGTAGGTGATACCGAGCTGGCCGACCCAAGCCTGGACCGGTTTTTCGCGGTCGCACACGAACTCGGCGCCTTGGTCTTGGTCCATCCGTCGGACCAGGACCTACCACACCGGGTCATGGAAATGGGAGTGGGCTTTGGTGCCGGGATGCCGATCGAGACGGCGCTGGCAGCCGCAGCACTGATTGCACGCGGCGCCCTCGCACGCCGGCCCGAAGTGCGAATTTGCTTGGCGCACGGTGGAGGCGCGTTGCCGGCAATGATCGGACGACTCGACAAGGGAGCGACGATCACCGGCGTGTCCGCCGACTCACCCGAGCTTCCGAGCCGGTTGGCGCGCCAGTTGTGGTGTGACTGCCTGACCTACAACCGCGAAGCGCTGCACACAGCGGTCGACGTCTTCGGCCATGACCACGTCGTCTTCGGATCGGATTATCCGTTCCAAGCGATGCCGGAGCCACTCGACGACATCGTCAGCACCCTGCCCGCCGACCTGCGTCGCAGGATCTGCCGAACCAATTTGGAGGAGCACTATGGCGCACTTCCTGGGTCTAGGCATGACCCACTATCCCCTGCTGGCCGGCACCGACGAACATATGGCCGACCTGCTGCGCTGGACGCTCACTGACCCCGACATCCCCGCCGAGGCGAAGGATCCCGCGACATGGCCTGCGTCGATGCGCGCCGAATGGGGTAGCGACGGCGGGGTCGCCTCAGCAGCGCATCACCGAAAGCTATTGGTGGAGAACCTTGCTCGCTGCCGCGATGCCCTCGACGAATTCGCGCCGGATGTCGTGGTGGTGTGGGGCGACGATCAATACGAGAACTTTCGCGAAGAGGTCATCCCGCCGTTCTGCGTACTCGCTTACGGCGATGTCGACGTCAACCCTTTCGAGCTGATGAGGCGCCGCGGCAGCCCGAACGCATGGAGCCTGCCCGACGACACAACCATCACGTTGCGTGGCGACGCGGATGGGGCCCGCAGACTTGCGGACCAACTGATCGGCAGAGGATTCGATATCGCCTACTCCTACCGAAAGCGCAGTGAAGCACCTTTTCCGCACGCAATCCTCAACACCCAGCTATTCCTGGACTACCCAAACGCCGGGTCGCACTTCGACTATCGGCTGATCCCCATCACCGTCAATTGTTACGGGCAGCACGCGATCGCACGCCAGGGCGGCCTGGCACGGTTCGCGGCGATCGCCGACGAACGGCTCGACCCGTCCGGGCCGACGCCCGCCCGCTGTTTCGCGCTGGGCCGCGCGGTCGCACAGGCGTTCCGCGACACCGACTTACGGGTCGCGCTGGTGGCTTCGTCGAGCTGGTCGCACGCATTTCTGACTGACAAAACGTGGCATATCACTCCTGACACTGACGCCGACCGCCGGCTGTATCAGCTGTTCGTCGACCGCGACTACCAGACGTGGCAGGCCACCCCGAGCCGCGACATCGTCGACTCTGGTCAGCACGAGATGCTCAACTGGTTTTGCCTGACTGGAGCTGTCGACGAGCTCGGATTGGAGCTTTCCTGGTCGGAGCTCGTCACTACCGATGTCTTCAACTCCAACAAGTGTTTTGCCGCGTTCGCGGAAGGAGGCACGCGATGACATCGACAGTCGCAGGAATCGCGTTTGAGCCAAAGACCATCGATGCCGGAGGTGTCGAAACCAGCTACCTCGAGGCCGGTTCCGGCGAAACGGTCCTCATGCTGCACGGGTCCGGCCCCGGCGTTTCGGCGCTGGCCAACTGGCAGCACAACATACCAACGTTGGCGCAACGGTTCCGCGTGCTCGCCCCCGACATCGTCGGCTTCGGAACCACCGAGCGGCCCGAAGACATCGTTTACTCGCTGCGCACCTGGACCGATCACGTCTGGGCATTTATGGATGCACGCGGCATGGAGAAGGCCAGAGTCATCGGCAACTCGCTCGGCGGGCGCATCGCGCTGCAGATGGCTACTGACCAGCCGGACCGGATCGCCAAGATGGTGCTGATGGGCACACCGGGCGTTGGCATGACACCCACCGAGGGCCTTGCCGCGTTGCGTGGATACGAGCCGTCGCATGATGCGATGCGCGAATTGCTGCGCAACTACTTCGCAGTCGATCCGGCAATGATCACCGACGAGCTTGTCCAGATCCGGTATGAGGCCAGCATCGCCGACGGCGCCTACGAGGCTTACCGTGCCATGTTCTTCGACCCGCGGCACGCCGGATCCGAGCTCGG
>DASYAG010000051.1:0-1682 GCA_036501485.1 Acidothermaceae bacterium | reverse complement strand
CGAGTTCCTTAGCCAACTCGTGTACGCGGGCCTTGCCTGCCACTACATCTCCTGTCTATGAGGCGACAGCGGTGGTAGGCCGCGCCTCGGGTTTAGCTATGACGCATGGTCATCGGGACTTCACGGTGTGCTCATGTTCTTTGCTGCCTGTTCTGTTGGCTGGATAGTCGGGCGCATCGAAAGCTCGATGTGCTCGACCACCGCTGACGTATCCGGTGCGCCGGCGATGCGCAACGCTCGAGCAAAAGCTCGCCGCCGGATTGCTTCTTTGGCGCACTGTGGAACGGGATGCAGCCATGCACCCCGCCCCGGCAGAGTACCCGCTGGGTCAACGGTCACGGCGTATTTACCGTTCCCGGCCGACACAGCAACCACTCGGAGCAGTTCGGCGGCCAACTCTCGCTTTCGGCAACCGACACATGTTCGCACCGGTCCTTCGGTGCGTCGATGCGCCGAGGCCGAAGTCTCGCGCTGGATCACGGCTTAGTTTACCTGCACCCAACCAGTGGTCAGAACCGCCCGCACGGCTGCGGTCTGCTTGGTCGACGCGTTAGTGATCGTGCGCCAGCCCGTGGGTCGCATCATGTGCAGGATGGTCGGCCTCCTGATCGGGCGAGTCCCCGCGGATGTCGATCCGCCATCCGGTGAGCCGGGCGGCCAACCGCGCATTCTGGCCCTCCTTGCCGATGGCCAGCGACAGCTGGAAGTCGGGCACCACCACGCGGGCGGCCCGGGCGTTCTGGTCAATCACGGTCACCGAGACGACCTTGGCCGGCGACAACGCGTTGGCGACGAAACGCACCGGGTCGTCGTCGAAGTCGATGATGTCGATCTTCTCCCCGGATAGCTCGCTCATCACGTTGCGCACCCGCTGACCCATCGGTCCGATGCAGGCGCCCTTGGCATTCAGACCAGGAACGCGTGACGCAACTGCGATCTTCGATCGGTGCCCGGCTTCGCGCGCCACCGCCACGATCTCCACCGAGCCTTCGGCGATCTCGGGGACCTCCAGCGAGAAGAGCTTGCGTACCAGGTTGGGGTGGGTGCGCGACAACGTGATCACCGGCTCGCGCACGCCGCGGCTGACGCCCACCACGTAGCACCGCACTCGGTCGCCGTGCTCGTATGCCTCGCCCGGAACCTGCTCAGCTGCGGGGATCACCCCTTCGGACCCCTTGGTCTCGCTGCCCATCCGAACGACGATCAGTCCACGCGAATTGGCCCGGCTGTCGCGTTGGATCACGCCGGCGACGATCTCGCCCTCATGGGTGGAGAACTCGCCGTAGGTCCGCTCGTTCTCGGCGTCCCGGAGCCTCTGCAGCATCACCTGTCGTGCGGTCGTGGCGGCGATGCGGCCGAAACCCTCCGGGGTGTCCTCCCATTCGCTTCGCACGTTGCCGTCTTCGTCGAGCTCGCGAGCCAGCACGCGGACCGAACCCGATTTGCGGTCGATGTCGATGTGCGCGTCGGGCTGATGGCCCTCGGTGTGCCGGTATGCGCTCAGCACCGCGGCCTTGACGTCCTCGAGCAAGTCGTCGAAGGAGATGCCTCGCTCTACCACTATCGCGTGCAGAGCGGCCATGTCGATGTTCACGTTCTGCCCTCCGTCTCCGCGCTTCGATCGCTCGTCGCCAGGTCCATCTCCCGCTGAGGAGGAGTCGAAAATTCCACCTGGACAACAG
>DASYAG010000050.1:0-29993 GCA_036501485.1 Acidothermaceae bacterium | reverse complement strand
CCATCCGGAAGTGAATGGGTTGACCAGTCGCTTGGTCTTACACATCCCGAAGATATCCGTCGCCTCGCGGCTCAATACTTCAACAGCGCCGACCAGCTTCTGACTCTGGCGTTAGCGGCCCGAGGTCCGGATATCTGCACGGACGACGTGCTTAGCCGTGAATGGGCGCTTGCGAGGGAACTCGGGGTTCGTATCACGGTGCACTTGGGTCACCGCGTGACAGGTAGGCGGCCTGACGGTGTTTCTCGCTTGCACCGTCTCGGTTTGATGGGTCCTGATACGACCTACGTTCATTGCACCGAGCTGATATCGGACGATTTCCGGCGCGTTGCTGACACGGGCGGATCGGTTTCCGTGGCTCCCTACGTCGAGCTATTGATGGGCCACGGGGCGCCCCCTATTGACAGGTGTATCGCTCATGGCATCCGTCCGACATTGAGTGTTGACGTCGTGACAAGTGCGCCCGGAGATATGTTCACTCAAATGCGCACAGCTCTCGCTTACACGCGGAGCAGGTCGCTCGACGTCGACGTGAGCATTCCGTTCGCGCCGACGCTCGGACACCGAGATGTACTCTCTTTTGCAACGATCGACGGTGCCGCAGCAGCGGGCCTCGCTGGTAAAACGGGCTCCCTCAGCATTGGCAAAGACGCGGATATCATCCTTATACGAGGCGATGACATCAACACGATGCCTGTCATCGATCCCGTTGCGACGGTCGTCACGAGTGCCGACACATCGAATGTCGATACCGTGCTCGTGGCTGGGCGCATTGTCAAGCGGCACGGGAAGCTCATCGATGTCGACCTACCTCGCGTGCGAACGCTTGCGAACGCGAGCCGAAATCACGTGCTTGACGCAGCAGGCTTCTCCTAGCGGAGCGAGGAGAGATTGTCGAGGCGAGGTGTGCGTGCTGGACGGGCAGAGATTGTGCCGCGCGGCCAGGCACGTCCGCCTTTGCGGCCGCGCTGCCGATTACCCGCCACATACCGCGGGGAATGGTCCTGACCAAGAATTGATATGCGCAGCCTGCGCGACGGCGGACGACAGGTGCAACGACGACAGAGAGGCAGTCCTGTGGGAATGCTCGAGGGTAAGACGGCAGTAGTCACGGGAGGCACGATGGGGATCGGTCTCGCGACGGCACGACGGTTCGCCGCCGAAGGTGCGTCCGTGTACATCATTGGGCGACGTCAAGAGGAGCTCGACGCCGCGGTGAATACCATCGGCTCGTCGGCGACAGGCGTACGCGGAGACATCTCTGATTCAGCCGACTTGGACCGGCTCTATGACACGATTCGCGGTGCGGAGGGACAGGTGGACGTGCTCTTCGCGAACGCTGGCGGCGCCGAGTTCGCGACGCTCGAGCAGGTCACTGAGACGCACTTCGATTGGACCTTCGCGACTAACGTGAAGGGCGCCCTCTTCACGGTGCAAAAGGCTCTGCCGATGATGCACGAGGGATCGTCGATCATCCTCACGGGATCCACCGCAGCTGATGGTGGCGCGGAAGCGTTCGGCGTCTACTCCGCGACGAAAGCTGCGATTCGATCATTCGCGCGGACTTGGGCGAACGAACTCAAGGGTCGCGGAATACGGGTGAACGTCGTCGCGCCCGGTCCAATAGAGACTCCAGGTTCCGACGCGCTGGCGCCCGACGCCGAGGCAATTGCTGACCGCAGGGCGTCCCTCGCCAACAGCGTCCCACTCGGCCGAATGGGACGACCCGATGAGGTTGCCGATGCGGTGCTCTTTCTTGCGTCCGATCAGAGTACGTTCGTGACTGGCTCAGTCCTCTACGTCGACGGCGGCGAGGGCCAAGTGTGAACTCAAGCGCGTGTTCGCGAGACAATGCGATCGATCGTCACTGTTGGGCCCGCTACCGATGAAGTCTCTGTAAAGTTAGGGTCTCCAACGGTAGCCAGCATTTTCGCTCACTATGAGTGAGCACTCTCAAGGCGGTAGCGCGGGTTCGAATCCCGTCGGGGCTACACATAGAACCCGCAGGTCACAAGGCCCGGGCCCTGCTTGGCGCTTTTCGTCCACGTTGTTATGGCAGAAGTACTCGCAGCCGATAGCCGGGTCGACTCGGGTAGCTGTCCTACCGCGCGGAAGCAGACTGCCACCGGGGTGACGGCGCACGCTCCGGGTCGGGTCACTCGGGCACCGTGAACGCCTGGGTGATCCCTCCGTCCAGGGGGATCGCTGCGGCGGTGATGAAGCCAGCGTCATCACTGGCAAGGAACGCGATGGTGCCGGCGGCCTCGTCCAGAGTTCCGAAACGGCCCATCGGCCAATGGAGCAGTCGTTTATCCAGCGCACCAGGGTTGCGGTCGAAAACGCCTCGTTGGGCTGGCGTGTCGATGGGTCCGAACAGCACGGCGTTGACGCGCACACCGCTTCGGGCGAGATGTACCCCGAGGTCGCGCGTCAGCTGCACCACCGCGGCTTTCGCTGAGGCATACGCCATCTGGGCGGTAGCCGCACCGATGTCGGCGAGGAAGGACGCAGCATTGATGACCGACCCGCCCGCAGGCTGCGTGTTCTGCAGGTGTGGGATGCCGTGCTTGCACGAGAGGAACGTTGTGGTCAGGTTGGCGTCCTGCACCCGCCGCCAGATCTCGAGTTCCGTTGAAAGGGCAGACAGGTCACCCCTATCCATAAGCCCGACGTTGTTGTAGATGACGTCAAGACGGCCGTATTCGGCCGCAGCCCGCGCATACATCGCTTCGACCTGCGCCTCGTCAACGAGATCGGCTTGGATCGCCAAGTCGCCGACCGCGTGATCCGTGACATCAACACCAACAACCGCCGCGCCCTCGGCGCGGAATCGATCGGCGACCGCTTGACCGATGACACTCGCCGCGCCCGTGATAACACAAACCCTGCCGGCTAGCCGCGCCAGGGGTCCTCGCACTGTCTCCACCATGAGCGCAATCCTTCCCGCGTACGAGCCTGAAACACTGGGTCAACCAACTATTTGGGAGGAAAATCTTGGGTGGTGTGGGATTCCGACGTCGCGTCCTGGAGCTGTTGTTGGCACTGTTGATCGGGGTGGCCATCGGAGCGGCTACGTCGGTAGGTCAGGCGCACCTGAGCCTGCCTTGGTCGTCGCTCGCTAACTCTGCTAGTCCATGGCTGTTGGGTGGCTTCGTCGCGGGCGCACTTCAGCAGCGACAACGGACGGGGATCGCGGCTGGACTGCTCGCTTGCGTGACTGAGGTTGTCGCCTACTACGCGGTGACGCAGGCGCGCGGCTACCCGGCGCGCGGTGGCGAGGTTGCGTTCTGGGTGGTCACTGCGTTGATCGGTGGTCCGGTGTTCGGCTGGGGCGGCTGGGCGTGGCACCGCGGTCCGGCACGGCTCAGGCCTGTAGGTGCGGGGCTTGCTGGTGCCACGTTCCTTGCTGAGGCAGTGGGAACCTACGACCTTCGGTTGCACTATGAGTCGACGGTTATTCTGTACCTGCTCGTCGGCGTTGCGCTTACCGTCGCTATGACGCTCACATCTGCCACGGTTCGGCGGCAGCTCACCACATTGATGGCGAGCACGGTCGGGTTCTTCATCGTTGGGGTCTTGGTCTACTGGCTGGGATTGACCGCCGTGGCCGGGTCGAGCTTCAGCGCGCAGTCCGCACCGGCAGCAGCATTTGAAAGCCGGTCGGGCTACGTCTCGACGTTACATAAGTCAGCCGCCTGATTCATGTCATCGTCGGAGGTCCAAAAGCTGATCGCACAGCACTCTCAAGGCGGTAGCACGGGTTCGAATCCCGTCGGGGCTAGACCAAACGCGATCGTGCGTGCTGCCGCGTTCGGTGCGGACACTAGGCGCTTGCGTTGAGTTCATACTCGGTTGCGTCGCCCTGGCTTGCAGCCGAAGGACTAAGGCCGCTTAGCCTCACCACCCATTGATCGCCAGCAGGGGCAGTCTTTGTCCAGCTGATCGGATAGCCGCGACCATTCAGGCCGGCCCCGTGGTCCAACCGAGTGCCTTGGCTTGGGCTTCATAGAAGGCGTAAATCCGATCCGCGGGGGCCGTGGTCGTGAAATCGGTAGTCACCGTCGGACCGTGCCAGGATCGGCCGCCGCCGATCCCTGGCGGATCGTAATGCACGGGCCTGCGAACAAACGAGATCTTTGTTGCGCCTGGCGGTAAGTGCGTGACGAACGGACCCGCCGCAAGCGCGTCAAGTCGCCGGTTGCCGGGGTCAGGATTTGGTGGCTTGCCAACGTCCCAGATGTTAATCACAAGGAAGGCTACCGACGCCTACAAGAGCGACAGCGGCGGTAAAAGCCGCCGGACTGCCCATCCGCCGGCGCCGGCGCAAGATATCGTCGGCAGAGGAGGCTGGACAGGGCTGACACGGGACGATGAGTCGCCTTGACAGGCGGCTGCAACTCAGGGCCACATCGAAATATTCGCGTTCTCCGTTCAGCCGCACAACGAACACACCCACATAGTGCTCGTCTGAACCGCTTGCACCGCCTCTTCGTGTTCAATGTGTGCACGTGGAACAGCGATGAAGCAGGACGAGCGCGCTCCGTTCGTGCAGGCACTGCAGCGAGCTCGCGTCTCCGCGTATGCACCAGGTGAATTCGTTGAGCAAGAGAGCTTCATGCGCGCCAGCGAGATTCGGGCGCTGGCGGTCAGGGCTGGCATCGCACCGGGGGTCTGCGTGCTCGACCTGTGCTGCGGTGTTGCCGGGCCCGGACGCTTCATCACTGTCGAGTTTGGTTGCGCTTACCTCGGGATCGATTCGAGCTCGAGCGCCATCGACATTGCACGCCAGCGCGCTGGGGATCTTCCCTGTCGCTTCGAGGTCGCGCGCGTCCCGCCGGTCCCTGCCGGCTCGTTCGACGTGGTGCTCCTTCTCGAAACGATGCTCGCGTTCTCCGACAAGGAGGCGCTCCTTCAGGAGATCTCACGGGCGCTTACAACCGGCGGACGGTTCGCCTTCACGATGGAGGAGGGCGCGCCACTCACAGCGGCAGAGCGAGACAACATGCCGGACGCCGACACGGTCTGGCTCACTCCGCTGCACCAGATGCTGGCGTACTTGGAGCGGGTCGGACTCGTCGTCCGCTGGCGTGATGACTGCAGTCGGTCGCACCGCGACGTAGCTGATTCGTTGATCAGCGCGTTCGCCGCTGACGCCACCAACATTGGGGAGCAGATCGGCCAACGGGCGCTCGACGAACTGCTGGCCGCCCATCAACTTTGGAGCGATTGGCTTAGACGAGGACGGGTTCGCAAAATCGCTTTCGTTGTTGAGAAGACGTAGTCAGTGCGGCGACGCAAGCACTCCGGCGAGCGTGCTGGGAGGGTGGGGTCCGTAGGAGGTAAGGAACCGACCGCGGAACGTATCCATCGACCAGACCGGTGCTTGTGGGCTCGGTAGCAGACCGTCTTGCCAGTCCCACGCGGAGATTCGATCCATCACCTTCGGGTCTTGGCTGATGATCGAGATCGGCACGTCGTGAGTTGGCGTTGAGCCACTGACGATCGTCGCAGGCTGGTGGTCGCCGAGTGCGATTACCACGAGGTTCTTGTCGTTGACGGTCTGCAACCACGAGATGAGTGCAGTCATCGAATACTGGACGGATTGACCATAGTTAGCTTGGACGGCGTGTGCGCTGCGCCAGACCACGGCCGGCTGCTGCCCCTGCTGCGGCACTCCGTCGTAAATCGAGCCGTTACCGAGAGCATTCTCCGGGACTATGTGCGGCAGCGGTGCCCACGGCGTGTGTGACGAGTCAAGGTCGATCTCCGCAAACACCGGCGCGTGCCCGGGCTTCAACTCCAACTGCTGAAACTTCGCAAGCGTCCACTGATCAGGCACTTTGGCGTAGCTGAAGTTCGGCCCTTCATAGCCGACGTTGAACTGGTTGTAGAGCTGGTCGTAGTGGTAGAAGGTTTTCCCTTCGGGCCAGCTCTTCTCGTTCGACGGCACGTCAGCGACGGTTCGCCAGCCGGCTTTGTTGAACGCATCGCTTAGTGTCAGGCGGTTGCTGGCGGTGAGCTGGGCGTAGCGCTGGACGTTGTCGACCCACAGCCCTGTCTGCAACGTCGAGTGCGCCAGCCAGCTGATGCCACCGAAGGTCGGCGACGTCATAAAAGCGCTCTTCGAGGTGTATCCGGCGGCCTGCAACTGAGTTGTGCCCGATTTGAGTAGCGCGTCGATCGGCGGTGAGAAGAACGTGCCCTGGACGGCAACCTGGCCGTAGCTCTCGACGAATACGACAAGGACGTCTTTGCCGCGCAGGCCGGTGAGCAAGTCCTTGCCTGGTGTGATGGCGAAGGGGTCGGGCGATTTGAGTTCGGCGGCGAACGTGTGCTGGTCGTTGATGTCTGCTTGCACCAAGTGCACCTCGCTGTCAGCCAGCCTGGCCGTCGTCGCTGACGCGACACTTGCTCCGCCGACGGCCTGGACGCCGAGCGCAGCGAACAGCACCCACACGGCAGCGAGTGCGGTGACGACACGGGCCGACCAGCTGCGATGCCGTGCCGCGAGCGTTGTCACCCGGATGGCGGACATCGTCACGAAGACAAGTAAGAAGAGGACAAGAAGTATCGCGCCGACCACGGCGATGACCGCCCAGAGTTCACCCGCCGAGTCGCGCAGGACACCGGCCGCTGGCCCGAAACTCGCCCAGTCACCAATGGGATTGAACGGCCGGTCGAGCTCGTAGAAGAACCCGAGGTTGAGGAGCTTGATGATGGCGAGCACCGCAAACACGGCCCCGGCGACGCCGGCCAGGATCCGCCTCCATCGCGGCGGCAGCAGCAGGCCGACGGCGACAATGACGAGCCCCTCGAGCGGGATCCGAAGGAAAGTGCCAGCCGTGACATAGCGGGGCTGGTTCGGTGAAACAAGCGCGGCCCAGAGCAACACGAACGCAAGCACGGTTGCCGTCCGCGAAACGATGATGCGCAACCGCCGTCGCCAGCTCAGGGCCTGAGGTCGGACGTCGACGGGTTCGGTGGCGACGGATTGGGTGCGGGGAAAGAAGGACACTGCTCCACTCCTGACTTGCGTAAACCGAGACTCGTAGTTCGAAAAATCAATGCCGCATGACAGAAGCAGCAATCGATCGACCCTGCGCGTTCACCGGGCTGCGGACGCTTTCGCGCCGCAGCCACCACACATCGCGCCCGAACGACTCCGTCAACAGGCCGAGCGCAACCACCAGGACAACCTCAGCGAGTCGTCGCGGCAAGACATCCGCCGCCGCAACCGTGAGCGTGATGCCTTCGATGGCGGCCACCGTCTTTCGCCAGTAGCGCGGCGGCAGCGGTGCGCGCATCCACGGCACGAGCCAGCCTGCGACCAGGAAGAGGTATCGCGCCGCGCCGATGGCGAGCGCCCACGGGCCTATCAAGTTCGAGACGTACACACTCAAAACAAGAATGAGGAGCGCGTCGACCTCTCCGTCGAAACGCGCGCCCAGTGGTGACACGGTTCCGGTGCGTCGCGCCACCCACCCGTCGACCGCGTCGAGGACGAGCGCGACGACCGACAGCGTCACCAGCGTGGGCGCGGTCACAGGGCGGACAAACGCATCCGCCGTCAGCGCGGCTGCGGCTCCGACGAGGGTGGCCCTCACGAGAGTCACCCGGTCGGCCGGCCCAAGGGCGTTCGTGCCGTAGCGGTCGAGTCCGCGCGCCAACGCCACGTTCGTAGCGATCCCGCAGGCGATCCCGAGCAGCCATCCGCTGACGGTCAGCCCAACTGTGCACGCGAGGGCGACCAGCAACATCACCTGCGTAAGCAGCCCGATGCTCGGGCCCAATCGAACCGGTGACACCTTGCCTCCGTGCACCATGGGGACAGCTGTGGGGACAACAGGTCACACGAAAGATCTGGCGCTACGGTTCAGTCGGGACCCGAGAAGAGGTGACGCCCATGCCGCGCGAAGCGCTCGCATTCTGGGTCCGCGAGCCCTACGTGGGCGAGATCCGCTCGGTGTCGCTGCCCGACCCAGGCCCCGACGAAGTCGTCGTCAAGACGCTGCACTCGGCGGTGAGTCGAGGGACCGAAGCGCTCGTGTTCCGTGGCGGCGTCCTTGCGAGCCAGTACGCAGCAATGCGCGCGCCGTTCCAGGACGGCGACTTTCCGGGACCGGTGAAGTACGGCTACCTGAATGTGGGCGTGATCGAGACCGGGCCATCACACCTGCAGGGCCGCATCGTGTTCTGCCTGTACCCGCACCAGACCAGGTATGTCGTGCCCGCACGGTCGGTCGTCGTCGTCCCCGACGATGTGCCGCCAGTACGCGCGGTGCTCGCGGGCACCGTGGAGACCGCGATCAACGCGTTGTGGGACGCGGCCCCGCTCGTCGGCGATCGCATCGCGGTCGTCGGTGCCGGCATGGTGGGTTGCTGCGTCGCGCGGCTGCTCGCGAGCTTCCCCGGCGCCGACGTGACTCTCGTCGATATCGACGACGATCGAGCGAAGATCGCGGCCGCCCTCGGCGTCGCCTTCGCATTGCCACCCGATGCCGCAGGCGGCCGCGACCTGGTCATACACACCAGCGCGACGTCGGCCGGGCTTCAGCAATCCCTCGACCTCCTCGCGCCGGAGGGCACGGTCATTGACCTCAGCTGGTACGGCGATCGCGACGTCACGTTGTCGCTTGGGGGCGCGTTTCACTCCAGCCGGCTGAGCATCCGCGCTAGCCAGGTCGGTGTCGTCGCGCCGGCCCGCCGCGCAAGCCGGTCGACGTCCGACCGGCTGTCGTTAGCACTCGACCTGCTGCGCGATCCGGCCTTCGATGCGCTGCTGACGGGAGCCTCGCCCTTCGAAGAATTGCCCGACGTGATGGCGCGACTCGCGACCGGTTCGCTGCCCGCCATCTGCCACTCCATTACTTACGCCACCACCACGAACGAGGGGTGACTCCGTGTTCAGCGTGACGGTCCGCGATCACATCATGATCGCCCACAGTTTTCGCGGCGAGGTGTTCGGACCGGCGCAGCAACTGCATGGCGCGACCTACATCGTCGATGCCACGTTCGAACGCGAGTCACTTGACGAGGACTTCATCGTCGTCGACATCGGGCGGGCCGCCGAGGAGTTGAAGGCGGTCGCCGGCGCCCTGAGCTACCGCAACCTCGACGACGAACCTGCCTTCGCCGGCATGAACACCTCCACCGAGGTGCTGGCCCAAGTGATCGCCGATCGCCTCGCTGACCGAATCCACGCCGGAGCGCTGGGCGACGGTGCGCGCGGGCTCTCAGGCATCGCGGTCACTCTGCACGAGTCGCACATCGCCTGGGCGCGTTACGAACGACGGCTATGACAACGGTGCACGTCGTCGTCCCGGCCGGCATCAACGACCCGGCGAGGCCGAGCGGCGGCAATCTGTATGACCGTCGGATCTGCAACGGACTCGCGGCCCTCGGTTGGGACGTACACGAATACGCGGTGGACGGCGGGTGGCCCTGGCCGGACGACGATGCACAACGTGCGTTAGACCGGGTGATTGCGAATATGCCGGACGGCGCGGTGGTGCTCATCGATGGGTTGATTGCCTCGACTGTTCCGGCCGTGTTGGTGCCCCACGCGCGTCGACTCGCGTTGGTGATTCTCGTTCACCTGCCGCTCGGCGACGGGCCGCCCGGACACGAGGTAGCGGACGCTTCGAGCCGCGAGTGCGCCGCGTTAGCTGCCGCCAGCACTGTCGTCACGACGAGCGAATGGGCGCGCGACCTGCTTCTCGACCGTTACCCGCTACAGCCGGCCGCCGTGGTCGTCGCCGAGCCCGGCGTCGATGCGGCCGAACTCGCGACAGGTACGGACGACGGCGGCCAACTGCTCTGCGTCGCGGCCGTTACACGGCACAAGGGGCACGATGTCCTGCTAGCGGCACTTGCCGCCGTCCGCGACATGTCTTGGCATTGCGTACTTGTGGGAGCCCTCGATCGCGACCGCGAATTCGCTGATCTCCTGCGGCGTCGGGCGGACGACGCCGGAATCGCCGATCGGATCTCATTCACCGGCCCGCGTACGGGTGCCGAGCTCGAGCGCGCTTATGCGGCCGCGGACGTGCTTGTGGTTCCCTCGCTCGGCGAGACGTACGGGATGGTTGTGACCGAGGCGCTGGCGCGTGGCGTGCCGGTGATTGCAACGGCCGTGGGCGGGCTGCCGCGCACGCTCGGTCACGCAGCCGATGGGAACAGGCCGGGTCTGCTCGTTGCGCCGGGTGACGCGCCTGCCCTCGCTGCCGCGCTCTCGAGTTGGCTGTGCGATGCCGAACTGCGGAAGGGTCTGCGGCTGGCTGCGCAGGAGCGTCGCGCAACGTTGTCCGACTGGCGCACGACCATCGAGCGGGTCGCGCACATACTCACCGGAACCGCGTCGTGAACGCTGTCGGAACAGGCGTGGTCACCGTCAGCCCGGCGTGGCTCGCATTGCGCGAGCCGGCCGACGCTGCCGCCCGTGCAATCGAGTTGGTCGCGCAGGTCAGGCAGCTGTTGCCGGCGAGGCGCCCGACAGTGGTGCACGATCTCGGCTGCGGCACCGGCTCGATGGCGCGTTGGCTTGCGCCGCAGCTTTGCGGGCCGCAGCACTGGGTGATGTACGACAGGGACACCGAGCTGCTTGCACGCGCGGCCGTCGATGTTCGACCACTGACTGGCGACGGATCGCCGGTCACCGTCGAGACGCGGCAGCGTGACATTACCCGCCTTGACGAGCGCGACCTCAGCGGTGCGTCGCTGATCACTGCGTCGGCCTTGCTCGACATGCTGACCGCCACTGAGCTCGAGCGGATCGTTCGTTCGTGCGTCGAGGCAGGTTGCCCAGCGTTGCTGACCATCTCGGTCATCGGCGACGTCAGCCTCACGCCGTCCGACCCACTCGACGAGGTGATCGCGTCGGCCTTCAACGAACACCAACGTCGGGGTGAGGCTGACGGCCGGCTGCTCGGCCCCGACGCTGTGGGCTTTGCCGCCGGGGTGTTCGCCAGGTTGGGCGCCGAGGTGGTTCTTGCGCCAAGCCCCTGGCGCCTCGGCGCCGGCAATCGGGCACTCACGGCCGAATGGTTCAAGGGCTGGGTCGGTGCGGCCTGCGAGCAGCGACCCGAACTAACCGCCGCGACGCACGCGTACGTCGAGCGGCGGCTTGCCGATGTGGACGCCGGGTGCCTGCACGTGAGCGTGAACCACCAGGACCTGCTGGTCTTACCCGGCAAGCGTTGAACGGGATCCGCTGCGCGTGCGTATGTGTTCACAGGAACCTCGTTCATCTGAAGCTCTGAGGTGCGGAGCCACCGAGGTGGGCGTCAGGCGGGCCCTGAGGAGGCGGGATCGGTGGCTGATCGGCCCTACACCCTGCTGAGCTGCGGCATGTCCATCGATGGCTACCTCGGTAGCGCGAACATGGAACCGCTCCAGCTGTCCAACGACGCTGATTTCGACCGGGTCGATGCCGTGCGCTCGATGTGCGACGCGATCCTCGTGGGCGCGGAAACAGTCCGCAACGACAACCCACGACTCCTCATTAGGTCGCCGTCACGGCAGGACGAGCGGCTCGCTCGCGGACAGTCGCCGACGCCGATGAAGGTCACCGTGACCGGACGCGGACAGCTCGACCCGTGCGCTGACTTCTTCGCCACCGGCAGCATCGAGAAGGTCGTCTACTGCGCGAGCACGGCGGTCGATAAGACCCGAGCCAGGCTCGGCGCGGTGGCAACCATCGTTGACGGCGGCGAGCCCGTCGACATGCATGCGATCAGTGAGGACCTGTACGCACGCGGCGTCCAGAGATTGATGGTTGAAGGCGGTGGCACAGTTCATACGCAGTTCCTCACCGCCGACCTAGCCGACGAACTGCATCTCGTCGTTGCACCGTTCTTTGTGGGTGACTCGCGGGCTCGGCGGTTCGTAAGTGACGGGCTGTTCCCTTGGAATTCGCGTAAGCGCGCAACGCTCGCCGAAGTGCGGCAAATCGGCGACGTGGTGTTGCTGCGCTACGCGCTCTCTCCGCGCTTCCGCGCGGACTGACGTCGAGGAGGCCAGGTGCAGCTAGCTCAGCCCAAGGCGACGATCCGTACGCAGGTGACACTGCCGCTGCGGTTCGCCGATGGGTATGCCACGCCCGCGCGGGTCTTCACCTTCCACAACTTGGTCGATGGACGAGAGCATCTCGCCCTGGGCCTCGGTACCAGGGCGCGGGCTTGCACGAGCGACGCGGGCAACGCAACAGTGCCCCTCGTGCGACCCCACAGCGAATGCCTGACAGGCGAAGTCTTTGGCAGCCAACGATGCGACTGCGGGCCGCAACTGCGCGAGGCCGTTGAGCGGATCGCGGACGTGGGCGGCTACCTGCTCTACCTTCGGCAGGAAGGGCGCGGGATTGGCCTTTACGCCAAGCTCGATGCCTATGTGCTTCAGGACGCGGGTCTCGACACGTACGAGGCGAATCTCGCGCTCGGACATGCCGCGGACGAACGCGACTACACGGTCGCTGCCCAGATGCTGGGCGCCCTCGCGGTACCGAGCGTGGTGCTGCTCAGCAGTAACCCGGACAAGGCCGCACAGCTCACTGCGCTCGGGGTGACCGTGACCGCGCAAGTACCGACGCGTGTGCACTTATCCGACGCGAATGCCGGCTACTTGGCCGCGAAGGCACGGCGGGGCACGCAGCTGCTCGACATTGCAGTTGAGACCAACACAGCAGTTGGAACCAAGACAAGGGCCGGCCGATGACATTTCGAACCGAGAGTCGCATAACAATCGCCAGCAACGTGGGCGAAGTGTGGGCATACATGTGTGACGTTCGACGCTGGTCGGAGTGGGCGCCGACTGTTCTCGAATGCCATGTTCGCGGAGGCGGTCCGTTTCAGCTCGGCGCGCAGCTGGATCAGCGGGCGAAAGGAATCCTTGGGTCGTCGCGCAGCCGGAGCCAGCGGGTGACCGTTGTCGAGGCACCCCACGGCATGGCGTTCGCTGGGCCGCTGGGTACTTCAGCGGGGCGCTGGGGAATGGAGCTCAAGCCCATCGACGATCGGCAGACCGACACGATGATGTGGGTTGAGGTCGACCTCGCGGGCATCATGCGAGCGATGCCCGCCGGCGCTTTCAAACGCAGAGTGCAACGCGTCAGCGATCTCGAAATGGTTCTGATCAAGTCGTCGCTCGAGTCCGCTATGTCGAAGAGCGCACTGTGAGCCAGCTGGACGGTACGCGCGAGCACTTGATCGAGACGTACCGCAAGAAAGCGAAGCACTACGACATCACTACCCGGCTTTACCCGGCACCGGGCTACCCGCAGCGAGCGCAACGTCTCCGGGCCGTGCAAGCACTCGTACTTCGCCCGGGCGACACGGTGGTCGACGTCGCGTGCGGCACCGGCCTGAACTTCCCGCTCATCCAGAAACTGATCGGCCGCGACGGCCGGATCGTCGGCGTCGATCTAACCGACGCGATGCTCGAGCGGGCCCAGGATCGGGTCCAGAAGCATGGTTGGCGCAACGTCAGCCTCGTGCAATCCGACGCGGTCGAGTTCGAGTTTCCCACTGCGGTCGATGCAATCGTCTCTACTTATGCGCTGACACAGGTACCCGACTGTGCAGCGGTGATCGCCCACGGCGCTGCGGCACTTTCGAAAGGCGGCCGCTGGGTGGTGCTCGATCTCAAGGTTCCCGCAGGTGTGCCTCGGCGGCTGGCGCAGCTTGGAACAGCAGCGGTGAGACCTTTCGCATCCATAGATCAGTGGCTCGCGCGCCGCCCGTGGGAGGCGATTCGGGCAACCATGAAGGAGGAACTGGACGACGTCTCCTGGACCGAGTTCTTGTTCGGGACCGCATTCCTTGCGGCCGGGGCCTGCGGCCCTGGGAGCGGCATCGCGCCAGTGCCAGGTGCATCCGGCGGGTGAGCCAAACGACCTGACGACGGTACGCGCCACTCCGGTGGCACGATGGGCGCCAGGCACCGATCGCACTGTGCGGACGTTGTGCCAGGGGCACACCGGTAGACCGCAGTCGACGGGAGTTGGAGATGAGCGAGGCGGAGGTTGCTCGACTCAGCACCGACGCGATGATGGCCGGCGATGCGGCCAGCAGGATGCTCGGCATGGAGGTCATCGCCGCCGGGCCGGGAACCGCTGTGGTCTCGATGCGAGTCCGCGACGACATGGTCAACGGCTGGGAGCTGTGCCACGGCGGGTTGATCGCCTCGCTTGCCGACACAGCCTTCGCGATCTCCTGCAACTCCCGCGGGAGAGTCACCGTCGCGGCGGGTTTCGACGTCACGTTCTTGGAGGCCGGTCGGGCCGGTGACCTGCTCGTCGCCGAGGCCTCCGAGACGGCACTGCGAGGGCGCTCGGGGCTCTATGACGTGACGGTGAAACGCGAGGCTGATGGTGTTGTGATCGCCGAGTTCCGGGGCCGCAGTCGAGCAACCGGACGAACGAATCCCGCCGTCAGCTCGCCGGAGTAACTGTGGAAGATCTCAGCCCTCGCCCTGGCGATCTCGAGCCGATCGAAACCGCCTCCGTAGACGAGCTGCGCGGCTTGCAGGAAGAGCGCTTGCGGTGGTCCGTCCGCCACGCGTACGACAACGTTCCGCACTTTAAGAACAGCTTCGACGCGGCCGGTGTGCACCCTGACGATGTGCGAGGCCTGGACGATCTCCAGAAGTTGCCGCTTACGTCGAAGGCGGACCTGCGTGCGAACTATCCGTTCGGCATGTTCGCGGTACCGCGTGAGCAAGTGGCACGCATTCACGCATCGTCTGGTACCACGGGAAAACCGACCGTCGTGGGTTATATCAAAGATGACCTCGACATATGGGCCACGGTGATGGCGCGCAGCATTCGCGCGTCAGGCGGTCGGCCCGGCCATATTCTGCATAACGCTTATGGCTACGGGCTTTTCACCGGCGGTCTGGGGGCCCACTACGGCGCTGAGAAGCTCGGCTGCACCGTCGTCCCTGCCTCCGGCGGCATGACCGAGCGACAAGTGCAACTCATCAACGACTTCAAGCCCGACATCATCATGGTGACGCCTTCGTACATGCTCTCGATCGTTGACGAGATGGAGCGACAGGGAATCGACCCGAGATCTACGTCGCTCAAAGTAGGGATCTTTGGCGCCGAGCCTTGGAGCAACGACCTGCGCCGCGAGATGGAGAACCGCCTCGATATGCACGCGGTCGACATCTACGGCCTCTCCGAGGTAATCGGCCCGGGCGTGGCGACCGAGTGCGTTGAGACCAAAGATGGCCTGACGGTCTGGGAGGACCACTTCTATCCCGAGATCATTGACCCGGTCACCGGCGAGGTCCTGCCTGAAGGGGCTGAGGGTGAGCTCGTCTTCACGTCCTTGACGAAGCAGGCGATGCCGACGATCCGGTATCGCACGAGGGATCTCACCCGGCTGCTGCCGGGCTCGGCTCGGACGATGCGGCGCATCGAGAGGATCACTGGCCGTACCGACGACATGATGATCCTTCGGGGAGTGAACCTCTTCCCGACGCAGATCGAAGAGCTCATCTTGGCGAATCCTCAGCTGTCGCCCCATTTCCAGTGCGTTCTCGACCGATCCGGCAATCTGGATTCACTGACAGTGGTTGTCGAGTGCCGCGATACCGTCGGAGTCGATGCCGCGGCTGAAGCTGGCGTGCTACTGGAGCGATCGGTGAAGAACTCGATTGGCGTCACGATCGGTGTTCGGGTGGTCAGTCCGAACACAGTCGAACGATCGGCCGGCAAGATGAAGCGCATCGTCGACAACCGTCCGGCCCGCTGACCGAGAGTAGGCGGGGAGACCCTCATGATGACAACGCGGCCCGAGCTCGTCGGCGACTTCGGGATGATCGCGAGTACGCATTGGCTGGCATCCGCGACCGGGATGTCTGTGCTGGAACGTGGCGGAAACGCGGCTGATGCGGCAGCGGCTGTGGCGTTCGTCCTGCAGATCGTCGAACCGCACTTGAATGGGCCCGGCGGTGACGCACCAATCATGGTGTCCGTCGATGGCGCAGCCGCAGTCGAAGTAATTTGCGGTCAGGGCGTAGCGCCCCAGCGGGCCACCACCGCGCACTTTGCTGAACTAGGCCTTGCTCTGGTTCCGGGCACGGGCTTGTTGCCCGCGGTTGTACCAGGCGCCTTCGGAGCGTGGACCCTCCTCGTCGAGCGTTATGGCAGCTGGAACTTGCGCGACGTCATCGAGCCAGCCATCGCTCTCGCCGAAAACGGTCACCCGTTGCTGCCCGGCGCCGCAACCACAATCAGCTCGGTAGCCGAACTCTTTCGCGATCATTGGCCTACGTCCGCGGCGACGTGGCTGCCTAGCAATCGAGAGCCGCAGTCAGGCGCGCGCTTCCGCAATCCAGTGGTCGCGGCCACCTATCGGCGAATCGTTAAAGAGGCCGAAGCGCGGACGCCGGAGCGCGCGGCTCAGTTCGAAGCGGCTAGGGACATCTGGTACCACGGGTTTGTCGCCGAGGAGATCGAACGTTTCTGTGCCGGCAGCGACGTCCTCGACACGTCCGGCCGCACCCACCGCGGGTTACTCACTGCAGACGACATGGGGGCTTGGGAGCCTTCGGTCGAAACCGCCGTGACATTCGACTACGGCGACTACACGGTGTGCAAGCCCGGGCCGTGGTCTCAGGGTCCGGTCTTCTTGCAGCAGCTCGCGCTGCTGGCCAGCACCGATCTTGGGAGCACCGAACATCTGTCGGCGGACTGGGTGCACACGATCGTCGAGGCAAGCAAGCTCGCGTTTGCCGATCGAGAGGCGTGGTACGGCGACCCGCGATTCACCGAGGTACCGATGACCGAACTCCTCAGCACCGCGTATAGCCGCGACCGCGCGAAGCTCATCGGCGCGCAGGCAAGTTATGAGCAGCGACCAGGATCTCCAGGTGGTCGATCTCCGGCGCTGGAGGCATCGGGCACCGTATCGACCGCAACACATAGCGGGATGGCTGGCGTGGGCGAGCCAACGACGGCCCCCGACGGCGACACCTGCCATCTCGACGTCGTCGACCGCGCCGGCCTGATGATTTCCGCGACGCCGAGTGGTGGCTGGCTACAGAGCTCACCGATCATCCCCGGTCTGGGCTTTAGTCTCGGCACGCGCGGCCAGATGTTCTCGCTCCAGGACGGGCTTTCAAACAGCTTGCGGCCCGGAGCGCGGCCGCGGACCACCCTTTCTCCCTCCATCGCGCTACGCGACGGCAAGCCGTATCTCGCTTTTGGGACGCCGGGCGGTGACATGCAGGATCAGTGGTCGCTGCAGTTCTTCCTCAATGTCGTTCATGGGGGACAGGCGAACCTCCAGCGATCGATCGATTCGCCGACTTTCTACTCGCTGCACATGCGCGACTCCTTCTACCCACGCACAACTGTGCCGGGACGACTGGTAATCGAGGATCGTTACGGCGCCGCCACTATTGCCGAACTCGAACGACGCGGCCACGACATCACCACCGTCGGTGGCTGGGCGCTCGGTCGAGTCAGTGCGGTAGCCCGCGACGGTGACTGGCTGAAGGCGGCCGCAAGTGCCCGGGGCGAGCAGGGATACGCATGCGGCCGCTAATCACCCGACCGAGCGCCCCGTCGTCCGCTTCATCGCCTTATCCAGTTGCGCGCGCTTATCTAATTGCGCCGTGCGAGCGGGCTAAGTGAGGTTGTGATCATGACCACCGACGAGGGGCTCCTTGACATGCCCGTGTGGGCGTCCTTGACCGGAGCTCACGCGCATCTCGCCGAACGCAATAATGGTGCTGTTCGCTATCCGCCTGACGTTGCGCCTTTCGCGGCCCTTGCCGACGCTGCCGACCCCGAGAATTGGCTGGATCTCGCCCAGCTGTTCGGGCCAGGTGCCGTCGCCGTCTTGCCCGGCGTCACCGAGGCCCCTGACGGGTGGGAGATCGTGGACGTTGTGCACGCCGTGCAGCTAGTCGACGCCTCGCTGCGCGCCGAGACAGATAACGAGGCCGTCCCGCTCGATCACGCCGACGTGCCGGAGATTCTTGAGTTGATCGCGCGCACCCGCCCTGGACCGTTCTTGCCGCGGACGATCGAGCTCGGCGACTATTCCGGCATCCGCCGAGTCGGCGCTCTCATCGCGATGGCGGGCGAACGGATGCACCCGGCTGGCTGGACCGAAATCAGTGCCGTATGTACCGACGCGGCATATCGCGGGCAAGGGCTCGGGACCCGCCTCATACGTCACGTAGCGGCTGGGATTCGCGGCCGTGGCGAGTCTGCGTTCCTGCACGCGGCGGCGACGAACGTGAACGCAATCCGTCTGTACGAGTCGATTGGCTTCACGCATCGGCGCGACATCCGGTTCCTCATCGTGCGGACTCCGCCTTCATCGGCAGGTCTGCCTACATGACAGAATCGTGCACGTGCCGTCGTCATCTGAGCCCTTGCAGAAGTTGGGCTTTCTCACGATCGGTCTCTTCGATGCCGCGAACCCGCGTCCCGGCCACGAGACCACGCTCGAGATCATCGTGCTCGGCGAGCAACTCGGCTTCGACAGCGCATGGGTGCGGCACCGCCACTTTCAGTACGGCATCTCCTCACCGGTAGCAGTGCTGGCTGCGGCTTCGCAGCGCACCAGTCGCATCGGCTTGGGCACAGCGGTGATTCCGCTCGGCTGGGAGAACCCGCTTCGACTGGCCGAAGACTTGGCCACCGTCGACATCTTGTCGGGAGGCCGCCTCAATCCTGGTGTGAGCGTTGGTCCGCCGATCCACTGGGACTACGTGAAAGAAGCGTTGTACCCGCAGACGTACGACCAACAGGATTTTAGCTACGAGCGCGTACGCCGGCTGCTCGACATGCTCCGTGGCGAACCGGCCAGCACCTTCAGCGGGAACGAGGGATTCGAGGTCTACTCGGACCGTGTTCAACCGCAAGCGCAGGGCTTGGCGAGCCGCATGTGGTACGGCGGCGGAAGTGTGCGTTCGGCGCAGTGGGCGGGGGAGAACGCGATGAACTTCCTGACCAGCAATGTGACGAAAGCTGAGAACTCTGAGGATTTCGTGGAAACACAGCTCTCGCACATCAACACGTTCCGGGCTCATCATCCTGACGGTAACCGTGCGCGTGTTTCCCAGGGACTGGTGGTCATTCCCACTGACTCCGCATCGGCCGAGCAGCGCGAGAAATACGCGAGGTACGCCGAATCCCGGACGGCGCGTACCTCAACACCACAGGGCCTAGCCAGGTTGATGTTCGCACTCGACCTCGTCGGGACATCGGATCAGATCGCCGAACAGCTGTACTCCAACGCGGCCTTCCAACAGATCAGCGAAGTCGCGTTCGCTCTCCCGTTCAACTTCGAGCACGACGACTATGTGCAGATCCTCACCGACATTGCCACCAAACTCGGGCCGGCGCTCGGTTGGCGTCCGGCCACCTGAGCGAGGCCAGGTCGTCGTAGCGACTTAGGTGGCGCTCGCGGTGATGTCCTGGTGGCTGCTGTCGTCCTTCTCGCGCAGCAACTCTTCGTCAGAGATCAGATGCTGCAGAACGTCGTCGTGCGGCTGCCAACCAGCTTCGAGCCGGTCGAGCACCAACGCGTTCCGGGTTCGGATGACTTGCTCGGCAAGGCGCACGATTTCGGAGTGCGGCGCGCCCCGGTGTTCTGCCTCTCGAAGCGCCGCGGTGGCTCGCTGCCAGGCGTTGAAAGGCGCCGACGGATTCGGTTGCGCACTGTTGTGGGCTGAAGCCACGTCGGTTCGCCACCTTCGCTGGTACCCGGGGAATTTGAGGCGCGAAAGGGCTTCTTGCATTGGAGCCCACCCGAATGCTACGACGACGGATTCCGTAGGGCAATCCGCCGTCTGGTCCAACGGATGGCACGCAGGTTGCCTTTAGGTAAACGGCAGGCATCATGAACGGGTGACCACGTCTGCCGGGACCGGCAAGCCCGCAGATGCTGACGCAGTCGTGTTCGAGCCGGGACCAATCGAGGTCTTTGAGCGTTGGCAGAAGTTCGGCGGAACCTGGCGAGTAGTGTCGCGCGGCGAAGGCTGGGTAACTCTCTCGGTGTGCCGCCGTGACGGCGGCGAAGAGCTGCAGCGCCTGAGCTCCACCATTCCCGAGCTGCTCGAATGGCTCGGCGACAGAACGAGCAGCGAGGAGTAGCAGCTCCGTGGTGACATCCGACACCTTCGTGATCGTCGGCGGCGGCCTCGCCGCTGCCAAAGGGGCAGCGGCCCTGCGCAGCCAGGGTTTTGATGGCCGGCTTGTCCTGCTCGGCGGCGAACACCACGCGCCTTACGAACGGCCACCCCTGTCGAAGGACTACTTGCAAGGCAAGACGCCACGCGAAAAGGTCTTCGCCCACGCCCACCACTGGTACGCCGAGCACGACGTCGACCTGAGGTCTGGGCAGTTCGTGACTGGTCTCGACCGCGGCGAGCGCGGGGTGCGGTTAGCCGATGGGTCGGTGATCGGTTACGACAAGCTCTTGCTCACCACTGGTGCTAGCCCGCGCAAGCTTCAGGTGCCCGGCGCGGACGCCAGCGGCGTGCACTACCTGCGGACGCTCGACGACTCCGACGCGCTCCGAGCGACGCTTGCCACAATCTCGCGCTTGGTCGTGATCGGCGCTGGCTGGATCGGCCTGGAGGTCACCGCGGCGGCCCGTCTCGCGGGCGTTGAGGTCACGGTCGTTGAGACCGCCGAACTGCCACTGCTGCGCGTGCTCGGGCCCGAGGTCGCCCAGGTCTTCGCCGACCTGCATCTGCAACATGGCGTCGACTTCCGCTTCAACGCCTCGCTCACCGAGATCCTCCATGAGAACGGGACGGCGACGGGCGTGCGCTTGGGCGATGGCACGACGATCGCGGCCGACGCGGTACTTGTAGCCGTCGGTGCGACGCCCAATGTGCAGCTTGGCGAGGCTGCAGGTCTTCACGTTGACAACGGCATCGTCGTCGATGCTGCGCTTCGCACGACCGACCCCAACATCTTCGCCGCCGGTGACGTTGCGAACGCGTTCCATCCCTTCTTCGAGCGGCAGATTCGCGTCGAGCACTGGGCGAATGCGCGGCAGCAGCCGAAAGCCGCGGCTTCATCCATGCTCGGAAAGGAAGTCTCGTACGACGAGTTGCCGTACTTCTACACCGATCAATACGACCTCGGCATGGAATACGTCGGCTTCGTCGATCCTGACGACTACGACCGAGTCGTCTTCCGCGGGGACGTTGCCGGCCGCGAGTTCATCGCATTCTGGGTCTTAAATGACCGCGTTGTCGCAGGCATGAATGTCAACGTGTGGGATGTCGTTGAGCCAATCAAGACGATCATCCGGTCGCGGCTCGCGATACCAGCGAGCCAGCTAGCTGACGTGGGCATCGCGCTGACAGATCTCGTTCCCAAGGATTAGCCGTCCTGCCACGCCGCGGGTCGTCGGCTGAGCAGGGCCGCTGCAGCTGTCACGACGGCCAGCAAGAACAGCGCCAAAGCCAAGGCCCATGCGAGTCGGGTGTGCAGAACCAAGAGCGCGCCCGCGACCGCACCGGCGAACATCGTAAGTACCGCGAGCACGCGCCGCGTGATGGTGGCCACTCCGCTTTTGCGTACGTCGGCTGCGATACCGGTCAACGTCATCGTCAACACGGTCGTGGTGAGATCGGGCACGGCGATTCGTCGAGCCGCCGTGTTCTGGATGCCCATGGCGACCGCGCACAATGCCGCAACGGCAACCTTCGCACCGCGGCCCTTGTCGTCGTCCGCTGTGGTTGTCACGACCAGCGCAACCGCGACGAGTACGCATTCGAGACTGCAGGCGTTGCGCAGCAGTAGACCCCGATGTTTACCAAACGCGTCGACCATCGTGCCGCCGATGAACGCACCGATCAGAAATCCGCCGAGCGCAGCGACCGAGGCTGCCAGCGAGAACCCAGGCACGGCCGCAATCGCGAAGCCAATGAAGACGATGTTGCCCGTCATGTTCGCGACGAACACGCGGCCGAGCCCGAGGATGCTCACCGCGTCTATGACGCCACTCGTCGTGGTGAGTACTAGGAGCAACAGCGGCAATGCGCCGTGTTTGGGGTCGCGGATGAGTTGTGTCCACGTGGCGTTTGCTCTTGGCGGCGTTACATCGGTCACAGTGTTCGATTCTGTCAGGTTGGCGTAAGCCCAGTGTGCGCCGTAACCCCTCGTTTGCATTGTGCCGGTATCCTTAGCGGTGACCAATAGCGATATGGAAGGTCACGTATGCCTGGCGAACAACGCCACATTGCGCTCGTTGCGCATGACAATAAGAAGTTGGATCTGCTCAACTGGGCGGACTTCAACCGTCTCACGCTGTCCAAGCACGTGCTTTACGCTACGGGCACCACCGGCACGATGTTGGAGCACGAACTCGGCCTGCACGTGCACCGGTTCTTGTCCGGTCCCGTTGGCGGCGACCAGCAGATCGGTTCCAAGATTGCCGAAGGTCTCATCGACCTTCTGGTGTTCTTCTGGGATCCCCTCGAGCCGCAGCCGCACGATCCCGACGTAAAAGCGCTGCTGCGTATCGCGGCGGTGTGGAATATCGGGGTCGCGTGCAACCTGGCGAGCGCCGACCTGATGATCTCGTCGCCATTGTTGGACGGTCCGTACGAGCGGTTCCGGCCCGACTACGGCGACGTGCCGTCGTCGATCCTGGCCACGGTCAGCTGAACGCGCTGCCCGCTGATTGGTCTGCGGTCGTCGCGTCGTTGCGGGCGGCCGGGTGCGTGTTTGCCGAGGATGAAGCCGAGTTGCTGATCGCCGCCGCGCCGACGGCGTCGGACCTTGCACGGCTGGTCGAGCAGCGCGTCGCCGGCCGGCCGCTTGAACAAGTGCTCGGCTGGGCCGAGTTCTGCGGCCTGCGCATCGCGATCGACCCGGGTGTGTTCGTGCCACGCCGCCGCAGTGAGTTCCTGGTCCAGCAGGCGGCGGCTATCGCACAGCCGGACGCAATCGTCGTCGACATGTGCTGTGGTTCAGGTGCCATCGGCGCCGCAGTGGCCGCCGTCCGATCTATCGATCTTTACGCCGTCGATGTCGACCCGGCTGCTGTTGCGTGCGCCCGCCGCAATATCAACGGTCACGTTTATCAGGGCGATCTGTACGACCCGTTACCGGCGGCATTGCAGCGTCGCGTCGATGTGCTCGTTGTCAACGCGCCGTACGTGCCGACTGACGAGATTGTGTTCATGCCGCCCGAAGCTCGCCTCTACGAAGCACAAGTGGCCTTGGACGGCGGGGTGGACGGCCTCGATATCCAGCGACGCGTTGTCGCAAGCGCACCTCTTTGGCTCGGGCCCGATGGCACGCTCTTGATTGAGACCAGCGACCGCCAGTCGGAGCAGACAGCTGACCTGATCTCGAACGTCGGCTTAAAGCCGATGGTTCTCCGGTCCAACGAGTTCGACGCGACCGTAGTTCTTGGGATCAGGTAAGCGCTGGGTCTCCTGGCAGGCACCGGATCACATGCAGATTGCCAGTCAGGATGGTCGGGCCCGCTGAGTACGGAATCAATACTGTCGAACCGCGGTGTACGTCGAGCTCTGAGTTTGGTGTCTTCACAGTGCCGTCTCCTTCGAGCACGATCAACACCGCGTATTGCGCGCCGAGCTCGAGCGTGCCCATCACCACAATGTCGTCAGCTTGAAAGAACGGTTCTGCCTGCTTGGGGAAGAGTGCCATGGTGCCACCGTCGTTCGGTTCGGCGTGTCGCTGAGAGGTCGCAATATCGGCGTCAGTGAATTGGTGCCGATTGAAACACTGCAGCGATACATCGGCACTCATACCGAGTTGCTCTTCGCGGCGGTCCGGCATGCCGAAGTCTCGCCATTCGAGCATGACGGAGAAATCTGTGGGCTCCTGTAGCTCGACGATAAAGGCGCCGGCCCCAATAGCGTGCGGCGTCCCCGCCGGCACAAAGATCGCATCGCCGGTCTGCACCGTGATGCGGTTCATCGAGCCGAGAATGTCCGCGCTGTTCTGGTTGACGAACCAGGCACTTAATTCGGTGGCCGAGACGTCGCGGTTGAAGCCGAGATAGACGTGCGCGTCGGCATCCGACGTCCCGATGATGATCCAGGCCTCGGTCTTCCCGAACAACGACCCGAGATGAGCGCCCGCAAATGCGCGATCGGGATGGCAGTGCACCGGCAGACGCTCGCCTGCGTCGAGCAGCTTCACCAGCAGCGCGGGGTTGGCGCCGAAGCGGGCGATGTGTGCCGGGCTGAAGAACGCTTCGGGGTGCGCCGTCACGGCGTCGCTGAGCAACTTGCCATCAGGCAGTCGGGTGGCGCCGTCGAGGCTGCCGAACTTCGAAAGAGTCGATGCGATCCAGTCCTCGGGCGTGCGAGCCGGGTCGGCCGCGAACGTCGAGCCAGAGTGCGGGCGTGCCGTTGACGGCTCGCCGCGGAAGGCCTCGATCTGGGGTCCGCCCAAATAAAACTGCTGCGGTTGATTGGCGGGCAGGCTCACTGGCTCCATCAGGTGGCGCTCCTGGCTAGGCTCAACTCAGGTCGCCGCCCACCGTAGCGGCAGCTAGTGCGGTGTACCGGCCCGGCCACGTGCACGCTCTCGAAGGAGCAAGCCAACCGATGACGAAAACCTTTCCGCCGAACTTCACGTGGGGCACCGCAACGGCGGCGTATCAAATCGAGGGCGCCGTCGCCGAGGACGGCCGCGCGCCGTCGATCTGGGACACCTTCAGCCATACGCCGGGCAAGACTTTCGCCGGTGACAACGGTGACGTCGCGGCTGACCACTACCACCGGTACGCCGCCGACGTTGACCTCATGTCAGAGCTGGGAATGGGCTCCTACCGGTTCTCGGTGTCGTGGCCCCGCGTCATACCGACCGGGTCTGGCGCCGTCAACCCGAAGGGTCTCGATTTCTACTCGCGCTTGGTCGATGCTCTGCTGGCCAAGGGAATCTCGCCCGCTCTCACCCTGTACCACTGGGACCTACCGCAAGAATTGCAAGATGCCGGCGGTTGGACCGCGCGCGACACCGCGTACCGGTTCGCCGACTACTATGCCGCATCCGTTGCCGCAGCACTAGGCGATCGGGTGCCGCTGTGGACCACGTTGAACGAGCCGTGGTGCTCGGCATTCCTCGGCTACGCCGGGGGCGTGCATGCACCCGGTCACACGAACGGCGCCGAGGCGCTGGCTGCGACCCACCATCTTTTGCTCGGGCACGGCCTCGCCCTCCAGCAGTTGCGTGCCACCGTGCCGTCGTCGGCGAAGCTGGCCATCACGTTGAACCCGGCGATGGCGAGGCCTGAGACGACATCGGAAGCTGATGCGGCAGCGTGCAGAAAGATCGACGGACTGCAGAACCGGATCTGGCTCGACCCGCTGTTCTACGCGCGCTACCCGGACGACGTCGTGGAGTTCACGTCAGGGCTCTGTGATTGGGCCTTTGTGCGCGACGGTGACCTTGCCACAATCGCGACACCGTTCGACGTCCTCGGAGTGAATTACTACAGCCCGGTGATCGTTGGGCACTTCGCAGGGGACGGCGACCGGGCGCGGGCCGATGGCCACGGAAACACGACGGGCAATACGTGGCCCGGTTGTGACGACACTCAGTTCTTCGACCTGCCGGGCAGGCACACGGCGATGGGCTGGCCGGTCGATGCCAGTGGATTGCGCGAGCTTTTGACCAGGCTCTCGTCGGATTACCGCAAGCCGATGCTGATTACCGAGAACGGTGCGGCGTATGACGACGAGGTGTCGGCCGACGGCGCGGTACACGATCCCGAGCGGGTTCGTTACATTCACGAGCATCTCGTTGCATTACATGACGCTATTACTGACGGCATCGACGTCCAGGGCTATTACCTATGGTCGCTGCTCGACAACTTCGAGTGGTCGTACGGATATTCGAAGCGGTTCGGCATTGTGCGGGTGGATTATCAGAGCCAACTGCGCACGCCGAAAGACAGCGCGCATTTCTACGCTGACGTCGTTCGCGCTAACGCCGTGCCGTCGCTGTAAGCCGACAGGCTGCAGTGTGGGGTAAGCGGACGGGCACTGCGTAGGCTTTGATCGTCGATCCACTCGCCGGGCCGCTCATCGAACTGGAGATCTCATGACCGAAACAGCTCGCACCACGCAGCGCTGGTGGCGCGATGCTGTGATCTATGAGATCTACGTGCGGAGTTTCGCTGACTCAGACGGTAACGGCGTTGGGGATCTGCGCGGTATTACAGCGCGGTTGCCGCAGCTTGCCGAGCTCGGGATCGACGCCGTCTGGCTGACGCCGTTCTACCGGTCGCCGATGGCCGACGGCGGATATGACGTCGCCGACTACGAGGACGTCGATCCAACGCTCGGCAACCTTGTCGATTTCGATGTATTGCTTGCCAGCGCCCACGACCTCGGTCTCAAAGTCATCGTCGACCTCGTTCCCAACCACACGTCCGACCACCACCCGTGGTTTCAGGCGGCGCTGGCTGCGGGCCCCGGATCGCCGGAGCGCGCGCGTTACATCTTTCGTGACGGTCATGGTCCCGAGGGCAACGAGCCGCCGGCTGACTGGCATGCGAACTTCGGTGGTTCGGCGTGGACTCAAGTCGCCGACGGCCAGTGGTACCTCCACATGTTTGCCCCCGAGCAACCTGATCTCGACTGGTCGAACCCGATCGTCGGCGAGGCCTTCCAATCGATTCTGCGGTTCTGGCTCGACAAGGGGGTCGATGGCTTTCGCGTCGACGTGGCTCATGGCATGGCGAAGAAGTTGACCGAGCCGTTCCCTGCGCTTGGCGCGAAGTCTGTCGACAAGCAGTTGCGTTACGAAGTCGTTGACCATCCGCTCTGGGATCGCGACGAGGTGCACGACATCTTCCGCGTGTGGCGGCGGATTCTCGATGAGTACAGCCCGTCGCGGATAGCCGTCGCCGAAGCCTGGGTGATGCCGGGTCGGCGTGCGCGCTACGTACGGCCCGATGAACTGCATCAGGCGTTCAACTTCGATTTTCTTCAGGCACCCTGGGAGTGCGCGGCACTCGTCGATGTCATCGAGGCTTCGTTACGCGAAGCCGGCGGGGTCGGTGCCGCCGCAACCTGGGTGCTCTCCAATCACGACGTGGTGCGGCACCTGAGTCGCTACGCGTTGCCCTCGTCGACTGACCTTCGGTCATGGCTGCTGAGCGACGGCACCGACCCCGCACCTGACCTGCGTGCGGGGCTCCTGCGAGCACGCGCGGCTGCTCTGCTGATGCTTGCGTTGCCCGGCTCCGCCTACCTTTATCAAGGCGAAGAACTGGGGCTGCCCGAGGTTGCCGACATCGCACCTGTCTATCTGCAGGACCCGACATGGGAGCGTTCAGACCATCACGACAAGGGCCGCGACGGCTGCCGGGTGCCGCTGCCATGGGAACCGGCGGGACCGTCCTTTGGCTTCAGTTCAGTCACCGCGTGGATTCCGCAGCCAGCAGACTGGGCCGAGCTTTCCTGGGGCGTCGAAGACGGCGATCCGACGTCGACGCTCGAGCTCTACCGAAGCGCGCTGGCGTTGCGGCGAAAGTTCAGCACCGACGACGCCTTGACCTGGCTCACGAAAGGCCCCGCTAGCCTCGCGTTCACCCGCTCGAACGGCCTTGCCTGCATCGTCAACTTCGGGGTCGAAGCGGTCGAGATCCCGGCCGGCCAGCTGCTACTGACAAGCGGCGACCTCTCGGCCAGCGGTTTGCTGCCCACTGATACGGCGGCCTGGGTTCTTACGAACTAGGAACGCAGCAGCCGCAGCGCGCAGGGTTGGCCCGGCGCGGATCTAGGCTGAATCACATGACCGCATCCAGGCCGGACGCCGATGAGCTGGCGTTTGGGCGGATCTTGGTCGTCGATGACGACCCGACCGTCAGTGACGTGGTCGCGCGGTACCTGCGGCGCGAAGGCTACGAGGTCACCTTGGTTGGCGACGGCCTGGCTGCTCTCGAGTCAGCCGCAGCGGAGTCACCCGATCTCGTCGTCCTCGACATCATGTTGCCGGGCCTCGACGGTCTTGCCGTGTGCCGCACCTTGCGTGAGCGCAGCCCAGTTCCGGTAATCCTGCTGACGGCGCTAGGCACCGAGACGGATCGCATCATGGGTCTTGAGGTCGGCGCGGACGATTACGTCACGAAGCCGTTCAGCCCGCGCGAACTTGTGCTACGCGTGGCATCGGTGTTGCGCCGGGCTCGCACGCCCGCCCCGTTGCGGACCACGGCTCGGACCGGGCTCGTCGACGGACCGCTACACGTCGACCTTGCTGCTCACGAGGTCGAATACGGTGGCGCGCCATTGATGTTGACAGTGCGCGAGTTCGATTTGCTCGCGCATCTGATGGGGCATCCGCGGCAGACGTTTAGTCGCGAGGAGTTGATGCGTGACGTCTGGGGGTGGTCGTTTGGTGACCAGTCGACGGTGACGGTGCACGTTCGCCGGCTGCGGCAAAAGCTCGAGGCCGCTTCTGGCGGGCAGTGGTCGCCGATTTCGACAGTCTGGGGCGTCGGTTATCGCTACGACCCAAGCACCGTGCTTGCACCAGGAGTGACTGAGTTGGTGAGCGAGTAATGGTGCTGCAAGCGCATGACGTCGGTGTACTGGTTGCGGTGTCCGCGGCCAGCTCGGTGGTTGTCACCGGCGCCGGACTCTTCCTGCTGAAGGCAGCGCGTCGGCGGCCGTTGCGCGACGCCGCGTTGATCGTCGCACTCACGCCGGTGTTCACGGTGGTGGTCGCCGCGATCGCCGCGACGATGTGGATGTTCTTGTCGAAGAGACAGTTCGGCGTCCTCATTGCGACTGTCGTGTTCGCTGGTATCGGTGGCGTCATCACGTCGATGGTGTTGGCCCGCACGTTGATGCGGGGCAGTGATGCCCTGCGGGCCGCAGCGAATGCGTTGACGCGAGGCGAGCCTTACGTTGGACCAATCGGGACGCCGAGTGCTGAGCTCGAGGCGCTCGCAACCGAGCTCGAGGCCGCGCACGCAAGACTTGACGAGGCCAGACAGCACGATCGCGCTATTGAGGAAAGTCGCCGCGAGCTGATCGCCTGGGTGAGTCATGACCTGCGCACGCCACTTGCTGGGATTCGGGCGATGGCCGAGGCCCTCGAAGACAATGTGGTGTTCACCGACGAGGATCGCGCGCTCTACCACCGCAGGATCAGGGTGGAGGTCGAACGGCTGGCCAGGATGGTCGACGACTTGTTCGAGCTGAGCCGGATCCATGCCGGGGCATTGCAGCTTTCGCCGCGACCGATGGCACTTGCCGGCGTCGTCCGAGAGGCCGTCGCCAGCGCCACGCCGATCGCGAGCGCGAAGGGTATTCACCTATTGGCGTCGGGCTTGGAAGTGGACGGTCCGCTCGTCGATGTCGATCCGTACGCATTGACAAGGGTCGTCGGGAATCTCCTGGGGAACGCGATTCGGCATACCCCTCAAGACGGTTCGGTCGATATCGGCATGGTTCACGACGACGACTTCGTGTATCTGTCGATCAGCGACGAATGCGGTGGTATTGCCGACGTCGATATCGACCGGGTGTTCGAGGTCGCGTTCCGTGGGACGCCGGCCCGAACGCCGGCACCGGACGGCGGCGCTGGCCTCGGACTTGCGATTGCGCGCGGCATCGTACACGCACACAACGGACGAATAGGTGCAGAAAATGTCGGACCGGGATGCCGGTTCACCATTGCGCTGCCCCGCTGCCTTGAGGTGCATACGTTCGACCCCGCAGACCAACCGAACGGACGTATCCGGGGGGACGCCGAGTCGCTAACTTGATCGTGTCACTTAGAGGGGGGTGGCCCGTGGGGGGCTTTACGTGGTGGGCGCGTGTTGAGTGGATTCAAGGGCAACGTCCGATGTGGCGTGAGCACGACGCGAAGCTTGCGTCCGTGTGGCGTCGCGAGTCGGAAGCCGTTCCCGCTGTTTCTACTGACACCGTGATCGTGCTACCTGAACCTTCGGAGCCGGTCGCGCAAAGCGCATAAGTAGTGCAATGCGCATATGTAGTTCCGGCTCATGTCGTCGGTGACCGCG
>DASYAG010000049.1:0-17357 GCA_036501485.1 Acidothermaceae bacterium | reverse complement strand
ACGATCTCAACGATGCGCCCATCAATCGCGTTGCGTTGACCGGTCAACTCCGCCAACTCCTCGAACAGCACCTCAAGACGCACGCTGGGACTCACCACCACAGCGCCGGCAGAGGCAATCGAAGACATGACATCATCATCGCAGCCACCCCCGACAAATCCCGGCCACCCGATTTCAGCAGCTGAACTAGTGCGCACATCCCCACGCCATGCCCAGAAAGCAACAGCTCAACCCACTGCGACTACCGCGAATTCGGTTCGTCAGCCCACTCAGGTCATTCATGCAGGTACGTCGGCAGACTTCCTCGCCGCTTTCATCCCGGCCGCGGGTAGCGTTGGCGCGGTGGCGGGACCAGACAACGAGCACCTGGCGGCAATGCGCAAGGAGTACGGATCCCGGGAGCGGGACGGCAGCCCCGACCTCGACGTCGTTTGGCTCGACGATGGCTGGCTTGCCTTGTTGCGCAGATGGATTGGCGAGGCCGAGCGCAGCGGCGTCGCGGAGCCCAACGCGATGGTACTGACCACCGTCAGGGACGGGAGGCCGGTCAGCCGGTCGGTGCTGTGCAAGGGTGCCGACGAAGACGGCATCACCTTCTTCACCAACTACGACTCGGCCAAGGGCGACGAGCTGGCTGCGACGCCCTATGCGTCGGCGACCTTCCCGTGGTACCTGCTGAACAGGCAGTTCCACATCCGCGGGGCGGTGACCAAGGTCGATCCGCAGGACACCGAGAACTACTGGTCGAAGCGCCCGCGCGGCTCGCAACTGGGGGCGTGGGCGTCACACCAGTCCCAGGTGATCGACTCCCGCGCCGCGCTGGTCGACCAGCTGGCCGAGGTGACGGCGCGCTTCGCCGACTCGGAGCAGATTCCGGTGCCGCCGAACTGGGGCGGCTACCGCATCGCGCCCGACGAGGTGGAATTCTGGCAGGGCCGAGAAGACCGGCTGCACAACAGAATTCGTGTGGTCGACGGTCGCGTCGAACGGCTGCAGCCCTAGGGAGAAGCCAGCCGGTCGAGTTCGTCGAACCGGGCGAGTGCGGCGGCGAGGTCTGTCTCGTCGAATAGCTCGAAGTGGTTGACCATGCCTGCTTCGAACGTGAGAAGGATGACTTCCCGCCATTCGGCATCGAACCCCTCTTGCGACGACCCGCGCGCGCAGTGGGTAACGAGACCGCCGAGGTTGCTCAACCGATGCACCGCCTCGACGTAGACGTTGACGTCCGGCGCGAGATCCCAAGTGGCGTGGAGGTATGCCTCCAGATCACCCGGTGCGAACGCTCGGCCTCGCCGATGGTCGATGTTGACCCAGTCCGGCGTCGGCGGCGGCAGCTCGTGTCGGTTGACCGCGGTGTACGCCTGCACGATGAGCGACCACGCGTCGGCGTGGCCGGCCGCTTCGCCAGCGAGGTAACGAGCGTCGAGTTCTTCGAAGGCGGCATCGATATCGTCAGGATCGAACGCGATGGCTGCAACGATCCGGCCCTCGGCATTGATCTCGCCAACACCGAGCATCTCGGTGACAAACGCCTCATCCCCTTGAACTGGAAGCGAGAAGCGCAAACGCATCAGGTCGAGCCGCTCGCCGCGAGTCGCTAGGTAGGTCCCCGTTGCGTTCCCCGACCACAGGTCGGCGATCGCACGCAAGTCTGCTATCTCATCGTCTCGACCACGTCGCACACCCGCGCCCACCACCCGGCGTCGGTCGTCCTGCGAAAAATCATTGGCCAAGATCTCCCTGATGCTGTTCCATTCGCCGGCAGCAAAGCTCGCAAACAGACGCTCAGACACGCGGATTGCCGCGTTTTCCAGCCGGGGTGCCCGCGTGTGTAGTTCGTCGAACCTGGCGAGCGCGGCGGCGAGGTCTGTCTCGTCGAATAGCTCAGAACGGTTTATCCGGTCGCCTTCGACAGTCAGAAGTTGAATCATCCGCCACTCGGCAGCAAAGCCTTCCTGCGAGGTCCCGTGCAACTCACGGGTCATGACCGCTCCGAGACTGCTGAGTCGATGCACCGCCGCGATCTGGAGGTTGAGGTCTGGCGTGAGGTCCCAAACCTCGCGGATTAGTGCGGGAAGATCACTCGTGTCGGCCGTTATGAGTCGCCGGTGGTCGATGGTGACCCAGTCCGTCGCGGGTATTTCTTGCCGGTTGAACGCGTCGTTAAACCGCGCGATAACCGACCAGGTGTGCGCGTGGGGGGCGGCTTCGCCGGCGAGGTAACGAGCGTCAAGCTCAGCGATGGCGGCGTCGAAGTCCTCGGGGTCGAACAGGACCCGTGCCACGATCCGCTCGTCAGCGTCGATCTCGACGACGCTGAAAAATTCGATCTGGAATGCCTCAGGTCGATCCTGGCCCGAGATACACGTACGACAGAGGTCGAGACGATCGCCGCGGGTCGCAGTGACGGTCGACGAAATATTCGTGAGTCCCACGTCAATAACGCCCCCCATGTTCACGACGGCGGCATCTCGACCGTAGGTGATCCCGGAGTTCACGACCCGACGGCGATCGTCGATCACGATGTCGTCGGCCAGAATCTCGGATAGCGCGTTCCAGTCATGGGCCGCAACGCACACCGTGAGGCGCGCGTGCATTGCGCTCGCCGCGTTTTCCAGTCTCGGCGTCTGCGGCTGTAGTTCGTCAAAACGGGCGAGCGCGGCGTCGAGGTCTGCTTCGTCGAAGACTTCGAAGTGGTTGACCATGCCTGCTTCGAACGTGAGAAGGATGACTTCCCGCCACTCGGCGTCAAAGCCATCTCGCGAAGACCCTTGGGCGCGGTGGGTAACGACCCCTCCGACGTTGCTCAATCGATGCACCGCCTCGACGTAGACGTTGACGTCCGGCGCGAGATCCCAGGTGGCGTGGAGGTATGCCACCAAATCACCCGGCGCGAATGCTCGGCCTCGTCGGTGGTCGATGTTGACCCAGTCCGGCGTCGTCGGCGGCAGCTCATGACGGTTAATGACGGTGTACGCCTGTGCGATAGCCGACCACGCGCTGGCGTGAGTGGCGGCTCCAAGAGCTAGGTACCGAGCGTCAAGCTCTTCGAAGGCGGCGTCGATGTCGTCCGCGTCGTACTCGACGTGCGCCGCGATCCGCTCGTCGGTGTCGATCTCGACGACGTTGAACATCTCGACGCCGAAGTCTCCCTGGCTAGGGTCGCGGTTCGACGAGCGAATACGAGTGAGGGCAAGGCGCTCCCCGCGGGTCGCAATGACGGAGGCGGTTATGTCCGCCGCAGCCTCTGCCACAGCTTGCATATTTGCGATCACGGCATCGCGACCGTCCCACAACCCGGCATTCACCACGGGACGGCGGTCTTCGACGAAACTCTCGTCGGTGAGGATCTCGGCTAGTGCCGCCCAGTTACGGGCCGCAAAGTACGCAAGGAAGCGGTCATCTGCCCGAGTTGCCGCGTTTTCCAGTCGCGGCGCCTGCGGCTGTAGTTCATCGAAGCGGGCGAGCGCGGCGTCGAGGTCCACCTCGTCGAAAATCTCGCAGTGGCTGATCAGGTCGCCTTCGACCGTAAAGACGTCCGCCATGCGCCACTCGCCGTCGAAACCCTCTTGTGAGGTCCCGCTCGACACAAGGGTGACGACTGCTCCGAGGTCGCCCAGCCGATGTACGGCCTCGATGTAGACGTTGTACACGCCATCGCTTAACGCCGCGCGGATGTATGCCTTCAGGTCACCAGACCCGATCGCGGCAACGGACCGATGGTCGATGTCCACAAAGTCTGCAGTCGTCGCGAAGATTTCGCGGGTGTTGAGCGCCGCACACGCCTGCATCATGACCGACCACGTGTCCGCATGGGCGGCCGCTTCACCAGCGAGATATCGGGCGTCGAGCTCCGCGAAAGCGGCGTCGAGGTCGTCGGAGTCGAACGCCACGCGTGCCACGATCTGGTTTTCGGCGTTGGTCTCGGAGACGCAAAGCACCTTGGACCCCGACCAGCCGTCAAAGACGGAGTAACAACCGAGGGCGAGGCGCCGCCCACGAATCGCAATAACGGTTGACGTGAAGTGCGTGACTCCGACGTCGGCGACCGCCCGCTGGCTTGCGATCTCGGCATCTCGGCCGTGCCTGGGCCCGGCGTTCACGACGTGACGACGATCATCCATGCAAACGTCATCAGACAGTATTTCCGCATAGGCGTCCCAGTCGCGGGCCGCGAAGTAGGTCAAGAAGCGTTGCTCCACTTGGGTTGCCGCGTTTTCCAGCGGCCGAGCCTGCGGCTGTAGTTCATCAAAGCGGGCGAGCGCGGCGTCGAGATCTGTCTCATCGAAGATCTCGAACCGGGAGACCATGTCGCCTTCAAATGCGAAAAGGGCGGCCTCGCGCCATTCGAAAGCGAAGCCCTCGTGTGAGGTCCCAGCAACCACTTCTGTGACGACCACCCCATGGTTGCCCAGCCGATGCACAGCTTCGAGGTGCCCCTTGACGTTCGGGGCGACGCCATAGGTAGCACGTATGTATGCGGTTGCGTCACCAGGCGCGAACGCTATTCCCGGACGGTGGTCGATGTTGACACAGTCCGCCGTCGTCGGGGGGACTTCGTGTCGGTTGTACGCGGCTTGGACCTTCGTAATGGCCGTCCATATGTGTGCGTGGGAGGCTGCTTCGTCGGCGAGGTAGCGGGCATCGAGCTCCGTGAAGGCGGCGTCGATGTCGTCGGGTTCGAATACAACGATCCACGCGATCCGGTTGTCGTCATTGATCTCGACAACGGCGAGCGCCGCCGCGGAGAACCCCTCATCCGGGTGGGCCTGACTTGCGAATACGAAACGAAAAAGAGCGAGACGCTCTCCGCGGGTCGCAACGGTCGATCTCGCGTTGGTGGTCCAGATGTCAGCGGTGGCTCGCCAATTCGCCATCTCGGCATCTCGACCGCGTCGGACGCCGGCGTTTACGACTAAACGGCGATCGTCAGCGGAAACATCGTTGGCGAGCAGTTCCGCCATGGCATCCCACTCGCGGACCCCAAAGTGTGCAAAGAAGCGCTCAACGAGTTGGGTCGCTGCGTTCTCCAGTCGCGTTGTGCGCGGGCGCAGTTCCTCGAATCGTGCGAGCGCGGCGTCGAGGTCTGCCTCGTCGAACAGTTCGTAACGGCTGAGCAGATCGCCGTCGAACACGAAAATCCCGATCTCCCGCCATTCCGCCTGGAAGCCCTCTTGCGAGGTGCCATGCCCCACCAGGGTGACGACGGCTCCGAGGTTGCTCAAGCGATGCACGACTTCGACGTAGACATGGATGTCCCGCACGTCCTCAAACAAGTCGTGGATGTAGGCGGTCATCTCGCCGGCCGCGAACGCTGCTCCGCGCCGGTGATCGACGTTAACCCAGTCGGAGCTCAGCTCGGGTAGTTCGTGTCTGTTGATCGCGGCGCAGGCGTTCGCAACCATCGACCATGTATGCGAGTGCGCGGCGGCCTCGACGGCGAGGTACCGGGCGTCGAGTTCCTTGAAGGCGGCGGCGACGTCGTTAGGGTCGAACATGACCTGCGCCGCGATCTTCTCCTCTGAGTCGATCTCAATGACGTCAAACACCTCGGTGTAGAAGTCCTCGGGCCGCTGATTCGGCCCCAACCATCTGGCCCGAATGAGGAATAGGCGTTCGCCCCGGGTCGCAATGATGTCCGACGTGATGTTTGTCGCCAAGCCGATGTCAGCGGCCACGCGCAGGTCTTCTATCGCTGCATCTCGACCGTGTCGAGCCCCGGCATTCACGACTCGACGGCGATCATCGCAGTAATAAGCGTCGGCGAAGTCCTGCCCCACGGCATCCCAGTTGCGCGCCGCGAAGTGCGCCAGAAAGCGCTCTTGCACTGGATGTTCCAGTCGCGGCGCGTGTGGCTGTAGTTCGTCAAAGCGGGCGAGCGCGGCGTCGAGGTCTGCCTCGTTGAAAATTTCACAGCGGCTTAGTCGGTCGCCGTCGATCATCAGAATGATGATCTCGCCCGATTCGACTTCGACGCCTTCCTGCGAAGTCGCATGCGTGGCGTGGGCGACGACCGCTCCGAGGTTGGTCAATCGGTGCACGGTCACGACGTCGATTCTGGCTTCCGACGTGATGTCCCAAAAGGCACGGATGTTCGGGGTCAACGCATTTGGCTCGATTGTGTCGAAGTGGCGATGGTCGACATTCGCCCAGTCCGGCGTCGTCGCAGGGAGCGCGCGCTGGTTCAGCGCGGCGTAAGCCTGCGAGATGACCGACCACGTGTGGGAGTGCGCGGCGGCTTCGCCGGCAAGGTAGCGGGCATTGAGCTCCGCGAAGGCGGCGTCGATGTCGTCGCCGCCGAATATGACGGCGGCGGTGAGCCGGTTGTCGGTGTCGATCTCGATGGTGCTGAGCATCTCAGCAGTGACCTCACCGGATTCCGAGCCACGCATCGAGGAACGAATGCGAATAAGCGTGAGGTGTTGCCCGCGGCTCGCGATGACGGTCGACGAAAGGCCCTCGAATCCGACCTCGGCTACTGCTCGCATGTTCGTGACATGGGCAGCACGACCGCGTAATTCACCGCCGTTGACAACACGCCGGCGATCGTGCGAGCAGATGTCGTCGGCCATTGTCTCGGCCAATGCATCCCACTCGCGGGCCGCGAAGTACTTCCAGAAGCGTTCGACCGCTTGGCTTGCCGCATTCTCCAGTCGCCGCGTCTGCGGATGCAGTTCTTCCAAGCGGGCAAGCGCGGCGTCAAGGTTTGCCTCGTCGAAGATTTCGCAGCGGTTGCACAAATCGCCTTCGAGCGTGAAGAGCGTGATCTGCCGCCACTCAGCGTCAAAGTCGTCTTGCGAGGTCCCGCGCGACGCGTGCGTAACGACCGCTCCGACGTCGTTTAGCCGATGTACCGACTCGATGAACATTTGCAGGTTCGGCGTGAGGTCCCACGAGGCGCGAACGTACGCGGTTAAATCGTCCGCGTTCAACGTCGTGCGCAGCCGGTGGTCGATCATCGAAGAGTCTGGCGTCATTGGCAATGTCTCGTGTCGGTTGGCTGCGGTATTACCCCGTGTGATGACCGACCACGTGCGCGCGTGGGCGGCGGCTTCGCCGGCGAGGTATCGGGCGTCAAGTTCCTCGAAGGCGGCGTCGATATCTTCGAGGTCGAACCACACACGCCCGACGATCCGGTCGTCGGCGCCGATCTCAACGAGGTTGAGTACCTCGGTGTAGAACGCCGCGGCGCCTCGATCGGGCCCTGAGTAGCGGGAACGCATCAAGACCAGCCGCTCGCCGCGGATCGCAATCACTGTCGCCGTCACGTTCGTGAAACCCAGATCCGTCATCGCGTGCGCATCTTGGATCGCGGCCTCCGGACCTTGTCTGGCCCCGGCGTTCGCGGTTCGGCGGCGATCGTCACTGATAGCGTCGGATGCCAGCATCGCGGTCATGGCTTTCCAGTCGTGGGCCGCAAAGTGCGCCCGAAGGCGCTCGTACGCCTGGCTTGCCGTGTTTTCTAGCCGCGGCGTTTGTGGTTGCAGTTCGTCAAATTGTGCAAGCGCGGCGTCGATGTCTGCCTCGTCGAACATTTCGACCCGGTTGACGATGTTGCCTTCGACCATCAAAATGTCGACCTCTCGCCACTCGGCGGCGAAGCCTTCGTGCGAAACACCATGCACCACATGGGTGCAAACCGCTCCGATGCCGTTCAGGCGGTGCAGCGCCTCGACGTAGATCTTGACGTCTGCCGTGAGGTCGAACGCGGCGCTGAAATAGGCATTCAGCTCACCCGGCGCAAACGCAGCCGTCCGCCGGTGGTCGATACTTACACAATCGGGCGTGGTCGGCGGTAGCTCGTACCTGCGGATCGAGCCGAAGCCGCCGGCGATGACGGACCATACGTGCGCGTGGCCGGCCGCTTCTCCGGCGACATAGCGGGCATCGAGCTCAGCGATGGCGGCGTCGAAGTCTTCGAGATCGAACACGACGACATTTGCGATCCGTCCGTTGTCGTCGATCTCCACGACGTTCGGGGCATCGCCTTGAATCGTCTCGGGATCGCGGCCCGACGCGCGAACGCGCGTTAGAGCGAGGCGGTCGCCGCGGGTCGCAACGACGTCCACCATTCTTATCGTGAAGCCGATATCGGCGGAGGCCTGCAAATCTTCGATATCGGCGCCGCGACCGTGTCGGATCCCGGCATTCATCCCGCGTCGGCGATCGTCACTTGAAAAGTTGTCGGCCACCATCTTGGTTATCGCTTCCCAGTCGCGAGCCGCGAAGTATGCCCAAATGCGCTGGTATGCTTGACTTGCCGCGTTTTCTAACCGCGGTGCCGGCTGGCTGAGCTGATCGAACCTGGCGATGGCGGCGTCCAGGTCTGCCTCGTCGAATACCTCGATGCGGGAGATCATTTCCCCAGCGACCGTCATGAGGGTGACGCCCCGCCACTCGGCGTCGAAGCCCTCGTGCGAGGTTCCATATCCCGCCCAAGTGAAGACCGCGCCGAGGTCGTTCACCCGATTCGCTGTCTCGATGTAGATGTTGATGTTTTGGTCGAGGTCCCACCCGGCACGGATGTATTCGATCCCTTGATCGGGCGCAAACGCCGCTACCCGGCGGTGGTCGATACTCGCCACATCCGGTGTCGTCGCTGCGATCTCGCGCCGATTGTGCGCAATGAGAGCACCGGCGATTACCGACCACGTGCGGGCGTGAGCGGCCGCCTCGCCGGCGATGTATCGGGCGTCGAGCTCCGTGATGGCGGCGTCGATGTCGTCGGCGTCGAAAACGACGACCGCCGCCATCCGCTCGTCGGCATCGATCTCGACGACCGCGAGCATCTCGACGCGGAACGCGTCGGCCCGTTGGTCGGGCCCCGAAAATCGGTAATGATTTAGGGCGACGCGCTGTGCGCGTGTCGCAATGACCGTTGATTTCACGTTCTGGGTTCCGACAGTCGCGTATGCATGCACGGTGAGTTCGGCATCTCGACCATGCGAGTTCCCCATGTTCACGACTCGACGCCGATCTTCAATCGAAAAGCCGTCGGACAGCATCTTCGCCATTACGTCCCAGTCGCGGGCGGCGAAGCATGCCTGAAAGCGCTTATCCACTCGGCTTGCCGCGTTTTCAAGGTGCGGCGTCGGCTGATTGAGCTCTTCGAACCTCGCGAGGGCATCGTCGAGGTCTGCCTCGTCGAACATCTCGCTGCGGTTGAACAGGTCGCCTTCGACTGTCATGACGTGGATCTCGCGCCACTCGGCGTCGAAGCCTTCTTGCGAGGTCCCACGTCCCGTGTGAGTGACGACCGCTCCCAGATTGGTCAACTGATGCACGGCCTCGATGCGGAAGCTGATGTCCGAGATGTAATTCCAGCCACCGCGGACGTATTTGAAGACGTCACCGGGCGCATACATGGTCATCCGGCGACGGTCGACGTTCACCCAGTCCGGCGTCGTCGGAGGAAGCTCGCGCCGGTTGTAGCACTCATAGGCCGCTGCGACGAGCGACCACGTGCGTGCGTTGGCGGCCGCTTCGCCGGCGAGGTAGCGAGCGTCGAGTTCTTCGAAGGCTGCCGCGAAGTCCTCGGGGTCGAGCACGATGACCGCCGCGATACGACCGTCGAGGTTGGTCTGGATGAGGCCGAGCACCTCAGTGACGAACCCTTGCTGCTGCTGGTCAAAGGAGATGCGGGTACGAGTGAGAACGAGGCGGTCGCCCCGAGTCGCGATGACCTCGACCTCGACCGTGGTGTTCGCCCCGAGGTCTGCGACCACCCGCACGTTCTCGATATCGGCATCCCGACCGCGGCGGATTCCGGCGCCGGTTACCCGCCGCCGATCGTCGCTGTAATGATCGTGAGCCAAAATCGAAGCGATAGCGTCCCAGTCGCGCGCGTTGACGCACGCAATGAAGCGCGCGTTGGCCCGGCTTGCCGTGTTTTCCAGCCAAGGCGCTGACCGGCTTAACTGTTCGAACCTCGCGATCGCGGCGTCCAGGTCTGCCTCGTCGAATACCTCGCAGCGGCTGACCATGTCCCCTTCGACCGTCACGAGGTCGACGCCGCGCCACTCGGCATCGAAGCCTTCGCGCGAAACACCTTGCCCCGCATGGGTACACACCGCTCCCAGGTCGCTGAGCCGATGCACAACCGCGACGTAGGTTCGTACGTCTTGGTCGAGCTCGAAGCCGGCACGGAAGTATTCAGTCAGCTCGCCGGGTGCGGACGATGTGCCCCGGCGGTGGTCGATGCTCACGCAGTCCGGCATCATCGGTGGCAGTTCGCGCCGATTGACTGTTGCGTGGCCGGCCGTGATCACCAACCAGGTGTGCGCATGGGCGGCCGCTTCGCCGGCGACGTATCGCGCGTCGAGCTCCGCGAGGGCGGCCGCGAAGTCCTCGAGGTCGAACGTGACGATCGACGCGAGTTTCTCGTCGGCGTTGATCTCGACGATCATGAGCACCTCGGTAAGGAACGCTTCGACCGCTTCGTCGCGACGCGAGAAGGTAATACGCTCGAGGACAACGTTCCTCCCGCGGGTCGCGATGACGCTCCGCTTTACGTTTGTGGACCACAGCTCGGCGATCGCCCGCGTGTTAGCCATCTGGGCGTCTCGACCGTGTCGGACTCCCGCGCTCACCACCCGACGCCGATCGTCGCCGGAAAAGTCGTCGGCCAGGATCTCCGCCATGGCGTCCCAATCGCCCGCCGCGAAATGCGCCACGAAGCGCGCGGCTACTTGGCTTGCCGCGTTTTTTAGCCGCTGTGCAGGCTGGCTCAGCTGATCGAATTTGGTGATCGCGGCGTCCAGGTCTGCCTCGTCGAAGACTTCGACCCGGTTGACCAGGTCTCTATCGATCGTGAATACGGCGACCCCCCGCCACTCCGCGTCGAAGCCCTGTTGCGAGGTCTCGTGGGCTGCGTAAGTGATGACTGCTGCCCAGCTATTCAGCTGATGCACTTCCTCGACGTAGATGTTGATGCCTTGGTTGTCGAGTTCCAACCCTGCGTTCTGGTATGCGGTCAGGTCGTCGGGCCCGAAGGCTGTCTCCCGTCGGTGGTCGATGTTCACACAGTCCGGCGTGGTCGGCGGTAGCTCGTGCCGGTTGAGCGCGGCGTAACCAGCCGCAATGATCGACCACGCGTGTGAGTGGGCGGCCGCTTCGCCGGCCAGGTATCGGGCATCGAGCTCCGCGATGGCGGCATCGAAGTCGTCGAGGTCGAACACGACGTGCGCCGTGATTCGATCGTCGGCGTCGTTTTCGGCAAGGCCGAGAACCTCTGTGACGAACGGCTCGGGTCCTGCATCAAGGAGTGAGAAGCGGGTGCGGATCAGGGCAAGGCGCTCACCGCGGGTCGCTATGACGGTCGTCGTTACGTTCGTGATCTCAAGGCCGGAGATCGCCCGCATGTCCAGGATCTCGGCGTCTCGACCATGTCGGACTCCCGAGCCCACCACCCGACGGCGATCGTCTTGGGAGAAGTTGTCGGCCAGGATCTCCGCCATGGCGTCCCAATCGCCCGCCGCGAAATGTGCCACGAAGCGCGCGGCTACTTGGCTTGCCGCGTTTTCCAGCCTACGTACCGGCCGGCTGAGTTGGTCGAACCGCGCGATCGCGGTGTCCAGGTCTGCCTCGTCGAATAGCTCGCCGCGGTTGATCAGGTCGTCATCGACCGTCATGATGTCGATCGTCCGCCACTCAGCCTCGAAGCCCTCTCGCGAGGTCAACTGCGCTGAATGGGTGAAGACAGCTCCAAGGTGGTTCAGCCGATGCACGACCTCGACATAGGGTCTGACTTCTTGGTTAATTTCCCAGCCAGCACGCAGGTATTGCATCAGCTCACCGGGCGCAAAAGCTGTTCCCTTGCGGTGATCGATGTCGACGAAATCGGTTGTAGTTGAGGGCAGCTCGCGCCGTTTCAGCGCAGCGAAGACACTGCTGATGACCGACCACGTGTGCGCGTGAATCGCCGCTTCGCCGGCCAGGTAGCGGGCATCGAGCTCCGCGATGGCGGCGTCGAAGTCGTCAAGATCGAACACAACAACACCCGCGATTCGCTCCTCGGCGTCGACCTCGATGATTTGGAGGGCATCGTTTTGAATCGCCACAGGGTCACGGCCTGACACGCGAATCCCTGTGAGGGCGAGGCGCCCGCCGCGGGTTGCCAGGACGCCCAACATCGTCATCGTGAAGCCGACATCAACGGTTGCCTGAGCATCTTTGATGTTGGCATCTCGACCATGCAGGATCCCGGCGTTCACTACCCGACGGCGATCGTCGACAGAGACGTTCTCGGCCGTCGTTTGAGCCACGGCGTGCCACTCGCCGGCAGCAACGTGCGAGTAAAGGCGCTCGAATACACGCGATGCGGTGTTCTCCAGACGCTGCAGCGCCGGCCGGCTGAGCTCGTCGAACCTCGCGATCGCGGCCTCGAGGTCTACCTCGTCGAAGACTTCCCACCGGTTGACCATGTCGCCTTCGACCGCGAAAACGGAGACGCCGCGCCATTCGGCCTCGAAGCCCTCTTGCGAGGTCGCATGCGCCGCGTAAGTGGTGACCGCCCCGAGTTCGATCAGCCGATGCACGGACTCGATATAGATGTTGAAGTCTTGCTGGAAGTCCAGGCTGGCGCGGAGGAATGCAAACAGGTCACCGGGGCCGAACATTGTCTCCCCTCGGTGGTCGATGTTGACCCAGTCCGGCGTCGTTGCTGGGAATTCGTGTCGGTTGAGCGCGGCGTAGGCGTCCGCGATCACCGACCACGTGTGCGCATGGGCGTCCGCTTCGCCAGCGAGGAATCGAGCGTCGAGTTCTTCGAATGCAGCATCAATGTCGTCAACGTCAAATGTGATCACTACCGCGATCCGTTCGTCAGCATCGATTTCGACGACTTGCACGACATCGTTTTGGATCGCACCGGGATCGCGCCCCGAGGCGCGAACACGCGTCAAAGCGAGACGGTCGCCGCGGGTCGCCTTGACGTCCACCATCGTTATCGCGAAGCCGATGTCGGCGGCCGCCTGCAACTCTTGGATTCCGGCATTGCGGCCGTGCCGAACACCGCCATTCACCACTCGCCGACGATCGTCGATCAACTCGTCGTCGGCCACCAGGCCGGTTAGCGCTACCCAATCCTGGGCCCTGAAGTACTCCCACATGCGCTCGTACACTTGGCTCGCCGTGTTTTCCAGCCGCGGTGCCGGCCGGCTGAGCTGATCGAACCTCGCGATCGCGGCGTCGAGGTCATCCTCGTCGAAGAGTTCGCAGCGGCTGAACATCTCGCCTTCCAGCGCCAGCACGTGGACATCCCGCCACTCGGCGGCGAAGCCCTCCTGTGAGATCCCATGCGACTGATGGGCGACGACCGCTCCGATCTTGCTGAGCCGATGCACCGCCGCGACGTAGATCTTGGTGTCAGGCGAGTCGTCCCATGCCGCTCGGATGTACGCGATCATGTCCCCGGGGGCGAAACCTGCTCCGCGACGATGGTCAATGTTCACCCAATCGGGCGTCGTCGCGAGGAGCTCGCGCCGGTTGAAACCGGCATAGCCAGCCGCAACGATCGACCACGTGTGCGCGTGGGCGGCTGCTTCGCCGGCGAGGTACCGGGCATCGAGCTCCGCGATGGCGGCGTCGAAGTCGTCGAGATCGAACGCAACGTACGCCACGATCCGCTCGTCGGCGTCGATCTCGGCGATTCGGATTAGCTCGGTATGGAACGCCTCGGGCTGCTTGTCTTGGCCCGCGTAGAGGGTACGAACGAGGGCGAGGCGCTCTCCGCGGATCGCCAGGACGTCTGACGTCATGTCCGTAACCCCGACGTCGGCGATCGCCCGTAGCTCCGCGAGCTCGGTGGCGCGATCGTTGCCGTCTCGGCGGAGTCCGCGACGCCGGTCCTCGACCCGAATGTCGTCGGTGAGCAGCGTGGCGATGTCGTCCCAACGCCTGCCGGCGAAGAGCGTGTTAAACCGATCGTCGGCTCGACTCGCGGCGTTCTCGAGCGGGGTTGAGCGTTCTTCCTCGAATCGGGCGTGTAGGGCGTCGAGTTCGGCCATCGCGGCATCGATGTCTTCGGGGTCGAACCAGATCTGCAACGCGACCCGACCCTCCTCGTCAATCCCGTATACCTGAAGGAATTCGTCGATTGGTGCACCGGGGCTCGCGTCGCCGGTGCTCACCTTCAATCGAGAGAGTGCGAGGCGCTCACCTCGCACAGCGATAAACACATAGTCGAGCCCCGTCTCGCCCGTCTCGAGAATCCGTCTGTTCTCACGTTGCAAGTCATCGAATGGGATGTCGATCGGCGTGAAGCCGACAACCTTCCGCCGACTCTCAAGGGAGGCCTCGGGCGCAAACAGCCGCTCATACTCGTCCCAGTCGCCTCGATTAACAGCAGCCGCGACGCGTTCACCGACTCGGACGCATGCGGTGTCGAGCTCGACAGTCGGCACTGGGAGTGACGCTGGAGCAGAAGGGTGTTCGCGCCCACCGAAAAGGGGCCGGGCTTGTGGGCGTTCATCCTCGAATCGGGCGTGCAGGGCGTCGAGTTCGGCGAGTGCGGCGTCCATGTCTTCGAGGTCGAACCAGATCTGCAACGCGACCCGACCCTCCTCGTCAACGCCGTATACCTGGAGGAATTCATCGTTCGGCGCCCCGGGGCCCGCGTCGACAGTGCCCAACGTCATTCGAGCGAGAGCCAGGCGCTCGCCTCGCACGGCAATAACGACATGGTTCGCCCGCATGATCCCGGTCTCGAGATCACGCCTTGTCTGACGCATCACCTCGTCCGAAGGGAATTCGTTCTGCTTAAAGCCGACGATCTTCCGGCGACTCTCGACAGAACCCTCAGGTGCGAACAGCCGCTCGAATTCGTCCCAGGCCTTGCGACCAATAGCGGCCATCACGCGTTCGCTCGCGTGGACAGCGGCGGTGCGAGTCACGACAACGGGTGCTTCGGGTGGAGTCGGGGCATTTGCCTCGCCCCGCTCGTCGAGCATGGAGCGCGCCTTGTCCGCAAGCGCTGCAGCGCCTTTCCGCTCATACAGGTTGGCGGCGCGTTCGGCGGCAGCGCGCGCCCCCGCGGAGTCTCCGGCGGCGCCCAACACCGTTGCCAGTGCCAGACAGGCATCGCCGTGATCGACCAACCCGTCGGTGCGCTCGGCCAGGGTGATGGCGGCCTGTGCGACGCGCCGAGCCTCCTGGTGATCGTTGCCGCGCGACAGCAACTGAGCCCGAACCGTGCGCCAGGCGATCGATGCCTTCAGCGCGTGGCCCGCGAGTCGCTCACTCTCCGTGCATAATTCGTCGGCCTCGGCATCCCGATTGAGTGCCAGACAGGCGCGGCCGAGTAATGCAGCGGTCTCGGCGGTATCGGCGTCGAGACCCATCCGGCGAAAGCCGTTGCAGGCCTGACGGAGATGCGGCTCGGCCGCGGCCGGATCGTCCAAGACGAGCTCCACGATGCCGGCGAATTGCTCGACCTCCAGAAGAGCATGGCGCAGGCCGAGTTCGGTGACCGTGCGCCGGGCTGAGTCGATCATCCGGCGGGCTGCCGCATCGCGGCCACGGAAGGCCTCCAACACGGCCTGGCATCGCGTCGACGTCGCTTCGACGGCCGGTGAGTCGGTGGTGATCCGCAGCAGCCGCACGACGTCAAGGCACCGCCCGCCAGCTCGCGGAACCGGATTCGGGCCCCACAGCGCCGCCAGCGGCGCACCGGCCAGCACCGCGTTGACTCGGCGGTGATCACGGGCGCGCCGTGCCGCCGTCAGTGCATCGTCCAAGGCGACTTCGCAGTCACCAACTCGCCCGAGCCGGGCGAGGCATGTGGCACGGACGGTATGCGCCTTGGCTTCCCCTGCGGCATCGTCTATTTCGGCCAATTTGTGTGCGGCGGCGCCTAACGCGGCCTCCACGTCGTCCAATCGCTCGGGATGGACCAATACCGAGAGCTGGCCGTCGAAGCATGTCGCCCATGCCGACAGCCGCGCGGAATCGACTGTCGCTTGTTGCAATTGAGAGACCGCACCTGCTGCCGAAGTCACGTCACCCGCGGCGAGAAGAGCCTCGCAACGCGCGAGGAGTAGGTCGGCGATCTGGTCGTCACGGTCGGGCAGCTCGTCGTCGAGCTCCTCCAGCGCGTGCAGGGCGTGGTCGTAAAGCTCGGCCGCCCCTTCGTAGGCGAGCCGGGCCATCGCCTGGTCTGCCGCACGCCGGCAATACTCGACGGCCTTGGCGGCGTTTCCCGCCCATGCACATTCGAAATAGTGGTGAGCCAGTTCAGCGAGCAGCTCGTCGTCGGCGCCCGGCTCGTCCTCCAGCGTCGTGGCGATGTGCTGGTGCAGCCGCATACGTCGCATCGACGGCAGTTCGGCAAGCAGCGACTGTCGGACGATCGCGTGGTTGAACCGGTAGCGACCACCGGGCTCCTCGATGACGATGCCGGCTTTGGAAGCCTCGTCGAACGCGTCGACCAGGTCGTCCCCAACCACGCGCTCGACCAGATCCAGAGCAAACCGGCTGCCGACGACCGCGGCTGCGGCGAGGGCCTTATTGGTCTCGATCGGAAGCCGAGAAAGTCTGCGGCTCACGGCTTCTCGCACTCCCTGTGGGAGCGTGCTCGGGTCCCACACGCCGCCGCTCTCGTCGACATGGCGCAGAGCCTCGATGAGAAAGAACGGGTTGCCGCCTGTGACGGAGGCCAATGCGTGGCCGAGCTCTTCGTCGTCGTAGCCGGCTTTGGCGACGTACGCGCTGACGTCGTCCTCATCGAGGCCGCTGAGATTGATGCGGCTGGCGGTGCCGTCGCGGTGCAGGTCGGCCAGCATCGCCGCCAGAGGGTGGGAGCGGTCGAGATCAGTGCTGCGGTAGGTGCCTACGATCTGCACGCGCGCGCGGTCGCCGAAGCGCAGCACATGTCGTAACAGGAGCAGCGTTGGCTTGGCCGCCCAGTGCAGGTCGTCGAGAACTAGGACAACCGGCGCTTCCGTGGAGGCCAATTCCAAGAGTGCAACGACGGCGTCGAAAAGTGCGTAGCGCTCGGTGTCGGGGTCGGCGCGCGTCGGCGCGGCCAGATCGGGCACGTCGTCGACGAGCCCGGGGACAAGCGGAAGCAACGCTTCGACGCCGCGCACTCCGCGCAACCGGCTAGTGCCGACGCACGGCACCAGCGAACGCAAGGCTTCCGCGAAGGGCTGATAGGGCGCACCGAGGTCCTCGTCGCAACGGCCGTACAGCACGACCGCGCCCTGCTCATAGGCCTGCCGGGACCACTCGCCGGCCAGGCGCGTCTTGCCGACCCCCGGTTCGCCGGCGATCAGGGCGGCGCACGCACCACCGCCAAGCGAGGTCTGCCACGCAGACAGTAGCCGCTCGAGCTCGCTCCCGCGCCCGACGAACGGCCCGGT
>DASYAG010000048.1:0-3297 GCA_036501485.1 Acidothermaceae bacterium | reverse complement strand
CGATCCGCTCAACGCCAACGAAGGTCGAGCTGGTTCGCCTAGTTGCGTTCGACTCACACACCTTCGACCTGTACGAGAAGGCGCTCGGTCCGAAGTAGGTCTCAGGGTCCATCGCGGAACGCTGGCCCACGCCGAAGACTTCTGACTAACTTAGATCGTGGCCATTTTTCCGCGACAGTTCAGGTATGCGGTCCTTGCGATGTGGGCCGCCGTCTTCGTAGGGTTTCTTGTTGCGGGCTTGTGCATCGTGGACGCCTTCAGCCTGGCGTGGTTCGCGTTTTGGTTTGGGGTGAGGCAAGTCCTGCGTCACCGAAGACAGCGCGCGTAGCCCCGACCACGCCACGCGTCATCAAGCTGGCGTCATTCCTGAACGTTGGCGCAACCGTACGATCTCACTCCAGTGGCCCATCGAAGCGGAGGGATTCGTGCGGTGGTTGTCAGCGTCGCGACGTTCGCGTTCGTGGCGAGCGGCTGCGGCTCGCTCAATTCGCTCGACCCGACTGAAGGAACGTTCTACGTAAAGCTTCTCAACGACACATCACGAACGGTGGTCGCGAGTGACTGCACCCAAGACGATGGGACATGTTCCGGTCGCAAGTACCACCCCGGCCTCATGAAGCCCGGCCAGATACTCACAGACCTTGAGACGTACGTTGACGGACTCAACGTCGAGCTAATCACGTCGACAAGCGGTCGTCGTCTCGGCTGCGTGCCGGTGTACTTCGCGTACAAGGCCAACGGAACTCTCCTGCGAGTCTCCAGCATGGTCAAGTGTCGTAAGACCTACCCCATGAGACGCGCACCAAGCTCCTAGCTGGCGTCATTCCTGAACGCTGGCGCAGCCCACCCATGTCCGAACGCTGGCGCACGCGACAAGCGTCGATTCGGTGCCCCCCATCAACTAGGGTCAGTACGCGATGAAGCTGTTCACACGCCGCCAGCCGACGCCTCGGCCACGGCCACGGCCACGGCATGGCTGCTACGAAATCGCCCCGTCCTGCCAGGTCACGAACCTCGATGTTCTGCTCGACCATTTCCTAGGCTGTCGGACCGACGGTAGGTTTTTAGAGATCGGCGCGTTCGACGGGAGCTCGTGGAGCAACACGTCCGGCCTCGCCGCCGCGGGCTGGCATGGCTGGTACGTCGAGCCTGTTCCCGAGTATGCGGCGAGGTGCCGGGAACGCTACGCCGCGTGGCCGAACATCACGGTCGAGGAACTCGCGATCGGCGCCGCAAGTGGCACAGTCACCATGACAGTCGGCAAGTCGCTCTCCACCTCAAACGACGCAGCTCTCACCGAGTTCCAACAGATTGCGTGGGCGAAGAATTCGTTCGCGAACAGCCGCCGAATCGATGTGAAACAGATCACGCTCAACGACTTCCTGGATGTCCGCGGGATCGACGCGCTCGATCTGCTGGTCGTCGACGTGGAGGGTAATGAACCTGCCGTCTTCGCGGGCTTCGACCTTGCGCACCACCGGCCGACGATGATGATCGTCGAACTGGCTGATCTGCACCGCGACCTCGTGGCGAATCGCGTAGAACATGAGCGGCTCGGCCGAGAGATCGTCACCGCCGGTTACCGGGTCGTCTACAAGGACGACACAAACACCGTGTTCGTGCAAGAGCATCTCTAGGTAGACGGCGACCCGAACCGATCGAGATGCCCGTTCGGGCGTCTCCCGACACTGGCGAAGACCCGCGTGCCCTACCTACGTGGTTCGTCAGCCGATGGCCCGAAGAGCTGCTCCCAAGGTGGAAAGTCGAACTTCCACGTCGTGTTCGTACTCTCGATCGGCATGTTTGCGGCCCTTCGTCCGCTAACCGGCGCTGTCAGCCGATACTCGCGCAGTTCGTCGCGTGCGCAGCTGACCCATAGGGGCGCCCCGGGTCCCGGCGCCCCCTACACTTGATGAGCAATGCTCGAACGGGCAACGACAAGGACACTGCCACTCGTCACACGGGTTGCAGATCTGAGTCCGGTCGCGACTGGGTGCTGCAACGCCTGCCGAACTTGCGTCACGACAAACGCTGTGGGCCTTCTCGCTGGGCTGTTCGCCTCGTTGGCGGGTCCTGTTAAGCGACTAAAAGGAACTCCCTAGCACCGTCCCTGCTCGGGCGTCATTCCGGAACACTGGCGCAGGCTAGGCGTTGGGCAACCGAGCTGTCACTCCGGTGAACTCCCGCGAGTGTTCGCAGGCTAAGCGCGCAACGAGCGGCGGGGTCTCGGCCCCTTGGGCTCGGGCTCATCGGCGGCGTGGAACTTCTGCCGGTGCTCCGCCATCGACGCTTTCGCATCCTTGGGCGCCGCAGCGCTCCAGGACATGCCGCAGCCATCAATCCCGCACGTAACTTGAACCGGTGCCATGTCTGTGGAAGGTAGCTGGTCGCGGCCGCTGGGGCGTCTTTCCTGAGCAATGGCCAGCCAAGTGATCTCCGGCTCTGAACAGTTCAGGCGATGAGCAGGCGAAGGCCAAGCTCTGCCGCCTCGAGGTCGAGAAGATCGCGGTTGCGCTCGGCCCACCGGCCAGACGCCAGGTCGTCGCGGAGCGCACACACCGCCCGCTGCTCGACATCCGGCCCCACGTTGGCCCACATCGATATTCCGCGGCGGACGTTCTCGTCGAGATACGCCTCGGGCCGGCGCCAGTAGGCCTCGAAGAATCCGTCAGCGCAGTCCCACGGAACGAGCACCGGTTCCATCCGGGCTCCGATCGCGCGCGCGAGCTCGGTCGCGAGGCCGACGCGGGATGCGGCGATCTCGGGCAGGTAGTCCCGAGTCAGCCAAAGCGGCGACGCCAACTCTGCTCAGTTGTGTCGCACGTGAACACCACAACGCGCCGAGCCACACGCCGCATCTCGAGGAGACCGGCAATCGGATCTCGCCAGTGATGAACGGTGGCAAAGGCCATCGCGGCGTCGAACGACTGGTCCTCGAACGGAAGGCTCTCCGCGCTCGCAGCCGCGCACGGCGCTGCACCTACGGGACGCTGTGCTCGCATCACCGCCGACGGTTCCACCGCGGTGACGTCACGGTCAGAAGGCTCATACGAGCCGGTACCAGCGCCGACATTCAGGACGGTGCGCGCATCGCCGAGCGCAGCCCAGATCTGCGCGGCGATCCGCGGCTCTGTGCGCCGCGTCACCGTGTACGTGGCTCCGATGGTGTCGTACAACTGCGGACTCGACATCAATCGTCTTATCCGGCCTAACTCGACCGAAGGCAAGACATCAATCGACGGACGAGCGAACTTCGACGGTGAGTGGCGTCTCCGGGCGCCCAACGTGCCACGCGTT
>DASYAG010000047.1:0-1685 GCA_036501485.1 Acidothermaceae bacterium | reverse complement strand
ACCGAGATGCTCGAGACGGGGCTGAAGGTCGTCGACTTGCTGACGCCCTATGTGCGTGGTGGAAAGATCGCACTGTTCGGCGGCGCGGGCGTGGGTAAGACCGTTCTGATCCAGGAGATGATCAACCGTATCGCCCGAAACTTCGGTGGTACTTCGGTATTCGCCGGTGTGGGCGAGCGCACCCGTGAGGGCAACGACCTCTGGGTGGAGCTCGGTGAGGCCGACGTGCTCAAGGACACCGCGCTGGTGTTCGGTCAGATGGACGAGCCGCCCGGCACCCGTATGCGAGTCGCCTTGTCGGCGTTGACGATGGCCGAGTTCTTCCGCGACGAGCAGGGCCAGGACGTGCTGCTGTTCATCGACAACATTTTCCGGTTCACCCAGGCCGGTTCCGAGGTCTCGACACTGCTCGGCCGGATGCCTTCGGCCGTGGGCTACCAGCCGACCCTGGCCGACGAGATGGGTGAGTTGCAGGAGCGGATCACCTCGACCCGAGGCAAGTCCATCACCTCGATGCAAGCGGTGTACGTGCCCGCCGACGACTACACCGACCCCGCGCCGGCGACGACGTTCGCGCACTTGGACGCCACCACCGAGCTGTCCCGAAACGTGTTCTCCAAGGGTATTTTCCCCGCGGTGGACCCGTTGGCATCCAGCTCGACCATCCTGGACCCGGCGATCGTCGGCGACGAGCACTACCGGGTTGCGCAGGAAGTGATCCGAATCCTGCAGCGCTACAAGGACCTTCAGGACATCATCGCGATTCTGGGTATCGACGAGCTGTCCGAAGAGGACAAGCAGCAGGTCAATCGGGCGCGCCGGATCGAGCGGTTCCTCTCGCAGAACATGATGGCGGCAGAGCAGTTCACCGGCCAGCCAGGATCCACCGTTCCGCTGAAGGAAACCATCGAGGCGTTCGACAAGCTGGCCAAGGGCGATTTCGACCACATTCCCGAGCAGGCTTTCTTCCTTATCGGTGGGCTGGACGACCTGGCAAAGAAGGCCGAAAGCTTCGGCGCCAAGCTGTGATGTGTCGGCGGCGGAGACTGAGCGTGGAAGGACAGGTGTGAGATGGCCGTGCTGAACGTGGAGATCGTCGCCGTGGACCGGAAAATCTGGTCGGGCGAGGCGACGTTCCTCTTCACGCGCACCACGGTGGGGGAGATCGGGATTCTGCCCAGTCACATCCCGCTGGTTGCGCAGCTCGTCGACGACGCCATAGTTCGTGTCGAGCGTGAGGGCGAGGATGACCTACGGGTCGCCATCGAAGGCGGCTTCCTGTCGGTCACCGAGGAGAGTGTCAGCATCCTCGCCGAGTTCGCTCAATTCGAATCGGAGATCGACGAGGCTGCGGCCAAACAGGATTCGGAGTCAGACGACCCTCGCATTGCCGCGAGGGGACGTGGCAGACTGCGCGCTGTCGGCGCGCTCGACTAGCGGACCGCGGCAATGAGCGCGCTCATGAGCTTGATGATCGTGCTCGTCGTCCTGCTGGGACTTGCGGTTGTCGCCCTGAGCTATCGCTTGTTGAAGCTGCGTCAAGGTGGGACGGCGGCGATCATGCGGGACATACCCGCGGTCGGGGGCCACGGTTGGCACCACGGCGTAATTCGTTACCGCGGTGCGGATGCCGTGTTTTATCGACTGTCTAGCGTTCGGTTGTGGCCGGACCGCAAACTCAATCG
>DASYAG010000046.1:0-16784 GCA_036501485.1 Acidothermaceae bacterium | reverse complement strand
CCGCCGATGAAGATGTAGGCCAAGGGCACGATGGTGACGATGACGATCACCACGCCGGTCAAGTATGCGAGCGCCGTCGCCACCGGCGAGCTCGCTGCCTTGTTCCGCCTACGCGGGGGCTTTGTGCGCACGGTCAGCAGCTGCGCGGTCGCCGTCATCGCACCATCCTCGTGAGAGCGCCCTGAGTGTCGCGTCTTAGCGCAAAGCGCTGGTATAGCAAGGCGAACGCGAAGCAGAAGATGAACAAGATCACCGCAACGGCGCTGCCGTAGCCGAATTCGTAACTCTGGAAGCCTTTGTCGATGAGATACGTCGACATCGTGGTCGACGCACCTGCTGGGCCGCCGAGAGTCATGATCCAGGGAATATCGAACAGCTGGAGCGAGCCGATCATGGAGAGGAAGATCCATACCCGGATGGTCGGGCCGAGCAGCGGCAAGATGACTTGTCGCGTCGTTTGCCACGGGCTCGCGCCATCGAGCGCGGAAGCCTCGCGCAACTCCGTCGGAATGCCCTGGAGTCCGGCGAGCAACAAGATGACCCCGAAGCCGATGTATTTCCAGGTGATAACGACGAAGAGTGTGTAGAGAACGACATGGGTGTTGGCGAGCCAGGTCGTTATCAGACTGCCGAGCCCCACATGCTTGAAGACTTGGTCAACGAATCCGCCGGGCTGCAAAAGTATCAACCACATGACGGCAGTGACCGCTTCAGAGAGCACGTAAGGAGCGAATACAACAAGCCGCAAGAATCCACGACCGCGGAGTTGGCGATTGAGCAGCAGCGCGAGCGCGATACTCAGCGGCAGCTGCAGGAAGAGTGACAGCAGCGCGATCGTGCCGTTGTGCTGAATCGCGTGCAGGAACACGGTGTCGGCGAACGCCCGTCGGTAGTTAGCTAGCCCGATGGGGTGGTTGAGCGGTCCGAATCCACTCCACTTGAAGAAGCTGTAGTAGACCGCAACCGCGATGGGCACGAGTACGAACCCGACGAAGAGCACAAAGGCCGGGCCGAGAAGAAGCAGCAACTCCAGACGCTGACGAAGTCCCGATCGGGCCGACCGACCGGGACTCCGTAGAAGTGGAGGCGCCACGCCCGGCACGGGTTGCCCCGGCCGGGTCGTGGCGTGACCACTTACCATGACGAACTTCACCAATCAGTTGAACCAGTCTCGGACAGTGCGGTTACTGGCTTGCCGCCTTGCCTGCTGCGTCCGCGATGTCTTGAGGTGTTCCCTGGCCGGCGAAGAAGTTCGACACTGCGTCGTTCACGGCGTTGCCGACATTTGTCGGAAGCGCCTGGTCGAAGTACAGCTGGTTGTACGAGACACCCTGCAGGTAGGTGAGCACCTTCTGCAACGTCGGGTCGGTGATCGCCGACGTAGCGCCACCGTTGGACGGGATGCTGATCGCGTTCGCCTTGACGAGCTGCTCTTCGATCGGTGCACTGGTCATGTACTGCAGGAACGCAGCACATGCGTCAGGCGCCTTGGTCGAGCACGAGAAACCGTCGCCACCACCAAGAGCCGCACCGGGTTCGCCGTTGCCACCGGTGATCGACGGGAACGGGAAGAAGCCCATCTCGCCTTCGACCGTTGACTGCTGGTCGGCCGGAAGGAGGCCGATAATCGTCGGGATCTCCCAGTCACCCTGCAACTCCATCGCCGCCTTGCCATTCGCGACCAAGCCCGCCGAGCTGCCTGCGCCCTGCTGTGCAGGGGTGGCGAGGAAACCGTCGTTGAAGGGCTTCGCGTCGAGGAGCGTCTTCAGGTCGTCGCCAGCCTTGACGAAGCACGGATCGGTGAACTTGGCCGCCGCGATGCCCGCTGTGATCGTGTCTTTCGGGCACTCCTTCAGTACGAAGTTCTCCCAGTAGAACGCATCTGGCCACTTGTCCTTGCCGCCAACGGTCATCGGAGTGATGCCCGCCGCCTTCAGCTTCGTGATGTCGGCCAAGAGGTCGGTCATCGTCGCCGGGGGTGAACTGATGCCAGCCTTCGTGAAGAGATCGGTGCGGTACCAGAAGCCGACCACGTGGTAGTCGTAAGGGACGCCGAGTTGCTTGCCGTCGTTTGACCAACCTGCGGCGCTCTTGCCCAGGTCACCGATCCAGTTCGACGTGAGCTGGGTGATGTCGGCGAGCTTGCCTGACTGGGCCTGGATGGCCTCGGCGCCGCCGCCCCACTGCTGGAAGATGTCAGGCGGGGTGCCCTGCAGCGCCACCTGGATCTTGGTCTTGATGGTCTCGTTCTGGATCGGCTGGACGCTGATCGTCACGTTCGGGTGGGCCGCATGAAAATCGTCGGCCACCTTCTGGAACGCGGTCTTACCGGGGTCGGTAGAGGCGTTGTGCCACCACGTCAGCGTGACGTCCTTGCCCCCGTTGAGCTGGCCGCCGGATGCGGCTGGCGCACTTGCGGCCGGCGCGCTGCTTGCAGATGTTGTGGCAGCGGGGCTGGCAGCTGCCGAGGTCGCAGGTGCCGCAGTCTTTTTGGAGCTTGAGCAGCCGGCAACGGCCAAGGCTGCAACTGCCGCGATCGCAGTCGCCCTGGCGAGACGGCGGGGTAAGCGGTTGGTGCGGCTCGTCATGAACGTCCCTTCAGCGAGGGTCCCGCACTCGACACGGGTGCCCGGAGGTGGGGTACGCCCGTCACCGGTCGTACCGAAAGTTACCGAGAACGTCACGATAGTTCCGACGGCGGCGCTACGGTAAGGCCCGCGATCTCACTCGGTCAACCTTTTCCTGGGAACCTTCCCGAACCGTTATCTTCGACCTCGATGAGCGCGGGCCGGCTCCCGAGACAGTTCCGATAGTTTCCGGTACTATCCCGATGTTCGCCAGCCGGAACGCCTTCACGAAGTGGATAAAACGTAGTGACACCTGAGCCCACCAGCGGGGTTGCGACGGCAGTCGACCTGCCGTGGCGCGACACCTCGCTGCCACTGGCGGAACGCGTCAGCGACCTGCTCGGGCGGATGACACTCGAGGAGAAGGTCGGTCAGTTGTACGGCGTGTGGGCCGGCGCGGACCCCAAGGGTGACGGCGTGGCCCCTCATCAGCACGAACTCGTGACGTCAGATGTGCCCTGGAGCGAACTCATCGCGCATGGCCTCGGTCACTTGACCCGTCCCTTCGGGACGGTGCCGGTAGATCCGGCGATGGGTGCTCGATCGCTTGCGCGGGCCCAAGCCGACATCGTCGCAGCCAGCCGGCACGGTATTCCGGCCATCGCCCACGACGAGTGTCTCTCCGGGTTCATGGCGTGGGGCGCGACCATCTACCCCACCGCACTCGCATGGGGCGCGACGTTTGATCCGTCACTCGTGGAGATCATGGCGGCGCAGGTCGGCGAGACGATGCGATCTGTCGGCGTCCATCAAGGTCTTGCTCCGGTTCTCGACGTCACCCGTGACTACCGGTGGGGCCGCGTCGAGGAGACGGTCGGCGAAGATCCCTACCTCGTCGCAACGATCGGCACCGCGTATGTTCGCGGTCTCGAATCGGCTGGCGTCGTCGCCACGCTCAAGCACTTCGTGGGGTATTCAGCGTCGCGCGCCGGCCGCAACTTCGGGCCCGTATCTGCTGGTCCGCGCGAGCTGGCCGACATCTTGTTGCCGCCTTTCGAGATGGCAATCCGCGACGGCGGCGCGCGCTCTGTGATGCACGCATACACCGAGATTGACGGCGTGCCCGGCGCCGCGAACAGCCTGCTGCTGACCGACTTACTGCGCGACGAGTGGGGCTTCGACGGCACCGTGGTCTCGGACTATTTCGGGGTCACATTTCTTACGCTGCAGCACAAAGTGGCAGCCGACGATAGCGGTGCAGCCGCGTTGGCATTGTGGGCCGGCATCGATGTCGAGTTGCCGGGCGTGCGCTGCTACGGGCAACCACTCGTGAATGCGGTCGGGGCCGGTGCGGTGTCGGAGGAGTTTGTCGACCGCGCCGCGCGGCGCGTTCTGACGCAAAAGGGCCAGCTGGGCATGCTCGATCCGAACTGGAGTCCGCATGCGCCCGCAACACTGCGTTCCCAGCAGTCAGGTGACGCGTCCGACGACGTCAGCGGATCGATCGAACTTGACCCACCGGCGTCACGCGCGGTCGCTCGTCAGCTCGCCGAGGAGTCGGTGGTCCTGCTGGCAAACAACGGCGTGCTCCCACTACGCCGCGGAATGCGCGTCGCCGTGGTCGGCCCACGTGCCGACGACGCATTCGCCATGCTTGGGTGCTACACGTTTCCGAGCCATGTCGGCCTGCAATACCCAAAGTGGCCGCTCGGCCTCTCGATACCAACCTTGCTCGAAGCGACCCGCAAGGAAATGCCCGACGCGGAGGTCACCTTCTCAGCAGGTTGCGATGTCGATGGCAGCGACCCCGATGGCTTCGCAGCCGCGGTAAGCGCAGCCCGCGCCGCAGATGTGTGTGTCGTCGCATTGGGCGATCGCGCCGGGCTGTTCGGGCGGGGAACGTCCGGCGAAGGCTGCGACGCCGAGACCCTGGAGGTGCCCGGCGTACAGGGACAGCTGCTCGACGCGATCATCGCGACGGGTCGACCGGTTGTACTCGTGATGGTGTCGGGCCGTCCGTATGCCCTCGGGGCGTACACCGATCGGTTGGCCGCCGTCGTGCAGTCTTTCTTCCCCGGCGAAGAGGGCGGCCCTGCACTCGCAGGTGTGCTCTCAGGTCGGGTGAATCCGTCCGGCCGGCTGCCCGTGTGCATCCCGAACAGCCCGGCCGGCCAGCCGAGCACTTACCTGACATCTCCACTCGGCTTGCGTAGCGGAGTCAGCACGGTCGATCCGACGCCGCTGTGGCCGTTCGGCTACGGGCTTTCGTACACCAGCTTTGAATGGGACGACGTCCAGGTCGACGGCCACGCGGTGACGCATGCGGACCGCATCGACTCCACGACCGATGGCGCGGTCCGTGTCTCGCTTACGGTCTCCAATATCGGACGCCGGGCGGGCACCGACGTCGTCCAGCTGTATCTGCACGATCCGGTTGCGCAGGTGACGCGGCCCGACGTCCGCTTGATCGGATACACGCGCGTTGACGTCGAGGCGGGGCAGTCGCGGCGGGTGTCGTTCGATGTGTCGGCCGACCTTTCCTGCTTCACGGGCGTAGCCGGTGTCCGGATTGTCGAGCCAGGCGATCTCGAGCTTCGACTTGGAGCGTCAAGCAGCGACTCGCGGCACATCGTGAACATCCGACTGCTCGGACCTGAACGAGCCGTAGGGTTGTCCCGGCGCATGGTGGCCGACGTCACGGTGGAGTAAGAGCTTCTCCCTCGGGTCCAAGCCGTCGACAAGACTGCTTGCGTATCGTGGAATGCGACTTTCGAAGGAGACTCGTCGTGGCCGTCGCGGATCGAGGGCGGGTGACCCGGGTCACCATCGCCGCCATCGCCGCAGAGGCAGGCGTGTCGGTGCCTACCGTGTCGCGGGTCCTCAACGGCCGAGTCGACGTCGCTGCCGATACCCGCACCCGCATCGAGGAGCTCCTCGAGAAGCACGACTACCAACGCCGCGGTCTCGGCAAAGGCACCCAGGCGAATCTCATCGACCTCGTGTTCAACGACCTCGACAGCCCATGGGCGGTCGAGATCATCCGTGGTGTTGAAGACGTCGCGCACGATGCCGGTGTCGGAACCGTCGTCTCCGCAATCCACAACCAGGTCACGTCGGAGCGTCGTTGGTGGCAAAACGTGCAGGCGCGTGCATCCGACGGCATCATCTTGGTGACGTCGCACCTGCAACCGAAACTTCAGGCAGAGGTGCATCGCTACCTGCCGACCGTCGTCGTCGACCCCTCGGGCAGCCCGTCTTATGACGTGCCGACCATCGGCGCGACGAACTGGGCTGGTGGGCTCAGTGCGACTGAACATCTCATCGAGCTCGGCCACCGGCGGATCGGCATCATCACCGGCCCACCGCGGCTGCAATGCAGTCGCGCCCGCCTCGACGGTTATCGTGCTGCCCTTGAAGCCGCCGACTTGCAGTTCGACAACGACCTCGTCTACACCGGCGATTTCTACCACGAGTCAGGGTTCACCGGCGGCACCCAGTTTCTTGGCTTACCCGACCCGCCGACCGCGGTCTTCGCCTCTAGTGACCAGATGGCATTCGGCGTCTACGAAGCCGCGCGGCAACACGGTCTCCGAGTGCCGAGCGACCTCAGCATCGTCGGCTTCGACGACCTCCCGGAGGCACCGTGGGCATCGCCGCCACTCACCACAGTGCGCCAGCCACTCGCGGAGATGGGCGGTCTCGCGGCGCGAACGGTCCTCCGCCTGGTGCGCGGCGAGCCCATCGAGACCTTGCGAATCGAACTGTCAACGCAACTCGTCGTCCGCGAGAGCACAGCCGCACCGCGAGCCAAGTAGCTACTGGCCGCTAAGTTCGCGGCGTGCCGCGGCGACGATGTCGTCACTGGTGTTGGCGTGCCCATTGATCCCCCAGCCACCCTCGGGTGATTCCGTGATCAGCACCCACGTGCGATCGACCAGCGACGGGTCGCCTGCTGCGGCGGCGACGATGTCCGTCAGCTCACGAACCACACCTAGCTGCTTGTCGCGGTCCAGAACATTGACCGGCGTCAGCACCTGTACGCGCACGTAGTTGCTGTTGCCCGCCGCATTGGAGATCGAGTCTGCGGGCAGGTCATGAATGAAGGCGGCGGTGTTGTTCTGAAACAACGAGATCACCGGCACTGCCTCCCAGCGCATCACCGCGTTGGCAAGGTCGTGGGCGAGCTCGTGCTTGTGGGTGAACGCTCCCTGCGTGGCGTACACGTCGATCATCGGCATGGCGAGACTCTCCCGGCGGATATGATGACTGTCATAGTGGTCGGGTCAGCATGCACTATGCCGATCGTCATAGTCAAGGATTGATCGTCAAGTCAGGTGAGGGGAATCGCTGATGCCGAAGGACAGCCGCGCAAGCATGGTCCGTAGCGCGGCATCGCTCATCGGCTCCCAAGGTGTGACGGCGACGTCGTTCTCGGAGGTTCTTGCCGATAGCGGCGCCCCCCGGGGCTCGATCTATCACCACTTCCCCGAGGGCAAGAACCAACTCGCCCGCGATGCGATCCGCTGGACCTCTGATCGAGTGCTCGCCTACCAGGGCGCGGTCACGCCCTCGACTCCTGCGCAGGTGCTCGAGCGATTCATCGGCATGTGGCGCCAGGTCGTTGTCACCTCCGGCGGCGGATCCGGGTGCGTCGTCGCGGGCGTCGCCGTCGATACAAATCGAGAGACAAGGAGTGCGGACGACGAGGGGTTGATCACCGTCGTTCGCGACACGTTCAGATCCTGGATCGCGCTGCTTGCGAGTCAGCTCGAGGCGGTCGGCATTGCCGCCGATCAAGCGACTGCGATAGCTCGAACGACTCTCGCCGGGATGGAAGGCGCCCTCATCTTGTGCCGCGCGGAGGGCGACGTCCAACCGCTGGAGACCGTGGCGACACAGCTGATGCGACTGCTTCCGCCGGCCACGCACTCACCATGAACCAGACGGCATGAACCAGACTGTGGGGCATGCTCGGCGCCCGCAGTCATCCGCCGTGGCGTGGCGTGGCGCTGCTTGTTGCCGGGGCGTTCTTCATGGAGATCCTCGACGGCACCATCATCGGCACGGCGGCGCCACGCATGGCCAGCTCACTCGGCGTCCGCCCTGTCGACTTGAACGTCGTCATCACGGCCTACCTGCTGACCCTGAGCGTCTTCATCCCGGTGAGTGGGTGGCTAGCCGATCGGTTCGGCGCGCGCATCGTGTTCGGGGCGGCGATAGCGGTCTTCACCGTGGCATCCGGGCTGTGCGCGATCAGCACCGGCCTCGGCGAGCTCACCGCGTTTCGCGTCTTGCAGGGCATCGGCGGAGCCATGATGGTGCCGGTTGGCCGGCTCGTTGTCTTGCGAAAGCTCACGCCCGGTGAACTCATCAACGCGTTCGCGTATCTGACCTGGCCCGCGCTCGCCGCTCCTGTCATCGCACCTGCACTGGGTGGGGTGTTGACGACGTACGCGTCGTGGCGCTGGATCTTCGTCATCAACCTGCCCTTAGGTGCAGCGGCTCTTGTCATCACCGCACGCATCGTGCCGAACCTTCCGCACGTCGACCACGCACCGCTTGACTGGCTGGGATTCGCATTGACTGGCGCAGGCCTTGCATCGCTAGTCACAAGCCTGGAACTGGTTTCAGCCCGCAGAGTCAACTGGCCATATGTCGCCACATCTGGAGCCATCGCAATCGTCACGTTGGTGCTCGCAGTGCGCCACCTACGACGGGCAGCACACCCGCTCGTGGAACTGGCGGCATTGCGGATCCCCACGTTTCGGGTTCCGAACATTGGCGGCTCGTTCTTTCGACTAGCGATTGGAGCGGTGCCTTTCCTGCTGCCGCTGATGTTTCAAGACGCGTTTGGCTGGAGTCCGCTCAAGTCGGGTCTTCTCGTCGTCGCCGTTTTTGTCGGCAACATCGGCATCAAGCCATTCACGGGGCCGCTACTGCGCCGCTTCGGTTTCCGAACGCTCTTGGTGCAGGCCGCAGTGTGGAGTGCGGTGAGCATCGCATTGTGCGGACTTGTCACCTCTCACACTCCGGTGCCGCTGATCGCTTTCATCCTGTTCGTCAGCGGCGTGTTTCGGTCAATCGGATTCACGGCGTACAACGCCATCGGCTTCGTGGACGTACCACCAGAAGCGATTGGCGACGCGAACACCCTGACGACGACGATTCAGCAACTCACCGGGGGGCTAGCGGTGGTTGCCGCGGCGTTGGCGTTGCGCGCAGGTGGTCCTCTTGCCCGGCTTTTCCACGTAAGCGTCGACGCGCGCACCGACTTTGCGGTGGCGTTTTACCTCATGGCAGTCGTGGGGTTGCTGGCGATGATCGAGTCGGCAATGCTGCCGCACGATGCCGGTGCCGCTGCCACGGCCGCGACTATGGTCGAGCAGCCAACGTGAGCAAAGGAGCGGTCACTGTCGTGCTGCTGAAGAAGGCCGGTACTGCCTCCGCAGCGAGCGGTCGTGCGAAGTGGTAGCCCTGCCCGAGGTCGCAGGATAGTTCGCGCAGGCTGGCGAATTGCTGCGTCGTCTCGATGCCCTCGGCGACGGTCTCCATGTGCAAGGTGCGGGCGAGTTCGACAACCGTGCGCACGATCGCCGAGCCCTCGACCGATGTTTCGATGGTGTCGATGAACGCCTTGTCGATCTTGAGCTGATCGGCCGGGAAATGTTGCAGAGACGCGAGCGACGAGTAGCCGGTGCCGAAGTCGTCGATGGCGAGCCGGACCCCCAGTGCCTTCAGCGGGCTGAGTCGATCGATGATCCGCAGCGGATCGTGCATCAGCACCGACTCGGTGACCTCGAGTGTCAATGCCCGGGCCGGCAGTCCGGTCTGCCTGAGCACCTCGGTGACCATCTCGGCGAAGCCGGGGTCGTCGAGTTGGCGGGCCGACACGTTGACACTGATGCGCAGGTCGGGTAGTGACGACGCGCGCCAGATCGCCGCTTGCGTGCAGCTAGAACCCAACACCCACTGGCCGATCTCGACGATGACACCGTTGCGCTCAGCGATCGGGATGAACGTGTTCGGCGCGATCAAGCCTCGCACCGGATGATCCCAGCGCACCAACGCCTCGACCGCGACCGCCTTGCCTGTTCGCAGGTTGACCACCGGCTGGAACTGAAGACGTAGTTCAGCGCGTGCCACCGCGTGGTACAGATCGCTGCCGAGCTCCAACACATCCATCGTCTCGGTATGCATGCTCGGGTCGTAGACCAGCGCAGTGCGGGTGCCGCTGCGCTTCGCGCGGTACATCGCGACGTCCGCGTTACGGAGAAGCTCATCGGCCGTGCGCACAGAACCATCGCTCGACGCGATTCCGATGCTGGCAAAAGCGAACACCTCTCGGCCGACAAGACGGATCGGCTCGAGCAGCGCCCTCGTGATGCGGCTCGCGACGATCTGGCCGGCGTCGGAACCAACAGTTCTTTCAAGCAGGACGGCGAACTCATCGCCACCGAGACGCGCCGCAGTGTCGTCTTCGCGCAAAGCTTCACGCACTCGCGCGGCTACCCACGCGAGCAGTTCGTCGCCGGCCGCGTGACCCAAGCTGTCATTCACGTCCTTGAAGCGATCGAGGTCGATGAAGAGCACGGTGACTTCGGTGCCCATCCGGGCGCCGTTCTGCAACGCCTGATTCAAGCGGTCGAGGAACAGCGATCGATTCGGCAATCCGGTCACGGAGTCGTGGTACGCGTCACGCATCGCCTCGACCGTGCGCGCGTCAGTCAATGCAAGGCTCGCCTGCTCGGCGAATGCCGCGAGCATCTCGCGGCGGTCATCGACATCAGGCGTCTCGGGAAGCACGACAGTCACGAGGCTGCCGATGGTCTCGCCTTCGATGTGCACAGGTGCGGCAAGCGCTGTGCAGCCGACCGCGTCATCCTCGCTGCTCACCCTCGTGACCACGCCGTCGATGGCGACCGAGTCAGCGGCGGCGGCCATGATGAGCGTGTCGTGATCGTCGGTGTCATCAGGCGGCGCCGCCGACGAAACGATCCGGTTCCGGCCAGCGAGCGGCTCGCTGAGAACCAGCGCCACAAACGCGTTGCTCAACAGCGCGGCCGCGCCGGCGGTGACCGCATCGAGAACAGTCTGTAGCGGAGCGCGGTGCGAGATAGCTCGCTGGATGGTCAGTAACGACTCAAGTAGCCGTTGGCGTTGCCCGAGGGTGTCGAGCAGCCGCAGCCGCTCGCTCGCCTCTAGCTCGCGTTCGGTGCGCAACCTGCGCTCGACCTGCAACGTGCGCAAGCTGCGGAGCGCCAAGCCGAGCACACTCGCCATGCTGAGCAGCAGTTGCCGTTCTTCGCCGGTGAACTCGTCACCGGCCCGACCGACTACGAGATGCCCAGAACGATCGTCATACAGATGCGCCGCAACTGAATGCAGCAAGCCTAGGCCTGCGACGTCGATGACGGTGGTGCCTGCGACAGCGTTGATCAGCGCATCGAAGGGCGGCTCGTCACGACCGACTCCGACACAAGCCAAGACTTCGCTACCGCGGACCAGTGCGCCAAGCTCGGCGCCGAACGTCTCGACCGCGCGCTCGACCGCGACCCGGACGGCGTCGTCCTCAGTTTCCTGGGACGCCACCGCGTCGAAGTATTCAGTCAGCTGGTGAACTGACCAGTGGTAAGCCACCGCGCGCTCCTCACCCGAAAGCCACGATCACCAAGGTCAGATGGTGCATGCCGCGCGCGCCCCGGGTGCGGGCAATCTCGCCATAGGTATAGAAGCCTCCGAAGGGTGCGCCCGCCGCGCGGTGCACGAACTTCGCGACCTCGGCCCGCACGCCGTCCGGCTCTAAAAACATGAAGCGCACGCCGCAGTCGAAGGCAAGGAAGCCGATCGGTGGAACGTCCGCGAGCGGCTCGACAGCTTCGGCGTAGGCGTCGTCGACACTCGAGAGCAGACCCTCTCGGTCGGTCTCCATCGTCCATAGCAACGCGCCCTGGGGAACAGCTACCAATGACTTGATCGACCTGTCGGCGACGTTCCCCTCGTGGATCACCCGAATGTCTTCGCCGCTGCGCCGAGACATACCCAGCGGATGCTGCATCGCGAAGAATCTGAAGTCCGCCGAATCGGGGACCAGTGATTGCGGGGCACTGACTCGCTCAGAGAAGACATCGAGGGCAGGCTCGCCGTCGAGCGTGTGCACAGTGCCACCGCTGCTGCTGGTGACCACCATGGGTTCACCCGACTTGCGCCACCCGTGCGCGACGCCGACGCCGATCGGAGCATCCGAACCGATTGCCGCAGCCACCACCGCGTCGCTGAGCACTCTGAAGCCATCGGCGTCGGCGATGAACTGGAAGGTCTTCTCGTATAGGTAGTTGTCAGCCGCGCAGCCGCCGGCAAGCGGGACCGCGCCGCCGACGACGCTGTAGGCACCACGCACGAGTTCGTGTTGTTCGCCGACAAGACCGTCGGCAAGCAGCACCAACACTTTGTGCTCGCGGGTCAGCTCGTGCACCGTGCTCGCCACCTGCTCGCCCGCGGCACGCTGACTGCCCCCGACATTCAACGCCGCACTGATCCGAACCTCGAAACCGTCGCCGCCCAGGACGCTGACAACCACGGAGGCTTCGGCCGGACCAGTCTGAGCGAGCTGCGCGATACCGGTGCAGCCGATGAGCGGCGCGTCACCCGCCTCGGAACGAACGCCGGCGATCATCGCCTCGTAGTCGACGCCTGCCGGACAGAAGACCATCACGAGCGCCGCTTGCCGACCGGCGAGGGCTTCACGTGCCGCCTCTGCGCCCGCTGCCGCCACGTCGGTGTTGCAGCTACGACCCGACCCGAACCACCGTCGCTGCGTCGGAGCCGCCTGCGAGCCCGGCGATTCGAGCTCGGCCGTCTGCACGGCGTCCAGCACGTTCATTCGTAGCCTCCAGCGCGCCCAGGACAGAACTCGTCCCTTCCGCATCGGCCCGCGGGAGGCGGATGTGAGGACTATCGGGCGCCGGTGGGGGCGTGACTATCGGACGACGACGACCGTGCAACTCGCGTGATGGACGCAGTGGTCGCTGACCGAACCCAACAACAGCTCGGCAAACCCGCCGTGGCCGCGCGAGCCGACCACCAACAGGTCGGCGGACTTCGAGCGTTCGACCAGTGCGAGCGCCGGAGCGGCGTTCACGACGTGGGTGCGCAGCCGATCTGCGGGCAGGTCGATGCCACTGGCCGTCTTCTCCACGACAGCTTGCGCCTCGTGTTCGGGGTTGTAGCCCCCCACGACGAGCGGCAGCCCGTAGGACATCGGCCGCGCCCAGACGATCAACAGTTCAAGGGTGCCGCCTGTTGCCCGAGCCTGCTCAGCTGCCCACGCGGTGGCTTTCACGCTCTCGTCGGATCCATCGACGCCGACAACGATCAGCGGACGGGCTACTTCTGCATCATGGCTCATAACGACTCCTCGGTGTAGTGGGTCAAGCGTGTCTCGCTCGGCTACGACGGGTCACAGGCGTTGGTCCCTGCTCCCTAGGCAGAAGGACTCACCGGCTGTGCGGCAGCTTCCGGTGCGGGCGGGGAAATGACGGCCGCGGGTGCCTTCTTGGCTAGGACTTTGCGGGCGACCTTTCTCGGCGCAGCCTTCTTGGTGGGCGAGGACTTCTTCGCTTGGGCGGCTTTCTTGGCAGGCGCAGCTTTCTTCGCGGCAACGGTTTTCGTTGCCGGCGCGGCCTTCTTGGCGGCTGCCACCTTCTTTACTAGTTCTCTGGTGGGGATTTCCGCGCTTGAGAGGTCGATCAGTCGGCACGGGATGTCGGTGTTCTCGTTGACCCAAAAGCTCGCGCACACCCGGTGATAGCCATCCGCGATCTGCAATGGGAAGCCACGCAGCAAGTCGCCGCGCACCAGCAAGACCGGCGATAGCGCGCGGCCTTTCCGAATCTTTCGCAGGTCAACGGCCACGTGCGGGTTGTCGGTAGTCAGCAGCGGCTCTCGTGAGGCGCGAAGGAGGTCCTTGGCTTTGTAGTGCGAGACCGGCGCCGATTGGAGTCGCGCGATCAGCGCTGCCCTAAGCCGGATGTCACCAACCAACAGCGACAGATAGCTGTCCGCCGCGGGGTAGTCATGCGCGTCTGGGGCGTTCTCCCACAACACTTGCGCCATCGGATTTTCCCTCGATCGTGAGGCCAGCCAATCGACGTCCCATCATGCACTAACTCAGGCGGACCTTACGAGCTTCGCGACGCCGGATTGCTGGCGCCAAGCCGAGCCAACCCGCGGGCTTCGAGCCAGAGAGCGACGTAGGCGCGTGCCGCCTCACTCGACGGCGCGGAGACGACCACCGGCTCGCGCTTTGGGCCCATATTCTCGACGACTGCAGCGGCCGGGATCGCGGCGTCGGCGATGCCGGGACGCCCATCGCGAAGCGCAGCCATTGACTCACGATGCAACTTCTTGCGCCGGTCGACCATCGAGAAGAACGCGAGGACGGCGGGCCGCGGCGACTTCGACTTTGCCACGAAGTCGATGAGCTGTTCGTAAGTCCTGACGGCAAGCGTGGTCGGGATCAGCGGCACCAGCAAGGCATTCGTGGCGCGCAGGACACTCTCCGATACCAGGGAAACGCTAGGCGGGCAGTCGAGGAAAACGACGTCGTAGTCGGGCGCGACCGTCGACAGCAACTCAGTGAATCGCCGAGTCGGACTCTTGCCGTGATCGAGCGCGAGATCCATGTTCCGGTAGGAAAAGTCTGCCGGCAGCAGGTCAAGATTTTCGTAGTCGGTTGCCTTCACCGGGACATCCATGCCGGTGCGGCCCCGGACCAATCCCTTTGCCCCGCCGGACACACCTGACTTGATGCGGAATAAGAAGGTCGCTGCGCCCTGGGGGTCGAGATCCCACAGCAGGGTGCGGTGTCCGTCACTCGCGGCCAGGTATGCCAGGTTGACGGCAGCCGATGTTTTGCCGACGCCGCCCTTGATGTTGTAAGTCGCGAAGACCTTCATGACACACGCTCGTACAGTGCGGCGAGGTGCGCGCGTTGCTGCGGTCCGGCAAAGCGCTCGAATAGCACCGCGAAAGTGCCACGTGCAACGAGCTGGCGCTCGCCAAGTCGGTCGGCAAGCCGACCCATCGCCATAACGGCCTCCACCGTGGCGGCGTTGGACGAGTCGGCTGCGAGCATCTGCACGGCGAACGTTCGGATCGCGTGCTGCTGCACTTCGGTGTCTTGGAACTCACCGAGACAGTCCTGCAGCTTCTTCAGATCGTCGATCAAGGCGCGTTGGGCGACGGTGTTGTGTAGCGATCCGAATATCTCCAGCGAGTAGCGCAGTTCTTTGCAGCGCTTGCGGAGGTCGTGCAGATCGCTGGGCGGTGATTCAGCGGTGATCGCCTTACCCGCTTTGATGACGCGCTTGAACGCTCGGGTAACGGCCGAGTTGGCCACCGACTCGACGTTCGATGCCGCTGTCGCTGGTAGTTCAGTCGCGCTGGCGCTTTCTTCGGCGGATGCGTCACCGCCGGCCGATACGGCGACCCACGCGGCGAACGCCCGTTTCGCGCGAACCGAACGCAGCGACCGCACCAGCACCGATTGCTCCGAGGCCTGCGCTGTGACAAGAAAATCTCGAAAAGGGCCGAGCTGTGAGGCACTCCAACCTGGTGCTGTTACCTCGGCCGCCAACTCATCAAGACCGAGCAGGTAAACGTCGAGATCGCGGGTCGGCGTGGTGAGGTCCCCAAGCCACTTGAGCGCCACATTTGCCGCGTCGACCTGCGCGGTAGGTAACGCGTCTCCAGTGACCTTGAGTGTCGAGCGGGCGCGCCGCACGGCCACCCGCAAATCGTGCAGGAACTCGGTGTCTGCACCAGCCACGACGCCCGGCAGGTTGCGCTGCGCAGCATCGAGTAGGGCACGCATGATCCGGTGCACCGCGTACTCGGTCGGCATCCCGCGACTCAAGGCGATGTCGAGCTTGCTCGAGTAGTCGCCCGCGCTACGGCCGGTCGACGACAATGCCTGCGCAAGCACTGACTGATGCGACGGCGTGAGGCCGGGCACTTTCGCGATGACGCGAGCGGTGGCCGCTGCTTCTTCGGAGTAACCACGCGACGCGACAATGCTGACGCGCGAACCAGTGCTGGTCTTGCCGGGCACGCCGCTGGTCTTGCCGGGCCAGCTGGTCGGGTGCTCGATGACGACTCTGGCGACGGTCTTCTCGTCGTCGTTGAGCACCCGATAGCTGCGGACGACAAAACGCTGCGTCGCGACGGGTTGCAACGCGCGCATCTCGACGACCGGCTCGAGAAGGCCTCGCATCGGGCCGGCTGGCACGACCGTGTCGAGCGGATACTCGACTCGAGGTGTCTGCACTTCGGCCGGCGCGGCGACCGTCAGCACGTCGTCGCCGGTGGCCAGCGACAGCCGCAGGCCCGCTGGCGCCCTGGATCGCTCAACACGCTGCAAGACGAACCCAGCCCGGTGCAATCGCCAGTCAAAGGTGTCGAGCCACGTGCGGCGAACCGTGAACGCCGGCTCGGCAACGAATCCGACGTGCTTTCCGGGCCGCCCCGAGGCGCGCGCAAGAGCCTTCTGGACTGCGCGATCGATGTCGGCTGTGCCGTCAGCGGCCACATATTCGCGGTCGGCGACCAGCACGGGAATCCTCTCAGCGGTGGGCCGACTGTACCTGCCGCCCACTGGGCCGGGCAACGATGCCGCGGGCAACTACGCTAGAGGTATGACCCTTTATGTTTACGCCGTGGCCGGCGACGCCGACGGCAACCCCACGACGGCAACCTGCTCGCACTTGTCGAGCATTGCCGATGTAACCCCATCAAGTACTCGAGGCTGCGAAGACTGCCTGGCCGAAGGCAGCCACTGGGTGCACCTGCGCGAGTGCCTAGAGTGCGGCAAGGTGGCCTGCTGCGACGACTCGCCCCGCAAGCACGCAACTGCCCACTTCCACGCATCGTCGCACCCGATCGTGCGCTCGATCGAGCCGCACGAAGAGTGGGCCTGGTGCTACCCGGATTCACTCTTCCTGTTGCCGGCGTAGATACCTGTCGCCAGCGTGAATACCGTGCAGGCCTAAAGATCGTGCAGGCCTAAAGATCGTGCAGGACGGTCCGGTAGACAGCGGCCTGCTCGACGCCCTGCTTGTCGTCGGCACCGGCCTTGATCTCCAGAGCGTTCTGCACCGCATCATCGGAGCCGCAGTCCAGCTAGTCGACGCGCGGTACGGAGCCCTCGGCGTCATCGATGAC
>DASYAG010000045.1:0-43289 GCA_036501485.1 Acidothermaceae bacterium | reverse complement strand
CAAATGCCGCTATGACGCGCGTTCTGCGCGGCCGACCGGCGCGCCGAGTTGAGGACTTGCCGCCACCCAAGATGGGGCCTTGGCTACCGTGGGCCGTATGGCACGCGTCCTGGTGACCGGCATGTCAGGGACCGGAAAGACGACGGTGCTCGACGAGCTGCGCCGACGCGGTCATCTGACGCTGGACACCGACTACGACGGATGGGTCATCGGCGACAAGTGGGATGAGCCTCGGATGAACGCGTTCCTGCGTGATCATGGCGACGTCTTTGTGGCGGGCACGGTAGAAAACCAGGGCAGCTTCTATGACCGTTTCGATCATGTCGTGCTGCTCAGCGCACCGCTGCACGTCCTCCTCGCACGCGTCACGAGCCGGACGAACAATCCCTACGGAAAGACCGCCCAACAACGGGCCGCGATCGCGAGCTACATCGAAACCGTTGAGCCGATTCTGCGGCGTGGAGCGTCCCTCGAACTCGACGCGCAACGTCCAGCATCCGCGCTAGCTGACTCGATCGAAGATCTTGTGAGTTGTACGCACTGACATGCCGCGATGACGCACGGTGCCGTCTCGGCTCGCTACCGTGGCCCGCATGGAGCGCGGTTATAACGATGCCTTCGAGTCGTTGCGAGCCGTCTACCTCGAGGACTCGTGGGTTCTGGCGATTCAACCGTCGAGCCGATCGTTGGCGTTCGACCTAGACGTCGTGCTGACGCCCAGTCATCCGAATTACCGTGGCGCAATGCCCGGCGAGCAGCATGACTATCGGCGTGCGCGTCTCGTGTTGACTGCCGACAGCTTGGAGTATGAGCCGAGCGGCGTCTCGCCCGCGACGGATGCGACCGGTCAGCACGACTTCGGACATATTGATTCATGGGCGGTGGATGAAAGCGGCTGGTCCTCGCTGGAGGGCGATTGGGGCAGGGCCCGAGCGCGCAACGCTTCGGTCTCCCTGGTCCTCAGCACCGGCGGAGGATAACGGCGAAGAACATCCGCTATTGCCGCGTTGACGGGCGTTTGCCGCATGTGATCAGCGGCGAGTTATACGTTAATCGCATGGAGCACGCGGCAGGTCCGCCGAGCCATTGGCGGGTGCAGTTGAAGGACGGGTCCGTAGTGGATGTCTGGGCAGACAGCCTGGCCGGCAACTCTGATAAGGACGACGGTCGCGACTATGAGTTCGGATGCCTCATGGACATTGACCCAAGCGCGCAGGGTGAGTTCGAGATCACGGCACGGACCCCTTCCAACCCCAGAAGAGTGGTCGCTATCGTCGCCCGGTTCCCGCGCGCTGCTGTGCAGAAGATTCTGTAGACATCCGCAACTGCCGCCGAGATGGTCGTTCTTTCGAGCCTGTTCGCCGATTCCCTGTGCGGTCGGGCTCTGCAAGCCTTCGATAATGAATTCGAGCGGATCAGTAGGTTGGTCGGACTTTCGGCGTGAGACGTTTGGTGACACGTACTTGGTCTGGCCTAATGGGCAGACGGTAGGAGTGGAGGGGACGCGCGGTGTTCCGTCAGGTGATCTCCATCCGATGGGCTGATGGCGTCTCGGCCGAGGCGAAGCAGGGATATCGTGACGCGCTCGATTCACTTCGCGGCATACCTGAGCTACTCGCATTGACGTGGGGCGACGATGCCCGCCACTTCGAGGGCAACTTCGACTTCGTGGCCGTGATGGACTTCGCCGACTTCGGCTCGGCCCGAATCTACGTCGAGCATCCGCTTCATCAGACCTACGTCCGCGACCACGCGAGCAAGGTCGTCAGCGACCGAGTCGTCGTGCAACACAACTGGACACCCGGACCGTCCTAGCTCGATGCAGCGGCGTCACGTTGACTTCACCAAACAGCCGGATCTGCGCGGAACACGCGCTATGTGCCAGCGGTTCAGACGTGCAGCAGGAGTTCGTTGCGTTGGGGCCGCCGGGCGGCATCCACCGAGGTCAGTTACCCACCGGGAAGCTTCCGGGGTTTCCCAGCAGGCCGCTTGCGCCTGGGTTTGGCGGGCGGCAGCGGCTGGCCCGCGATCTGGCTTACGTGGGCTCGAATCGTAGTCAGCGAGCGGAGCAGGTGTGCGCGGTCGGACTCACTCAAGGTGTAAATCGCTCGGTTGATGGCGGCGTGGATGACCGGCAACTGCTGATCGACTATCTGCTGCCCGTCGGGAGTGAGCTGGATCAACACCTTACGGCGGTCGGTGGGGTGGGGACGGCGCTCGACCAGACCGCGGCGTTCGAGAGTGTCGACCAGCGAGGTCATGCTGGCGCTGCTGACTAGGAGTCGCTCGGCGATGACGTGGCCGGGCAGTGCCTCGCCGGCACCGTCGAGGATCGCGAGGGTCTGGAATGCACTTGCGGACAGTCCGTGTGCCTCACGGACGGGTCGCTCGATCTCCGCGAGGACCATCAGCTGGGCTTGGGCCAGGTTCACCGCGACTTCGCTCGCTGAGCGGCTCGCGCCAGGGAACTCGGACTCGAAGTCGGCGGGCACACGAATGGTCGAGATATCGGGCATCACAGTAGTTTAGCTCGCCTTTTGATTGCTAGACTTCTAGCGACTTCGCTGTTACGGTCGCCCGACACCCATACCGACGCACCACGGAAGGCAGGCCAATATGTCCGACGCCAACAAGGCCCTGACACGTCACTTCTTCGACAGAATCAGCGCGGGCGATCTCAGCGCGGTCGACGAACTCGTCTCGGACGACTACATCGAACACGAGCAGGTACCGGGCCTCGCATCGGGCAAGGCCGGTACTCGCCAGTTGTTCGAGATGTTCCACGCAGCGTTCGACCAGGCCGCATTGGAAGTCGACGAGATGATCGCCGAAGGCGACAAGGTCTTCGCTCTAGTCCGGATGACAGGAACTCAGCGCGGCGAGTTCATGGGGATCCCGGCAACAGGCAACACGATTGCCGTCAACATCTGTGACTACTTCCGCATCGACAACGGCATGCTGATCGAACACTGGGGAGTCTTGGACGCCGCCGCGATGATGCAGCAACTGACCGCACACTGACAAACCCGACGCTAGATGCAGGCCAGATCTACCGACGCTGCTGCCTTTGGGTGCGCACCTCGTCGAGGCAGATCGTGGCTACGACGGCGAGCGACCGTAGGGCGCCGCCTAGAGCTGGGCTCAGCTCGACAACGAAACGATCAGCACTGCTGAACATCTCGGCCAGCCCGGCGAACTGCTTGGAGACACTTCCCAGAGGCTCGCCATTGGTGCCTTCGATTGTCCAACTCCAACTCATCATGGTGCCGCCAGTGAGTCGGGCAACGGTGCCGTCGGCGGCGGTCAGTGCGAAGTGCGGGGCGAACAGCAGGTTCTCTTGCTCGATTTCACCGATGGCGGCACCGCTCGCCCAGCTGACCTCGAAATGCACCCGCCCTAAAGCGCCAGGTTTGATCACGCGCATCAGCACGTTGCCGGTTGCGTCGGCGACGTCGTAGTCGATCGTCGCCAGCTGCCCGAAAATGGCAGCCCCGGACCCGGGCACCTGATGCACCGAACCGAGGGGCGTGCCATCGGGTGCGTAAACGTCGTACTCGGCGCGGCTCGACAAGACCTTCGCCCGCTGGACGACGACGAGCACCGGCGCGGTCAACAGCGGCGGCATCGGTGGTTGCTGCAACGACTCGGTCATCTGCGAAGCGTGCCACATCCCCAAGCAATTGCGCCTCTGACTAGTTGTTGCACTGGATCGTGAAGGCGATGCCTAACCCAGCGTGGCTTGGAGTGACTTGATGATCGCCACGGCCGGCGGATCCGTAGCCAGTCCGGCCACATAGATCATCCGATCGCCGAAGACGGCGCGGACGCCGTCCCGGGCGGAGAACGCCTTGTCGCCGACGCCACTGAGCGGCGCAACGTGTTCCGTAGCCCCACCAATCGTGTCGGTCTGCAGGGAGTTTGCATACGCTTGGGCACCCCCGGCGACAGTGACGCTGACACTGAAGCCTCCACTTCCTGAAGCCGGGAAGTAGTCGCACCTGTAGGAGTTGAACCCTGGATCGTCTTGCTCGCGGCTCGTTGCCACCGCTACGCCACTGAGTGAGGCAGCCTGCGAGATCGGCAGCACCGTGCACACGACGACGGCGGGTGCGCTTGCGCCGGTCGAAGGGCTGGTCGAACCCGACCCGGCAGTCCCATCCGAAGCAGCCGCCGTCGTGGGCGTCGTCGAATCCGAACCGGTGGTAGCACCCCCCGAGGTAGGCGTCGCTTGTGTCGCCGGGGAACTGACGGTCGGCGATGAGCTGTGGCAGGCGGTCAGCATCAGTGCCGTGACCGTGACGAGGGCCAGGCGGGGTGGAATCGAGGTCATACGCATCGGGGCCTCCTTGGCTATCTCAGCCGCGGACGCCGCGACCACAACCGACGCTAAGCCCGGGGATGCGTGACGAAATCAGGGAAAACCCGCGATCAGGCTCCTTCAGCGTGCGACGACGGCGTAAAGGAAGCACTGCGGCGCGAGCGTGCGAACGTGCACGGTCGACACGTCCGGTTCGCCGAGGAGCCGCTCGATGATGGGCTCAAGGTCTGCCTCGTCGGTAATGACGGTGTTGTGTTCGTAGTTCATGGTGTCGTCGTTGTCATAGGTCCGGAGCACTCGCGGGCCAGCTCGCAGCTCCTCGGGTAGCACGCTGGTCGTCGGGTAGCCGGCGCACTTGGCTGCATGCACGTAGACCGGCCCGACCTCGGTCCACACCGACGCATGGTTGAACGGCGCGTAGGAGATCAGCGCGATCTGCTCACTGGGCAGGGCATAGCGCAGGCAGCAGCGCAGTGGCTCTCCCTGACCTGAGGCAGCGAACACTTGCAGTTGGTTGCCGTGTCCGTCCGAGCCATCAGCGCGAACGCGGTCAAGACGTTCGGGCACGATGGCCTGCACACGTAGTCGATTCGCGGTTGTCATGTCCCCATGATGGGCGCCTTGCCGTCGACCTGCTGGCGGGAACCGGCCGTCGCCTTATCGGCCTCGTGTTAGCTTGCCGTCCGTGCCCACTTTGCGAGCGATCCTTGCTGCAGGATCCGTGACGGCCGCGCTTGCGGGATGCAGCGCCTCGCGTTCGGCAACACCGCCGCCATCCGCTTCAGCGAATCGCAATCAGCCGGTGACGACGCAATCGGCGCCCGCGGCCTCCGCCGGACTTCATCTCATCCCGTCCTGCCCAGTCACCGTGGACGATGTCAGCAAACTCCTCGGTCAACGTGTCACATCGACCGTGACGGCCGCGTCCGTGGCCACGGAACTCGCCCACGACCCCCACGGGGTCATGCATGACACCTACCTAGGTGACGGCCTGGACGCCACCGTTGTTGCATCGATCGATCCCTCTGACCCGCGGCCGTCATTGAGGAACGAATGCGCATGGCAGACAGATCCCGACGTTAACCCCGGCGTCCAAATCAGCCTGACCGTGATCAGCGGTCCCCTCGCACAGTCACTTTCAGCGAATGACGACCTTGAGAAAATCGCGGCAGGCGGACCATCGCAGGCTCCAGGCGAACCACCCGATGTCCATGAAGTGACCTCGCCTGACCGATCCGACTACTCGACCTACACCACCATCGGATCCGGTGCCACCGCCATCACCATCACGGTCGATCTCCTGGACGTGACCAACCACATCGCCAGCGACATGTTTCAGGTACCAGGTCGGGCAATCATGAAAGCAACGATCGCCGACGTCGGTCATCACTAACTAGCCGCGGGGAAGTGCGGCAGCACGAGCAAGTGCTCGCACTTCACGTAGCGCTACCGACAGCGTCGCGAGGTCGGCGCCGTCGCTCGCACTGATGTCGTCGACGAACGAAGTCGCCCGCGCAAGTGCGGCCTCGTTCACCTGCTGCCATGCCGCAATCCGCGCGTCCGCCGACATCGTCGAAGGCGTGGATAGCAACACATCCGTGGTCAACTCCGCATGTGCGGCCTCGAGGTCGTCGTGCGCGGCAGCCCTCGCCAACGTGTGCCATCGACTGTCGCGAGGCAACGCACCGATGAGGGTCCCGAGTCGCGAGAGGCCAAGCTCGTCGGCGAGTGCGAAGTGCACGGCGGCCACCTCTTCGACGTCCAGCTTCGTCTGCAACGCGATATCGACAACGGCGAGCGCCGAGAGTCCTTCCGTGAGGATCATTGCGCGCGAGGCGACATCATCGGGCACGCCCGCCTCGATAAGGCGGTCACGTGCCGCGGTGAGATTCTCCGCATCATCACCGCGCAGGCTCTCCGACAATCCATCGAGCACGGTCGCAATGCCCCAGCTCAGTTGGTTGACCGTCTCGGGGACGTCGATCGGCGGCCGGCGATTCGCGAGGAACCATCGCGTCGAACGATCAAGCAGTTGCCGGACGCCGAGCAGCAGGCCGGTCTGCACATCGCTAGCCACGACGTCGTCCAACGCTTCGATCTCACGCCACAATTCGTCAACGCGAAACGCACGACGCGTCGCGGTATGTGCACGCGTGATGTCGGCGACCGATGCGGCAGTTTCACCCACGACGCGGAACAAGAACGTGCTGCCCGACAGGTTGACCAGTTCGTTGGAGATCTGGGTCGCGATGATTTCTCGGCGCAATGGGTGCTGCATCATCGTCGCGGCAAAGCGCTCTCGCAATGCGCTCGGGAAGTAGTCAACGAGAGCCCGCTGCGCGAACGCCTCGTCAGGTAGGCCGGAGGCGGCGAGACTCTGCGTCGCCGTGATCTTCGCGTACGCAAGCAGCAATGCGAGTTCGGGGCGGGTAAGCCCGAGACCTGCGGCCCGGCGCGCAACAATCGCCTTGGAGTCGGGCAGGTGTTCAAGGTCCCGAACCAGGTGTCCCGTCTTTTCAAGCCAGTCGATGTACTCCGCGTGCACATGCAGCATCGACGGCGCCTGCACCTGCCCACAAGACAGTGCGAGGTTCTGCGCATAGTTGTCGCGCAACACCAAGCTGCCTACTTCATCGGTCATGCTGACGAGAAGTGGACCGCGCTCTGCAGCGTCGAGTTCGCCCGCACGCGCGGCGACGTCGAGCAGGATCTTGATGTTCACCTCATGGTCGGAGGTATCGACGCCGGCTGAGTTATCAATAGCGTCGGTGTTGATGTGGCCACCGGCGAGGGCGAATTCGAGACGCCCGAGCTGGGTGAAGCCCAAGTTGCCGCCTTCGCCAACGACACGGCAGCGCAGCTCAATGCCGTCGATACGAATCGCATCGTTGGCGCGATCACCGACGTCGGCTTGGGTCTCCGTCTCCGCCTTGACGTAGGTCCCGATGCCACCGTTCCACAGCAGATCGGCCGGTGCGCGCAGGATCGCGCGCATCAGATCATTCGGTGCCAACGCTCCGACGTTGATGCCCAAGGCGGCAGCCATCTCGGGTGAGACCGGTATCGATTTCGCCGAACGCGGCCACACTCCTCCCCCGGCGGAAATGAGCTGCCTGTCGTAGTCAGCCCATGAACTCCCGGCCAGGTCGAAGAGTCGCTGGCGTTCGGCGAAGGAGCTACTCACGTCGGGCTTCGGATCGACGAAGATATGCCGGTGGTCGAACGCGGCGAGTAACCGGATGTGTCGCGAAAGCAGCATGCCGTTGCCGAACACGTCGCCCGACATATCGCCAATACCGACGCAGGTGAAATCGGTAGTCTGGCAGTTGACGCCGAGCTCACGGAAGTGGCGCTTCACCGACTCCCACGCGCCGCGGGCGGTGATGCCCATGGCCTTGTGGTCATAGCCTGCCGAGCCGCCCGATGCGAACGCGTCCCCGAGCCAGAACCCGTAGTCGGCGGAGATACCGTTCGCGAGATCGGAGAACGTGGCGGTGCCCTTGTCTGCAGCCACGACGAGATAGCTGTCGTCGCCGTCGTGGCGGACGACGTCTTTCGGCGGCACCGTCTGCTGCCCGTCGGCGTGCGCAATGAGATTGTCCGTGAGGTCGAGCAGGCCGCTGATCAGTGTGCGGTAGCACGCGACGACCTCAGCCTGCAGCGACTTGCGGTCGCTCAAATCGGTGGGCGGCTGCTTGACCACGAAGCCACCTTTGGAGCCGACCGGCACGATCACCGCGTTCTTCACGGTCTGCGTCTTCGCCAACCCGAGCACCTCGGTACGGAAGTCCTCGCGGCGGTCGCTGTATCTGATGCCGCCGCGCGCGATCGGACCGAACCGAAGATGCACACCCTCCGTGCGCGGCGAGTACACCCAAATCTCGAACCACGGCCGTGGCTCGGGCAGATCGGCCACCGACCGCGACTCGATCTTCAACGACAAGTAGGCCTTCGGTGAACCTGCGGCGTCGAGTTGCCAATGGTTCGTGCGAACCGTTGCGAGCATCAACAACAGGAAGCTGCGCAGGATGCGGTCTTCGTCGAGGCTGGCGACGGCGTCGAACGCCTGCTCGAGGTCTTGAACGATGCCCATCTCGGCGCCGGCCCGATCGCGACCGAACGCCGGGTCGAAGCGCGCTTCGAACAACGACACCAGCAGCCGCACGACACGCGTATTCGCCCGGAGCGCCGACTCGAGGTACGTCTGACTGAAGCGATAGCCGGCCTGCCGCAGATATTTTGCGTACGCCCGGATTACGGTGACCTGCCGCCAGGTCAGCCCGGCCTCGAGCACCAGGGCTTGGAACCCATCGACTTCGGCGCGGTCGTGCCAGGCTGCGGCAAGAGCGTCCTGAAAGCGCTCGTGCAACGTCGCCGGCGCGGCCTCGTCGCCAACCGGTGCATGCCGAAGCCCGAAGTCGTAGATCCAGGCGATCGTGCCGTCACGGCGTTCGATCTCGTAGGGGCGCTCGTCAGTGACCTCGACGCCCATCGACTGCAGGATCGGCAGCATGTACGACAGTGATACCGGCGCACCGCGGCGAAACAGCTTGACGGCCAGATCGCAGGCATCGGTGTCATCGGGTTCATACAACTCGACGTCGAGGTCGCCGTCATCGTGCAACGCATCGAGCCGTTGCAGATCGTCGACCGCCACAGTTGCCGCGAAGTCTTCTTTGTATGCCTCGGGGAACGCATCGGCGTATCGCGCCGCGACGCTGCTGTTGAGCTCGTCACCGAACCGAGCCGCAAGAGCGTCGGCGAAGTCGTCCTCCCATGTGCGGGTCGCGACAACGAGGCGACTCTCGAGTTCGTCGCGGTCGACTACGACGGGACTGCGCGCATCGACGCGCACGACGAAGTGCACGCGGGCGAGTACCGACTCGGCCACCCGGAATGTATCGTCAATGCTCGAACCACCCAGAGCTTCGAGCAAGATCGCGCGCATCTTCAGCCGCACCTGGGTGTCGTAGCGCTCACGCGGTAGATAAACCAGGCAGGAAACGAAACGTCCGTAGACGTCGCGGCGCATGAACAGCCGAAGCCGCCGTCGCTCCTGCAGATACAGCACACCCATCGCGGTGTCGTACAGCTCAGGCACCGACATCTGGAACAGCTCGTCACGCGGATGATCCTCGATGATCTCGACGAGGTCCTTACCGCTGTGACTGCGCGGATTGAATCCGGACAGCTCCAGCACCGCAGCCGACTTGCTCTTCAGCAGCGGGATCTTCCACACGCTCTGCGTGTAGGCCACAGAAGTGAACAGCCCCAGGAACCGGCGCTCACCGATCACCACACCGGCCTTGTCGAATGTCTTGATGCCGATGTAATCGAGGTAGACGCCGCGATGAACGGTCGACCGCGAGTTGGCCTTGGTGATCAGCAGCAGTTGCGGATCGCGCACCCGGGCACGCACTTCTTCCGGCAAGTCAGCGAGCGGGCGCGGCCGAAGTTTGTCAGCGCGCAGAATGCCGAGCCCGGTGCCAGAGACCGCGGCCAACGCGTCGACACCCTCGTCGTCGACCAACCGGTACTCGCGGTAGCCGAGAAAGGTGAAGTGGTCGTCGGCCAACCAGCGCAGGAACTGCACGACCTCGTCGGTCTCCACAGCGGGCACCGCGCTCGGCGGCTCTGCTTCGAGTTCGTCAGCGGCGCGCGACGCGTACGCCCGCATCTTGGGCCAGTCCTCGACGGCATCGCGAACGTCTTGCAAGACCCGCACGATGTCTCGCCGCAGTGTCTCTTCCGCGTTCTGGTCGGCTGGTCCGGAAACCTCCAGATGCATCCACGACTCGACAACCGCATCTGTCGGAGCCTCGTGCGCGTCGAGCGTTCCAGAAACGGCGAGCAACTGCCCATGCAGGTCGCGACGAACTACGAACTGCGGGTGGACGACGAGATGGATCGCTACGTCGGTTCGGGCGAGCTCCTGCGTCACCGAGTCGACGAGGAACGGCATGTCGTCTGTGACGATCTCGATGATCGCGTGGCGCGGCTGCGTCGGCGATGCGAAGACGCGCACCTTGGGAACGCCCGGCGGCCGGACCGACGCGAACTCGCGATGCCCGAACGCGACCGCGCGCTTCTCCGCGTCCGACAGCCCCGCGAGATCCTCTGCGGCCACGTGCAGGAAGTACCGAGCAACGAAGTCGGCGTCCCCGGGGCTGTCAACGCCGTCAACGCCGTCAACGCCGTCGGCGCTCACCCGTTTTCCTCGGCTGCATCCATGTGCGGGTAGCGCCAGTTCGTGGCCGGCACGAACGTCTCCTTGATGGCGCGCGTGCTTGTCCAGCGCAACAGGTTCTGGGCCGAGCCGGCCTTGTCGTTGGTACCGCTGGCCCGCCCGCCGCCGAACGGCTGCTGACCGACCACCGCGCCGGTCGGCTTGTCGTTCACATAGAAGTTGCCGGCCGCAAAGCGCAGCGCGTCTGTCGCGGTGGCAATCGCGGCCCGGTCCTGGGCGATGATCGCGCCGGTCAAGGCATACGGCGAGACGTCAGCCGCCTGGGCGACCACTTCGGCGTAGCGGTCGTCGTCGAAGACATGCACGGCCAGCAGCGGCCCGAAGTACTCACGCACGAAGACCTCATCGGCAGGATCTTCACCGAGTACAACTGTTGGCCGCACGAACCAGCCCTCGCTGTCGTCGGTCTGCCCGCCGGCAACAATCGAAAGGCCACGCGTCGCACCTGCGCGTGAGATCGCGTCACGGAGCCGCGCGAACGAGCGCCCGTCGATAACGGCGCCTATGAAATTCGAGAAATCGCTGACGTCGCCCATCGGCAGCGCCTCGACTTCCGCGAGGAGACTGCCTTCGAGTCGGTTCCACACCGAACGCGGCACGTACGCACGTGACGCGGCCGAACATTTCTGACCTTGGTATTCGAAGGCGCCGCGCACGAGCGCCGTCCGCAACACATCGACGTCCGCCGATGGATGCGCGATGACGAAATCCTTGCCGCCGGTTTCGCCGACCATCCGCGGGTAACTGCGATAGCTCGCGAGGTTGTCACCGACGGCGCGCCACAACTGCTGGAACACCGGCGTCGAGCCGGTGAAGTGGATGCCTGCAAGGTCGCGGTGCGGCACCGCAACCTGCGACACTGCCGACCCGAAGCCCGTGACCATCGTGATCACGCCGGGCGGGAGTCCGGCTTCGGCGAGCAACGCCATCAGGTAATGCGACGACAGCTGCGATGTCGGTGCGGGTTTCCAGACGACGACGTTGCCCATGATGGCTGGCGCGGTCGGCAGGTTGCCGGCGATCGAGGTGAAGTTGAACGGGGTGATGGCGAGGACGAAGCCTTCGAGCGGCCGATGATCGAGCCGGTTCCAGACGCCCGCCGGCGAGATCGGCTGCTCGGCCAAAATGCCCTGCGCAAAATGCACGTTGAACCGCCAGAAATCGGCAAGCTCGCAGGCCGCGTCGATGTCAGCCTGGTAGCACGTCTTGCTCTGGCCCAGCATCGTCGCGGCGTTGATCGTGTCACGCCACGGGCCGGCCAGCAGGTCGGCGGCCTTCAAGAAAATGGCCGCGCGATCATCGAAGCTCAGTGCCCGCCACGCCGGAGCCGCAGCCATCGCGGTCTCGATCGCGTCGCTCACGTCGGCGGGGGTCGCCTCGTGCATGCGGCCTAGAACGGTGAACCGGCGATGCGGCGCGGCAACGTCGATGGCTTCGCCACCGGCGGTCGGACGGCGGGTGCCGAGCGCCATCGTCAACTCGACTTGTTCGCCCGACATCTCCTTCAAGCGGAGTTCGAGCCGGGCACGTTCAGCGCTGCCCGGTGCAAAGTGCAACGGCGGTTCATTGGTGGGGCTCGGAACCGTGGTAACGGCATCCATTGCTTCCACTCCTGGGGTTGGCCTCTTGGGCACGTGATCGGGCTGGGCGAGGGCCGGGTTGCGACCTCGTTCCATCCTGGCACGATCCGCGCCGAAGATCGCTCGGCGCAGCGCAATGGCTCAGCGCAGGAGGGACGCGATCTCCTGGACGGCGTACCACTGCAGTTCGTGGTCTTCGAGCCCTTCGATCACGAACTGTGCATCGTCGTCGCCTAGGTCGGCAGCCTCGACTTGGGCACCAGCGGCCACCACGTCGATCGCCGCACTCGAATCGTCGACGTGCGCGGAGACGACCTGGTCGAAATGCACGCTAGCTAGAACCCGAACCGCGGCCGGGTCGTCGCCCTGATCGAAGACAACTGCGTCGTCGGCGACGTCGGCAGCCAAGACGACCCGGCGATCACCACCGCCCTGCGCGAGCAAGCGCAGCGACGCAAGGGCCGCTCGGGTCATCGCCGCGTACTCGAGTTCATCGAGGTCGCCCTCGCGGTACCACTCCCGCAATGCCGGAGTCACCGCGCACGCACGCGCTCCGGCGGCCGCAACCTCGATTTGCGACGCAGGCTTGTCGGAGCCAACTCCGGCCGCTGTCAGACCGGGAAGCGTCGCCGGCAGGTAAATGCGCACGGCCGACATGCTGCCACGATTCGTCCGCACATCGGGCGGTGCGAACGCTCGCTGTGCAAAACAGCGTGCGAGCTAAAGCGACCGACTGACAAAGCCCGATTCGTAGGCAAGCACCACGGCCTGTACGCGATCGCGCACGCCGAGCTTGCTCAGGATCCGCGCCACGTGCGTCTTCACGGTCGTCTCGGCAACCGTGATTTCCACCGCAATCTCGGCATTGGACAGCCCACGCGCAATGAGACGCAGCACCTCGAGCTCGCGTTCAGTCAGCCCGGCGACGGCAGCAGGAATGTGGCCGGCCTCGGCCGGTGCCGGGCTAGCGATGAACTGCTCGACCAGGCGGCGGGTGATCGAGGGCTCGATAAGAGCGTCTCCAGCAGCCGCCGCCCGAACCGCCGCGATAAGTCGAGACGTGGGCGCGTCCTTGAGCAAGAATCCGTAAGCCCCGGCCCGCAAAGCACGCACGACGTACTCGTTCTGATCGAACGTCGTCAGCATCACGACGCGCGGCCCGTCGGGCAGCTTCATGAGGTGCTCGGTCGCGGCCAGGCCGTCGAGCTTGGGCATCCGGATGTCCATCAGGACGACGTCGGGTCGAAGACTCCGGGCCTGGGCCACGGCGTCGACGCCATCTTCCGCCTCGCCAACGACGTCGATCCCATCCTCGGCTTGCAGGATCACCCGGAACCCGGCGCGCAGCAGCTGCTGGTCGTCGGCGATCAACACCCGGATCGGCGGGCTGGATTCTGGCACCCGCTCATTCTGGACCTGCTCGAACCGGTAGCGCGCACGTCATCCGCAAGGAGGACGAGCACCGCATAGATCGTCCGCAGTGACGACGACGCCACCAGCCCGCGATTCCTAGGTTCAAACGCATCACCGGACGAGCCGGTGGCCAGCTGAAGGGAAACTAGAGATGAAAGACATCCTCCGCGGCGTCCGGCCGCTCGACTACGTGCTCGCAATCGCACTCACCGCAGTCGGCGTCGTCCTCATGCACATGAACATGCACGGGACCGACGGCAAGACCCGCATCGACTCCACGTCGTGGGTCATGATCCCGGTCTTTGCCGCAGCAACGCTGCCGATTCTGTGGCGGCGGACCAATCTGTGGGCGGTACTGGGCGTCACCGCGGCAGCACTCGGCGTCCACGACATTGCCTTCGGGTGGGTCGTTCGCTGCGGCGCAGGCCTGCCGTTGGCGTTCGCGCTCGCCTACTCGGTGGGGCGCCTCATGAGCGAGCGCAAGCAGTCGTACTACGGCCTTGCTGCCGTGGTTGTCATTCAGTTCCTTGTGCTGGTCACCGACTCGGCCGCAGGATTGGGCATCATCCCGTTCACCGCGGTGATCTCGGCGGGATTCTGGGGCGTCGGGCGCCTGGCGCAGAAGCACTCGCAGAAGCCAGCAGTCGTCGAGGTCACGCCGAGCCGGGACGTTCAACTTGCCCGCGCGGCACAGTGACAAGTCAGATTGACGACGAAGCAGTGACGAGGGAGATCGCCATGGGCTCGCGAGTGATGCAGAGGGTCCGTCCGGTCGACGCTGTGACGGCGGGGATCCTCTGCATCCTCGCCGCCTGGCTTGCGGTTGTGAACGTCGGGTCCACCGATCCGAACTTCATAGTCGACTCCCACTCGTGGCTGCAGGTGCCGCTCATGATCGCGGCGACCCTGCCGGTGCTGTGGTGGCGGCGCAGTCTCATCGGGGCGCTGCTGACGTCGTCCGCCTTGATGCTTGTGCACGTCTTTGCCTTTGGTCACCTGACCCGATGCGGGTCGGGCCTGCCGCTGGCGTTTGTGTTCGCGTTCCTGTCCGGCATCGGTTACTCGCAGCGGCGAGAGCGGCTGACGGCACTGGCCCTGTCGGTTGTGCTCGCCGTGATCGTGCTGATGTGGGATACCTCCGCCGGGCCGACGCTGACTCCCGTAGTCGCCGTCATTCAGGTTGCGCTCTACGCGGTCGGTCGGGTCGTCGCACACCGCGCGGGCATGGCCAGTGAGCTCCGACAGCGCAACGAAGACCTGCGGGTGCTGCGCGATGAGCGTGCGGCTCTCGAAGTGAGCGACGATCGAGTGCAACTGTCCGCCCGTTTGGAAGCGCTGCTGGAGCAGCGGCTCAGCCAGTTGGCTGCGGTGGCCGAAGAGGGAAAGTCCGCCGATCCCGTCGCGATGCAGGCCCTTTTGGTCACGCTCGAAGAGGACAGCAGGCAGACACTCGGTGACATGCGCGAGATCGTTGGCCAGTTGCGCGGCGGCGAGGTAGCACTCGCTCCTGCGCCGTCGGTTGCCCACCTCGACGCACTACTTGCACGGCACGTACACGGGGGTTCGCGGCTACAGGTCAACGGTGATCCGCGAGTGCTGCCGCCGAGCGTTGAGCTGTCCGCTTACCGGATCGTCGAGTATCTGGTGACCGCCTTGAGCGACAAGCCGTCGGCACCGGTCGCTGTGACCATGACCTTCACCGACGACGCGCTGAACATCATGGTGGCCGGCACAGTTGCGAAGGGTGGCGCCGACCTGCGCGGCGCGGTCGGCCGGGCCAGGCAGCGGGCGCTATTGCACGCTGGCTCGCTCGACCTGAAGGTGTCGCGCGGACACGCGCGGGTGATGGCGCACTTGCCGGTTCTGGGCGACGTCTGACGATGAACCGCGGGCGTGCGTGGGTGGACCGCCACGAGCAATTAGTGATTGCGGTCGTGGCGCTGGTGCTGTCGATCGGCCCGATCGTGCCGGACGGCGGCCTGCATGGGTTTTATGAGTGGATCGGAGCGTCGTGCAGCGTCGCTGGCACCCTCGCCCTGGTTTGGTGGCGGCGCCACACCCTCGCTGTGCTGCTGATTGGCCCACCGCTGCTCTTTGTGTGTGTGTTCACCGGCCCCGACCCAAGCGACTTCGTGCTGGCAGGAGCGTTGGCGTACGTGACGCTGGCCGCCGAGCGATTCAGCGGTCGCGCTACTTGGGTAGCGGGTTTGTGCTGCGCCGGGTATGTCGTCGCCCTCTACGCACTCACGGATCAGAAAGGGAGTCCTGGTCTGATCATCCTGACTGCACCGGGCTTTCTCGCCGGCACAGCGTTGCGCCTTCGCCGCGAAACTGCGGAACAGCTGGCCGCGCGCGGTCGCGAGTTGGAGGCCGAGCGCGAGTTGTTCGCCGACGTTTCGGTGCGCAACGAACGAGCGCGCATAGCCAGCGAGCTGCATGACATCGTCGGCCACGCGCTAAGTGTCATGGTGGTGCAGGCGGCGGCCGGTCAACGGTTAGCGCCGCACTCGCCGCAGGCCGCTGCCGAATCGCTGGGAGTGATTGCCGAATCGGCTCGGCAAGGTCGCGCCGATCTGCAACGCCTCATCGACTTGCTCGCCGGGACGGAGGTCGCCAGCCCAGACCTGTCGCTCATCGACGAGGTAGTGAATCAGGCCGCGCGCAGCGGTCTGCGCGTTACCTGCCGACTTGAAGGTGCCAGCGACGGGCTGCAGGCAGAGGCAGCCCATGCCGCGTTCCGCGTGGTGCAAGAGAGCCTGACCAATGCGCTGCGGCACGCTCCGGGCGCCGAGGTCCGGGTGCTGATCCGAAGCGAGGCCGGCGGGCGTGCGGTAACGGTTCGCGTGGAGAACGACGCGGCGACGCACAGTGCGACCAATCTCGCCGGTACCGGCCGCGGCCTCATCGGTCTACGCGAACGCGTGCTGGCACTCGGCGGGACATTCTCGGCCGGCCCGGCGCCAGCCGGTGGCTGGACCGTCGAAGCACAGCTGGCGAGTGGTCTGCGCTCAGGCTGAGCGGCGTCCTTCGCCGCGAGCGCGATGTCGGCGACTCGAACGCGCCGAACCGACGCCTGCATAGCGCCGAGCTAGCGGAAGCAATGCGCGGCGCACTGGTGAGTCTGGGGCGATCTCACCCAATGTGTGTCCACCGGCGATTGCCTTGTCGAGCGACACTCGGTCGTACGGCACGAAGACGACGTCGTCGATGCCGGCGTAGCGAGTCAACGCCTGTTGGATCTCTTGTTCGGCGTCGCCATTGATCGGACCCTTGCGCACCCGGTTGACGACGACTTGCGGACGACACTGCGGTAGCACTTCGGAGAGTTCGGCGAGGCCACGCACCAGCCGTTGCAAGCCGACCGGGTCTGCGGATCCGACGGCCACAACGTGGTCGGCATCGGCAAGCGTTGCCAACGTCGACCCGTTGCGACGTGGGGCGGTCGTGTCGTAGCTGAGCTCTTCGTCCTGCTCGAGGCCGAAGCCGCAATCCACGACAGTAAGAATGGCAAGTTGGCGCGCGATGGCGTACGCAGCAACGAGTCCGCTCGGGCGCAGTTCCGGCCAACGTTCGGCACGCGCAATGCCTGTCAGCACGCGCAAGTTCGGACCGACAACGCGCGCGAGCATCGCAAGAGCGTGCAGGTCGAGGTTGCCGGCATTCGCCTGCCGAACTGCAGCCGCCAGGCCCGGCGATTCGTCGAGCAGCCCAAGCACTTGGGCAATCACTCCGCCGTAGCAGTCGGCGTCCGCAAGTAATGAAGCGCAACCAAGACGAGCCGCTTCCGTCGCGAGGACCACCGCAATCGTCGTCCGGCCTGGCGCGCCTGTCGGACCCCACACTGCAACGAGACGTCCGTCGTCGCGTTGGGCTTCGACCTCGTCTGGCACGAGCGCAAGCGCCGCAACATCAGGCAACGCGGCTCGAGTGTCGGCGTAACCGAGGCGCGGCGGATCCAGCCAACCGGTGGCAACACCGTCGGCGATCGCAATCGCCACTTCAGCGGAGATCAGTGCCGGACCGGCATCGGCAGCAAGGACATGGCGGACGCCGAGCTGCCGCAACCGCCGTTCGGCATCGTCACTTGCGCCGGGCCGGCCGCCCTGCGCAACCAGGCCAATAACCGCGACTCCCGCAGTTGCCAGGCGGGCCAGTGCGTCACGGTCGAGTCTGCGCAGGTCGGCCGACAAAATCACTGCGCGAGCCGTTCCGGCGGCGGCCGCGGCAAGCAGGTCGGCGAGGTCGACGCAACGCCGAACCACGACGACGCCGAAGTCTTGGTGCTCGAAGGCCGAGACCAGATCGGCTTCCCACACCGCGTCAGTGACCGCCGTCAGAACCGGAACGCTCATGGAGAAGCCAGAGCGGCACCGTCGGACGGCGATGGACTGTCCGATGGTGGCGGACTGGCACTCGTAGGTGGTGGTCCGACAGTGACGCCCGCAGTTGTGGCTGCTGCTGTGGCTGCGGGCACCCGTACCAGGTCGACCGAACCAAGTTGCGCGGCGGCAACGACGGCGTCGACAAAGGCCACTGGAACCGACAAGACAACACCAGAACCGTCGCTACTCCCGAGGGATGAATCCACGATTGTGTCGGCGATGGTGACGTTCGCCAGAACGAGTTGCGGCTTCGCCTGCGCCTCGCCGTTGAGCGTCTTCGGCGTGACGTAAAGGTCGACCTGCACGCCGTGCAGGTCGTTGCCTCTCGGCATGTGCAATCTCTCGACCGGAATCGTCACGAGCCGAACCGCCGGCGGTGGCGTCGAAGGGACGGCCGCGAGCGGAATCAGCTGGCCACTCGCGAGCGGCGAGACCGTGACACGGCCGACCGGACTTGCACCAGCGGCGGAGATGTAAAGGGCACCGTGGTCCTTGAAACGGACGTCGACCTGCAGCAGGTCGGATTTGATCAGCGTCGTGCCGGGCGCGATGTCTCGCGATGCTGCCCACATCACGTCGTAGCGCTGTGACGACGAGATGATCTTCGCGCCCACGACGACGGACAGCAGCACCAGGACGACGCCGATCACCAGGCGGCCGTCGAGCCAGGACGGCGATTTCAGGCGGGTAGCCGATGGTGCAGGCAACTCTGACACAACTTCCCCCAAGTGACCGGTCGCGCAGACCCGCCCCTGGCGGCGTCCCCATTCTGCCCCGTCGTCCGTCTTTGCGATGACAAACAGAAGTGTTGTGTGGATAACGAAAGCATTCGTGGGTAACCGATGGCATACTGACGCCTTCCGGCGTAGATAGCAGCGTCTGCCCGAGTTTGAGGAGCGTCGATGGAGAAGCGATTTCTGCTTTTGTCAGACGTCGCTGAAGTGCTCAACATCTCCGCGGCGCAGGCCTACGCGCTCGTGCGATCGGGCGAGCTCCCGGCAATCAAAGTCGGCGGTCGCGGCCAATGGCGAGTCGAGGTCCCGGTGCTCGAGAGCTATATCCAAGACGCGTACACCCGCACCCGCGACTTCGTCAGCACCCACCCCTTCGGCGCAGGCGACGCGGAGGAGTAGACCGGTCACGACCCCCGCAGTGCGCCGGCAACCGCAGACATGACGGCGTCGCTGACAGCCGCGTCGCCACCGAAGACCTGGGCCGTCAAGACCGAAGTGCCGCGCGTGCTGAGGTACGCAGACGCAGGCTCAGGCAGGTTGCCAGTTGGCGCAACCAGAACGAGCGGGTCGCCCGCGGCTCCGGCGATGGGTCCGGCCGCGAGTGCGTCGGGGAAGGTCTCGCCATTCGCTACCGAAAGTCCAGTGGCGTTGGGGAAAATCGCGAGCGCAACCGCAGCCGAAGTCGCATAGCGGTCCGCACCGACCAGCGCGGTAGCTGCCGGATCGGCTGTTGCCGCCGGGCCACCAACCGCGTAGTGCAGCCCAGGATGCGCACGCAAATACGCAGCCGTTGCCGCAGTTTGGATTGCGCCACCGGTGAGCAGGATCGCGCCGTGCGTGACGATTGCGGCCGGCACGGCCGACAACGCATCGGCGAACCCCTCGCCGTCCGCTTCGAAAATCGTTGACGGATTGCCAAGTTTCGCCGCGATCGCGAGCGCGGTGCCAAAACGATCCGCTCCCGATACTCGCACCGGCAGAAACCCCAGCGACAAGATTGCCGACGCGATCGACGGACCAAGCGCAGCAGTGCCACCGACCAGGTAGACGGTGCCGCCCGGTTTGAGTACGCGAGTGATCTCGCTTGCTGTTGCGGCGTCCAACGACGTCGGCGACGTCAACAAGAGCGGGCCGTCATTCGCCGCCGCGAGCGGTCCACCGGCCAGCGCGTCAGCGAATTCGTCAGCCCTGGCAAGGACAACGGCGGAGGCTGCCTGGGTCACGGGGAACGCGGACACGGACGCCGCAACCGCGGTCGCGAGTCGGTCTTGGCCCGCGATGCGGGTGGGAGACACGTTGCTCCCACCTTGAATCGCACCGAGCGCTGAATTTTCGCCCCACCGCACCAATTGGTGGGTGCTCTTGTCGTAGTCGATCACCCAATCCCACGGGATTCGGTTCTCCGGCGTCGTGGAGTAGAGCATCGCCCACGAGGTGCCGTTCCAGGTCCACGTCTCTTCCTCGGCCCCGCCCCAAATTGCTCCGTTGACGCCGGTGTCGATACCGCTCGCATCGACAAGCACGACCATCTCGCCGGCGTCGGGGTCGTAGACGATTGAAGGGGTCCCAGCGTCGCCTGGCAGGTCCGTCGGCGGCAGCTGATGCCAGTTCGTGCCATCCCAAGTCCACAGTTGGACCGTTCCTCGAGAGCCGTCGAAGATCGCACCGACCGTGGCCAGCACCATCGTGTTGAGAGCCGGGTCGTACGCCATGGAGCATTGGCCATTCGGCGGGCTAGCTGTCGGAGACAGTCGGACCCAGTTCGATCCCGTCCAGCGCCAGGTTGCCGGGCTCTGCGGGAAGAGTCCGCCGAACATCAGCAACTGTCCGGTCGCGTCGTCGAATGCGGCACACGCCGGGGCCATCGCGGGTGACGTCGCAGGGTGCTGCTGTGCCCAGACGTTTCCGTTCCACGTCCACGTCTGGGTGCCCGGAGGAAGAGCGGTGACAGGGGACGTCGTCACCGGGCCGCCGACCATGACGATTTGTCTCGTCGACGGGTCGTAGGCACTGATCGGGTCGGCAACGTGCGGGCCGGCAGCGTCCGGCCGGTGTGCCCACTGTGCGCCGTCCCAGGTCCACGTGTCTGTGCCTTCAGCGAGCAAGAGTTGCCCGGTCGCGTCGTCGAAGACCGGTGAACCGGTGATACCCACGTAGTTCGGCGCATCCGTCGCCTGGATGACCGGTGTCCAACCGGCCGGACCGACGGGTTGGTCGGCGATGGCGGATCCGCCGCCAAGCACGCCGCCGCCAACAACAAAGACCGCGACACCCGCCCGCAAAGAGGCCAACTGTCGACGCACGATTCCCCGTCCCCCTGCGATGTGACGTCCCAGACCCGCGAACCCCAGCGCAACCCCGACTGCGCCTCGAGCGCCGCTAGCGTACTCAGCCAGCGCGAGCCTGGTCAGCCCGCGCAGCTACGCCCGCCGGACGACGACCAGCGAGGTCAGCGGATATGCACGAACAGCCCGGACGGCGTCGTGCCGACGCGGTTCGCCAGGTGCATGTTCGGCCACCTCGACGAAGTCTGCTCCGACTCGGTCGAGGGTGCCGGCGGCGGTCGATCCGTCCATGAGCGTTAAAGCGACAGCGGATCGATCGCGCACGATGCCGCGCAACGCGTAGGCGAGATCGAGCTTTGCCGCGACCTGTCCTTCGCCGTGCGGAACTGCGGTTTGAGCGGCGAGGCCGCCGATCGACACCACTCCGTGCGTCGCAACAAGCGCCTCGCGGCCACCTAACTCGGAGAGCAACAACCAGTCAGGCCCGACCGCTGAAAGTTGGCCCTCAATCACGCCCGCGCCGATGAGCCGCACGGTCAGAGGCAACCCGATAACCGGCCGCAGCCGGTCCACGAGTCGCAGCAGGGAGACCTCGCGGCGACTGCGGTCAGCCACCTCACCGGCCAACTCAGCCGTAGCGGCCTCATCGAACTGCGCCTCGAGGTCATCGAACAGCTCTTCCCAGCGCATCGGCCACCCCTTTTAAGGCAAGCGTATCGAAAGTGAGGCCATCCACATTGACAGCGGCTGAGTGGACCTGTACGAAGGTAAACACAAGCAAACGAAAGCAAAGGGCATCTACACATGACGCGACGTCCGCAGCGAGCCGCACCAGCCCTCCGAGCGGGCGTCCTCATCGCCGGCATTGCCATCGCGCTGGGCTGGGCGGCCGGGTCACCGCTCGAGAGTTGGCGAACCCTGACGCTTGCCGTCCATAGCCCTCCACCTACGGCTGGCTTTGATCAACTACTTGGCAGCTCCGCAGCGTTCGCTGCATGGGTCGGCCTCGGGTGGTTGTGCGTCACGGTGTTCCTCGAAGTGGCGAGCACATTGCCCGGCGCCGCGGGCCGCGGTTGCGCGGCAATCGCCGCCCGAACAAGCCCGATGCTCGTACGGCGCATGGTGCAAGCGGTGATCGGGCTGAGCGTGCTCGCCGGACCGATGACCGCGGGGTCGGCGTTCGCGACCGGACCAACGACAACCACGTCGACATCGACGCAGCTCGACCGGCCGGTCTCGGCAGGTGCACCGACGCTGACCGCCAACAGCTCTGCACTACCGAACCTCGACCGACCCGTCGCTGCGTTCATCCCGTCTGCGCCGCCCGCCGCGACGCGGACTTCTCTAGGTCGGGTCGCACTCGTTACTGGGACTGCCCATCGCGATGCGGGTGATCGCAGCGATCGCAGCGCCCACGGTTATGTGGTTCGCCGTGGCGACACGTTGTGGGACATCGCCGCGCGGCACCTCGGGCCCAGGGCAACCGCAGTCGATATTTCGCGCGCATGGCCCGCGTGGTACGACGCAAATCGCGCCGCCATCGGCTCCGATCCCAGCGTGATCAGGCCCGGCGACGTGCTTGTGCCACCGTCCGCTTCGACAGCATCGACATCTACAGCGCCCGTCGGAACGCGATGACCACGACTGCGGAGACCGTCGCCGTCCCGGTGCCTGCACCGCGAACTCGCCGCGCGACCAGCACGACAAGTGCCGTGCGTCGACTGCCGAGCTGCAATCCGCAGCCGCCGTTCGATGACGAGCTCGGGCCAACCGCAACCAGCGACGTTGCGCCGCATCGCACGCCGGTCACCGATTCCGACCCCAGGCAACGCGCACTCCGACTCGTGTTCGCATTGCCGAGCGGCCTGCCTGCACGCCCCGAACTCCCGGACACGCTGCGACAAGACACCGCGCACGCAGTTCCTGAGCTGCGGCTGTTACCCACGTTGGACGAACCGGGCGACGCCGCGGTGATGACGGTTGAGGCGCCGATACGGCGTCGACCGGGAAGACGCGAAAGCGTCGAGGAAGAGTTCGGACCACAGAAAACTGCGAGCACGCTGCTCCCCGCGCCCACACCGTGGGCGGGCAGGTTGGTACAGGCAATGATCGAGGTGGTGTCGGGGGTGCGTCCCGTCTCGCAGTTGGTGCGATGGACGACGGCACCCATCTACGACGAGTTATGCGCGCGCGTTGCGCGACCAGTCGCGTCGACCGGCACGGGCGGTCGCGTGATCGCCACCACCCGACTTGCCGAAGTGGTTCGATCCATCCGCGTCAGCGAACCAGGCGATGGCGTTGCCGAGGTGTGCGCGATCGTCCAGCAAGGTGCGCGTTGTCGCGCGATCGCGTTGCGCCTCGAAGGCATCGACGGCAGATGGCAGTGCACGGCACTACAAATCGGCTAACCCGGCCGACAAATCAGCGCACGCCGCGAACACGTGCAGTACGAACCAGCAGTGCCGCCCCGAACCAGCAGTGCGGACGTGCTAAACCGCGCTGCGCGGATCTCCGTGGCACCGCTTGTACGTACGCCCTGATCCGCACGGGCACTTCGCATTGCGCGGCGTGCCTTCGTACATCAGGTGCGCCTCCGAACCCGCGGTCACGCCGTCGGGGCCACCGGATACCGGCGGCGCGAGGTTGCCCGCGTCGCCGTCGATGGTGGGCGCGGAGTACTGAAGACGCGTCGGACGACGTGCTTCCCGCAGGCCCGGAGCCACCAGGTGCGGCATGCCGTGGCCGGCACCTTCGGCACCCACGACTTGCTGAGCCACCGTCTTGCGTGCAGGTGCGAGCCCGGTTACCGCTGCCGGCACCTCGTCGTCCGCCGTCGTTGGCTCTTCGATAGCGGTGACGTTGGCCGGCGGCTCCTCGGGCGCCGCGACCTGCACCTCAAGGTTGAACAGGAGCTGGACCGACTCCTCCTTGATGGCGTCCATCATCGTCGTGAACATGGTGAAGCCTTCGCGCTGGTACTCGACCAGCGGATCGCGCTGGCCATACGAGCGCAGCTGGATGCCTTCTTGCAGGTAGTCCATCTCGTAGAGGTGTTCGCGCCACTTGCGGTCGAGTACCGACAGCACGACCTTGCGCTCGAGTTCACGCATGACCGGTTCGCCGCCCTCGGGCAGCGTGCCGAGCCCTTCTTCACGTGTGTCGTAGGCAGCCTGCGCGTCAGCGATGATCTCCTCGTCGAGGAACTCCGCACTCAGGCCTTCGCGTCCCCCGCCACTCGCGGTCTCGATCTCCTCGATCGTGATACCGACCGGGTAGAGAGTCTTGAGCGCCTTCCACAACTCCTCGAGGTCCCACTCCTCGGCGTAGCCCTCAGCAGTCGCCGCCTCGACGTAACCGCGGATCACGTCGTCGACCATGTTGCGCACCTGCTCGTGCAAGTCGTCGCCGTGCAGTACCAGACGTCGTTCGGCGTAAATGACGGTGCGCTGCTTGTTCAGCACCTCGTCGTACTTCAGCACGTTCTTGCGGATCTCGAAGTTCTGCTGCTCGACCTGCGTCTGTGCCGACCGGATCGCGCGGGTGACCATCTTCGACTCGATGGGCACCTCGTCGGGGATGTTCAGCGTGTCCATGATCTTCTCAACGGCAGCACCGTTGAACAGCCGCATCAGGTCGTCGCCGAGCGAGAGATAGAAGCGCGACTCCCCCGGGTCACCTTGCCGACCGGACCGCCCGCGCAGCTGGTTGTCGATACGACGCGAGTCATGCCGCTCTGTGCCCAACACGTAGAGCCCACCGACGTCGACGACCTCGTTGTGTTCCGCTGTAACGGAGGCCTTCCACTTCGCCACCGCATCGGGCCACGCAGCCTCGTACTCTTCGGGCGTCTCGACCGGTGAGAGCCCCTGCTCGGAAAGTTCCAGCTGGGCAAGGAATTCGGGGTTGCCGCCGAGCATGATGTCGGTGCCTCGACCGGCCATGTTCGTCGCCACCGTCACGGCGCCTTTGCGGCCGGCCTGCGCGATGATCGCGGCTTCCTTCTCGTGGTACTTCGCGTTCAGCACTTCGTGCGGGACACCCTTGCGTAGCAGCATGCCCGAGAGCAGTTCCGACTTCTCGACGCTGATGGTGCCGACGAGTACCGGCTGGCCCTTCTCATGGCGCTCGGCGATGTCGTCGACAACCGACTCGAACTTGGCCTTCTCCGACTTGAACACCACGTCACGCTGGTCGATGCGCACCGCGTCGCGGTTCGTCGGGATCGGCACCACGCCGAGCTTGTAGATCTGGTCGAACTCGGCTGCCTCGGTACTCGCCGTACCGGTCATGCCGCCGAGCTTTTCGTAGAGCCGGAAGTAGTTCTGCAACGTGATCGTCGCAAGGGTCTGGTTCTCCTGCTTGATCTCGACGCCCTCTTTGGCCTCGATCGCCTGGTGCATGCCTTCGTTGTAACGACGGCCGTAGAGCATGCGCCCGGTGAACTCGTCAACGATCAGCACTTCGCCGTCGATGACGACGTAGTCCTTGTCTCGCGCGAACAGTTCTTTGGCCTTTAGCGCGTTGTTCAGGTAGCCGACCAGCGGCGTGTGCGCGGCTTCGTAGAGGTTCTCGATGCCGAGCCAGTCTTCGACCCGCTGCACGCCTTGCTCACTGATGGCGACGGTGCGCTTCTTCTCGTCTGCTTCGTAGTCGCCTTCGCCCTCTTCGCCGCGTTTCAACCGAGCGACCAGCGAAGCAAAGTCGGTGTACCACTTGAGGTTCAGCTCGACCGGACCGCTGATGATCAGCGGAGTCCGCGCTTCGTCGATCAGGATCGAGTCGACCTCGTCGACGACGGCGAAGTTGTGCCCGCGCTGCACCAGCTCTTCGGCGCTCAGGGCCATGTTGTCGCGCAGGTAGTCGAAGCCGAACTCGTTGTTGGTGCCGTAGGTGATGTCGGCCGCATAGGCAGCGCGCCGTTCGGCCGACGGCATCTGCGACAGGATCACGCCGACGTCGAGGCCAAGGAAGCGGTGCACCCGACCCATCCATTCGGAGTCACGGCGGGCCAGGTAGTCGTTCGTCGTGACCACGTGCACGCCGTCGCCGGACAGCGCGTTCAGGTAGACCGGCAGGGTCGAAACCAGGGTCTTGCCCTCGCCGGTGCGCATCTCGGCGATGTTGCCCAGGTGCAGCGCGGCGCCGCCCATGATCTGGACGTCGAAGTGCCGCTGTCCAAGCGTGCGTCGGGCAGCTTCGCGGACCGTGGCGAACGCCTCAGGCAGCAGGTCATCCAGGCTCTCGCCGCCCGCGTAACGCTCCTTGAACTCATCGGTCTGCGCCCGCAGCTCGGCGTCCGACAGGGCCTGGAACTCGGTTTCGACCGAGTTGACCTGATCGGAGATCGCCTTGAGCTGGCGAAGGATCTTCCCCTCGCCGGCGCGCATGAGCTTGTCGAAGATTGCGGGCACGAAGACTGGCTCCTCGAAACGGTCCTGGACGATATCGGGACGGCGGGGGCGTGCGGTCCGTCCTTCCGCCATCGTAGGCGAGGCTGAGGCCTCAGCGCGCCTACCGCCCTGGGCGCAAGCGCCTACCGTCAGCAGCGACACCTACGATCCGACCCATGCCCCGAGCCTCCGCGGTACTGCCCGCAGTCGAATTGGCGGCCGGCGAGGCCCGCCGGTTCGCACTCGCCGCCCAGCACCTCGTCGGCTCCCCCGACCGCAGAGGTGGCGTCGCGGCGATGCTGAGGTCGTTGCGGGCAGTCCAACTCGACACGATCTCGGTGTTGGCCCGGTCGCACGAACTAGTCGCCTATGCGCGGCTTGGGGCGGTCGGGCGCCCCAAGATCGAGGCCGCCTATTGGGGTGGCGACGCGTTTGAGTACTGGGCACATGCCGCCTGTGTCATGCCGCTATCGCAGTGGCCGCTATTCGCATTTCGCCGGCGTCGCTTTTTGAGCCGCGCGAAGCATTGGGGTCAGCACTCTGCCGCGGTGGCGAAAGCTGTGCTCAAACAGGTACGCGCCGAAGGCCCGCTGACTGCCACCGACCTGGGCGGTGCCAAGAAGACGGCTGAGTGGTGGGGTTGGTCGGAGGTGAAGTCGGCGGCGGAGTTCTTGCTCGCGAGCGGGCAACTCACCTGCACCCGCCGCGTGGGCTGGCGACGCGTCTACGACCTACCCGAACGAGCGATTCCGTCCGACGCTCTGCATGACGACCTCGACGACGATCAATGCCAAGTCGCACTGATCCGACTGGCGGCAGGTTGCCTCGGCGTCGCCACGGGCTCGGACCTCGCCGACTACTTCCGGTTGAAGAAGCTCGACGTCGCTCGACTGCTTTCAGAGACCGGGCTCGTGCCTGTCCGGGTACGCGGGTGGACCGCGCCTGCCTGGGCACCGGCGAGCACGCTGGAGCAAGGGCTGCCGCGAGGCCGCCACCGAACGACGCTGCTCTCGCCGTTCGACTCCCTGGTCTGGGACCGCGCGCGCACGGCGCGGATCTTCGGCCTCGACCACCGGCTCGAGGCCTACGTTCCGAAGCCGCTACGCCAGCACGGCTACTTCTCGATGCCGGTACTTGCGGGCGGGCAACTGATCGCGCGGGTCGACCCGGCGCGAGTCGACGGCACGCTGATCGCCCGACAAGTGACGGTCATCCCGGAGCACGCGACGCCGGCGAGACTGGCGGCGACGTCGGCGGCCATCCGCGACGCACTCACGGAGGCGGCGTCGTGGGTGGGCTGCAGCGCGATTGCGATCGAGCGGGTCAGTCCTGAAGGTGCGGCCGATCCGGTACGTCGCGCGGTCGCATGAACGCAGTGACATGATCCCCATGTGTCACATGGTGAGGTCGCCGCAGGTGTGACCTGTCTGGCCGCGACCGCCGTGGGCGTCGGCGCGATGGTGGTGCTGCACGTGCTGCCGACCGGACTCTCGCCCATGCGCAATGCCGTGAGCCAGTACGGAATCACCCGCTACCGCCTCGGTTACCGAATACAGACCATCGCTTTGGCAGTTGCGGCAGCCGCAGCGGCGGTCGGCCTTGCAGAGGCTGCGCCGGGCCGGGCACGCGCATTGATCGCGCTCCTCATCGTCTTCGCGCTCGCGAGATTCGTGATCAGCTGGTTCCCGATGGACGAGCCCGGTGGCGAGCGCACCACTCACGGCAGCATGCATGGGTTGATAGCGATCGTGACGTTTCTCGCGATCGCGATCGCCGCAATCCGTCTCGGCAGCGTGGCCAAACAGGTGCCGGGTTGGACGACGTTGGCCACCGTCAGCAGTGTCATCGCCTGGATCATGGTGGCCTCGTTGATCGCCATGATGGTGGTCAGACGCAGTGCGCGTGTGACGCACTCCACGCCCGCCTATTTCGGTGCGGTCGAGCGTGTCTTTTATCTGGGCATCGTGGCTTGGTTCGTCCTCGTGGGCGTCGGCCTCATGTAATGCCCTAGCTCAGGTGATCTCGAGTAGCTTCTCGCGGACGGCGTAGACGACCGCTTCCATCCGCGAATGCAGCTGCAGCTTCTCCAAGATGTTGCGCACGTGGTTCTTCACCGTGTTCTCGCTGATGAAGAGCTGCTTGGCGATGTCGCGGTTGTTCAGGCCCTTGGCCACGAGCCGCAGCACTTCCATCTCCCGGTCGGTGAGCTTGGGTGCGGGCACCTGCTGGCGGGAGTCGCCCTTCTTGATCATCGAGGCGAACTCGCTCAGGAGCTTTGAGGCCATCGAAGGGCTAATCAGCGACTGCCCGCCGTGCACGGCGCGGATCGCGGCAGCGACCTCGTCGATCGAGATCTCCTTGAGCAGGTAGCCCATCGCGCCGGCCTTGATCGCGTCGTAGAGGTCGGCTTCCTCGTCGCTGATCGTGAGCATGATGATCTTGGCCGACGGGACGACGTCCTTGATTGCCGTGCAGGCCTCGATGCCACTGCGCTTCGGCATCCGCACGTCCATCAAGACGATGTCGGGCAGTGTCTCCGCCGCTTTGGCGACCGCCTCGGCACCGTCGCTGGCTTCGCCGCACAGTTCGATGTCGGGCTCCTGCGCGAGCACCATCTCCAGGCCGCGCCGGAACAGCGCATGGTCATCGACCACGAGCACCCGGATCGGGTCGCCAGCTGCGAGCTTGTTGCTGGTACCCGTGTTGCCAGTGGTACCGGCGCTCGACGGCTCCATGCCAAGGGACCGCCCATCGCGCGGTAGCAACTCGCCGCGACTGACGAGCGGGCGGATCTCAGCCATGCCATCGTGCCCGTCGGTCACGGAGCCTCCCCGGTCGCCTGCGCAACTGCGAACTTGCAGGCCTCACGGGGCCAGCCCCCGCCTCACATGGTACGTACAGGAACGGGCTGATCATCTGCGCGCCGTCGAGTCAGCACTCGTGTCGATGCGAATAACCCCGTAGTCATACCCGTGCCTTCGGTACACAACGCTCGGCAGGGCGGTTTCTTGATCGACAAAGAGGAAGAACGCGTGCCCGACGAGCTCCATCTCGTAGAGCGCTTGATCCAGCGTCATCGGCGACGCCCTGTGCAGCTTTTCCCTCACGAGCATCGGACCGGTGTGGTTGAGGGCTGCATCGAGACCGTCGTTGGGCGACGCGGCGGCTCCCTTTTCGCTCGCCCCGTACTCGCCCGCACGGTCGGCCGCCTTGGCGGCGGCTCCGTTTGCGCTGTAGGCGCGGTCGCCCAACTCCTTGGTGGCTGTAGCGACCGAGATCGGCGTCCGGGCCCCGCGATGAACGTGGCGGCGGTCTGCTGCTTTGCGAAGTCTTGACTCAAGCTTGGCCCACGCGAGGTCGAAGGCCTCCAGCAGTTCGTGCGCGGAAGCCTCGGCGCGGATCACCGGACCAGGCGAAACGCAGGTCAACTCGACCCGCTCGCAGATCTCCGACATCCGCGGATTGCGCTCGCGCGAGACCTCGACGTCGACTCGCTGGGCCTTGGGCGCCAGTTTCTCGACTTTCGCGAGCTTGTCCTGCGCATGTGTCCGGAGCAGAGCCGGGACGTCGATATGCCGGCCGGTGACCACGATCTCGACCAATGGTCCTCCCTCTGAATTTGTGTCCGGTCCCATCGTGGTGGTTATAGCCCGGTTTGGGGACCCTCGTCAGGTTCTTTCCCCATATTCGCGGCGTGACGCCCACCCGGCCGACCTGGTCTTCGACCCCACATTCGCCTGCAGAGGTGCTCGCGGCGCGCAGTTGCGCATCAGTGCCACTACTGACCTTCTCTCGGTCGGCAGCCATGTGGACCGCCGGCGAGGCAGGACTTACTTCTAAGCCGCACCGTGATCGGACGACGACAAGTCGCCTTACGTGGACCGTTTTGCCTGCGACTGGCATCGGCTAATCGGCAGAAGTTCCCACCGACGCAACCACGGACCCGGGCGGACGCCACGACCCCAACTTAGACCGCAACGGCGGTGCCGGACAGATCCGCGGACGCGCTTGGGTACCTGCGAACGGTACCGGCGACGCACGCGATGCCGATCACCACGGCTCCGATATGACCCAATGCCCGAGCGGCCTCGGCCGCGGTGGCACCGGTCGTCACGATGTCATCGACGATCACCACCCGACGTCCCTGCACGAGTGCGGGCCGCCACACGGCCAGCGCGCCCGAAAGGTTGGCCTGACGCGCATCAATGTCGAGCCCCGACTGATCAGAAACCATGCGAGCCTGCCGCAGCACCGCGCGCACCTCGACCTGCAGGCCGGTCGCCCGCAGGTAGCCGGCGGCAGCACTGGCCATCGCACCGACCGGATCGTGACCCCGCGCCCGCCGAGTCGCGGCGGCTGACGGGACAGGTACGAGCAGAACCGGGGAGCGGTCGCGCCCGACAGCGCCGAAGACGCTGACGGCGAGACTGCCGCCCAACTCGCGGCGCAGGCTTAGCCGGCCACGTTCCTTGTAGTCGAGCAGCGCGGCACGCATCACGTCGTCGTACGCGCCTGCAGCAAATGCGGGGATGGCGACATGGGTGCCCGGAATCGCGATGTCCCAGCTCACCGGCACCGACTGCCGAATCGCCGACACACAGGGCGGGCAGAGTCCGCGGAGCCGGAGCTCGTGTTCGTCGAGGCGGCCGCAGCCCGCGCAACGTGACGGCAACAACAGCTCGAGCACGGACCCGACAGCCTTCACAAACGCAAGCTTCGCTCTAGGAGCAAGCCGGCTCGGGCGTTAGCTGGCGAGCTGTGCGCGCAGCTTTCGCCGTCCACATGGCTGTTCGTTTCGAAGAGCTAGCCCGGGTAGCGCGGCGAGGATCCGTTGCCGATGAACTGCCACTGTCCGTTGCTGTATTGCTCGATTTGGTTGAGAGCTGTCGCGACGACCAGCGGTTGCCGCGGCGCGATCGCGATCGACACTGCCGTTGAAAGCACGGTGCCTTGCGTTAGCGATGGCGCCCAGCCGTCGACGTCGACGCTCCAGAGCTGATTCGTACTGCCGGGCTCGTTCGTATTAGGCACCGTGTTGAGGATGTCGAGCTTCGTTGATGAAGCCCACACGAAGTCCGTGACCGAGGTCAGCGTGGGTGCGACCGGATAGAAGCCAACGATCGCCGTGCCATCCTTCGAGACCGCGCCAACCATCACCTGGCTGCCGTTCGTCGAGACCGCTAGCACGGCGATCCTGGTGCCGTCGCGAGAGACCTTCAGCTCATCGATGATCACCGACTTCGCGAGATCGGGTGCCGCGACTGATCCGGGCAACGTGGCCTTGCCGGCGGGCGCGATGCGCACCCGCTGTGCGCTGGAACTCTGCTGCTGAACAGTCCAGAGGTTGCCGAGCGAATCCCACGACGGTGTAGTGAAGTTACTGCCGTTGAGCAGCTGCTTGGGTGCCAGCAACGAGCCAGCGTAGAGCGACTGCGTGCCGTCATCGTGCTGGACGACGCCGGCGATCAACTGGTTTGCCGCATCGGCACTGGCGCGCGGAGCGACGGCCGGCGCGAGCAGCGGCGTGACGTCGAGCTCACCCGTGTCCCCCGCAATCAGCCGACCCAAATGGTCGCGGGTCTGGTGACTGTCATCGCTGTAATAGAAGTTGACGCTGAGCGCGTCGGGATCATACGACGGAAAATCAGCGGCCGTCTGCAGCGCCTGACTGCTGATGAGCGGCTGCCCTCCGGACAGGATCTTGAGCTGGCCGAAGTTCTGCGTGGGCGTGGCCACGTTCGACAATGTGTAGGTGACCTGGGCCGCTATGGCGTTGCGCTGCGCCGTCGGAAGCGTCGCAGCACCTCGCGGCAGGTCGACGGTCGTGACGCCATTGATCTGAGTTGGCCCAGGCGCGGTGCCACCCAGCAACGCCGTCGTCACGGCCGGCTTCAACCACGCCGGTGGGCCATGCAACAACGTCGTCAACAACGCGTCGGCGAGCTGATCACGGTCGACTGGCAAGAAGACCTGAACAGGAACAAGCATCTGCTCGTCAGGACGTAGGAAGTAGACGTATCCCTCCTGATACGAGCTTTGGATCTGCGCCACTGTCAGGACGAGATTGGCGGGCGCGTTCGTGATGCGCCATTGGTCGTTCTCTTTCGGATCCTTCGTGAGGTCGTAGTCGTACGGAATCTGGCGACCCGACGGCGACGGTTGATACGTACCATCAGCCGCGATCTGGCCAACCTGGTTGTCGATGACCTTCACCGTCATGGTGTTCGGGCCCGTCGTCACGTCAGTGAGCGTTGTTCCTGAGTCGGAAACGACCGTCGCCCCAATCGGCTGCCACGAGGCGCCGTCGACCAGATAAGCCTTGGCGACACCGAGGGCCTCGGTCGTGTCGGAGTTTGCGAACCGGAAACCCGTCACGATGTTGTCCGGGGATAGGCCCGTCACGGGCGCACGTGGATTCACCCGGATGTTGGGTGCGGCGCCTGGCCCCGGCTGCTGTCCAGCGTGCACGGGGCCGCTGTCGGGAACGGCGGTACAGGCCGCAGCCAGCGCGAGTGCGGCGAATACCGAAAACCCAGCCGCGACAACCCGCGGACGGCGGCCCGCGATGTCCGCGAGATCAGCCACGCCGGCCACGCAGCGTCAAAATGCTGCCAGGGTGATGCGGTGCAGGCTTCGCCTCGTTGGTCGCGTCGGTCGTCGGGGGCGTGTCATCGCTGGTTGCATCGGGCGGCTCAACCGGAATCGGTGAACCAGTGACGATCGACCCAGAGAGACGCGGCAGCGTCAGCACGAACTGCGAACCCTTCCCGCGTTCACCCCACGCCTGCAATCGCCCGCCGTGTAGCCGCGCGTCCTCCGAGGCGATGGAGAGTCCGAGGCCGGTGCCACCCGTCGTCCGCGCTCGTGCCGGGTCAGCACGCCAGAACCTGTTGAACACCAGCGACGATTCGCCCGGTCGCAAACCGATGCCGTGATCGCGCACCGCTATCGCCACCACCGCGGTGTCAGCGACGACGTACACATCGATCGGGCTGCCCTCGCCGTGCTCGGCTGCATTGACCAGCAGGTTGCGCAGTATCCGTTCGACACGACGGCCATCGGCTTCGCAGACGCACGGTTCGTCGGGCATGTGCACCGTGACGACACTGCCACGGCGGACGGCGAGTGGCTCCGTCGCATCGACAACTCTTCGAACCAGATCGCGGACGTCGAGTGCGTCGGCCTCCAGCGATGCGGCACCGGCGTCGTGACGGCTGATCTCTAACAGGTCGCCGAGCAACGATTCGAAGCGATCGAGCTGGGTCTGCAGGAGTTCGGCCGATCGGGCACTCGCGGGGTCGAAGTCGGCGCGCGCCTCGTGCAACACATCGGCGGCCATCCGGACCGTTGTCAGCGGTGTACGCAATTCGTGCGACACGTCCGAAACGAACCGACGTTGGATACGCGAGAGTTCTTCGAGCCTTCGGATCTGACGTTGCAGGCTGTCAGCCATCTTGTTGAACGACGCGGCCAGCAGGGCGAGATCATCTTCGCCCTTGGGTTTCATCCGTTCTTGCAACCGTCCGTCGGCAAGCCGTTCGGCAATGCGCGCGGCCATCCGGACCGGCGTCACAACCTGACGAGTTACCAGCCACGCGATACCGGCGAGCAGTACGACGAGCGCGATGCCGCTGAGCAGCAAGGTGCGCCACACCAGTGCGAGGGTCTGCTGCGGTTGTTGGAGAGAGAACAAGTAGTAGAACTGGTAGGTGTTGAAGCTTCCCTCGGGCACCTGCATCGAACTGCCGATTACCAGACCCGGGTACGACGAATAGTTCTGGACTTCACTGCCAGGTGAACGCGCAGCCTTGTCGTAGACCAGCCTCGTGTACGTGTAGTAGTACTGCGCGTTTCCGTTCAACGCTTTGGTCAATCTGTCCGGCACACTGCTTGCCAACAGACCGTTGTTCAGCGCGAGTTGGGTTTTTGACTGTGTGCCGGTGACGATCTCTTGGCCCACCACCTCGTAGCCGCCTTCGGCGCCACCCTGCACTGGGCTCAGCGCTTGCACGACCTCTTGCAGCAGGGCCTGGACGTCAAGTGATCCGCTGTCGCTCGACAGAAGTGTTCGGGCGTTGCTGACGCCGAGTTGCTCCTCGGCGGCCGACGACCGCAACTTGGCTTGGATCAGACCCTGCTTCACCTGCTGCAGCACGACGAAGCCGAGCAGGGCAACGACGATCGCCGACACGACCAGCGTGCTGCTGACGACTCGGACCTGGATCGATCGCCGCCAGCGTCTGGTTACTCGCCGCAGGACCCGCCGGACTCTTCGGCGAACGCGGCTGGCGAAGCTACGGAGAGGACCGCGCCCGGACAGCGTCAACCGCCTCGTTGGTTCTTCGTGCTCATGCGGGGCCGGCCTTGTAACCGACGCCGCGCACGGTCACGACGATCTCGGGCCGCTCGGGGTCGAGCTCGACCTTCGACCTCAACCGTTGCACGTGCACATTGACCAACCGGGTGTCGGCCGCATGCCGGTAGCCCCACACCTGCTCGAGTAGTACCTCGCGGGAGAACACGTGGCGCGGCTTCTTCGCGAGTGCGACGAGGAGATCGAACTCAAGAGGTGTCAACGGAATCTGTCCGCCGCTGCGGCTGACGGCGTGGCCGGCGACGTCGATCGACAGGTCGCCGATCGCGATGGTCTCGGCGGCTGGTTCGTCGGTTCGGCGCAATCGCGCCCGCAAGCGGGCCACGAGTTCCTTTGGCTTGAAGGGCTTGACGACGTAGTCGTCGGCGCCGGACTCAAGGCCCACGACGACGTCGACGGTGTCGCTCTTGGCGGTCAACATGACGATCGGGACGCCGGATTCTGCCCGAATCTGCCGGCAGACGTCGATGCCGTCGGTGCCGGGCAGCATCAGGTCGAGGAGCACCAGGTCGGGTTTCGTCTCCCGGAAAGCCGCGAGCGCTTTGTCGCCATCGAAGACGAAGAATGGTTCGATCCCCTCGCCTCGCAGCACGATGCCGAGCATTTCGGCCAGTGCCGTGTCGTCATCGACGACCAGCACCCGGCCCTTCATCGTGACGCCTGTGCGCTCATGGCTCTCATGGTGCCACCTTGCAGCCATTCGTGCCGCTGTCAGGTTGAATGTGCGCTCGCGCAGGGCAGAACCCCTTTGCGGCACGCTTTGGTTGGCTGCGCGTGCACGCTTTAGCTGGCCGGGGCGTGACACGATAACTGGCTGACAGTGGTGATGAGTCCGAGCGTCGCGATTACGGGAGAGCGCATGGACGAAACGCCCGGCTGGGTCGACCCGACCCCTCCGCCGGACGGGGTACGCCCGGATGGGCTAGAGCCCGACGGAGCACCGGCGGACGAGGCAGGACCGAGAAGGCCGGCCGAGCCGGCCGAGCCGGCCGAGCCTGTCGCGCCGCCGGCCGCCCCGCTGCCTCCGGCGTGGCAATACTTCACTTCGCCGACTCCGGCCGCGGAAGGTACGCCCCCACCTGCACAGTCGTCGTGGGGCTGGCAGCCGCCGCCCACGCCGACGCCGGATCACCGGCGGGGTCAGTACGGTCCACCGCCCGGGCAATATGGCGGTCCACCGCCCGGACAACCAAGCGGACCCCCGCCCTATGCACCCAACCCGCAGTTCGGTCCGCCCCCGCAGTACGCGCCGGATCCGCGGTTTGGAATACCGCCGCACTACGGACCTTCGGGGCAGTACCCACCGCCGCCGCAATATGGGCAGTACCCGCAGTACGGCGGTCCGCAGTATGGCCAGTGGGGGGGCGGCTACCAGCAGGAGTACAAGCCGGGCATCGTGCCGCTGCGCCCGCTATCGGTGGGCGAGGTCCTTGATGGCAGCTTCTCGACGATCCGCCAGTACCCGCGAATCGTGTTCGGATTCGCTGCGGTGCTTTCAGTCATCGCGCAGCTCATCCGCCTCCTCGTCGGCCTCGCGCTGAACAACGTGCCGGGCACCTTCGGTTCGACGTCCTTCAGCCCTAACAACAACGACGACAGCACCCAGAACTTGCACACTGTCGCTACGTCACTGGGCGGAACGGCGGCCACCTTGGTGGTCGATGCGCTCTGCGTTGCGATTCTCGCCGGTGTCGTCACGGGTGTAGTCGGCAAGGCCGTGATCGGCCAACGTGCCGACGGTCGCGAGATCATCGCCGCGGTTCGTCAGCGGTGGTTCGGTCTGCTGGTGGTGTCGGTGCTCGCCGAAATCCTGCCCTGGACCCCCTTCATCCTCATCGGCATCGGCGTCGTGCTTGGCGCGGTCAGTACCGGCCTGGGCATCTTCGTTGGCGTGGTCGGAGGGCTGGCTGCTCTGGTGTTAGGTCCGTTGTTGTGGGGACGGCTCGCGGTCGCCGTGCCGATCTTCATCCTGGAACGTCGGGGACCAGGCGCATCGATCGCACGATCATGGCGGTTGGTCAACGGCGCCTTCTGGCGCACGTGGGGTTTGCGAGCGCTGGTGCAGATCATCGTGTCGGTAGCAGCCAGCATCCTGTCGGTCCCGCTCGTGCTGGTGCTGCTTCCATCGGCTCTGAACGGCAAGACGCCGTCGACCACCGCACTGGTGCTACTCGTGATCCTCGGCGCGGTCGTCTGGATGCTCACCCAGCCGCTCATCGCAGCATCATTGACACTGATCTACATCGATCGCCGGATGCGCGCAGAAGGCCTCGACGTGCAGCTGACGCAGGCCGCGCGAGCGGCCGCAACTCCAGCGTCGCAAGCGGCCTCGGTGACGTGAGCATGTGGGGTTGGCTTGCGGTCTCACCAAGCCCGAACCCGGTGACGCGCGGCAGCGCGCAAGCGGCGGCGCGGGCGGAGCTCTCGAAACGCGCCTACCACCGCAACGATCCGTCGGTGGTCGACCGCGGCCTTGAGTGGTTGTTGAAGAGGCTGCAGAAAGCGCTCGACGCGAGCACCCGCCACGCACCGGGGCACGGGGTCGGACTCTTCCTCATCATCGTCATCGTCGCGGCAGTAGTGGCGCTCATCGTGGTCCGCGTAGGTGCGTTGCGACGCACGGCACGTGCCAGCGATCAGCCGATCTTCGGATTCGGCGGGACCACCGCCGATGACCATCGCAAAGCAGCGGCCCAATTTGCGGCTGATGGGCTGTGGGCGGAGGCGATCCGCGAACGGCTACGGGCGGTCGCACGCGAACTCGAGCAGCGCGGGGTGCTCGATCCGCGACCCGGGCGAACTGCTGCAGAACTGAGTCGCGAGGCCGGAACGCAGCTGCCTGCACTTGCCGATGACTTACGCATCGCGACGTCCATCTTCGACGAGGTTTGGTACGGCGGCCGGACAGCGACGGCCGCCGACGAAGAGCTGCTGCGCAGGCTCGATGCTCGCGTCGCCGGCTCCCACCGCGGGCTGGTGGGCAGCGCATGACCGCTCTCGACGAACTGACGACAACATCTGACAATGTTCCGATCCGTGCAGGACATAGCGCCGATCTGACGACCCGCCAGCGCTGGCGACGTTCACGCGTATTGGTCGGCGCCGGCGTCGTCCTCGTTATTGGTGCGATTGTCGTTGCACTGGGTTCAGGAAAGACCGGCAAACCCCTCGATCCGCAGTCCTACTCGCCGTCCGGCACTCATGCGCTTTCGGTTTTGCTCGCACAACGCGGCGTGCATGTGCTGAGGGAGACTGACGCCGCGACCGCGGTAGACGTCGCCGTGCCGGGCATGACGCTTGTGGTGGTGTCTCCGCAGTTGTTGAGTACCGACGAACTGACCATCATCGCGTCGTCGCGCGCGGATCTCGTTGTTGTCGGCGCGGGGCTCGACGAGACCCAAGCGCTCTCGCTGCCCCTTGCCACCCAGCCTGACGATGGCAACACCCTGCGACAGCCGTCGTGTTCGCTGCGCGCTGCGACGGTGGCCGGTTCTGCGCAGTTAAAAGGTGGCGGATACACCGTGCCGAATGGCGGGCAGGGCTGCTACCCCGACGGTGGCGACGGCTTTGCCTTGGTGACGTTCGCGACGTCAGGCCATCGGGTCACGTTGCTGTCGGACGGCACGCCACTGATGAACTCTTCACTTGGCAACGACGGCAACGCTGCGCTTGCGCTAGGACTACTCGATACTCATGCGGACGTCGTGTGGCTGGTGCCGCCACAGATCGCTCCCGTCTCGAGCACCAGCGGAGGGGCGAGCGTCGAATCGCTGTTGCCGAGTCGGTTGAAGTGGGCATTCCTGCAACTCGTGATTGCGGTCATCGTCATCGCGATCTGGCGTGGCCGGCGCCTGGGTCGGCTGGTTCCAGAAGACCTGCCCGTCGTCGTCCGGCAATCTGAGACCGTGCGCGGCCGCTCGCGCCTGTACCGGCGATCGCACTCACTCGACACAGCCGCAGAGGCGCTACGTGATGGCGCTCGGGCTCGCCTCGGTCACCGGCTCGGCCTTGGTCTGCGGCCCCAACCGCAGGCTCTCGTGCAGGCCGTCGCTGCGCGGGTCGGGCAACCCGCCGCGCAGGTCGAGGCTCTCCTATACGGTTCGACGCCGGCCGATGACCCCACACTGGTGACACTGGCGCAAGCACTGACCGCCCTCGAGCAGGAGGTACTCCGGACGTGACGTCGACCAGTTCGATCGAGCAGTCGCGAGACTCGTTCGCCGCAGTGCGCGCCGAGGTGGCCAAGGCCGTCGTCGGGCAGGACGCCGTCGTCAGTGGCCTCGTCATCGCGCTACTTGCTGACGGCCACGTACTGCTCGAAGGCGTTCCGGGGGTTGCGAAGACGTTGCTCGTGCGTTCACTCGCGTCGGCGTTGTCACTCGACACGAAGCGGGTGCAGTTCACGCCCGACCTGATGCCCGGCGACGTGACGGGGTCGCTCATCTACGACGCGCGCACGGCTGAGTTCGAGTTCCGCAAGGGGCCGGTGTTCACGAACCTGCTACTTGCCGACGAGATCAACCGCACGCCACCCAAGACGCAGGCCGCGTTGCTCGAAGCGATGGAGGAACGGCAGGTTTCGGTCGACGGACTGCCGCGGCCGTTGCCCGACCCGTTCATGGTCATCGCGACGCAGAACCCGGTCGAGTACGAAGGCACGTATCCGTTGCCCGAGGCGCAGCTCGACCGGTTCCTCGTCAAGCTCAACGTCCCGCTGCCGGGTCGTGACGACGAGTTCGGGATGCTGCGGCGTCACGCCGATGGGTTCGATCCGCGCGACCTCGCGGCAGCCGGTCTGCGTGCTGTCGCTGGGCCGACGGAACTGGCTGCGGGCCGGGCTGCTGCTGCTCGCGTCTCCGTTGCCCCCGAAGTGTTGAGCTACATCGTCGACCTCTGCCGGGCGACGCGCAGTTCGCCGTCGGTGTCGCTCGGGGCGTCGCCTCGCGGTGCTACGGCGTTGTTGCGGACGTCGCGTGCGTGGGCGTGGTTGTCCGGCCGCGACTTCGTGACGCCTGATGACGTGAAAGCACTGGCACGTCCGACGTTGCGGCATCGGCTTGCGCTACGCCCGGAGGCCGAACTCGAAGGCGCGACCACCGACGCGGTGCTCGACGGCGTGCTCGCCACGGTCCCCGTCCCAAGGTGAAGTTCCAGTGGCACTGACCCGGCGCACCGCACTCATCGCGCTAGTCGGCGTGCTAGTCGTGTTCATCTATCCGCTGCACGGCTACATGGTGCTGATCGTCGAAGGCGCCCTACTTGTTGGCATTGTCGCCGACCTCTTGTTGGCGGGAAGCGTTCGCGCTCTTCGGGTGTCTCGATATGGAGACACCGCACGCCGACTCGACGAAGTCTCCGAGGTCGGCGTGCTCGTCGTCAACACGGGCGGACGACGGGTGCGTGGCATCGTGCGCGATGCTTGGCCACCGAGCGCAGAAGCGTCACCAAGTCGCCGGCCGATCGACGTGCCGGCTGGTGAGCGACGTCGCTGGACTACGGTGATCCGGCCGCGCCGCCGGACCGAACTCGAGGCCGGTCGGGTCACGGTGCGCAGCTTGGGGCCGCTCGGTCTTGCGGCCCGGCAAGGCAATCACGACGTGTCGTGGAGCCTGCGGGTGTTGCCCGCGTTCCCGAGTCGGCGCTACTTACCGGAAAAGCTTGCCAAGCTTCGGATTCTCGATGGCCGCACCGCCGCACGGGTGCGTGGTCAGGGCACCGAGTTCGACTCGTTGCGCGACTACGTCGAGGGCGACGACGCGAGGTCGATCGACTGGCGCGCCACCGCTCGGCGGTCAGCGGTCGTCGTCCGCACGTGGCGGCCCGAACGTGACCGGCGGATCGTGCTCGTCCTCGACACAGGCCGCACGTCGGCGTCGCGGATCGGTTCGGCACCGAGACTCGACGCCGCAATCGACGCGGCATTGCTGCTCGGCACCCTCGCGTCACGCGCAGGTGACCGCGTCGATTTGATTGCTATGGACGATCGGCCGCGGCTGCTCTCGCGCAGCGCGCGCAGCCACGGCGATCCGCTTTCGGGACTGCTTGAGGCGATGGCGGGATTGCACCCCCGGTTGGTCGAAACAGATGGACGCCGACTGGTTGCCGAAGTGCTGCGACGAGTGAAGCAGCGGGCGCTTATCGTGCTGTTCACGACACTGGACGAAGCCGCTATTACTGAGGGACTGCTCCCGGTGCTGCCGTCACTTACACGCAAGCACGTGGTCATGCTGGCGTCGGTCGCCGATCCGCAGGTGCTCGCGATGGCTGGCGTGCACGACGACTCGCGCACCGTCTACGACGCAGCCGCCGCCGAGCGGACGACGGCTGCGCACCGCCGCGCCACCGCGCTACTTCGTCGACTCGATGTCGAGGTCGTCGATGCTGGTCCGGCGGAGTTCGCCAGCAAGGTCTCCGACGCCTACCTCGCATTGAAGGCGGCCGGCCGGCTCTAGGTCAGGCGGTTGCTTCGACTACGTCGGCGTTCAACGCCTCGTCGAGGTCGCCGGTCTCCCCTGCACGTACCGCGCGCGAGCCGAACACAACGACGTATGTGAGGAACGCGACCTCGACGATCACACCGATCGAGATGCGCGCCCAGGTCGGCAGTGGCGAGGGGGTCACGAACGCTTCGATCGCTCCCGACACCATGAGCATCGCAATCATGCCGAGTGCGATCGTGAACGATGCTCGGCCCTCGGCTGCGAGCGCATCAGCTCGCGTTCGTGGTCCCGGATCGATCAGCGTCCAACCGAGCCGCAGCCCGGTTCCGGCCCCAATGAAAACCGCGGTGAGTTCGAGGAATCCATGCGGCAGGATCAGCGCGAAGAACTCGGGCAGCTTGCCGTTCGCCGCCATGATGCCGCCGATCACGCCGACGTTCACGCAGTTGCCCCATAGCAAGTAGATCGTCGGGATGCCGAGGAAGATGCCGAGCCCTAATGCGCCCGCTGCAATGACGGCGTTGTGGGTCCAGACGTTGGCCGCAAAATCAGACGCCGGATGCGCGGAGTAGTAGTCCTTGAAGTCATGCGAGACAAGTTGCCGGACGTCGGCGGGTGACGCGAGTGTGTCGATGACCTTGGGGTGGGTGGCGATCCAGACCCCGATCGCCGTCATAACGGCGAGTGAGGCGATCGCCGTCGAGACCCACCATCGCGCCGTCCGATATAAGACCGCAGGCAAAGTGACGACGAAGAAGCGACTGAAGTCTCGCCATGCAGGGTCGTGTGTTCCGGTGATTGCGGCGCGGGCCCGCGCGGTCAGAACGGAGAGCCGCGAGATGAGGTGCGCATCGGGCGACCGCGATTGGATGACCGACAGGTGTGTCGCGGTGCGCTGGTACAACTCGATCAGCTCATCGACGTCCGCGCCACTGAGGTTTGACGGCCGTTCGGCGCGCTGCACAAGCGTTTCCAGGCGCGCCCAGTCGCCCTGATGTGCGGCTACGAACACATCGATGTCCACTAGAGGGCAGACTAAGGCACTATGACGGCTGGTGTGGTGACGGGCGAGGCAGTCGCTCTCGACGTCCGCTTGGCACATTGGCCGTCGCGACTACTCGCGAAGCTCATCGACTTCATCTTGCAGCTCGTCATCTTCTTCCTTCTGGTGCTCATCGTGGGCCAGCTGGTGACCGGGTCAGACGACGACGCCAGCGCAGCGATCGTGCTTTGCATCCTTGTCTTCACGTTCGTCGGTTACAACGTGCTCCTTGAGACAGTGTGGCGCGGACGGACGCCGGGCAAGGCCGCGTTGGGTTTGCGCGTTGTGCGGGACGACGGGGGGCCGGTGCGGTTTCGACATGCGCTGGTTAGGGGCATCATGTTCCCGCTGGAAAGCTGGGGACCAGCGCTGTTCGCGAGTGTCTTCAGCAGGCGAGGTAAGCGCTTCGGCGACATGCTGGCCGGCACGATCGTGGTGCAAGAACGCGTGCCTGGCGTCACCGCGCAACCGGTGCAGATGCCCGCGCCACTTGCGTGGTGGGCAACAACCCTCGACCTGTCGCGACTCGACGACGACCTCGCGCTGGCTTGTCGGCAGTTTCTGGCGCGACAGAATGACCTTCAACCTGCGGCGCGCGACGCAATGGGCAATGAGTTGATGTCTGCAGTGTTAGCGCGCGTGACGCCACCACCTCCGCCGGGCACGCCGGGCTGGGCTTATTTATCGGCGGTGTTGGCCGAACGACGTCGTCGCGAAGAACAACGGATGTACGCAGCTGCGCCAGTGGCAGCCCCGCAATACGGAGTCGCGCCGCAATACGGAGTCGCGCCGCAGCCGCTACAGGTACAACCACCGGCGCCGAGTTCCGCGCCAGCGGTTGAATCTGCACCTACGCAGCCAGCGGAATCTCCATCGCCTGGGCCGTTTGCACCTCCGCAGTAATCCCGCTCAAAGATTCTTTATTTGTTTTCCACATCGATGCGTTCGTGGCTGAAAGTGTCGGTGGGCGTAGATAGTTTCGGGTTATGGACGAGCTGCTGGACATCGCGAAGATTGCACCGGGCCCTGAGCTCGCGGCGCGTCTCGCGGCGATCGCACCGGCGGATCTTGATGATGACTATGA
>DASYAG010000044.1:0-5730 GCA_036501485.1 Acidothermaceae bacterium | reverse complement strand
GCGCCCGTAACCAGGAACAGTCCGGCGCAGGCAATGGCGATCCGGGCCCGCACGCTGCGCCGGCCGAAGAACGAACGTCGAGCTTTGATTCGCGGCATCTACGGGATCCGGTACCCGCCGCCGATGACCGTGTCGATCAATGGCGGGTCACCGAGCTTTCTGCGTAGCCGCAACACGGTGACCGCGACGGTGTTGGTGAACGGGTCGGCGTGCTCATCCCACACCTGCTCGAGAAGTTGCTCAGAGCTCACCACCCCGCCGTCCGCCGTTATTAGCACTTCGAGCACGCCGAGCTCCTTACGCGCCAGCGGTACGGGACGGCCCGACCTCGTGACGGCGCGGCGGGTCCGATCAACGATCAGATCGCCTCGCGTCAGCACCGGAGGTGCGGAGGGACTGCGACGGGCGAGCGCTCGAATCCGCGCGACCAGTTCGGAGAAATCGAACGGCTTGGCCAGGTAGTCGTCTGCACCGAGGTTCAGCCCTTCAACGCGTTCCTCGACTTCTCCCGCTGCGGTCAGCATCAGGATCCGGCTCCTGCAGGGCGAGTTGACGATCTGCTCGCACAACTCGTCGCCATGCAGGCCAGGAAGATCGCGATCCAAAACGACGACGTCATAGTCGTTGACGGTCACCTTCTCCACCCCGCTCGATCCGTTGTAGGCGACGTCGACCGCCATCCCTTGGTCGCGCAGGCCTTCGGCGATCGCATCCGCGACCACCGAGTTGTCCTCGACGACTAGCACCCTCATAGCTCCATGGTGGCTCACCTTAGATAACACGGCCATGACAGCGGCGGTGTTATCTCAGTGTCATCGGCACATTCGTACCGTCGGCTCCATGAAGCGAATAGATGGACGGCGAGGGGTGCTCGCCGTTGCGGCGCTCGTGGCGATCGGACTGCTATTAGCTGCCTGTAGCGGCGGTTCATCGGGAGCTTCGGTAGCTCGGCTCAGTGCGACCGCAACGAACCCCAGCACCAGCGCGCCCGCCGCGACCGCAGAGGGCACCGGCGCGCTCGCATTCGCCCGTTGCATGCGCGCCAATGGGTTGCCGAACTGGCCCGACCCCGAGAGCAACGGAGTCTTCGACAAGTCGAAGCTGCAGCAAACCGCGTACAGCGCGACTCAGACCAGGGCTGTCGAGGACGGCCCATGCAATAACCTGCTCCCGACCGCGGCCCCGAGTCCGTCGCCAATTCAGATCACCGCAAAACAGCGGCAGGATTACCTCAGCGCGGCTGCCTGCATGCGCTCACACGGGATCACGAATTTCCCTGATCCCACCTTCCCCAATGGCAGCGTCAAGTTCACTCCGCCGCCCGGCCTCGACACGAGCTCGCCTCCGTTCAACCAGGCCCAGCAGACCTGCGAAAAGCTGATCCCTGCCGGCCTCCCATACAGCGGGTCAGGCGGATGACGCGCCTCATCGGGCTGGCCGTAGCCGCACTACTCCCGCTTTCGCTCGTGGCCTGCAGCGGTAAGTCGGCAGGCAGCCCGGTCGCATCGGCGTCGCAGACCGGAGCGGTCGGCTTCGCGCAGTGCATGCGCGCGCACGGCGTGCAGAATTGGCCCGACCCCAACAGCAGCGGGGAGTTCGACAAGACAAAGGTCACGACGCAACAGCTCAAGGTCAGCAGCACCGAGCTGCAGGTGGCCCAAACCGCGTGTCAGAGCCTGCTGCCGCCCGCCTCAGCCACGCAGCAACGCGCGAATGTCGCGCAGGCCCTGCAGTTCTCGCAGTGCGTGCGCGCTCATGGCGTTGCGAACTTCCCCGATCCCGACGGCAGCGGGCGCATCCCTGACCCGGCGACCGCTGGAATCAATCAGGGTTCGCCGCAATTTCAGGCCGCGAACGTTGCCTGCGCGCAGTACCGGCCGCCCTATATTCCCTCGAACGAGGCCTACCTCGCCTACGCAGCCGCGGCTAGCGCGTCATGACTCGTCGGACGTCGTACCGGCTCGCCGTCAGCGGGATTGCGTTGGGGGCGTTGATGCTTGCGGGGTGCAGCTGGCGAACCGCATCGGCGCCGGTCGCACACTTGGCCAGCACTTCGAGCACTGCCTCCTCGTCGACCAGCGCGCTGCATCTCGCTGGTGAATGCATGCGCGCGCACGGCCTCGCCAACTTTCCGGATCCGGCTGTCGCTACAGACGGCCCTGCAGCAGGCCAAGCGATTTTGGACAAGAGCGTTTTTAAGAGCTACTCCGACGGCGTGGTCAATCTGGCCCTGTCCGCCTGTCGCTCGGAGTTGGAACGCGCCGGACTCGCGAGTGGCCAGAGCTCGGCCATAACTCCGCAGGAGAGCCAGGCACGTCTCGCACTGGCCCGTTGCATCCGTGCCCACGGGGTGCCGAACTTCCCCGATCCGAATCCGACGACCGGCGAAATCACCCCTCCGCCAGGGCTGTCGAAGACATCGCCGAGCATCATCGCCGCGATTCAAGCGTGCCCCTCGCAGGCCCAGGCCGCCGGTCTCAGCCCGGGCGAATCGTAGGCGGCGCAATGTTGCTTCACGCGAGGCTGGTGCCTGCAAACGCGCTGGTGACAAACACGCTGGTGACAAAGGGGTGTCAAGTCATGTCACCGCAACGTCACCGCTGCTGCCGTACAACGGAGGTGAATCAGCCGCCAAGCAGGAAGACGAGCATCGACATGTTCCGGCGCTCAACTCAATCCGCCTCTGGCGAGCGCGTGCGTTGTGCACTGTTCGGCCGGTCTGCAATCGTCGCGGCAACGGCGTGTGCAGCGCTTGTCACGTCGGCCTGCAGTAGCGGCACTGCACGCCCCGGTGTCGCGCAACTTCCCGCCAACGATTCGACGGGATCGGGCGCGCCAGCCGCAGTCGGGACAGCAACGGACGCCGCGTCGCCGCTTGCCCATGCCGAGTGCATGCGATCGCACGGAGTGCCTGACTTTCCCGACCCTGGACCGATCCAGATCGACGTCAGTGCGCACCCCGACCTTGATCCAAACTCGCCAGCGTTTATAGCGGCGCAGAAGGCGTGCCTCTCACTTGCACCAGGTGGCACCACTGGCAACGACGTCACTCCTGCGATGCAGGCAGCAGCGCTGGCGTACTCCGCCTGCATGCGAACGCACGGCTTTCCGAAGTTCGCCGACCCCGTGTTCGACAGCCGCGGCGAACACGTAACGATCAACGGAATTGACACCAGCTCGACACAGTTCCAAAACGCCGACAAGACCTGCCAAACGTCGTCGGGACTTGCAAAACTAAGTGGCGGGACGTCGACGGGTAACGGTCCGTGAAACGGCGCGCCGGTGGTGTCGGTCTCGCGGTCGCGGCGATCGTCGGGCTTGGCTTGTCGTTGACGAGTGCGGACGGCGAGGCGGTACCGCCCGGTGCGGCCAATCCGGCCGTTGCGAGTGGGCCCGCGGCGGCTCCGTCGTCGCCGTCATCATCCCCAGCGGCGTCCGCACAACCCGCACCGTCGGCGCCCGCCCCGTTTGTTCCAAGTTCTGGCGTTGCGGTGCAGCTTAACTTTTCGGCGCAGGGGGTACTGACCGCGGTCATGGTGAAGGTCGGCGATCGCGTCACCAAAGGTGAGGCGTTGGCCACTCTCGACTCGACCGCGGCAAACATCGCGGTCATCAGCGCGCAGGCGAACCTCGACAAGGCAAAGACGGCATTGACCGCGTTGACACAAGGCTTGTCGCCCCAGCAGTTGGCGCAACTGAACCTCGGCGAGGCGCAGGGTGCGGTGGCGGTTACCAACGCGCAGCAGGCATTGGCCGACGCCCAGGCGCAAGCGAATCAGGATGCCGCCGCGCAAAACGGTTTGCTTAGTGCGGCGGAACAGTCGTTGGCTGACAGCGAGGCGCAGGCGGCTCAGGACTCAACCGACTCCGCGCACCAAGTCGCTGTTGCGCAAGCGCAACTGTCTTCCGACGAGGCGCAGACGCATCCAGATCCGGTGAAGATAGCCGCCGACAGCGCGGCAATAACGGCCGCGCAGGACAGCCAGGAGGACGCCGCGCTCAGAGATGCACAGCAGCTGCACGCAGCGACAGCCAACGTGACGAACGCGCAGAACAGCGCGGCCACGACGGCGTTGCACGACACACAGGCGATCCATCAGGCAGGGGTGAGCGTGACCACTGCGCAGCAGCAACTTGCGGCGACCAAGGCGGCCGACGCGGTGCAAACCGAACCGCCGAGGTCGACCGCACTTGCTAGCGCCCGCGATGACGTTACGGGTGCGCAGGCCCAACTGGAATCCGCGCAGCTTGCCCTGAGCGCGACGACACTGGTTTCTCCTGCGAATGGCGTGATCGCGGCAATCAACGGTGTCGTCGGCGAATCCGTCGCAATGGGCGGCGCAACAGGGTTCATCACCCTCGAGGAACCGGGCACCGCATGACCGGTGAGCAGTTCATGACCGGTGAACGGAGCATGACCGGTGAAGGGCGACGGATCTCGCGGCGGGTACTCGTCATCTTGGTAGCCGTTGTTGTCGTCGGCGGCCTCGTTGTCGGTGGTGTCGTGCTATTCGGAACAAAGGCACCCGTGAAGGCTGCGGGCGTCGACAACGCAGCGACGACATCGACCGCGACCATCGCGCAGCGGTCTTTGTCGGCGCAGACGAATGTCAACGCCACGCTTGGTTACGCGGGCAGCTACAGCGTGATCAATCAGGCAGTCGGCAACTTCAGCCAGCTGCCTTCAGTCGGCGATGTCATCGAACCTGGCGAAGTGTTGTACGCCGTTGGTGGCCAACCGGTTGTGTTACTTGCGGGCTCGACGCCCGCGTACCGCACGATGGTCGCCGGCGTCAGCGGCCCCGACGTCCAAGAATTGAACGCCGACATGGTCGCCCTCGGCTACGCACCCGCGACGCTACAAGGCCCCGTTTTCAGCGCGGTCACTGCAGCTGCGGTGATAAAGCTGCAAGCACACCTTGGTGTCACACAGACCGGGGTGCTCACAGTTGATGACGTGGTTTTCTTGCCGTCAGCGGCCCGCATTACCGCAGTCAGCGCGACGCTGGGCGCGACCGCACAGGCAGGAGCGACGATCGCAACCGCGACCTCGACCACCCGCCAAGTAGTGGTCGCCCTTGACGCGACTGAACAGGCTTCGGTCAAGGTTGGCGACCCGGTCACGATCACGCTGCCCGATACCAGCACCACTCCGGGCGTGGTCGCGACCGTGGGCACCGTGGCTACTGCCCCGGCCGGCGGCGCCCAAGGACAGAACAGCACCCCGACCATCGAGGTCGATGTGACCCCGACCGATCCGACCGCGACTGGCTCGCTCGACCAGGCCCCTGTACTCGTGGCGATCACCACCGCGAGTGTCACGGACGCGCTCGTCGTGCCCGTCGCGGCATTGCTCGCCGTCGCCGGCGGCGGCTATGCAGTCGAAGTCGTTGCGGCAGACGGCACGCATCAGCTCGTCGGCGTGACATTGGGTCTGTTCGACGATGCCGATGGTCTCGTGCAGATCACTGGGTCTGCAGTGCACGCGGGCTCGCGCGTGGTGGTGCCCGGGTCGTGACACTTGTCCTCGAACTCGAAGACGTCAGCAAGGTGTATCCCGGCGAACCTCCGGTGACCGCACTTGACGGCGTCAGCTTCAGCGTCAGTGCGGGCGAACTCGTCGGCGTCGTCGGCCCGTCTGGATCAGGAAAAACGACGCTGCTACATCTGATCGGCACCCTTGATCGCCCAACGAGCGGCACGGTGCGCATCACGGGTATGGACGTCGCG
>DASYAG010000043.1:0-6461 GCA_036501485.1 Acidothermaceae bacterium | reverse complement strand
TTCCCCACTGCTGCCTCCCGTAGGAGTCTGGGCCGTGTCTCAGTCCCAGTGTGGCCGGTCGCCCTCTCAGGCCGGCTACCCGTCGTCGCCTTGGTAGGCCATTACCCCACCAACAAGCTGATAGGCCGCGGGCCCATCCCTCACCGTCGGAGCTTTCCACCTCAAGAGATGCCGCTCGAGGTCGTATCCGGTATTAGCCCCGGTTTCCCGAGGTTATCCCAGTGTGAGGGGCAGGTTGCCCACGTGTTACTCACCCGTTCGCCGCTGATCACCTCCCGAAGGAGGATCACCGCTCGACTTGCATGTGTTAAGCACGCCGCCAGCGTTCGTCCTGAGCCAGGATCAAACTCTCCGTAGATGTCTCTATGGTTAGCCGCTTTAAAAGCGGGTGACCGACATATTTGGAAATGATCATGGATCGAACAGACGTAAACTAGCTGTCTGTCTTTACCAAAGGAATTCCGCTACAGGCAAGAATGCCCGTAGACGGGGTTATGTTTTGGCACTGACTTTTGCACGCTGTTGAGTTCTCAAGGAACGGACGCGCACCTAGTAAGGCCTTTCGGCCGTTCTGGGGGCAACCTCTCTAACTTAGCCGAGGGCACTGGTGGTGTCAAACCACGCAACGCTCTCCTCCACACGACCTTAGGCGGCCTTCGGCATCACGCCGATGACCGTCAGTTTGATCGGGGGAAGCCCGAGACCGGCCGCCATCGGCGTCCGTTCCTCCCGGGAACAGAGTGCAGCTTACGAGGGCCCGAGCGGGCCGGTCAAATCCAGCAGACTGGCATGGGTTCAGCGGTCTGCACGCGCTCCCACGACCGACCGTTTCCCGCGGCGGATCACGACCCAGCGCCCGTGCAAGAGGTCAGCGGTCTGCAGCGCGGTGTCCGGGTCGGCGACCTTGGTGTTATTGATGTAGACCCCGCCTTCGACGATCGCCCGGCGGGCCGCGGACCGCGAGTCAACGAGTTCCGTGGCGATCAGTACGTCGAGCACGCTCGGCAGCGGATCGACGCTGATCGCGACGACGCCTGTCTCTGACAGCGCGGCCGCGAGGGTCGCTTCGTCGAGACTGGCTAGCTCGCCGCGGCCGAATAGGGCACCGCTTGCGGCAACCGCCCGGGCGCATTCGTCCGCACCATGCACCAGGGTCGTGAGTTCCTCAGCAAGGGCGCGCTGGGCCTCGCGTGCTGCTGGACGCTGGGTAACGGCGGCCTCCAGCTGCTCGATCTCTTCTCGCGGACGCAGGCTGAAGATCCTGAGGTAGCCGGCTACGTCGCGGTCGTCGCTGTTGATCCAGAACTGGTAGAAGGCGTACGGCGAGGTCATTTCAGCCTCGAGCCAGATGGTGCCCGATTCAGTCTTGCCGAACTTGGTCCCGTCGGCCTTGGTGATCAATGGGGTCGCCAAAGCGTGCGCGGAAGCGCCTTCGACGCGATGAATGAGGTCGAGACCCGCCGTCAAGTTGCCCCACTGGTCACTCCCACCGGTCTGCAGCGTGCAGCCGTGCCGGCGGTAGAGCTCGAGGAAGTCGAGCCCCTGCAGGATCTGGTAGCTGAACTCGGTGTAGCTGATGCCGACGTCGGAGTTCAACCGCGCGCTGACCGCGTCTTTCGCCAGCATTTTATTTACCCGAAAATGCTTTCCGATATCGCGCAGCAAATCGATGGCGGAAAGACTCGCCGTCCAATCGAGGTTGTTGACCATCACCGCCGGCTGGGCGGCCTGTCCCCCGCCAAAGTCAAGGAATGGCCCCACCTGCCGCTTGATCTTCTCGACCCAGTCCGCGACCGTCTCGGGATCGTTTAGCTGCCGCTCGGAGTTCTCCTTCGGGTCGCCGATCAGCCCCGTGGCACCGCCGACGAGCGCGAGCGGCCGGTGCCCGGCGTCCTGGAAGCGCCGCAGCGTAAGGATCTGGACGAGGTTTCCCAGGTGCAAGCTCGGCGCCGTCGGGTCGAAACCGCAATAGAGGGTGATCGGCCCCTCGTCGAGCGCGGAACGCAGAGCGCCGAGGTCGGTGCTCACGGCAATGAGGCCACGCCACGCGAGGTCGTCAAGGAAATGGGGGGCTTGTGTCACGCCCGAATCCTTGCGCATCGGCGGCGTCAGCGCGCGGACGGCTCGGCGGGGCGGCGTTTCTGGACGTGCGCGCGGTACGGCGAGACCGTCGGATCGCCGTCCAGCCAAAAGCGCCAGGGAATCTCGGCACCCGCCGACAATCCGACCCGAGGGCCGGCGAGCACGCGAACTGGGCTGCGGCCTCCGCGACGCACTCGCAGCGGACCGGCGGGGTCACACGCGTCGAGGCCGTACTCAGCTCGCCCGACCCCGAGCGCGACGGTGAGACGCGCTGGTCCGCGCGCGAGGTCTCGAGGTGACGAGCCACGGCGCAGCGTTGCCAGCTCCACGCCCTCGATGACCTCACCAGCCCTCAGCAACACCGCAGCCGCCACACCAACGCCGTCGCAGACGAGGTTCATGCAGTAGTGCATGCCATACGTGAAGTAGACGTATACGTAGCCCGGCTCACCGAACATGATCGAGTTGCGCGGTGTCCGGCCCCGGTAGGCATGCGATCCAGGATCGAGGTCACCTTGGTACGCCTCGACCTCGGTGATGCGGACTGCGACAAGACCTTCGGCCGTCTCGTGCTCGATCACGCAGCCGAGGAGTTCAGGCGCAACAACGGGGGCCGGGTGATCGAAGAACGAGCGCTTCAACATGCGGCTCGACACTTAGGGCTGCGAAGGGGTGGACGCAGTCGCCCATTCCAGCTGATCGGATATCAGCGAGCGCAGCTCTGCCATTTGTTCGGCGACCCGCTCCGGTGCGGTGCCGCCACGGGCCGAGCGAGCGGCGAGTGCGCCCCGCACCGACAGCACAGCCCGGATTCCGGGCGTGAGGTGCGGTGAGAGCTCAGCAAGCTGCGCGTCGTCGACATCGGGCAGATCGCAATTGTGTTGGGCGCACCATGCAACGAGCCGCCCGACCGCCTCATGAGCCTCACGAAACGGAACGCCGCGCCGCACCAGGTCTTCAGCGACGTCGGTCGCGAGTGCGAAGCCTTCGGGCGCCGCCGCTGCGAGTCGATCGGTGTCGATACGCATGGTCGCGATCATGCCGGTGACGGCGGGCAGCAAGACGAGCAGTGTGTCGAGCGAGTCGAACACCGGCTCCTTGTCCTCTTGCAAGTCCCTGTCGTACGCGAGCGGCAGGCCCTTCAGCATGGTGAGAATCGCCGTCAAGTTGCCGACGAGGCGGCCGGTCTTCCCACGCGCCAGCTCCGCGACGTCCGGATTCTTCTTCTGCGGCATGATCGACGACCCCGTGGCGAAGCTGTCGTCGAGTTCTACCCAGCGGAATTCCCGGCTGGTCCACAGCACGATCTCTTCGCCGATGCGCGAGAGGTGAATCCCCACCATCGCCGCGCAGAACGCGAACTCAGCGGCGAAATCCCGGTCGCTGACGGCGTCCATCGAATTGGCAGCGGACGACGTGAAGCCGAGCTCATGCGCGGTCGTGACCGGGTCAAGTGGCAACGACGAGCCCGCCAGAGCCCCCGCACCCAGAGGGGAGATTGCCGTTCGGACGTCCCAGTCGCGCAACCGATCGACGTCACGTGCGAACGCCTGCACATGCGCGAGTAGGTGATGGGCGAACAACACCGGCTGTGCATGTTGCAGGTGCGTCATGCCAGGCGCAGCGGCATCCTGGTGCCGCTCCGCGACGTCGACGAGAGCAGTCTCGAGCTCTGCCAGCCGTTGCACGAGCAGCCGGACATGCGCGCGCAGGTACAGCCGCAGATCAGTAGCGATTTGATCGTTGCGGCTTCGACCGGCGCGCAGCTTGCCACCGAGGGGGCCGAGTCGTTCGATCAGGCCGCGCTCGAGGGCGGTGTGGACGTCCTCGTCGGCAACGCTTGGAACGAACGCGCCCGACTGGCAGGCGGCGTCGAGGTCGTCGAGAGCACCGACCATTAGCCGCAGTTCATCGTCGTCCAGCAGGCCGGCCCGGTGCAGCACGCGCGCATGTGCCCGCGAGCTCATCAGGTCATAAGGCGCGAGGCGCCAGTCGAAATGCACCGACACCGACAATGCCGCGAGCGCCGCCGCCGGCCCGCCCTCGAACCGCCCGCCCCACAGCCGCAGCGGCGGCTCACCTGCTCGCGGGTCGCCAGTGACTGACCTGGGATCCGTCATCCGATCAGGCTCCCGTGACTGACGAGCCGCTTTTCACCGCGAGGTCACGCCGTGCAGCAGTTTTGCTAGGGAGTCCCCACAACTCGACGAAGCCCTTGGCGAGCGACTGGTCGAATACATCGCCCGTGTCGTATGTGGCTAGCTTGTAGTCATATAGCGACTCGGGGCTTCGACGTCCAGTCACGACTGCGCGACCACCGTGCAACGTCAGCCGAATGTCGCCGCTGACGTGCTGCTGGGAGAACGCGATGAACTCGTCGAGTGCGTACTTCAGCGGCGAGAACCACAAGCCGTCGTAGACCAGTTCGCCCCACCGTTGCTCAACCTGCCGCTTGAATCTCGCGAGGTCGCGTTCGGTGGTGACATTCTCCAGCTCTTGGTGCGCCGTGATCAGCGCGATCGCACCAGGGGCTTCGTAGACCTCACGGCTCTTGATACCCACGAGGCGGTCTTCGACCATGTCGAGCCGGCCAACGCCCTGTGCGCCGGCGCGAGTGTTCAGTTCAGAGATCGCTTGCAGCACGGTGACGGGCCGGCCGTCGATCGCGGTCGGCTTGCCCTGCTCAAAACTGATAACGACCTCGTCGGGGTCGCGCGGGGTCGCCGGATTCGCTGTGTAGGCGTAGATGTCTTCGATCGGCGCGTTCCAGATGTCCTCGAGGAATCCGGTTTCGATCGCGCGGCCCCACACGTTGGAGTCGATCGAGTACGGCGACTTCTTGTTCACGTCGATCGGCAGGCCCTTCTCCTCGGCGAACGCGATCGCCTTGTCGCGTGTCATGCCCGAGTCACGGACCGGTGCGAGCACCGTGAGATTTGGATCGAGCGCGCCGATACCGACCTCGAACCTGACCTGGTCGTTGCCCTTGCCGGTACTACCGTGCGCAACTCTCGTCGCGCCGAACTGATGCGCCGCAGCAACCAGGTGCTTGTTGATGACCGGGCGCGACAGGGCGGACACCAGCGGGTAGCGCTCCATGTACAGCGCGTTGGCTTTGATCGCAGGCAAGCAGTAGTCGTCGGCGAACTCGTCCTTGGCGTCGACAACGATCGCCTCGACCGCGCCGCACGCAAGTGCGCGTTCGCGGATCACGTTCATGTCTTCGCCGCCCTGGCCGACGTCGGCCGCGACTGCGATGACCTCGGCCCCGGTCTCGGCCGCGATCCAGCCAATGCACACCGAGGTGTCGAGACCTCCTGAATAGGCGAGTACGACGCGCTCTGTCACGAAACTTCTCCAGTGGTAGTGGGCGGGATCACGTGGTACGGAAGCTCACGTCTTGCGGTCGGACAAGTGCAGCAACTGCTCGGCAACGTCAGCGCCGCCATCGGGGTCGCGGCATACGCACAACACTGTGTCGTCGCCGGCCACCGTACCGATGACCGTTGCCAGGTCGGCGTGGTCGATCGCTCCGGCTAGGAGGTGCGCGCCGCCGGGTGGCGTGCGGGCCACCACGATGTTGCCGGACGCACGGACCGAGACAAGCAACTCCCCCGCCATTCGGATCAAGCGTGCGTGCGCAGCCGAGGCCGTCTGAACTCGGTCGGAGGTCGGCCGGCTCACGGCATCGTCGCCATCGCGAGGCACGACATAGACGAAGCCACCACCCGCGCTACGCAACCGGACGGCGCCGATCTCGTCGAGGTCGCGCGACAGCGTCGCCTGGGTGACCACCAAGCCCTCAGCGGCAAGCAGTTCGACGAGTTCTGACTGCGAATGAACCGGCGTCCAGGCGAGCAGTTCGATGATGCGGGCGTGCCGTGCGGCCTTCGTGGCCGGGGCGTCGCCTCGCCGCCCTTCGGTCGCCGCGGTGGCGCGCTGGCCGGCGGCGCTCACGTCTGCTCCAGCAGGAATGCCAGCAACGCCTTTTGGGCGTGCAACCGGTTCTCCGCTTGGTCGAACACGAACGAGTGCGGCCCGTCGATGACCGACGCGGCGATCTCCTCGCCGCGGTGGGCCGGCAGGCAGTGCAACACCATGACGTCGTCGGCTGCCAGCGCTACGAGTCGGTCGTCGATCTGGTAGGGCGCGAATACCAGCCTGCGTGCGTGGGACTCATCGTCTTGCCCCATCGATGCCCAGACATCGGTGTACAGGACGTCGGCACCGGCGGCGGCTTCCGCGGCGTTATTTGTCACCAACACGCTGCCACCCGTGCGGTCACCGATCGCCGTCGCCCGTTGCACGATCGCCGGCAACGGCTCATAGCCGGACGGCGATGCGATCCGTACGTGCATGCCGGCGAGTGCGCCGCCGAG
>DASYAG010000042.1:0-30323 GCA_036501485.1 Acidothermaceae bacterium | reverse complement strand
CTACGAACTCGCCGCAACGTCGAGCCTCAACGTCGACGCACCGGACACCCGCATCCTCGTCCCCGGCCGGTACCTCGTGGATCTCCTCGGCCGGATGCCAGCCGGCCCGATCGATTTGGTATCCGACGACCGGCACCTCACGATCGCCGCGGGCCGCGCGAAAGCGACGATCCCGCTGCTACCCATCGACGACTACCCCGCACTGCCCGCTATGCCGCCGTTGCTCGGCACAGTTGACGGCGAAGCCCTCGCCGCTGCGTTGAAGCACGGCGGCCAAGCGGTCGACCCTGACGGGCTGGGCAGCATTTGCGGGGTCCGGCTCCAATCCGCCGACGGGACCCTCGAGGTCACCGCAACAGACCGGTACCGGATCCACACGTTCAGCTTGCCGTGGGCCGGCGAGGACGTTGCGGCGACGATCCCGCTGCCATCACTGAAATCTGCCGCAGCGTTGGACGACGGCCAGGTGCGAATCCACGGCGACGAATCGACAATCGCGCTTGCCACAGACACTCGCACGTCGAGCACGCGGCTGATCGCTGACGAGTACGTGAAATGGCGTTCCCTGCTACCAACCCCGAAACATGAAGTCACACTCGACGCCGCGGCGCTCATCGACGCGTTGAAGCGCACCGCAGCCGTCAACGAACGCAGCCTGCCGGTCACCCTCGCATTCGTCGACGGCACGTTGCACGTCGACTCCGGCACCGCCGAAGGGCCGAGCACATCCGAAGACCTTGAGTACGAGGGGAGTCTTCGGCTGCCGCTGCGGTTCAACGCCGCCTATCTGCTTGACGTGCTCGCACCGATAGTCGGCCAGGTGCGGCTCGGAGTCACCGATGCCAGCAAAGTTGTGATGTTCACCGCCGAGCCCGCCGACACGTACCGGGGACTGCTTATGCCGGTGCGACCCGCATGAGCGCCCTGGACATGACGGATCTGTTCTGTGGCGCCGGCGGATCCAGTAGTGGCGCGATTCAGATCCCGGGCGTGACCGTTCGGATCGCGGCGAACCATTGGCAGCTGGCCGTCGACACGCATCAGGAGAACCACCCGGACACCGACCACGACTGCGCCGACATCTCCCAAACCGACCCGCGCCGCTATCCGGCCACGGACATCCTGTGGGCATCGCCGGAATGCACGAACCACTCACAGGCGCGTGGCAAGCGACGTGCGAGCACCGAGCCGGATCTGTTCGGTGACGTGCTGCCCGATGCTGCAGCGGATCGTTCGCGCGCCACGATGTGGGACGTCTGCCGGTTCGTCGAAGCGATGACGCTACGAGGTCACCCGTACAAGGGTTTCGTCGTGGAGAACGTCGTCGACGTCCGCTACTGGATGTACTTCGAGCCGTGGAAGATGGCGCTGCGCACCGCTGGCTACTGCCTGCATTTCGTATACCTGAACTCCATGCACGCCCAAGCCGGTGGCTTGCCGGCGCCGCAGTCACGCGACCGGTTCTACTGCGTTGGGCACCTCAACGCCATCCGCTGCCCCGACCTGAACCGGTGGACTCGCCCGGTCGCTTGGTGCTCGGTGTGCGACGACGTTGTGACCGCGATGCAGGCGTGGAAGAAGCCCGACGGCCAGTGGGGCCGCTACCGGCAGCAGTACCTCTACCGGTGCCCGAAGGCCGCGTGCCGAAATGCTGTCGTCGAACCCGCTTGGCTGCCCGCCGCAGCGGCGATCGACTGGACGATGCGCGGCCAACGGATCGGTGACCGCAAGAAGCCACTCGCAGCCAAAACCATCGCCCGCATCGAAGCAGGCCTGCGCAAGTTCGCGCGACCGATCACCCTCGAAGCGGCTGGCAACACTTACGAGCGGCCAGGATCCGGCTACATCCGCGCGTGGCCCGTTGACCAGTCACTCACCACGCCGACGACAACGCTGACCAAAGCGGTCGCCGTGCATCCCTTCCTGACGATCCACCGAGGCGACACCGGCGACGGCCGGCAGCGCACCGCTGACCTGAAAGACGCGCTCCCGACCGCGACCGCGTCAGGCAACGTGTTCGGCCTGTTGGTGCCAGCTGGTGGTACTTGGAACGACGACGCGACGTCGACGGACGATGTGCTGCGAACCCGCACCGCACGCGAAGCCGAAGCGTTGCTCGTGCCCGTCGAAGGCCGAGAGGGCAAGGCCGCGTCGCCTGCGAGCGCCCCGATGCGAACGCAGACCGCACGCAATGAGACGGCCTTCGTGGTGCCGCTGCGCCAAAACAACACCACCCTCACGTCCGCAGGGCATCAGTCGCTCGTGTCGTGGCAACACATGGTTGTCGACTACAACGGGCCCGCTCGATCACCTGGCGAACCTCTGGGCACGCAGACCACCGTCGAAGGCGAAGCACTCGCATCGCTGGCCGTCGACGTCGACGACTGCGAGTTCCGGATGCTCGAACCGCACGAGATCCAGGCCGCGATGGCATTTGCCCCCGAGTACGTGCTGCTCGGCAACCGCCGCGAACGTGTGCGTCTCGCGGGCAACGCCGTCACGCCACCAGCGGCGCGCGATCTGATCGGCACACTTGCTGAGGCCATCACTGGCGAGTTGGTCGCCTAGTGGCGCGCATACGCAGTGTGAAGCCGGAGTTTTGGGTCGACCGGAAACTAGCCCGGGCGACAACGCGTGATGCCCGGATGCTGTACATCGGCCTGTGGAACCTCGCTGATGAGCATGCGCGGTTGATCGGCGGCAGGCAGTACTTGAAGGGCCAGATCTTCCCGTACGAGCCGGACCTCAACGACGACGCTGTTGCGCGTCTGCGCGAGGAGCTCGTGACCGTCGGCGTTGCTGTGAAGTACACGGTCGGCGGCGAGACGTATCTGTTCTTGCCGATGCTCTCGAAGCATCAGCGACTCGACCCGAGGGTTGCCAGTAAGCACCCCGAACCACCCGCACAGATTTATGCGGACGCCACGCGCATTTCTTCCGACGAGTCCGAAGAAATCCAGACGGACCAACCGGAAGACGAGCCCGCAGACGCATCTGCGCAGGTCAGCGCCCCAACGACACTCGATCCGGATTTATCCGCGCCCGATCCGGATAAATCAGCGCTTCTTTATGTAGCAGGGAGCATGGAGCATGTAGCAGGGAGCATGGTTGGCCGACGCAAGCGCGGCACCACACTCCCAGACGACTTCGCAGTAACCGACGGTATGCGAGCTTGGGCCGCTACCGAGATCCCGCTCGTCGATGCCGACTCGCAGACCGCGAAGTTCCGCGACTTCCACACCGCCAAAGGCTCGACGTTCAAAGACTGGACGGCTGCCTGGCGGACGTGGATGCGCAACGCGCAGAGCTACGCCGAACGCGACGGCCGGCAAGCCGCGCCGCAAACGAGGCCGCCGGTGTCGACGGACCTTGAGTGGATGCGGGGCGGAGCATGACCGCGGCCGTCGAGGATCTCGAGCCGCCGATCGGGCGGACCCCACCGCAGGACATCAACGCGGAGCAGGCGGTGCTCGGCGGCATGATGCTGTCCGACCGGGCCCGCGTCGAGGTCCTCGAGATCTTGTCGGCACGGGACTTTTACCGGCCGGCGCACGAGACGATCTTCGCGGTCATCGCGTCCTTGTCGGCGGAGCGGAAACCTGCGGATGCGGTCACGGTCGCGGCTGAGTTGATGGCCGCTGGGGAGATCGTGCGGGTCGGCGGGCACCCGTACCTGCACACCCTGATTTCGGCTGTTCCGACGGCGGCGAACGCGACGTACTACGCGGCGATCGTGCGTGATCGGGCGATCCTGCGGGCCGTCATCCGGGGTTCTGAGCATGCGGCGCAGATGGCGTACAGCCCCGACGTGGACGCGCATGAGATCGCCGACCGGGCCGCGGCTGAGATGGCGGCGGTGCGCGATTTCGGGATGCAGCAGGAGGACTCGCAGACGCCGAACGCGGCCGAGTTCATGGCACAGCCGATGACGTACGACTGGCTCGTGCCTGGTCTGTTGGAGCGTGGTGACCGGCTGATCGTGACCGGCAACGAGGGCCTCGGGAAGTCGATGCTGATCCGGCAGATCGCGGTGTGCGTGTCGGCCGGGTTGCATCCGTTCGACTTCGAGCCGATCGACCCGCAGCTGGTCCTGATCGTCGACTGCGAGAACGGGTCGAAGCAGGTCAACCGGATGTTGCAGTCGTTGGAGTGGGCGACGAAACGCTACGACCTGACCCGTGAGGACTGGCTTTTGTGGATCGAAACCCGACCGTCCGGAATCAACTTGCTGGATCCGGCTGATCGGCGCTGGTTGCTGCGCAAGGTGGAGCAGCATACGCCCGCGCTGCTGAGCATCGGGCCGGTGTACAAGCTGCACGACGGTGACCCGGACAAGGAAGAGTTCATCCGCAAGGTGCAGCGGGTCCTCGATGACTGCCGGGCGATGGGTTGCACGTTGCTGATGGAGCACCACGCGGGCCATGGGGACTCATCGAAAGGCCAGCGACCTGTGCGGCCGTCCGGTTCGTCGTTGTGGCTGCGGTGGCCGGAGTTCGGTTACGGGCTGCGGTTGGCATCCGATGAGCATGCGGAAGCTGAGCGGCTCGTTGACCTGGTGCCGTGGCGTGGGCCTCGCGAGGAACGGACGTGGCCGAAGCGGCTGCGTGCGGGGTCTCCGTGGCCGTGGGTGGCGGCATGAGCGACCTCGACGTGGTTCCGATCAGTTTTCGTGACGCCTGCAAGTTCGTCGTGATGTGGCATCGCCATTTGGGGCCGCCGGTTGGCATGAAGTTCGCGCTCGGCGTTGCCGACGGCACGATTCTTGTCGGCGTCGCGATTGGCAGTCGTCCGGTCGCCCGGCACTTCGACGATGGCCGCACGATCGAGGTTGTCCGTGCCGCGACCGACGGCACGAAGAATGTCGGCTCGATGCTGTACGGCGCCGCATGGCGCGCAGCGAAAGCGCTCGGATATCGGCGGCTGATCACCAATAACCAACTGGGCGAGTCAGGCGCGAGCTTGCGTGCAGCTGGCTATCGGATCATCGCCGAGCGACCCGCGCGTAAGGGCTGGGACACCCCATCGCGACCGCGCGAAAGCCACGGCGCCGATGAGATCCCGCGCACCTTGTGGGAAGCCGTATGAAGCCGTCGGGGCCGTTGAAGCGGACCACGCCGCTCGAACGGAAGACGCCGCTGCGGCGCACAAGTTTGCGGGCACGCCGGCCGAAGCCGGTGATTGGCACGTCCGGTCCGGGTACGCCGTCGGCGCAGGTTCGGCTCGTAGCGGTTCGGCGATCAGGTGGTCGGTGCGAGCGTTGCGGTTGCCCGTTCACGTTCTTCGTCGATGACCGCAGTGGCGAGGCGGTGTTCGACTTCGATGGGCATCACCGCCTGTTGCGGTCGCAAGGCGGCCCGGATCTGGTCGCGAACTGTGCGGCGCTGTGCCGGACGTGCCATTCGCGTTGCCACGCGTATCCGCTTGAGGCGCGCGCGTTGGGGTTCATCGTGCCGCCGATGCACGACCCGTACACGTGGGCTGTGATCCTCCACGACGGCAGAACCGTCAGATTCGATGAGTTCGGCGGGTACGACGAATGCTTCGAGCCGGTCGATGCCGCATGACCGCCGAGACGCTGACGAAGCGCACCGAGTCGGAGATGATCGCGCTGCTGCGCGCACGGCACGCGCCGTCCGGTAGGGACAACGGCGAGTGGGCGTTCATGACCGGCGTCCGCAACGAGGCCGGGTTCAAAGCGACCCGCACGATCGATGCACTCGCCCTGTCATTGTGGGAGTCGCGCGGGCACGAGCTCCACGGCTACGAAGTGAAAGTCAGCCGCTCCGATTGGTTGCGCGAGTTGGCCGATCCGGCGAAAGCGGACGGGTTCATCGCCCGTTGTGACCGTTGGTGGCTTGTCGCTGCCGAGGGTGTCGCGAAGGCGGCGGAGATGCCGACCGGTTGGGGCCTGTTGGTCGCGCAAGGCGACAAGCTGCGCGCTGTTGTGCAGGCGCCGAAGCTGCCGCGCACCCCGGAGCAGCGGGTCATCGACCGTTCGTGGCTCGTCTGTCTGCTGCGCGGCGCCGGCGCGGTACCGAAGAGCCGACCGGAGGACATTGAGGCCGCGCGTGATGCTGGGTTCAATGCGGGTGTCGCCTCACACGAGGGCGCCAATAAGCAGTGGCGCGACATGTACGAGCGTTGCCGAGATGAACTGACGGCGCTGCGGGACAGTATCCGCGCGTTCGAGCGCGAGGCCGGGTTCACCTTAAGCCAATACGGCGACGTGACCGGGGAACGTGGCGCACGCGCTGGGCAACTGGTACGCGCCGCGCTCGATGGTGACAGGCAGCTAGCGACCGAGCACTCGCGCCTGCTGCGCATGGCCGAGGAAATGACTCGGGCGGCTGAGCGGCTCCGCGAAATCGCAGGCGATGCCGCATGAGCGTCCTACTTCGCCCGCCAACCTGGACGTCGGGTGCGGCCTGCCTCGACGCAGATGCCGACTACTGGCACGACGACAGTTCGTGGCCGACCGCTAAAGCAATCTGCGACAGCTGTCCGGTGCTCGCGGAGTGCCGCAGTTGGGGGATGGCCGGTTTGCCGCTCGGTGTCGTCGAGGGCGTGTACGGCGGTTTGACGCCGGGGGAGTTGACGATGCTCGCCCGCGGCCTCGGGCTGCCTGCGCGCAGGGTCGCGCAGCACGGGACGCGTTCCCGCTATGTGGCTGGTGCGTGTTTGCCGGACGGGTCGCGGTGTCAGCCGTGCATCGAAGCGCACCGTATCTACGAAGCGGAACGACGCCTCAGGCACCGGTTGGGGTTGGTGCTGCCACGTCGTGGACTTGTGTTGACGATGCCGTGCGGTCGCGGCCGTAAGCGTGCGTGGCCCGGTCAGATGTTGCTGTTCGACCAAAGGAGAACCGCATGAACGTTTACGAGCGTTTCATCGAAGAGGTCGATGCGCTGACGATCCACGCCAATCAGTCGGCCGTCTCCGTCGTGGCCGAACTGACGCGAGCCGTGAAGCGCGCGCAGCTGGTTGTGGACGGCGATCTGCGGCCAGTCGGCGACTCGGGTGTCGCCAAGATGTGCGTGCGGTGCGGGGCCGGGATGCCGGACCCTGGGGACGTTTCGCGGGGACTGGTGTGCTCGGCCTGCATCGTCCGTGAAATAACGCGGCCTGCGCCGTGATCCGCCGTCTCGCAGCCCTCTGTGCTGTCGCGTTGCTGACGATCTCACTGACACCCGGGACTGCGAAAGGCTCAACAAAGGAGAACAATGACGTTCATTGGGTGGTATTGCTCGGTCGCCAGCCTGTCGCATCTTCAGTGCGTCGTGTTGACCTGCGAGTGCGCGTGTCACAAAGCGCCTCCCGCGATTGGCGTCGGCCAGCCCTGATCGTTGCGCCGCCCGCGTCCCCCGTCGCGGCGGCGCAACCCACCATTCCGGCGGTCAGAGCTTCGGGCCCATCGCTGCCGGATGTTCAGGTCCCGGACGTTCGACGTGGGGAAGCGTCGGCGTCCGGGACCACACCGACACTGAGCGCCCCGCAGGCCTACGCGCTCCGGTTGGTCGGTGTCGCGCAGTTCGCGTGCCTGCGGCCGTTGTGGGCACGTGAGAGCGGCTGGCGAGCGACTGCGAACAACCCGACCTCGACAGCGTTCGGGATCGCACAGCGGCTTGACGAGACGGCGACCGATTGGCGAGTGCAAGTCGACAACGGCGTCGCCTACATAAAAGGCCGTTACGGTTCGGCGTGCGCGGCGGAAAGTCACGAGGTGCGCGATGGCTGGTATTGACCTTCGGACCAAGGCGCTCGGGTATCTGCGGCGTGGCGACGTCGAAGTGTCCGACGTCCGCACCGTCGCCGACAACGTGTTCGTCACTGCCGTCGTCAAGTCGCACGTTCCCGGCCGCGCGCACATCGTTGACGGTCACGTCGAGCCGGACGGTAGTGAGACGTGGCGCTGCACCTGCCCGAAGTACCTCGACCCGACGTGCGCTCACCGGGCAGCAGTTCAACTGGTGACCGGCGGCAAAACCGAAATCCGGCCAGAGCTTGGGGTGAGCAGTAATGGGTGAAGACAAAAAGGACTCGACTACGACAGAGAACTTGGGCCGGGCGCCGCTTCTCGGGCACAGCGTCGAATGGTTCTTCGATGACTACTCATGCCGACCGACGGTGAAGTGCGACAGCGGCAGGTCGGCATGGTGCCACGAGTATTGCGTGCGCCCGGAGTGCGAAGAGGGCTGCGTTGCACCTGACCAACACGAGCAGAAGGTTAGCGACGAGTGCGGCATTCTTCCGTGGGTCAACGAGGACGCGATTGAGGCTTACGACGGCCCGCACGATGCGAAGCCGATTGATGGGCCGATCGAGCTGGTTTGGGACGGCGACGGCTACCTGTGGCATTACGTCGGCCAGGTTTCCGGCGCCCCGTCTTCTGTCGTCGAGCAGGTAGCGCTGTGAGTTCACCTACAGACAGCACCGACAGGGACGAACAGGGAAGTCCCGGGAACCCTGCGCTGGATGGCGAGCCCGTTCTTCGCAGACACAACGGGCACACCCTGGAGCTGCGGGAGACTGATTGGCGCTGCCTGCATTGCGGTCACTGGTTCGACGCTGCGGCTGAGGCCAACGGCTGGAAATGCGGCGATCCGTGCGTGCATCCGCACCACGCTGCCCAAAACGATCCCGATCTGGGGAGCGAGGACGAGGGCCTGACTCTACGCCTGCGCCTACTGCTGCCTCCGGATCCAAGTTCTCTTTCGTCGTCGAGTTTTGGGGTTGAACGGGAACAAGAACTCAACGAACAGAACCAGGCGGCGCTAGACCTCGACGCGCTGCAAGCACTCTGCGACAAGGCGACACCGGCACCGTGGTACCGGGAGTACGCATGGGTCGCCGCTGACGGCCCCGAGCCAGATGAAGGCGAGCCAGATGAGCGGTACGTTGCGGGCTTCGCGAGCGCGACGATTACGCGCGACGAGCAGCGCATAGCCGACGCGGCCTTCGTCGCCGCATCCCGCAGCGCCGTCCCTGCGCTCATCGCGGAGGTCGCCCGGCTCAAGTCTGCGCTCGTAAGTGAGTCTCGTCTTGCTCTACAAGAGAACTTAGCAACGAAAGAAAACTTGGCGCCGCTAGACGAGGCTCACTTTGAACGAGACCGTGCGCTGGCGTTGCTCTACATCGAGCACGTGGAACTTCACCCCACCTACGGGAACACGTCGCGCCGGGGCGGTGGCATTGGCGGCTCGGCGCTGACCCAACAGTGCTCAGTTGTCGACCCCGAGGAGCCTGAGTTCGCGCTGCTAGAAGTTATCGAGGACGCGTTGAATGAGGCGTTCCGCCGATGGGAGCGCGAAGGCCGCAAGTACGCCGAGATCCGGGCCGCCGCCTTGGTCCCTGTCGCTGAGTCCTTTGGGGAGGCCATCAGTGAGTGACACCGAAGCACTTGGACGCCGCGTCGATGATCTAGTTCTGTTCTGGGTCAGCCGCTACGACTACCCGACCATGTTCAACGGTCTCACCGGCAGCATCATGGCTCTGCTCGCTGATCTTGGGGCTTCTACGGCTGGGAACGAGCTGCGGGCGAAGATCGAGGCGCTGGAAGCCGAGAACAAGGCGCTGCGCAAAGAGATCGGGACGTGGCGCAACGGACAGCGGTCGCTGGAGGAAGAGGCCAGGACCGCCTTCCAACGCGGTCGCACGGACATGGCCCAGTACCTAGCGCGCATGTATGACGCCGCACTGAACGACAAGCCCACCTCGGGGATCAAGCCATGACCTGCGAGCACATCTACGTGCGCGACGGGTGGACGCGCGGCGGCGTCTGGAACCTGCCAGTGCGGGCTTGGCGCTGCGTCAGGTGTCGGCTCCGCACTCGCACCTACGACAGCGTGGACGCCCAAGGGCAGCGCCCAGTCCACAAACACATGAGCGTCGCGGTTCCGGGATTCAACACAGTCCGCCGCGCCCCGCTTCCTTCCGTAATCGAGTCTGGTTCTACTCCTACCAGAGGACTCGACGGCGAATAGCGACAACGCTGACACACCGGCCGTAACCCTTGCCGGATGGGCCCGTTCATCGTTGCTGCGCTCGTAGGTCTCGCCGTTGGCGTCGTCTCAGCGTTCGTCTCCGACCGCAAACGCGTCTCATCGGAGAACAACATGCGGTTCGAATACAACCGCGAAGTCGACCTGACAGCGAAGTACACGCGTGCTCGGACGCTCACCGACATGGCTGCAAACCTCGATTCACTGATCGGCATTTGTGAGCCAGCGGAGTCGCAAGGGCTGAAGTTGGCGTCGAAGGTCTGCCGCAACTGGGCCGGCCAAACGCTCGCGCCACCGTCCGTCACGGTCAATCTGACCGCAGACACATCGAAGTTCGATGACAAGCTCAACGGCGGTCTGCTGTGACGTGCATCGTCGGTGTGGTCGATGGCGACCATGTGCTGATCGGCGGCGATTCGGCTGGCGTCGGCGGATGGGATCTGACTGTTCGCTCCGACACGAAGGTCTTCCGCGTCGGCCCGTACGTCATGGGCTTCACCGCGTCGTTTCGCATGGGCCAACTGCTGCGCTACAGCCTCCGGCCGCCTGAGCCCAGCGGCTGGGACGTCGACAGGTTCATGGCAACCGCGTTCATCGACTCGGTACGGCAATGCCTCAAAGCTGGCGGATATGCCCGAGCGAAAGATGGCGGCGAGCAGGGCGGCACGTTCCTAGTCGCCATCGGTGGCCTGCTGTACGTGATCTACGAGGATTACCAGATCGGCCGCTCGGAGGATGGCTACATCGCGGTCGGCTGCGGACGCGACTACGCACTTGGTGCGCTCCACGCGACGACGATCCCTCGCACCGAAGCGCATACACGTATCGAAATCGCGCTAGAGGCCGCCGCGCACCACTCGGCCGGCGTCTCTGGCCCGTTCACGATCATGTCAACACCCAAGCCAGAAGCTGAGCCGGTATATCGGCCGATCGCGCCGTTCCTCGGCATCCAGACGGTCACGCGCGCTCAGCTTGGCCTCGACAGGTGACCGAGGAGAAATGGAGCTGTCCCGGACCTCACGATGCCGATCAGCGGCCCGAGACGGATCAGCCGCTGTGCGGCGACTGCCAATACGCCCTGCATTCGGCATTGGGCGATTTGCCGACCCTGTATGCCCGCCTGTGGCTCGCTTTGCAGCCCGGCATGCGACCGGCACCGCCCGGCAATCAGGGTGGCCGCGTCAAACAGACCCACGCCCCTTTGCAGCTGGATGGTGGCGCGGACGCGATGATGCGCCGCTGCGTCGACATCCTCGGCTGCTGGATGGACGTCGTCACCGCCGCACAGCAACTAGCGCCCGCCCAGAGACGCTCACCTAGAACACTCAGAGTCGCCACCCGCCTGCGGCTAGTCGTCAAACAGTCGGATCTGCCCGCGCTACCGGATGAGACGGAGCGCGGCGAAACCGTCGAAATTGAGGCACATCAAGGCGTCGAAGCGATCGACCGACCCATCGACTCGGCCACCGGCTACCTGATCTCCCATTCGTGCGCCGTCCTGCGCACCCACCTGCAGACCCTGATCCGGCTACCCGCGACACCGGTGATGCGCCGGCGGCAAATCTCCGAACTGGCCGCCCTGACCGACGAAGCCCTCGGATCTTTGGTCACAACGGTCAACGACGACGAATGCCTCCACCTCCTCGACCTCACCGGTGTCGACGCAGCGAAAGAGCTCCTCGACCTGCGCCGCACAATCCGCCGATTCTTGGGCGATACCCGAGGCTGCCGCGTCGGCGTCGTCCCATGCCCCGATGAGGAATGCCGCGGCGCCCTGGTCATGTGGGACGGCGACGAACACGTGGAGTGCGTCGGCTGCAGACGTACTTGGACGCCCGCCGATTACGAGCGACTGATTTTGGTCACCGCTGACGAAGCCCGCGCATCCGGACGTTGGGAAGGCACCAAAGCCGCCGAACAACTCGTCACCCAAGCCCGCGCAGCCGAATTGGCCGCCGTCGACCCGGCGACGGTCCGCACATGGGTCCACCGCAACCTCCTCACCCAAGCCGGACGCGACGGCTACGGCAGAGCCACATTCCGCCTCGGCGACGTGTTGGCGGTCGCGAAATCGACCTCCGACGAGCCACGCGGCAGACGCCGAAAACGGACATAACGGCGCGCTGACACATGAGGCCGTACGGTGTTTGACGCGCTGGGATTGTGGAAACGCTTGACCTTTGCGTGGACTTAGCGGAGTATTTGCAACGTTCCCGAGCTTCAACTGCGCCCAAAACCTGCCCACCGTCCAGCCATAGCGCTGCACTGGTGGGCTTTTTGCCGTTCAGGCGGTGGCGCACATGACCTTGTTGCCGAACCGCCGCCAAGATCCAGCACGCGCCGGCATCCTCGCCCTGCTAGTCGAGCTACGGAAACTGCGCCTCGACTGCCCACCCGACGCGATCACCCGCCGCACCGACCTCGATTTGCGCATCGACGCCCTGCTGGACCGGCTCAACACCCTGACACCATCAGGCTGACGATCACGCCATGAAGCAACCCGCCTGGCTACGTGGCCGTCGACTCCAAGCCGCCTGGCACGTGCTGCGCGGTCACGGCGTCATCTGGCGCGCCGTACTCCAACAAGACCACGTTGACCCACGACGACTCCACGTCGCGCACTACCAAGGCTCAAAGCTGCACATCACCCAGTCCGTCATCAACTTCACGCCGCACGACTACGGCCAAGCCGAGATCACCCGCAAGCAGATGCAGTCCCGACCGATCCCGCCGACCGCCCTAGTAGACCCACAGGGCAACGTGTGGGACACCAACGGCTGGTAGTGCAGTGCCATGGCGACCCGGCAAGACAGCCGCCCGAGGCTACGGCTACGCCCACCAGCAGGAACGCCGCCGACTGCGCCCCATCGTCGAAGCAGGCAACGCCTACTGCGCACAACCCCGCTGCCTCTTCCCATCACGCTGGATTCAACCCGGAACCCCCTGGGATGTAGGCCACAACGATGACCGCACCGCACGCATCGGCCCCTGCCACCGCCCCTGCAACCAACAAGCGGGCGCCTCGAAAGGTGGCCGCGTCACAGCAGGGCGCAACCTCCGCCCCAAGCCATGGCGCAGCAGAGCCTGGTAAGGCGGGGGGTGGGGTAGACCCACAAAACGCGCAAAACACTGACCCGCCAGTCAGCAAAAATATCCCCCCGAATGGCGCTCGGATGGCCGAGTCGGTCGTTCGGGCGGTTCCCGAGGGCCTGTCTGAGGGTGGTTTGGCACTCTGGTCGGCGTTCGCGGCCGCGACGATGCCGGCCGCTCAGGTGGCACTGCTGTTGGAGGCGTGCCGCGCGAAGGATCGGCTCGACAAGCTCGATTTGATCTTGCGCGGCGAGGTCGATACGTGGGCCCGGCTGGTCCATCGGACGCTCACCGAGGACTACGAGCTCCACATCGACGATGCGCTGGTGAAGGCCAACGCGACGGCGAGTTCCCTGCGGCAGTTGCTCGCCGCGCTCCCTGCTGATGCCCAGGCGAAACCGCAGGTGAAGAGTGCGCTCGACGAGCTCAGGGACCGCCGCGCTACTCGGGGTGCAAACGCCACGCGTGCGCCTCGTGCCCCGCGCGCGACTAAGCGAAGCTGACGACGCAGTCTTTCTGAGCGCCGCATATGGCCTCGTGCCGGACGACTGGCAAGAGGACGTGCTCGACGGCTGGCTCGGCCTTCGTCCGAACGGGCATTGGGCGTCGCCGCGGTGTGGTCTTGCGGTGCCGCGGCAGAACGGCAAGAACGCGGTCCTCGAGATCCGCGAGCTTTACGGCATGGTGCAACTCGGGGAGAAGTTCCTCCACACCGCCCACGAAGTGAAGACCGCGCGGAAGGCGTTCACGCGGCTGTTGCATTTCTTCGACAACGAGCGCAAGTTCCCGGAACTGCACGATCTGGTGCTCAGCATTCGGCGGACGAACGGCCAGGAAGCAATCTTCCTGGAAAACGGCGCGTCGGTGGAGTTCGTCGCACGCTCGAAAGGCTCCGGCCGTGGATTCACCGTCGACGTGCTTGTCCTCGACGAGGCGCAAGACCTGTCGTTCGACACGCACGCCGCGTTGCGGCCGACGATCTCCGCCGCGCCGCTCGGGAACCCGCAGGAAATCATGACCGGCACCCCGCCGTCGCCGACGATGAACGGCGAAGTGTGGACGCGGATGCGCAAGGCGGGCAACGAAGGCAAGGACCCGCGCCTGTGTTGGCATGAGTGGTCGGTCGTGGCATCGAAAGACGGCCATGTTGACTACGACGACCGCGCGAACTGGGCGAAAGCGAACCCGGCATTGGGTCGGCGGCTGTCGTATGACGCCACGATGGATGAGCGGGCTGCGATGGACGACACCACGTTCGGCCGGGAACGCCTCGGGATCTGGGATGACGGGCCCGAGGGCGATCAGTCCGACCTGGACCTGTCCGGATGGCCCGGCCTTGAGGATACTGAGTCGACCCTCGCGAGCGTGGCCGCATTCGCCGTCGAGGTGAGTATCGACCGGGCATGGAGCTCAGTTGCTGCCGCAGGCCCGTCGTCGGGCGACCGGCTGCACCTCGAGATCGTCGAGCACCTGCCAGGTACGGCGTGGATCGTCGCCCGCTGCGTCGAGTTGAACACCGCGCATGGTCCGGCGGTGTTCGTCGTCGACTCGGTCGGGCCGGCCGCTTCACTGATCCCCGACCTCGAGGCCGCTGGGCTGTCCGTGTATGCGACGACAACCGATGACGTCGCGACCGCAACCGCGGATCTGATCGACGGCATCGCGCAGCGGCTGTTCGTTCACGGCCCGCAGGTCGAGGTTGATGCGGCGATCGCCGTCGCGCGGAAACGGTCCATGGGGGACGGCCGGTTCACGTTCGGCCGTGCGAAGTCCGGCGGCGACGTTTCACCGCTCGTCGCGATCACCTTGGCGGCATGGCGCGCCAGCGAGCAGACCGCATACGCGCACGTCATGTTCCCCGACGATCCCGAACCGCCTGCCGATGGCGTCCAGCGCGGCCCGGGTGGCGCGCGGATACTCAGCCAAGCCGAAACGACGACGGTCCGCTACGGCCCACCAACGTAGGAGGCCCGATGCAGCTGAACGTCGGGAACTTCTTGGAGATCGTCGGCGCCTGCCTCGGCATTTGGGGCACGTACCTGATCGCGGGCTTCGCAGTGATGTTGCTGGTCGCCTGCGTGTCGCTGGTGCTACTTGCCGAGTTCGTGTTCGACGCGTCGGTCATCCCGTTGCCGTCGCGGAAGCCACGGACTAAGGACGACGGCAACACGACGGTGCGTTACAAACCGTGACGGTTCGCGGCCGGAATGATGCGCGCCGTCAGCAGCGCGGGATGCCGATCGGTGGCGGCGGTTGGAACGGATGGATCTCAGACCCGTCCGTAATCCCGCCCAATAGCGCCAACTTCTTCGGCTCGACCGCCGGCGTGGTCGTCAACGAGCGCGCGGCGCTGTCGTTGATGGCCGTCGCGTCGTGCATCCGCGTGCTGGGTGATGCGATCGCCGAGATCGAGTGGCGGCAGTACCGGCTCGAAGCCGGCGAGCGGGTCATGGAGGATCCGCTGCCGATCCTGACGAACCCTTACGCCGATATTGATGAGGCTGACGGACGGTTCCGCTCCGTTGCGTCGCTCGCTTTGGGCGGCAACATGTACGAGCACGTCATCGACCGAGACAAGCGCGGCAACACGACGATGATTGAGCTCCTCAATCCGTCGCGAGTGAGTTGCAAGATGGTCGACGGGATGCGCGAGTACCGCGCGGGCGGCATGTCCGGGCCGATCATTCCGACCGCCGACCTGGTGCACACGCCGTGGATCGCCCTCGCTGGCGGGCTCGTGGGCCTGAACCCGATCGAGATCGGTGCCACGTCGCTCGGGATCGCGCTCGCCGCGAACGACTACTCGTCACGCTGGTTCGGGCAGGGTGCACATCCGACCGGTGTCCTGTCGATGAAGAAGCCGATGCTGCAGCCCGACATGGACCGGCTGAAGCAGAAGCTCCTCGCCGACCATTCCGGTCTCGCGCAGTCGCATGTGCCGATCGTGCTCGACGCCGACGCGACGTGGACGCAGATCGGGCTCTCACCCGAAGCGTCTCAGCTGCTCGAGTCGCGGTCGTTCTCGCGTTCGGAGTTGGCCGGGTTTTACGGCGTCCCGCCGCATCTGATCGGCGATACGGCGGACAACGGCGGACCGTGGGGCAAGGGTCTGCAAGAGATGGTCATGGGTCTCGCGATGTTTACGTTGTCTGGCTACACGCGCCGGTTGAAGCGGTCCCGGTCGCGGCTGCTGCCGCCCGGGCATTTCGCTGACCTGCCGCTCAATGACCTGTTCAAGACGAACTCGGAGATGCTCGCCAAGCTCATCGCGGCGATGCGGATGATGTCAGTCGGTACCCCGAACGAGGCCCGGAAGATCATCGGCCTGCCGCCGACCCAGGAGCAGGGAAGCGACAGCATTTTCGCGCCGATCAACAGCGCCCACGCCGACTTCTTGAACCCGACGGGCGCCGGAGTTGTCGGCGTCACAGACGACTCGGGCGAAGACACCGACGACCCGGACGCGGCGGCTCTCGCCGCCGCTACTGCCGCACCCGACCAGTAAGCAATCCCTTCATCCTCAGCCGTTCGCGTCATGCGACCGGTCCTTTCCGTATGGCCGGAGGCAACCGCATGGACCCGTTGAAGAAGGCGATCAAGGCGGCCAGCCTCGCCGGGACGGCTGAGCGTGCTGCGGTGATCGTCGAGGCGCGGGAGGCGAACCTTGCCGCGTTGATCCCCGCCGACTGGCAGGACGACGGAGCGCTCACCGTGCACCCCCGATTCTCGGAGCGCGCGGATGGTCGCACGTACGACGACACCCGGCAGCTGGTGCAGGCAGCGATCTACGACACGCTGCCGCGCACCGTTGCCGAGGACTGCTACGTGTGCATCGTCGACATGACCGACGACTGGGCCGTCTACCAGTTGGACTGGTGCGGGGATCTGCTGCAGGTCAACTACGCGATCGACGCCGAGGGGGCCGTGACTCTCGAGCCTGCCGTGACGGTCGCCGAGACGACGACGTACACGCCGATCGAGGCGAAGGCGACCGCGCTCGTGAAGGCGCAGCCTCGCTCGGTCGCACTGCCGCGGGTCAAGGAATGGTGCTGGCCGCTCGACGCTAGCCCGCAGATCCGCATGGACGCTACCGAGGATGGCGCGCCGGCGCAGGTCGCGAACTTCCTCGGCTGGGCGTCGACGACGGACAGTGGCTACGACGTTCACGACTGGCTCGGCACCTACGTCGAGACGATCCGGTCGGGTGCGTTCGCGAAGAGCCTGCGCGAGACCCCGAACGTGATGATGTTCTTCGACCACGACGGCGTGCCGCTGGCTTCGACCGGCGCGGAAACGTCGCGGCTGTCGGAGGACAAGCAGGGTTTGCGCAACGAGGCAGATTGGGATCTGCGGTCGCCGTACAGCAACGGCATCGCGATCGCGGTGCAGCGCGGCGACCTGTCGAAGATGTCGTTCAGCTTCGCTGCGATGCAAGACGACTGGACGGCCGACTATTCGGCGCGCACCGTCACCGAGCTCCGGCTCTACGACACGTCGGTCGTCAGCTTCCCCGCCAATCCGGAAACGTCGGCGATGCTGCGCAGTGAGATGCGCAGCGCGCTCGGCCGTGAAGGCATGGCGTTGATGGTCGCGACCCGCAGCATTACCGACGTGATGGCAGAAGTTCGCACAGGGCAGCTGCCGGATTCGGCCGAGCCGATCTTCGAGCAGTCCCTTACTGCGCTACTTGCGGCCGATGACCATGTGGCGAAGGTGCTTGGCCCGTACTGCCGTGCCCGTACCCGCGCCGTGGAGTTGGCGATCCTGTCAGCACGCGAAGGCAAAACGTTGTCGGGTGCGAACGAAAAGTTGCTCCGGCAGGCGCTCGCATCGTTGACCGATGCTGGCGAGTCGGTCACCGAAGTCCTCGGCGACCCGGAGGTCGCAGACGCCACGCCCGCCGATCCGCCCCAGTCGGGCGACACATCGAACCCGACAGCACCCGACGACGGTGCCGGCGCACGTGCGCTCGAGATCGAGCGTGAGCGCGCGCGTGTGCAACTCGAACTTTTGCGACGCAAGCGTCACCGCGCCGCCTGAACGATCCCCATTTTTTGAGCCGGACCCTGACAGTCCGAACTGACCCACTCGTTTGATCGGCGAGCCGGGCAGTCCGGCATGTCGATGGCACCACTCCGCAGGCCAGCGAAACGGCATCCCACCAACCGTTTTTCTCACCGAAGGAGTTGTGTGCCATGACGGCACTCATTCACCCCCGCACCCGGATGCGTCCGGTCGGGTACCGCAAGAACGGCTACCCGATCTGGCCTGTTCGTGGCGCAGACGGCACCGTCACCGACCCGGCGACGGAACTGATCGAAAAGCGCGAGACGGCGTTCAGTCGCCTCGACGAGCTTTCGACACGGTTCATCGCAGGCGAGACGCTCACCGAAGCTGAAGTCGTTGAGCGTTCTACGCTCGAAGCCGACATCGATGCACTCGACGCCCGCCTTGACGCGGTCGAACTGCAGCGCTCACGCGTCGAGAAGGCAGCGGAAGCCCGCAAGAAGCTCGGACTTGGCGGCCAGCCTGCCAACGACCCCGGCGGCAACGTCACCGTCGTGTCGGAGCCGCACCTGTACCGCGAAGGCGGCCAGCACAGCTACATGATGGACCTGGTGCGCATGGGTTTCGGCCCCGGCGTCAACGGGTTCGACAGTGCGGTGCAGCGGCTCAAGAAGCACGCGAAGGAAATCTCGGTCGACGCCCGCGAAGCCGAAGACAAGGCAAAGGCCGGATCGGCGACCCGCTCGCAGCAGTACCTGATCCGCCAGACGATGGAGGTCATCAACAACCGCAAGGACGACAACGGCATTCACAACCGGGACTTGTCCACCGCGGCTGGTTCCGGTGGCGAGTTCGTCCCGCCGGCTTACCTGACCCAAAAGTACGTGCCCTATGCACGTCCCGGGCGGGTGTTCGCCGACGCATGTTCCCAGGAGGACCTCCCCGGCGGCACAATGTCGCTGAACATCCCGAAGGTCACCTCGGGTACGACGGTCGACACGCAAGGCGCGCAGAACAGCAACATCTCCGACACTGACCTCGAGACCGCGTTCATCACCTTCCCGGTGGTCACCGCGGCAGGTGGGCAGATCCTGTCGCTGCAGTTGCTGGAGCGTTCGCCGATCGCGTTCGACGAGATCACGTTCAAGGACCTGATGCTCGCGTTAGCGGCGAAGGTCGACTACAAGTGTCTCGTCGGCCCGGGTTCGGGTGACGTGACGGGTGCGTTGAACACGACCGGTCTCGGCGTGGCCAACGCGGCGCTGCCATGGAACACCGCAGACGGCGGATACGTCGGCGGCATCAAGGGCCTCTACGGGCGGCTCGCGTACGCCAAGGGCAACATCGCATCGAGTCGGTTCGTGCCGGCGACCCACGTCTTTATGACGCCGGACCGCTGGGAATGGATCGAGCAGACGGTCGACTCGAACAACCGGCCACTGATCCTTCCGGCGCAGAACATGCCGTACAACGCGGCGCAGATCGCTCCGTCCGACCCGGTGGCCGAAGGGTCAACGGGCGGCCGGATGTTGTCGCTGAACGTCGAGCAGGACTTCAACATCCCGGCGAACACCGGCGCGGGCACCAACCAGGACACGATCCTCGTCTGCAAGCCGGACGACTTCTGGTTGTTCGAAGCCCCTGTCGTCGCCCGGGCGCTGCCGCAGACGTTGGGCGCGCAGCTGTCGGTGCTGCTTCAGGTGTACGAGTACATGGCGTTCACAGCAGCGCGGTACCCGGTGTCGATCCAGCCGATCACTGGTACGGCGATCACCAACCCGGTCGCGTTCAACGAGTGACCGAACACGTGACAGATGCGGACCGGCCGAGCCCTAAGCAGCCGGTCCGCGCTGTCACGCGCGCAGCCCTCATCGAGGCGCTGCGACGACGCACCACGCGCCACCCTCACGACTTCGCTGAACGCGCGATCGATCGCGCACCCCGAGAGACAAGGACCGAAAGATGAGCGGCAACATCTACTCAGGCGCGTTCGACAACGGCGACGGCTCGGACGGTGCACTCGTCTTCGACGGGACCACCACGATCCTTGGCCTCGCGCCTTCATCGAACGTGTACACGCTGACCCGCGACATTTTCGCGACGGGCATCACAGTCAACACCGGCGTCACGATCGTCACCGCCGGCTACCGCATCCGCTCACAAGGGATGCTGATCAACAACGGCACCATCTCCGACATCGGCGCGGCAGCAGTGCTCGACGCGGCAGGTGCGGCTGGCACGGCTGGTTCGTTGACGCGAGGTACAGCAGGTGGCGCTGGTGGCACCTCGGCGACTGGTAACGCCGGGTCGAACCTCACTGCAGCACTCGGTGGGGCGGGCGGCAAGGGCGGTCTGTCGACGGGCGGGGCAGGTGGCACGGTCACCGCACCGACTGCGGCAAAGGGCTCTGTGCATGACCTGTCATTCGCTCTCATCGGCGCCCTCGTGTCCACGGCAGGTGTCACAGCTGCTGCTGGTGGCGCCGGCGGTGGTTCGGGTGCCGGTGACACCACGAACAAGGGCGGCGGCGGCGGCGCGGGCGGCGGATTTGTGTTCATCAGCGCTCCGTCGATCGAAAACAACGGCACCATCTCCGCTGCAGGTGGCGCGGGTGGCGCTGGCGCGGCCGGCACCGCATCAGGTGGGGCAGGCGGCGGTGGCGGTGTGATCGTCCTCGCGTTCTCCCACGATCACATCAACTCCGGTACCGAGACGGTCGCCGGTGGCGTCGGCGGTGCGCCGTTCTCAACGGGCACCGTCGGTGCTGCGGGTGCGGTCGGCAAGATCTACCTCTTCGGCCCGGTCGACGCGTAAGCGTTGGACGAGCTCCGTTATCCGTCGCGCCGGGATCCGGCTGTTCCGCGCAGGCTCACCCAAGCTGAGACCACCACGGTCCGGTATGGGGAGCCTGCGCGGGCAGCCGATCCCGTCGTGCCAGAAACGGCTGCAGTGCCTGCTGTGAGGCGCGTGCAGCGGGTCCGAACGCGTCGTGGGCAGTCATCGTGACCTTCCAGTTCGCGGGGCTCTACACCAAGGGCATCACGTACAAGTCGGGGCCGGCGGCGCCTGGTGTTGCGGTGACGATCAAGCCGCATGGCTCTGGGTCGTTGGCGACGATCTACACCGATCGCACCAAGGCCACGACGACGTCGAACCCGGTGGCGACGGACTCCAACGGCAACCTGTCGTTCTTCGCCGACCCCGGGCAGTACGACTTCACTGCGCTCGGTGGCTCATTCACCGACCAGGTGCCACCTGATCCGCTTGAGTACCCGACGCCTGGGGTTTCGTCGGTCGATGCGCTCACCGGGAATGTTCTGGTGCCGGCGATCACCGGCGGTGAAGTCGCCGAGTCGGGTACGTGGACGGCGACTCCGAACAAGCGGCACCTCATTGACGCGACTGCGTCGACTACGGGCACCATTCTGGCCGCTACCGTCGACAAGACGACGTACGAGTTCAAGGTCACCGCAGGTGGGGTGACGGGCACCGATGGTGCGTTGACGAACCCGGTGACGGTCAACTTGACCGGGCAGCACCTGAACACCACGGGTGGGCCGACGTCGGTCACGTTGGCGACGTTGAACCAGCTGGTGCGGCTTGAGTATGACGCCGGGACTGGGCTGTTCACGGTCGTGAACGATTCGATGGCGTTGTCGCAGTTGGACGCCCGGTACGTTCGCGGATCTATCGCAAATGGCACTTATGTACAGCCTGACGTGATCGCCCAAGCGGCCACCGGAGTGGCCGCAACGGATACCGCGAACCTGGCAGCCGCGATCGCGGCGTGCCCCGTGAATGGTTGGCTGCATATCCGCAAGGGGCGCTATTACCTGAACGCTGCGCTCGTGATCCCGCAGTCGATGAAGGTCACCGGGGCTGGGGTCTTTCAGGTCACGGGGTCTGCCGCGACGGGGATCGCCGACCTGCCGTTCGCTACGCCGTGGCTTTACGGCACGGTCCTCGTTCAGCAGACTGCGGCCACGAACGCCATCACGATCACGGGCGCCGGGAACCGCGTCGACCTGTCGGACTTCGGAATCGTGTTCGACACGGCGATCCAGTTCGCCAACACCGGGCACGGCATCGAATACACGCCGCCCGCTTACGCCAGCTATTTCGACAACGGCCTGTCGGTGGCCCAGTGGAACAACATCATCGTTTTCGGCCATGACGGTAACCACTACGCCTACAAGCTCGTCAACCCGATGCACTGCACACTTCGGACTATTCGCTCCATTGGCGGTGGCATCCTGTGGGTTCAGGCGAACTCGTCGGCGATCCAGTACGGCAACTTGGTGGTCGAGCACCCGTTCGGCGTGCTGTGCTCAGCGGGCACGGCTGACGCCTACCGGATGGAAGCGGCCGGTGCCGGTGGCACGATCCTGAACCTGATGCACTTCATTCGGCCGCAGGTCAACGCCGAGAACGTGACCGGCAACTCACACTTCTCCGGTAGCACTCAGCCGACTTCAAGCCAGGCGCTATGGCGCGACGTCGGCACCGTCCACGACGTGACCCTCGACAATCCGGACCTCGAAAACGACAACTCCGGCGTCACGCACCCGACCACCTTCGGCACCGGGACCTACGTGCGCGACGGTTACCTCTCGAAGTCTTGGCACCGCGCGAACAAGCCGTACAACCTCGCCTCACCCGGCACCGCTCATCCCACGGTCGCCACTGGGGCCGCGCTCGGATCGGGCGCTAGCGCGTCGATCACGAACACTGCGAATGGCTCGACAGACCTAGCGCCCCTAGTTAGCGTCACCACCGGATCGAGTCCCGGTTCTGCGAACACGAACGTCTGTACCGTCACCTTCGCGACATCCATGGCGATCGTGCCCGCTGGCGTGAACCTGACCCCGACATACAGCCCGCCGCCGACAACGGGACAGTTTTGGGTCGTCTACTTCGACGCCAACCAAGTCATCATTCAGTGCTCCGGCGTGCTGGCCGCCAATACCACGTATCAGTTCTTCCTCAACGTGGTGCAGTAGCACGATGGCGGCGCGCTTTCGGCCGCGGGAGCCATTCATCTAGCTTTCGGTCCCCGAAGTACGCTAGAACGACCAGGATCACGAGCGCCACCACGAACCCCGCGGGCTTGGTCGCGAATGTCCAGTTGAGCAGCAGCGGGTAGTGGAACACGTACAGGCCGTAAGAGATCGACGCGACGAAAGCGGCGGCTGGCGCGACCATGACAGCTACGCGCCGCAGAACCACCGTCAGCGGCGTCATGCAGAGGCAGGCGCACGCAAGCGCGAAAAGGAAGTGGCGAGCCGGAAGGACTGGGTACAGCCCGGCGCCGTGCGAGCCTCGGTACTTGATCGCAGCGACCGAGACCAGGCACAGCACGCCGAGCCAGAGCAGCGACACTTTGGCCGCTTCGACCTTCGTCCGGCGTTCGGTGATCGTCGCGTAACCGAGGATTGCCCCGACCCACCAGATCGAAAAGTACGCCACGACGAGCGCCCAGTGGTTCGGCCGTAGGACGTAGACGACGTAGCTGAGCACGCACACCAGCCCGACGACGTGGTTGGTGGCCGTGTGCCTGCGGTGCCAGTACCGGAGAACCACCGGGAACATCAGGTAGAACGCCATCTCATACGACAGCGACCACAGCGGGTTGTTGTTGAACACAGGGTCGGTGATCACACCGGGCTTCAGGGCGCTGATATCGGCCACGCTCAGCACGGTTCCGACAAAGCTCCTGGCCGTGTAGGTGCCGTTGTAACCGGAGTCAAGGGCGTAGAGGATCGCGCACAGCGCCAACGACAACAGCATCGGCGGGTAGATGCGGCGGACTCTTCGGATCAGGTAGGGCACTGGCGCCCGGTACGCGCGGTCGACCTCGTTGACGAAGATCACGTACCCGCTGAGTAGGAAAAACAGAATCACGGCCTCTTGACCGAACCGGAACGGCGCGCCAGCGATCCCATGCAGATGGCGTTGCGCGACGTGGTAGGTGACGACGTAGACGGCCGCGAATGCTCGCACAAGGTTCAGCGCGGCTTTCAGGTCCGCTGGCAGTTTCCGCCGGCCCGGGCCGGTGACTTGCGCAGGGCTCAGTTCCTCGATCCCCCGTTGGGTCATGCGCACAGGGTAGGGCCGATTTCGGTCGCTGTCAGCCCGTCCCAGAACTGCTCATAACGCGGGGTATCGGTAGTTCCCTCGATCACAACTGCACAGCGATGACCGGGGGTGACTGGTGCCCGTCATCCCGGACCCGTCGTCCAGTGATTTCACCTACGTCCTGCTCACTGGCAGGTATCAGAACGATGACGGCTCGGCGCAGGCTGGGACGTTCACGTTCCGGCTGTCGGAGCCGATCGTCAACGACAGCACCGTCCACGCTCCCACTGAGATCGTGGCGACGCTGGACGGCGGCGGGAACCTCGCGGTCACGTTGGCCGCGAATGACGACCCGGCGACTTTGCCGATCGGCACGTTCTACTCGGTCACTGAGAACATCACAGGGGCACCGCCTCGCGACTACGAGATACGTGTCCCCTCGGCCGCCGTGTCGGGCACGTGCTCCATTGAGTCGCTCGCGCCGACGGCTGTTGCTGGGGATACGGGCGGGTCGAACCGGTACGCCACCTACATCGACCTCACCGAGGCGAAGGACTGGCTGCGGTTCGTGGCCGGCAGCCCAACGACCTATGACTCGAACTTGCAGCGGATCATCGACATGGCGTGCACGCAGATCCAGACCCACATCGGGCGGCCCGTCGCACCGTTGACCGTCGTGGAGCGCCACGACGGCTGGTCCGGCGAATACATCATGCTCAGCCAGTCGCCGTTCCTGTCGCTGAACTACTGCCACGAATGGCAATCGTCCGGCGGCCTCGTCAACCTGCCGGAATCGACGCCGGCGAACCCGGTCGACGGAATCCAGATCGACTACTCCACCGGCCGGCTGATGCGCACGTTCGCAGGGTATTCGTGGCCGCGGCCGTTCTTCCCCGGCTCGCGCAACATCGAAGTCTCCTATGTGGCCGGGTTCAATCCGATCCCGCCCGATATTTGGATGGCCACGGTCGAGTTGATCGCGCACTGGTGGAACATGAGCCAGGTGGGCCGCGGGTCGGCGCGCGGGCAGCAGTCCGGTGAGGATGCGACGGACGGCCTGTGGCAGGGGATGCCGAACCGGATCGTCAACTTGATCAACCCGTACCGCATGATCGCGATCGGCTGACACCACGCGCCTAAGTATGGCCACGTGATGACCTTCACTCGCGTCCGCGGCGGTGTCCTGATCTCAGATCCGGGGCCGCATGAGGAGTTCTCGCTCGAGTTCCTTGCCCAACTCGATCCCGAGTACGGCACATACGACCGGGAAACCGAACTCGTCACGCTCACGGGCGTCAACCGGACCGTCGTCTATCACACCGGAATGCTCGCAGTCGGCATCGGCGAGGCGCCGAGTCACACGTCCGTCCACGCGCATCTCGTCAGCGACACACCGAACTAGGGAGACGCCATGACGGCACCGCTGCAGTGGTTCAAACACACGTACCACCTCGCGCGTGACTACGGATGGCCGCACGGCACCGTGCAGCCAGGCGAAGTCATTCAGGCTGTGCAGCCTCCGGAGCCTGCGTTCTTCGAGAAGGTCGACGGCCCCGACGAAACCGCGCCGCAGGTCACTGACCCGGTCGAGGTCCCTGCTGTCGAGCCTGTGGTGACCACAGACGTACCGCCGGTCGAAGTGCCCGCCGAACCTGCGCCAGCCGTGACCACCGTTGAGGTCACCGCCGCGGCGTCGCCCGTCGTCGAGTAAGTGTCCAGCCCGAACAGTTCCATCCCGGCGGTTGTCGACGCTCTCGTCGCGCTCATGACTGGCATCGCCGATGCGCCAGCCGCAGTCTACGACGGTGCGGAGAACACGAACGAGCCCGACGTGTACGCGATCATCGGCGGCACCATCGACCCGGTCGTCGACGGCGACATGGAATGGGGCTCGATCGGCCGGCCGCCAGCGGTCACGTACGAAGAGTACGAAGTTCACGTCGAAATCTCCTACCTGCAGCACTCCGAAGACCTTGAGGGTGTGCAGAAGATCGTTCGTGATGGCGCGTTCCTGATCTTCAACGAGTTCAAGGCTGCGATCCAAGCCGATCCGACGCTCGGGCAGATCTGCATGTGGGCGTTGCCAGGCAAGCTCGGTTTGATCCAAACCGCCGCAGGTGACGCGGAGATCGCCACCGGTCGCCGGGCGGACATTCCGTTCGTTGTGCGCGTCCGTAACCGCATGCAGTAACCCCAACCCCGAAGTTCCCGAGGCGACCCATTGGGCCGCCTTTTTCGCATGCTCTCAGGAGGCCTGTCGTGGCGAAGTTCACCAACGTGTCGGGCGAGTTGCGGTTCGTCAACCACGGCCTACGCGCCACCGTCGCCGTCCCCGCAGACGGTGACCTCGAGATCCCCGACGACGACGAGGTTGTGGCCGCGTACGCATGCCAGCCGGACGTGTGGGCCGCCGCTGACGACGTGGCGAAGAACGCAGCCGTGCGCCAAGCGCAGGCCGCCACGGACGCACAAGCAGCCTCCGAGGCCGCAGCGCAAGCAGACGCCGAAGAGCTCTCTCGCCTCGACGCGGAAGTCGCCGCCCAGACCGCAGCAGACGAGGCCGCAGCAGCGGCCACGGACACCGACGACGACCCTTCGAAGGGCTGAGATATGACCACCGGTATCCCCTCAGGGCTTGGCGCCACTTGGGGTGTCGCCCCCGAAAGCGCAGTCGGCACCGCGACCACATCCGGTATGCGGTGGCCGCAGTTCGACAAGGCCCCGTTCAGTCTCGCCAAGAAGATCGTCCAATCACAAGGGCTGCACGGCGGTCTGTACGAGCAGGCACCCCGCCGCGCGTACACGAGTCGCACCGCCAAGGGTCAGGTCACCATGGACCTGATCGACAAGCAGCTCGGGCTGCTGTTCAAGCACATGCTCGGGTCGAGCGCCACGACGACGCAGCAGGCATCGACGACCGCCTACCTACAGACCCACACCCCCGGCGACACCCTCGGACTGTCTCTTTCGGTACAGATCGGGAAGCCGGAAACGTCCGGCACGATCCAGCAGTTCACCTACCCGGGCTGCAAAATCACCGACTGGTCGATATCGACGGCCGTCGATCAGATAGGCAAGCTGGATCTGACGTTCGACGGTTGGGACGAACAGACCACCACTGGGTACGCAGCGCCGTCATATGTCGCGGCAGACGTCCTCCACTTCGCCGAAGCGTCCCTACTGCTGGGGGGCACGGCGTCGACCACATCGGGTGTCGTATCGGTCTCCGGTGGCACCGCGCTCGCAGTCGTCAAGAGTGCGACGGTCAAGGGCACCAATGCTCTCGCCGCGGACCGGATCTTCATTGGCTCGGCCGGCCTCAAGGCGGAGCAGTTGTCCAACGGGTTCCGGAAGATCACCGGCGACATGGAAGTCGAGTTCGAGAACATCTCCGACACGTACGCCGCATTCACCGGCGACACGTCGCTGGCCCTGCAGTTGGTCTACACGGGCGGACTGATCGCGTCGACGTATCACAACAGCGTGTCGATCACGATCCCCAACGTGCACTTCGACATGAACGAGATCGACGTGGACGGGCCGGCCGTTCTCACCCAAAAGGTCAGTTTTACTGGCCTGGACGACGGCACTAACCCACCGATCCAGATCCAAGTGATCGGCACGGATACAAGCATCTAGCCATGCCCTGACACCGCGCACGCGAGGCTGAGGCCATGAAGATCACAATCGGTGAGAACACGTATAGCCTCGACATGGATGCCGTGAGCGCCCGCGACATCGTAGCGATCGAAGCCGGTCTCAACGTCTCGTTCAGCCGGTGGATGCGAGAGCAGGGCGTCCGATTAAAAGATGGTGACATGTCGATGATGGATGCCATCGCGATGGTCTTTCTCGCTCGGCGACAGTCGGGTGAGAAAACCCTGAAGCTAGACGACGTTGACTTCGCATTCTCAGAGATGCTCGTCGATAACGAGGACACTCCCCCGGAGCCGGATTCGGAGCCAGCGCCGGATGCCACGCTGGACCCCTCGGCTGGCTCGCCGCAAACCGTGAGCGAGCCAGCCGACGAGATTTCGCTGCCGAGCGCCTAGAGGCCAAACGGTTCGAGTACCTGGCCCTGTTTGCGCACCTGTACGGCATTAAGCCGCACGAATGGTGGGATCTCACCCACGCCGAAATTGAGTATCTCATCGGGTGGGCGGATGTGTGGGTCGAAGCCCGTACGAAAGGCAGCTGATGGCCGGACGACGTGGTGCGTGGACGGTTGACGTCGGATCGGTCGGCAAGCTCGCGGCGGCGTTCAAGGTCGCGTCGCCATCTGTGGCTAAGTCGTTTCGTGCGTCCATGCGTGACGCTGCCGACGCGACTGTGAAAGACGCACGGCAGCGCATCGAGCCCCACTCGTCGAAGATCGGTGGCACGATTCGGCGCGGCGGCTCCGTTGGCACGCTGACGGTGTCGGCTGGGGGCGCGAAAGCACCGAGTGCGGCCCCGTTTGAGAACGGCGGCGAAGAGGGCGACTTCCGGCATCCGGTGATGGGTGACATGGACGTGTGGGTGAACCAGAAAGCGCACCCGTTCCTGCACCCTGCCGCCGAGGCGCAATCGGAGGCGCTCGCCGTGAAGGTCGACGCCGCGATCGATGAGGCAATCAAAACCCTGTAGCGCCAGTCCGTTTCTCGCCCCCGCAGTCATCCGTGGCAGTGGGGGCTTTCGCTGTTTGAGGGGGTCTGGTGGCGACGTCCTCTTCGACGAAGCGTGTGACCGTCATCTTGGCGGGCAGTGCCGCGGGCCTTGAGAAGACGTTCACTGAAGCGTCGGTTGCCGCGGATGCTGCGTCGAAGGAAATGTCGGGCGCGTTCGAGGTGTCCGGCGAGAAAACCGGTGGCGCGTTCAAGAAGCTCAGTTCATTGTTCGCCGGTATCCCTGTGCTCGGTGCGTCGTTCGCGAAGATGGGCGAAGCGGTTGACGGCGCGGACACGAAGTCCGGCAAGTTCTTCACGAACCTCGCTAACGTCGGCAAGATCGCGACTGTTGCGGGTGTCGCCGGACTCGCAGCAGCTGGCGCCGAATCGATCCACCTCGCCGAGAAATATCAGACGGCGACCGCCACGTTGCAGGGCTCGGCGAATATCAGCGCGGGCGCGGCGAAGCAGATCGGTGACGCGTTCCTTGGTACGGGTTTCAAGACGATCTTCTCGGCGCAGCAGCAAATGCAGGCGTTCTCGGGTGTCGCCGCGCAACTGGGCACGATCCAAGGCAAAGCTTTGGACGCAGCGCAGGCGCAGCAGTTCATGGCCGCTGCGGGTGACCTCGCCGAAGGTTCGAGTACCGACCTCGGGACGACGACGGCGGCTCTCGCGGCGACGATGCAGGCATTCCACATCAGCACGTCCGGTGCCGCTTCCGCCGCCGATGAGCTGTTCAACGCGGCACGGTTTACGAACACCGGTATTGGCACGGTGTCAACCGCCGTCGACAAGCTCCACGCCAGGCTCGGTGTCGCTGTCCCGTCGTTGACGGACACCACGGCGTTGATGACGGAACTCGGCGAGCACGGCGTTGTCGGCACCAAAGGCATCACGACTGTCTCGACCGCCCTGACCACGTTGCTCGGTGGCAGCAAGGCGACGTCGGCTGAACTCACGTCGCTCGGCGTGCACGTGTTCGACGCCCAAGGCAAGTTCGTCGGCATGCAAGGCGTCATCGCCCAGCTAGGACCGAAGCTCGCGATGATGTCGCAGCAGTCGCAGCTAGCGGCGGAGAAGACCCTGTTCGGTGCGTCGGCTGCGCAGATCATGGGCCAAGTCATGCAGGGCGGCGTCGCCGGCTACGACGCCGCAGCGGCAGCCGTGTCCCGTACCGGCAGTGCTGCGACAGCTGCAGCCGCGCAGAACCAGACGCTCGGCAAGCAGATCGACCTGCTGAAGGCCGGCGCTGAGGATCTGGGCGTCAAGTTCGGGCAGTGGCTGATCCCAAAAATGGAAGAAGCCGCGAAGGTCGCAGCTAAGGGCATCACGTGGCTTGAGCAGCACAAGCAGGTCGCTGAGGTACTCGCCGGCGTGATCGGCGGCGCGCTCGTTGTGGCGATCGCCGCTTACACGGTGTCGATGATCGCAGCCGCAGCCGCGACGGTCGCAGCGACGTGGCCAGTGCTGGCGATCATCGCCGCGGTCGCTGCTGTCGGGGTCG
>DASYAG010000041.1:0-3218 GCA_036501485.1 Acidothermaceae bacterium | reverse complement strand
GCCAGCCGCCGCCGATCGGTCACGTGTTCGGGTTCGTTCTCAACCACCGGGTCCGACCCCACAAAAGATGCTTGGCCTGGGAGTGCGAAAGCACGGAGCGGGAATCCGCCTGACAGTACGACGCGGTGATCCGCGTCGGCGGCGCACTCTAGAACCACAAACGAAACAAGTGGGAAGGTTCAGTTATGGCTCTGCCTGTACGACGTACCGGCGCCACCCAGACAACGTGGCGCCCATACCGTGGGTTCGACGATATCTATTCGGAATTCGACCGGCTCGTCCAGTCGCTGGTCGGTGGTGCCGGCAGTGACGGGGCATGGTTGCCCGCCGCTGATGTTTCAGAGACTGACGCCGCCTACGTCGTCGAGATCGAGCTGCCCGGTGTGCGCCGCGAGGACGTCGATGTGGAACTGGACGGCAACGAACTTGTGGTGACTGGTGAAGTCAAGGAGAGCAAGCGTGAGGGTCTGCTGCGGCGTCGGACCCGCCGCGTCGGAAATTTCGAGTATCGCGTGACCCTGCCTGGTGACTTCAGGGCCGATGACGTCGAGGCTTCCCTTGCACATGGTGTGTTGACTGTTCAGCTTCCGAAGGCACAGACCACCAAGCACAACAAGATCGAGGTGTCGGAATCGAACAGCAAATAAGCCGTCAGCCGCACCGAAAACTCAATTCTGGCAGCGAGTTGGGTTCTAACCGTTGGCGGCACCGCCTTCATCGGCTGGCTGGCTCATGACCGAGTAACTCAAAAGATCAACCTGAAGATGTCACGGGCCCGCTCCCAGTGCTGTGTCGACGGGTTTTCTGACTTCGGGTCTATCAAGCGGAACGACCTTGCCAGCGCGATGCTCAACCCGCCGAAGAGCTCCGGCAACATCTGTTCGGTGTCCTCGCTGAAGGTCACGTCCGCCGGTGGACGTCGCACCACCTGGCGCAATAGGTCCCGGACCTCCTCAGCCTCATCGAGCTTGTCGAACTCGCGCATTCGTTCTTGAACACCTTTGGTGATCGGCAGGTCTTGGGGCACGATCACGTCGCGGCCGTTCCACTTGGCCGCGTCGCGTCCGGCGATGGCGATGCTGTCGATCTGCTCGTCGACGAAATCTCGGAACCGTCGCAGGTCATTTTTATCGACCTTGATGCCCGCGACCGAGTGAAAGAAGCGTTCGAACAGCGGGATTCCCGTTGGATGGCTCACTCATTACCTCCTGATCCAAGGTTGAACGACGCGCTGCTTCTCGGCGATGTCCCACCGTCCGGACCAGCTTGCCGCGGCTCACCCGGTAGCGCCTGAGCCTCACAGTGCGAGCAGGTCGCGTTCAAGTTGACCTTCCGAGACAGGTTGATCGTCATCCGCACGTAAGTGCCCTCACAGCGAATCGATCAGCGGATCAACGTTTCGGGTGGCTCGGTGTACCAATGTGCCGAAAGGGTATTCAACGTCAAATGGCTGGGTGGCCGAACCCCACCCCCTTGTCCTTCCAGGCCGAACAGGACTCAGAATTTTCGACTCAGGAGGCGCACTCATCCCGCGGCATCTACTTGCGAAAATCAATGTTTCGCGGGCATCGATGGCCACCGCGTTCACGTCGCGTGTCCATCTAATCGGAGCCTGAGATGAAACCCAAGGAATGGACGATGACTCAAACAACGACCACCACAGCCCGGCGCATGTTCCGCGACCGCCGCGAGGCCGGCCGAGTGTTGGCGCGCCTGCTCAACGCGTACCGAGGACAGAGCGATGTCGTCGTGCTTGGGCTGCCGCGGGGCGGCATCCCGGTAGCTTGGGAGGTGGCGACCGCACTCGGCGCCCCTCTCGACGCGTTCATCGTGCGTAAGCTCGGTGCACCCGGACACGACGAATTCGCGGTTGGCGCAATGGCCCTCGGCGGCCGGGTTGTCATCAACGACGACGTGGTCCGGGCCTTGCGAGTCACCCCTGCGCAACTGCGCGAGATCGCCGAACGCGAGGGCCGCGAGCTGATCCGGCGCGATTCGGTATATCGCGGCGGCCGCCCGCCGGTAGAGGTGACCGGCAAGACGGTGATCCTCGTCGACGACGGCCTGGCCACAGGGGCCAGTATGCGCGCCGCGGTGCAGGCGCTGCGTGAGAGAGAGCCGGCGCAGATCGTCATCGCCGTGCCTGCGGCACCCGAATCGACGTGGCGGGAATTCGCCGCCCTGGTCGACGACGTCGTTGTCGCCACCATGCCCCACCCATTCCTGGCGGTCGGCGAATCCTATTGGGACTTCAGCCAAACCACCGACGAGGAGGTGCGCCAGCTGCTCGCCACCCCGCCGACCCCCGCAGCGGCCGTCGCCGCCGAGACGCCGGCCGATCAGGTTCGCCGCGTCGCGATTCACGCGCCCGGCGGCGTCCCGCCACGCGAGGTACTGGACGATTTGATCGGCGACGCCCGCGTCGTGCTGATCGGCGAGAGCAGCCACGGTACGCACGAGTTCTACCAAGCACGCGCCGACATCACCAAGTGGCTTATTGAAGATAAGGACTTCTGCGCGGTCGCCGTCGAGGGAGACTGGCCCGACGCGTACCGCGTCAACCGCTTCGTCCGCGGAATAGGTGATGCCACCGCCGACGAGGCGCTGAACGGGTTTGAGCGGTTTCCGGCGTGGATGTGGCGCAACACGGTGGTCCGCGACTTCGCCGATTGGCTGCGGGAGCGCAATCAGCGCGTCAATGCTAGGCACCAGGCCGGTTTCTACGGCTTGGATCTGTACAGCCTGCACCGGTCGATGCAGGAGGTCATCGCGTATCTGGACACCGTCGACCCCGCGGCGGCGGCCCGTGCACGGCAACGCTATTCGTGCTTCGACCACGTGTCGGCCGGCGACGACGGGCAGGCATACGGATTCGCGGCGGCGTTCGGTGCGGGACAGTCCTGCGAGCAGCAAGCGATTGATCAGCTTCTCGAGCTTCAGCGCAACTCGATGGACTACATGCTTCGCGACGGGTTGCTCAGTGAGGACGAGCAGTTTTATGCCGAACGCAACGCCATGGTGGTGCGCAACGCCGAGGTTTACTACCGCACCATGTTCTCCGGGCGGGTCGACTCGTGGAACCAGCGCGACATGCACATGGCGGACACGCTGGATGCGTTGCTCACGCATCTGGATCTCGAGGTCGTGCCCGAACAAACCTCACGAATCGTGGTGTGGGCGCACAACTCTCACGTCGGCGACGCGCGGGCAACGGAGGT
>DASYAG010000040.1:0-15361 GCA_036501485.1 Acidothermaceae bacterium | reverse complement strand
CGACGGCTTGCTGGACGTTGTCCTTGGTGACCAGTACCGGGCCAGTCAACAACGCCCGTTCCGACGCGGGCAACTGCAGCCCGAACTTGACGTACTGGTAGGCCAGTGACACCGCGAGGTAGCCCTGCATGTAGGGCTGCTGGTCCACAACGAACAGCTGGGTCCCAGCCTTGATCCGGTCCAGCTCGTTGCTGTTGAGGTCAAAACTTCCGAGCTTGACCTTGTCGGTGAGGTTGGCCTGCTTCAACGCGCTCGCGGCGCTGTCCGCATCCCCCTCGTCCAGCGTGACGACACCGTCGATGCTGGTGTCCTTCAGCAGCGCGGCCTTGATCGCCTGGGCGACCGCGGTCGGGTTGCCGAAGTTCGACGCCGGCAGCGGCAGCTCCGTACTCGCTCCACCGGCGGCGGTCAACGCGGCCTTGATTCCATCGCAACGGTCCTCGGTGAGAGGGGTGCCCGGTATCGTGTTCACACACAACGCGTGCTTGAGGCCCTGCTGGACCAAATAGTCGCCCGCGAGCTTGCCCGCGGCCACGTCATCGCTGCCCACATAGTAGATCGCGCCGACCTTGGTAGCCTCAGCAAGATCACCTGAGTTCACTGTGATCAGCGGGATGCCGCTCGAGGAGATCTGCTTGAGCAGGGTGTCCTCAGCACCCGGCTCCGGGTCGATCGCCGCGACGGCGGCCGGCTTCTGACTGATCGCGGTCTGTAGCAGCGTGGCCAGATCCGGACCGAAGTTGTTGTAGTTCTGAATCGGCAACCAACGGAGCGAACCGCCGTTGGCCTCAAGCGCCTTCGCAGCGTCATCCGCACCGCGCTTCATCGTGGAGAAGAACGGGTCGCTCGAGGCACCGACGACGAAATCGATCGTGAACTTACCGCCCGAGGACCCGTCCTGCGCAGCCACCGTACTCGCCCCCGAGGAACTGGACCCCGAGGAACTCGACGGCGAGGAACTCGGCGACGAAGTTCCGCCCCCGCCGCTACACGCCGCCAAAGACAGCGCGGCCACCAGCAGGCCCGCTGCCCACAACGTCCTCCCGCCCGTCTTACCACGCACCGGCGCCCACTCAACGAAACCCATCACCAGGAACTCCCTTTCGAAGACACAGCACGACACCGACTTCAGATGCCACGGTGATCAGCGTCTCTTGGCTGCCGTTCGGCATCCGAACAAATGTTCAGCAGAAATCTAGTGCGGCAGTGTCACAGCGTCAACCGTTCCCAGCCCTGTCCGGAACGCATTTCTATAACGTTTCCAAACTGGCTCATTCGAGGGTGCCAACGACCACTCCCCGCACATTGACGGAGCGCAGGACACCTTGTTAGCCTGCAGGGCGAACGGAAGTTCGTCAGGCGCACGACGATTGAGCTCGTGCACACCACGGCCAGAAGCAAGGCCGAAAGCGACCAAGGAGACGTAAGTGTCCGTTGACACCACTCGGCTCGACGGAAAGACCGCTCTGGTGGTTGGCGGCGGCGGCGGCGGAATCGGCCGGGCCGTGTCAACTGAACTCGCCGGCGCGGGAGCCCGCGTCGTTGTCGTCGACGTCGAGCTCGACCGGGCAAAGGGCGTCTGTGACGACATCACCGCCGAGGGGCACATCGCGGTCCCGATGCAGGCGGACATGCTCGATTCCGCGACAGTGGAGGCCCTCGTCGATGAGGTCTGTGCCAGCTACGAGGGAATCGACGTGCTGGCGACCATCGTTGGTGGCGTTCGCGGCCTGGCGCCCTGGCAACCGGCACACCGCTATACAGACAAGCAGTGGCAGGACGTGCTGGATCTGAACCTCACGTCGGCATTCATCGCCGTGCGCGCTGTGCTGACCCGCATGCTGGATCGCGGGCAGGGCGGTTCGATCATCGCGATCGGTTCGCTGAGCGGCATCGCCGGGTCGCCTCAGCACTTTGCTTACGGCGTCGGCAAGGCCGGTGTCATTCACATGGCGCGGTCGATCGCGATCGAGTATGGCCAGCAAGGCATCAGAATGAACGTTGTCTCGCCTGGTCGCGTGCGCACACCGGCGACCTCCGACACCCTGAACGAGGCCCAGCTGGCAACCTTCGCCGAGCGGATTCCGCTCGGCCGCATCGGCGAGGCCGAAGACATCGCCTCGGCCGTACGGTTCTTCGCCTCGCCCGCGTCGTCCTACATCTCTGGCCAGAATCTGATGGTCGACGGAGGAGCAACGGCGCGGTTCCCGATTCCGCTGCCCGGCACGTCGCCGCACGAGAGCTTCTAGCGGCCGACGGACGGAGTCCCAAACGTTCGCGTTGAGAACTTACGCTCGTATCGCGCCAGCCGGCAGGTGTACTGTTCGGCCGGGTCGCACGCCCTCGTCGGCGCGCGACTCAACGTTGGCGTTCCTGTGCGCGCGGCGCTGGTGCCCGAGAGCATGGTGTCAGGAGGTTGGTCGTGAACGCCAACGACGAGCGCGAGGCGCACTTCGTGCAGTCTCTGCAACGGGGCCTTGCCGTCATCCGCGTCTTTGGCGCCGACCGACCGGAGATGACACTCAGCGACGTCGCGCGAGAGACCGGGTTGACTCGGGCCGCTGCTCGCCGGTTCTTGCTGACGTTGGTCGACCTCGAGTACGCGCGCACCGACGGGCGATTGTTCTCACTGACGGCTCGTGTGCTCGAGTTGGGCTACTCCTACCTATCGAGCCTGCCCGTGTCCGACGTCGCCGCACCGCATCTGGAGCGCCTGGTCGCGGAAGTGCGCGAGTCGTCGTCGGTGTCCGTCCTCGATGGGACGGACATTGTGTACGTAGCCCGCATCCCCACATCGCGCATCATGACTGTCGCGATCAGCGTCGGGACGCGATTTCCCGCGCACGCGACGTCGATGGGTCGGGTGATGCTAGCCGACCTCGACGAGGCAGAGCTCGAACGGCACTTGCCGGGACAGAAACTCACGCCGTATACGAGCCACACGGTGACCAGCGAGAAGGAGCTGCGCGCCGAGCTGGTCCGTGTACGGACGAAGGGCTGGTCGATAGTCGACCAGGAACTGGAAGACGGCCTGCGGTCGGTGGCGGTTCCGATTCGGGATCGCGGTGGCCGAGTGGTCGCAGCCGCAAATGTGTCGTCGCACGCGAGTCGCGCGTCGCTGCAGAAGATCCGCACCACCTTTTTGCCAAAGTTGTTGGAAGCGGCGGCCGCGATCGAGGCAGACCTGCGGATCGCTACGCTGCGCAGATAGCGCTGAGTCGTATCAAGACTTGTCCCGGCGCGGTGTGTATTGATTGACGCCTTCGTACTGGATGCGGTTCGCACGCCTGTGGGCCGCTACAGTGGTGCGCTTGCCGGCGTCCGGCCAGATGACCTTGCCGCGCATGTACTCAAATCGCTGATGCAGCGCGCGCCGAATCTCAATCCGGCCGCAGTCGACGACGTCGTCCTGGGCTCAGCAAATGGTGCCGGTGAGGAGAATCGAGATGTTGCGCGGATGGCGGTGCTGCTCGCCGGCTTGCCAACGTCTGTGCCGGGATCGACCGTAAATCGGCTTTGCGGTTCAGGGCTGGAAGCGGCCATTCAAGCCGCGCGCGCGGTCGAGACCGGTGATGCGTCACTGGTCGTCGCGGGCGGGGTCGAGTCGATGACCCGCGCGCCGTGGGTGTTGCCAAAACCAGAGAGCATCTATCCGCGCGGTGATGAGCGGTTGGTGTCGACGACCCTCGGATGGCGGCTCGTCAATCCGAAAATGTCCGCTCAATGGACCATCACGCTCGGGGAGAGCGCGGAGATTCTCGCTGACCGTTATAACATCTCCCGCGACGCTCAGGACCAGTTCGCTCTGACCAGCCACCAGCGAGCGGCACAGGCGTGGAGGAACGGTGAGTACGACGCCGAAGTGGTGACACTCGAGGGAGCCACGCTGGCCATCGACGAAGGCATCAGGCCCGACACATCGATCGCGGCACTGGCTCGCCTGAAGCCGGCGTTTCGAACCAATGGCACCGTAACAGCAGGGAATGCCGCGAGCCTGAACGACGGCGCAGCCGCACTGCTGATCGGTGACGGCGCAGCGGCCGCGCGGATCGGCGTGACACCGATGGCCCGCATTGCCTCACGCGCGGTCAGCGCTGTCGACCCCGACGTGTTCGGCATCGCGCCCGTACAGGCGGCGAACGTCGCGCTACGACGCGCCGGAATCACATGGGGCGATCTCAGCGTGGTCGAACTCAACGAGGCATTCGCCGCCCAGTCCCTAGCCTGCATCGTGCAGTGGCCCGATCTCGATCCGGCGATGGTCAACGCTCGTGGTGGTGCGATCGCGATCGGGCACCCACTTGGTGCATCGGGCGCGCGAATTCTCGGTGCGGTCGCCCATCAGTTGCGGGCCCGTGGTGGCGGCTGGGGGCTAGCCGCGATCTGCATCGGCGTGGGTCAAGGCTTGGCCGTCGTGCTCGAGGCTTAGGTACGTCCCGACAGTTGATCGACGACTGTCAGCAGCGCCGAGTGATCGAGGTTGCCTGAGCCTTGCGCCTTCAGTGCTGCCATCAGCTGGGCGACAACGGCACCAACCGGCAGCACGACTCCCGCCGCGCGGGCGGTGTCGAGGACGATCCCCAAGTCCTTGTGGTGCAGGTCGACCCGAAACCCCGGCTTGAACTGGCGCGCTAACATTGACGCTGACTTGCGGTCGAGCACCCGGTTCGCGGCGAGCCCGCCGCCGATCACCTGCAGCGCCGCGGTGGCGTCGACCTCGTGAGCTTCGAGCAGCACGATGGCCTCGGACAGCAACTCGATGATGCCGGCCACCATCAGCTGATTGGCGGCCTTCACAAGTTGGCCGGTGCCATTGCCACCGACGTGGACGACGGTACTGCCCATCGCATCGAGCACGGCACGCGAGTCGGCGAAATCTTGGCCAGAACCGCCGACCATGATGGATAGTGCCGCCTCGATTGCACCGGCCTCGCCACCGGATACCGGCGCGTCGAGGCATCGCACACCGCGCACCGCGCCACCCTCCGCGACAGCTCTCGCGACGTCGGGCCTGATCGTGCTCATGTCGATGTACACGCAGCCGGCGGGGGCGTACTCAAAGACTCCGCCCGGTCCGAGCGCGACCGCTTCAACGTCAGGCGAGTCCGGCAGCATGGTGATGACGACGTCAGCGCCGGTCACGGTGTCCGCGATGCTTTGAGCGGCGCGACCGCCTCTTTCAACGAGACGGTCCACCGCCGGCTTGCTGCGGTTATAGCCGGTGACGGCGAAGCCCTTCTTCACTAGGTTCGCGGCCATCGGCGCGCCCATGATTCCCAGGCCGATGAAGCCGACCGACGTCCCAGAATTACTCGCTGCACTCGTCATTGGGTCTTTCCCTCACCGTTTCGACCGCGTCGCTCTCGAGGCAGCCAGTTGAGGCTCTCCGCTGAAGCGTTCAATGGGCGGTATTCAAGGCCGACGTAGCCGGTGTAGCCCTGCTGCGAAAGCATCGCGAACACCGCACCGAAATCGACAGAACCGGTGCCTGGCTCGTGACGGCCAGGTGCGTCGGCCAGTTGCACGTGGCCAACTCGCGCCAATGCGTAACGCAGGACGTCGACGACATCGTCGCCATTGCTCGTCAGGTGGTAGACATCGGCGAGCAGTCTTAAATTCTCGGCGCCGGTCTCTTCCGTCACCCGGTCGCAAAGGCCCAACGCGTCTGCAGCAGCGAGCAGGGGATAGTAGTCGCCGTTCTCGCCGCACGCCAAGGGTTCGATGAGCAGCGTCCCGCCGAACGTTGCGATGGTGTCGGCAATTAGCCCAAGATTTTCGACGGCCAATTCGTCTTGGCGTTCGGGCTCGATACCTGCGATCCGTTGGCCGTACAAGGCATTGAACGATCGGCAACCGGTTCGGGCCGCGATCGCTGTGAGTACCTCGACGCTGTCGCGCAATGCTTTCTCTTGCCCAGGAATTGACACCACGCTACGGTCGCCGCCGGGCATGTTACCCGCGAACAGGTTGAGGCCAACCAACCGCACGCCCACGTCGTCTAACGACGCCACGAATGCGTCGACCTGAGCATCATTTGGCACCGGCTCGTTAAAGGGCCACCAGAATTCGGCCGCATCAAAACCGTGATCGGCCGCCGCCGCCGCACGCTCAAGCAGGGGCAGTTCGGTAAACATGATCGACAAGTTGATGTCGAATCGCACGCGGTCGTCGATCATCATTCAAGTCCGCCGACGGCGAGCTGCCGTAGTGCCTGCAACTCCTCGATAGTTGGCGGATCGACCGTTGTTACGTTGGGGGAGACGCGCAACGGCCAACCGGTCGCTGCAATCACGCTCTCGACATCTACGCCTGGGTGAACTTGGGTAAGCATCAATTCGTGGGTGACCTCGTCCGGCTCCAAGACCCCGAGATCACTCACTACCTTGACTGGCCCGCGGGTGCGTAGGCCGGCTGCCTCGCGATCTCCTGGCCCGTTGCCATGGCCAAGAGAGGTGATGAAGTCGAGCTGGCGAACAAACGTACGGGGGCTTTGCCGCACGATCACGATGACCTCGCGACAGCAGCCGGCGATTTCCGGTGCGCCACCAGCACCGGGTAAGCGAACCTTCGGGTGGTTGTAATCGGAGCCGATGATCGTCGTGTTGATGTTGGCGAACCGGTCGATCTGGGCGGCGCCAAGAAAGCCGACGCCGATGCGATGGGGTTGCAGCCAGTAGTTGAAGATCTCGGGCACCGAGACCACTGCCCTTGCTGTGAGTGCGAGATCCTCGTCGCCGATTGACAATGGAAGCCGGGTCGGCCGAGCGCCGATCGTGCCCGACTCGTAGATCAGCACGATGCCAGGTGCGTGCGTAAGTCGTGCGACGTTGGCCGCAGCGCTTGGCAGCCCGATGCCCACGAAGCAGGTGTCCCTGTCCCGAAGGCTTCGCGCCGCGGCGACCGTCATCATCTCGTCGCGGGTGGCAGCATGCGGATCCGCGATCGATCCGTTCGGACCATCGTTCACCGGTTCGCTCCTTGCGAATCAAGCACATGCTCGTCGAGCCAGGCATTGAAGGTATCGCGGTCTCGCGAGATTGCATCCCACGCGACGTAGTAGGCGTTGTCGCGGCTGTAGTAGCCGCTCGCGTACGACGGGTATGCCCCCCGAGGTGCGAGTGCGACATGCGACAGCGACCACGTGGGCAGCACCACGCCGCCGGGAACAGGTTCCAGTTTGTCGACGATCTCTTCGACCGTGACTAGTGCGCGGTGTGCCGCAAGTGCCGCTTCGCGTTGAACGCCGGTGATGCCCCAGAGCTGCACATTGCCTTCCCGGTCGGCCTGTTGTGCGTGCACGATGGAGACATCTGGCCGCAATGCGGCCACGGCTGTCAGCACTTCGCCGGTGAACGGGCAGGTGATCGATGCGACGTTAGGTGCGGCGTGCTTGAGATAGTCCGAGCCGGCGTACGCGCGAACGGTCGCGAACGGCAGACCGGATGCGCCCGCTACGTAACGGTTGGCCATGCCAGCGTGCGTGTGCTCTTCGATCTCCAACGGTACTGGCCACCCATTCTCAACGGCGTCCCGGAAGCGATGCAAGGACCCGACGCCCGGATTGCCACCCCAAGAAAACACCAGCCGGCGAGCACATCCGGCGCCGATCATCTGGTCATAGATGAGGTCAGGCGTCATTCGAACGAGCGTGAGATCGCGGCGGCCTTGCCGGATGATCTCGTGGCCGGCTGCAAAAGGGATCAAGTGAGTAAATCCCTCGAGCGCAACCGTGTCGCCGTCGTGAACAAGTTCAGCGACGGCATCCGCGAGCGAAACGATCTCAGCCATCCTGACGCGACTTCACTATGTCGCGCAGCAGTGCGGAGAGTGTCGACACATCTTCGTTGCCCTCGCCGCAGATCCGATCGACGATCGCGGTCGCGGTTTGCGGCGACCACACGCCGTCCGCGAGAGTGCGCAACTTGCGACTCATCGAGTCGAGCGTGGGCACCTGATTCCCCCGCTGATCGACCTCCGACTCGTGCGTGCTGCCGTCGTACAGCTGCACCCGGATCTTGCCGAGGGCGCGGCCCTGTTCAGGTATAAGCGTCATGCGATGGGTCAGGTTCTCGATGTCGTCATCCGCGAAGCCGCCGAAGAAGGTCGTGAGTTCGTCCATCGGCCTGCCGCATAGTGCGGCGGCGATGCAGAACTGAGCGCTGTCCTGCGCCTGGATCACGTTGTCGTAGGGCCCCGGCCGGTCGCCGCCCGCAGATTCCACAGCGTTCGCCGGTAGCCATGCCTCGACCGACTCGATTTGTTCTGGCAAGACACCGCCGCGCAGTAACGCGATGGCCGAGTCGACCGACGTCGTCTTGGCTCCACTGATCGGGTACGGCTTGCACGAGATATCCAGGATGCGCCATGTCTCTCCTGGCGTCGAGATCTGCGCATCGGGAACGCCCGCGTAGGCAGCAAAATAGCCATTCGGTCCGCTAAAGCTCGTCGGGGCTGCCGCAGCACCGGCCTGCGCGAGCCGGACTGCGAACAGTCCAAGCGACGCGGCAGCTCCTGCATGTAGGAACGGTTCGAACGTTCCGTGGGCCCACGCCTCCATAAGCCCGGCGGCCGCGTTGGCCGAGAACGCGAGGGCGGCCGCGTATTGATCGACGGGGAGGTGGTGCAGATACGCACCGACTGCCGCGGCTCCAACTACGCCAAACACCGAAGTGGTACGGAACCCGCGGGCGTTTGTCTGCCGCGCGAGTGCACCGAGCACGAGTTGGGTTTCGTAGCCCACGACGATCGCGGCGAGCATTTCCGACATCGGTGCGTCGATCGCCTCGGCAGCTGCAAGTGCGGCCGGGCAGATCACGGCGCCAGGATGGTCCGAACTCGAAAGGCTGATGTCTTCGTAAAGCAAACTGTGGACGCCGACCGCGTTGACGAAGGCGGCTCGCTCGGGCTCGAAACCATTCCGGTATCCGACCACAGTCGCGGGACCAGTGGCTTCGGTGTCGGATTCGCCGATGAATGCCGTCACGGCGGATCGCCACGGAGCAACGTCTACGGCGAACGAGCCGGCCGACGTACTCAGGGCGTCGAGCAGTCGGTCGCGCGCTCGTGCCTTGAGGTCGTCGGATAGCTTCGACCACTCAACGGACAGCCCAAATTGCGCGAGCTGTTGTGCATAATCCACTGTGGAACTCCTCTTTTCGGACGTTTCGGTGTCGGGCATCAAGCGACCGGCACGAACTTCTGCACCATGGGTCGAGATGGCTCGGTGGCAGGGGTAATCAGGAGGTCGGCGACGTAGAGATTGCCTTGGGAATCGATGGCCATTCCGTGCGGTGAGACGAATGCGAACGATCGTTCGTCATCGGTGACAGTTGACTGACTCACCACGCGACCGGTGGCGTCGAGAACCGAGATTCTCGCGAGAAGCAATTGTTGAATGCGGCCGCGAGTAAACGAGCCTGCACCTGGGCGCCATTCAAGTTCGCCAACGAACACCGTGCCGTCTGGTCGCGGCACCATGCACGCCGGTCGTTGCAGGCCCGTCCACGACTCGATGAAGGTGCCGTCGGTCTCAAAGACCTGGATACGTTCGTTTCCTCGATCGCAGACGAGGACCTTTCCGTCAGCTGTGATGGCGACATGGTGCACGATCCAGAACTGACCCGCCGCCGGTCCAGGATGCCCCCACGAGGTGACGAGTTCGCGCTTGGCGCTGAACCGGTGGATGCGGGTGTTGCCGTAGCCGTCGCTGACAAACAAGTCGCCGTTCGCGGCGACGGCGACATTGGTCGGCATGTTGAAGGGTGGGCCGGCGCGAACGATGCTGGCAGTACGCGGGAAGAGGTCTTTGATGGTCGGGTCGACCCCAGTGTCAGACCCGACGCCGACAGTCCCGAGAGTCCACAGCAGCTCGCCGTCGAATGAGAAGCCCCGAATCACGTGGCCGAACGTGTCGGCGCAGATCACCTCTCGGCCCGCGATAGTGATGCCATGAGGGTCGTCGCTCAAGACGCCGAGACCGAACGTCCTGACGAATTGCCCGTCAGGATCGTGGACCACAACCTGGCCTGGCCGACGCACGATCAAATAGACGTAATCGTCCGGGCCGACGGCCACGTCGCTGGCACACATATACGCCGGGCCGCCGGGTTGCAGCCACCCATGGCGTGGCGTGTAGTTGTCGTTCAGCCGACTCGTACCGCTCGTTGTCTCAGGCATGGCTTGGCGTGCATCGTCCGGTGCGACCGTGACCAAGCAATGCGTGCACAGTTCCGGCCGGTACGCTCAGGCTGAAGTCGCGCAGGCCCACGTTGCCGTTGAGCGACATGGTCACGCTGACGGCCGACAGTGACGCATGCGCAGTTGCGAGAGCTGGGTGATCATCCATCGTCTGTTCCGTCACTATGCGCCAGCATCGTGAAGCAGCGTGGCCGCGGCAACCGCGAGTTGCTCATCCTGATCTGACGTGCCGCCGCTTACTCCAACCGCGCCTACGCATGTGTCGCCGACAAACAGCGGAATTCCACCGCCGAGCGGGACTAGACGGCCGGGAAACGCGTTCCAAAGCCCAAAGGCGCCGCCACCAGGCGAGGTGCTTTCCTGGTAGGCCGAGCTTGGCCGCTGGAACATTGCGGCGGTCCAGGCCTTCATCGGTGCGACGTGCGTGCTCGGAAGTCGCGCGCCGTCCATGCGAGCCAACCCAATGATGTTTCCGCCTGTCTCGACCACCGCGACGGTGACCGCTATGCCTTGCTCGCGCGCCGAGTCGGTGACCGACCGCAGCAGCCCAGAGACATCGCTCTCAGTGAGTGCCCAGGTTTGCGTTGGCATCGTCAGACTCTTTCCACGTTCTCGGCATCGTCGGCGCCGTGCACGCCAGCGAGTAGACGCAACAGTGCGGCGTTGAATGCGTCCGGCGCCTCAAGATTTGCGATGTGCGCGGCCTCGATCTCGACGAGTTCGGCACCGGCTATGCGGTCACGCAGGTCGACCGCGTGCTGCCGTGGAAATGCGAGGTCCTGGGTACCGGCAATGACCAGGGTAGGCGCCGTGATCTTGACAAGGTCGTCTCGTAGGTCGGCGTCTCGCAACGCTTCGCAGCACGCTGCGTATCCCTCGGACGAGTTGCTCGCGACGATTCCCCGCAGCTCTGCAAGCAACTCTTGATGCGTTGCCGCGAACGGCGGTGTGAACCAACGCTCGGAATTGCCTACGGCAATCGACCTCAGCTCGCCAGCCCGAACCTGTCCCGCACGAGTCGCCCACTTCTGCGGGTCGCCGGGAAACGCCGAGGTGCAAGCGGTCGCCAACGCTGACACCCGCTCAGGGACGTGAGCAGCGACCCACATTGCTACGAGTCCACCGAGGGACAGGCCGCACAGTGCGGATTGCTGCAGCTCGAAGTCGTCGAGGATGTCGACTACGTCGGAGCCGAGGTCGGCGATCGAGTAGGGGCCTGGTGGTACGGGATCACTGCCGTGCCCGCGTTGCTCGAAGCGGACAACCCGGAACTGTCGCAACACCGGCATCTGCTCGCGCCATAGCGAGCGGTCCATGCCGATGGAACTGATGAGCACCACCGCAGGCGCGCCTTTTGGACCTTCGATTTGCGGAAGCGCTCCCGACGAGCGGCGCATCCTCACTCCCCACGGGGTCTTAGGCGGCTTGCTATGCTGCGTGTGAGCAAGTGTCCGCCATACGAACAAGTGTGCGACACCGACTCTAACCATCAGTCGCGGGGTCGTCAACGACGGGAGCCCAGGTGAGTTACGCCGCACGCGAGGTAGAGCGAGTCACCCGAGTGGGGCTTGACTATGCGGCTTCGCTCGACGCCAAGGCGTGGGCCGAGTTTTCGGAATGCTTCACCCCGGACGGAGTGCTCCAGACTGCCGTGCCGGCTCGCGAATTGCGCGGCCGCGCCAAAATCTCGAGTGGCAGCGCGTTGAGGACAGACGATTACGCACAGCTCAAACACACGTGTCGTGTGACCTGAACATGGTCAGGTGCCACCAGATCGCCAACGGCGTTCAGGCCGACAATGAGGCGCTCGGCCACAAGTACACAATCTGTGACGCCGGCACCACCAGCACACAAGCGACTGCGTGTTTCACCGAGGCCATCAACGCAAAGCCGTCAGTGATCTTGGTGGGTGGTGATGGCGTCAGCGTTGCCGGTCCTGGTTACGCCGCCGCGAAGAAGGCAGGCATACCACTCGTGGGCGTGATCACTTCCAATCCCGTCGGCACCGGCGAAGGTGCGACCATGGCCGACGCAATGGTGGCCGACGGCAAGGGTGCAGCCGATGTCCTGTACGCCGGCGAAACCTCGCAGTCGTACGACGCGGCGCGCAACGCATCCTTCGCCCCGGAGTTCAAGAAGGATTGCCCTACCTGCGGCTCCGCATACTTAGCATTTGACTACCCGACGATCCAACAGACCTTGCCGCGTCAGATCCAGACCGCCTTGATCCAGGATCCCAAGGTCAAACTGGATCGTGGGCGTGTTCGACCAAGCGGAAAGCGTCGCGGTCACTCAGGTGCAACAGGGTTGAGCAGTATCAGCGTCGCGGGCATGGACGGCAACCCGCGTAACGTGCAATTGATTCGTCAGGGTCAGGTGCAGAAGTCTGATCTCGCGGTCGGGGAAGGCGAAGACGGTTGGGCGGTGGCAGACGCGGCCCCTCGTATGTACTCCGGCTTGCCGCTGCCCGTCAACGTGCCCGTCAACACCTTCGTGATCAGGCCGGCGAATGTGAGTCAGGTCGACTCGAGCACCAACGTGTGGCAGGGCCCGAATACGTACCAGCAGCTGTTCAAGACCCTGTGGGGCATGAGCTGGCTGTCGCCGATGTTCGCCGGTGCCGACGGTAGTCGGGAGCCAACGACCCTGCCCGTCGGCACCGTCGGTGTATGCGGCAGTCTGGCGGCTTGCTGGGCTGGTAGCCGAGAACCGATGGCGGGTAACCAATGACGACGTTTGTCCTTGTGCACGGTGCTTGGCACGGCGGTTGGTGCTGGCAACGCCTCAATAACGAGCTGGCCGCCCGAGGGCACCACGGCATCGGCATGGACCTGCCCATCGACGATCCGACAGCCGGCGCGGCGGCTTACGCCGATGCCGCCGTCGCTGCGTTCCGAGAGGTGGACGAGGGCGGCGCAGATGTCATCGTTGTCGGACACTCGCTCGGAGGCACCGCTGTCCCGATGGTCGCGCGGGCGATACGCGCACGACGCATGGTGTTCCTGACCGCGCTGATGCCAACACCTGGCCGGAGCCTTGCGCAACTCGCCGCCGAGTCGCCAGAGTCTCACACGCAGGCGTATCTCGAATACGCGAAGTCGATAATTGTGTATCCCGACGGCGCAACGAACTGGAACGTGCCAGACGCGGCAGAGGTCTTTTACCATGATTGCGATGCTGCCGATGCGCAGCAATTCGCCCGACGCTTTCGGCGTCAGTACCCGATGGCATTCGAGGAAATAAGTCCATTGACCGAATGGCCAGACATCCCATCATCCGCCGTTGTCGCCACACGTGACCGGGTGCTCTCTTCGTCGTGGCTAGCTGCAGAGTTCACCCGCCGCACTGGCGATGAGGCTATTGAGATACCCACTGGGCATTCGCCCATGTGCGCGCAGCCAGCCACGGTCGCAGACTTATTTGACACGTTCGCACGCATCTAGCAGAACCCGACAGCGCTAGCACTTCTGCGGCCGGTGCAGGGTGTTTGTGGCCGGAGCCAAGTTTCTTGGGCAACGTCTACGTACGCGAAAACCAGATTCTGGATCCGTTGGACCACCGGCTCGCTAAGGGCTTCGACCCAGAGACCATCGATGCGACGGCCGCCAGCCTCGAAGCTGCGTTGGAAGACCCCAGAGTCGAAGCTCGCCGGGAGTCCGCCAGGCAGGTCCGCCGCTGCGATGACCGCCTTGCCAAGTACCGGGATGCTCTTGACGCCGGCGTCGACCCGATTGTGTTCGGACAATGGATTACCGAGGTCCAAGGACAGCGACTACGCGCAGTACTCGCAGTACTCCAGATCAAGTCCGGGGACCGGATGACGAAGGATCAGATCAAAGCCATCGTCGCGCAGCTTGGCGACGTCATGCATGTGCTGAAGAGCCGACCCCGCCGACAGGCCTACGTCGACGCACAAGTCGGCCTGCGCGTCACCTACCAACCTCACACCCGAACGGTCACCGCCGAGGCGCGCCAACGGATCCATCTAGGACAGCGTGTGTCCGAGGGGGTGTCTGAGTTCACGACATGGTTAGCAGGTGAACCGCACCGGGATTGATGGAGGCTCTGAAGCCACGAGAGGCTTGGAGCATGCCAGCACTTCGGAAGTTTCCTGAGGAGTTACGTGAGCGCGCGGTTCGGTTGGTCCTTGATCTTGTGCCGGAGACGGGCAGTGTGACGTCGGCGTGCCGGCAGGTCGGTCAACAGTTGGGGATCAACACAGACACGTTGCGCGGGTGGGTCAAGCAGGCCCAGATCGACGCGGGCACCCGGCCGGGTGTCAGTACCGTGGAGTCGACGCGGCTGAAGGCGTTGGAGAAGGAGAATGCGGAGCTTCGCCGGGCGAACGCGATTTTGCGGACGGCGTCGGCTTTCTTCGCGGCGGAGCTCGACCGCCATTAGTCACCGTCGTGGATTACATCGATGCCCATAAGGAGTTCTTCGGGGTCGAGCCGATCTGCCGCACGCTGTCTGCAGCTGCGGTCACGATCGCCCCGAGTACCTATTACGCGGCCAAGACCAGGCCCGCGTCGGCGCGGTCGGCCCGCGATGGGCAACTCGTCGAGCAGGTCGCGCGGGTGCACCGGGAGAACTTCGGTGTCTATGGGGCGCGCAAGGTCTGGCGACAGATCAACCGGGAGGGAACCCCGGTCGCGCGTTGCACGGTGGAACGGTTGATGCGGGCGAGCAACCTGGCCGGGGTGGTGCGCGGGAGGGTGCGGCGCACCACGATTGCGGCGGAGTCCGCCGCGGGTCGGCCAGCGGATTTGGTGCAACGCGACTTCCATGCGGCCGCACCGAACCGGCGCTGGGTCGCCGACATCACCTACGTGGCGACCTGGTCAGGGTTCGTCTATGTCGCGTTCGTCTGCGACTTGTTCTCTCGGCGGATCGTCGGCTGGCGCGCCTCCACATCGCTGCGCACTGACCTGGCGTTGGACGCACTCGAGCACGCGCTATGGCAGCGCAACCGCGAAGGCGCCGACGTGTCGGGGTTGGTCCATCACTCCGATCGAGGGGTGCAAGGCGGATTCAACTGGTCGTCGCAGCACCTTGATCAGGAGGTGGCGCGATGGCGTATGGGACTGCGCAGCAGAAGGTTCGTGCATATCGGGGGCAGATTCCGTCGCCGGGCCGACCGACGGTCGCTTGGCGTGAGGATCGT
>DASYAG010000039.1:0-66370 GCA_036501485.1 Acidothermaceae bacterium | reverse complement strand
CTGCAACAGCGCGAGCACAACCTGCGTTTCGGGGTCGCCGAAGCGCGCGTTGAATTCGACGACGCGCGTTCCTCGGCTGGTGAGTGCGAGTCCCGCATACAGCAGGCCAGCGAACGGAGTGCCGCGTCGCCGCAGCTCGTCGACGGTCGGTTGGAGAACGTCGCGCATGACCTCGTCGACCAGCGTCTTCGGCGCCCAGGGCAGCGGAGCATAAGCGCCCATGCCTCCGGTATTCGGTCCCTGATCGTCGTCCGCTACGCGTTTGAAATCCTGTGCCGGAAGCAGCGGGACGACGGTGGCTCCGTCCGTGATCGCGAACAGCGAGACCTCTGGGCCGTCGAGATACTCCTCGATAACGACGCGTGCGCAATGGCTCGCGTGCTCAAGTGCGACGGCGCGATCGAGCGTGACGACGACGCCCTTACCAGCGGCGAGCCCGTCGTCCTTGACCACGTACGGCGGACCGAACTCGTCGACTGCTGCAGCGGCTTGCCTGGCGTCCGTGCAAACTCGCGAGGACGCGGTTGGCACGTCGGCGGCGGCCATGATTTCTTTCGCGAATGCCTTGCTTCCTTCGAGCTGCGCTGCTGCCTTCGTCGGTCCGAAGCATGCGATACCTCGTGCTTGAACTGCGTCGACAACCCCTGCTACCAAAGGGATTTCGGGCCCGATCACAACGAGATCGACGCCGAGACTAGCTGCGAGCGTTGCCACTGCGTCCGGGTCTCGCACGTCGATATCACTGACGTCGGCGATCGTGGCGATGCCGGCGTTTCCGGGTGCGCAGTGCAGCGCAGTGACCGCCGGGTCGTCGCGAAGCGCGCGGCAGATCGCGTGTTCGCGCGCACCACCACCGATGACGAGAATGTTCACAGCGGCCGGTGTACTCAGCTGGCGGTGAGTGGTCGCAACAGCAACGTTTGGTCACGCGCCGGCCCTACGCCGATCACGCTGAACGGCGCTCCCGACATCTCCTGCAACGCTTCGATATACCTGCGTGCATTCTTCGGCAGATCGTCGAAATCGCGTGCGTTGGAGATGTCTTCATGCCAACCGGGAAACTCTTCGTAGACCGGCTGCGCATGGTGAAAGTCGGTCTGCGTCATCGGCATCTCATCGATGATGCTGCCGTCGGGCAACCGGTAGCCGACACACACGGGGATGGTGTCGAAGTCCGACAGGACGTCGAGTTTGGTCAACACGAAGTCGGTGACTCCGTTGACCCGCGTTGCGTAGCGCGCGATGACCGCGTCGTACCAGCCACAACGTCGTGGCCGCCCGGTCGTCGTGCCGAATTCCGCTCCGATCGCGCGGAGCTTCTCGCCGTCCGCATCTTCAAGTTCTGTCGGGAAGGGTCCCGCACCTACGCGAGTGGTGTATGCCTTGACGACCGCGATGACGCGATCGATGCGGGTCGGTCCGATACCCGACCCGGTGCACGCACCGCCTGCCGTCGCGTTCGATGAAGTAACGAACGGATAGGTGCCATGGTCGACGTCCAGCAATGTCGCCTGACCGGCTTCGAGGAGGACCGTTTCACCGCGATCGAGCGCGTTGTTCAGCAGCAAGCTGGTGTCTTGCACCATCGGCTGCAGGCGCTCGGCGTATTCGAGGAGTTCGGTGACGACTGCGCTGACGTCGATGGCCGCGCGGTTGTAGATCTTGACCAGCAGCTGGTTCTTGGGCAGCAGCGCGCCTTCGACTTTCTGCCGCAGGATCTTCTCGTCGAACAGGTCTTGAACACGGACGCCGACCCGCGACATCTTGTCGGAGTACGCAGGCCCGATGCCGCGGCCCGTCGTGCCGATTCTCGCCTTGCCGAGGAAGCGCTCGCCCACCTTGTCGATCGTGCGGTGGTAGCTGGCAATCACGTGGGCGTTGGCGCTGACGATCAGGCGGCTGGTGTCGATACCGCGGGCCTGGAGCATGTCGATCTCACCGAACAGCACCCCGAGGTCGATCACGACCCCATTGCCGATAACCGGCGTGACGGATGGCGTGAGAATGCCGCTGGGCAGGAGGTGCACGGCGTACTTCTCGTCGTTGATCACGATGGTGTGGCCGGCGTTGTTGCCGCCGTTGAAGCGCACGCAATAGTCGATCTGGTCGCCGAGCAGGTCGGTGGCCTTGCCCTTACCCTCGTCACCCCACTGGGCGCCGACGAGCACGATGGCGGGCATGCGGGACGGCCTCTCGGAAGACTGAAGGCCCCAAAGGATCGCAAGCGCGACCGGGGCCTCTTGCGAAGAGAGGCTACCTGATAAGGGCCCATAACCGGGAATTCCGCTGCCTGAACGCTGGTTGATCACGTAAGGGGGGTACCAGGGTCCCTCAACAGGTGTGCGCACCTATCGCAGTGACGGTTCGCCTTGCGTGACAGTGCGAACGAGACCACACGGGACGCCGAGAGGTGCCGGTTTGGTCGAACCAGCAGGACGGCGAGGGGCGAGCGTCAGCTAACTCAGTCGGCCAGCGCCGCTACCGCCGAGGGGCTTGAGTCGCGGAGGAAGTCGGCGCAGCGCACAGCTTCGTCGTCCTCACCGATCGCTGCCGCCGCGAGACCGAGCGCGTTGAGGCTGCGCAGGAATCCCCGATTCGGTTCGTGCTCCCACGGCACGGAACCGTGACCCTTCCAGCCCGCGCGACGTAGCTGGTCGAGGGAGCGGTGGTAGCCGGTGCGGGCGTAGGCGTATGCCGCCACCGGCTCGCCTGCAGCTAGCGCCCGATCTGCCAGCTCAGCCCATGCTGCGGCGTAACTCGGATGCGCGGCGGCGACCACACTCGGGTCGATACCGGACTCGAGTTCCGCGCGGGCTTCAGAATCGTCAGGGAGGAGCGTAGGTGGTGGCTCGCCGAGGAGGTTGGTCATGTTGCCCATCCTGCCCTGCCTACCGCAGCCGGCCTGCCAGCGGTCCGACTTGAATCGCTACGCGCCGATCGCTCCTATGCGCGCAGCCCGCGCAAAGGCCGCAGGCAATCGACGTCCAAGCACTCGAGCTTCGCCTTGCACGTCGGCCCAGCCGAAGCGCACGACCTCGAAGCCAGCCCTCACGAAGTCTGTCTTCGCGGCGCTTCTCGTCGTACAGGGTTTCCCTTCGTTCCCCGTCGTACTTGAGGCGACCGTCGAACTCCCCGATCGTCCGATACTGATCCCACAGAAAATCGACCCGCCCGATGAAGCCCATGGCGTCGCGGATGGCGACTTGCTGGCGCGGCTGCGGTAGTCCGAGGCGCTCAAAGGCGATGCGCGCGAGCGATTCTCCGGGCGTCTCGGACCCATTTGATGCGAACGCAACCACTCGCCCCGCGTTCCGTGCGCCGGGCCAATCCGCGCACGTCAGCAGCACCGAGCGCAATGCCTGCGATGTCGTTCGCTCGTGCCAGAGGGCGGACTCCGCAAGCACGACTCCTTGTTCGAACGTCGACTCGCGGGTGGTATCAATCACAGTCCACGGCAGATCGGTGACGCGGATCCCCTGGACGGTGATGACCCGCCCGGGCGGCACCCGGGCCACATGATGGTGAACTCCAGCTTCGGTGCGCGACGATGCGAGGCCGGTCCGGGTCAGGTGGACGGTGGTGAAATCAGGGTCGAGGGTGTCGAGTTCATGCACGACGGTGGCCGTGAGATGGCTCGTGAACGCCCCTGCTTTCACGCGCAGGAGTGCCGCCCGGGCGCCAAGAAGGTGCCGTGCGGCGTCGTCGGTCGGGACGAGATGCGACTCGATGTAGATGCCTCGCCGGAGTCTGGTCCACTCCCTGGTGCGCGTGAAGACCTTGATCTCGCGCTCGTTGTAGCCAGCGTCTAGGGCCTGGGACGCGGTGAAGAGCCCGTGCTGGGTGGCCGCACTGCCGGCAAGGCGCGGGGCCAAAGGCATGGCCACATGGTGGCGGTTTGACTGACAACCCGGTGGTCACTATCCACAGCTCGGCCCAACGGGCATTCAGGTGCGAGGTGCCTGCGCGACGCGGGGTTGGAATCGGCTCGTCGCGCTAGGCGAACCGTTACTTCAGCAGGTGCGCCCACCTGTTGAAGCGACCTCACACCCCCCTTACGTGATCAACCGGCACCTTCGGTGTGGCGGTGGCCGGTCAGGCTTTGGTGCCGGCGGAGCGGAGGTCGGTGCAGGCCTCGACTATGCGGGCGGCCATGCCGTTCTCGGCGAGCTTGGACCACGCGCGCGGGTCGTACGCCTTCTTGTTGCCGACTTCGCCGTCGATCTTCAGCACGCCGTCGTAGTTCTTGAACATGTGCTCGACGACCGGGCGCGTATAGGCGTACTGCGTGTCGGTGTCGACGTTCATCTTCACGACGCCGTAGTCCAGGGTCTCGCGAATCTCCTCGAGCAATGAGCCTGAGCCACCGTGGAACACCAGGTCGAACGGCTCCGTCTTGCCGTACTTGGCGCCGACCTCGTCCTGGATTTCCTTCAAGACGATCGGGCGCAACTTGACCCCGCCCGGCTTGTAGACGCCGTGCACGTTGCCGAAGGTCGCAGCGAGCAAGTAGCGCCCGTTCTCACCGAGGCCGAGCACTTCGACAGTGCGCATGGCGTCCTCGGGCGTCGTGTAGAGCTTGTCGTTGATCTCGTGCGAGACGCCATCTTCCTCGCCGCCGACAACGCCGATCTCGAGCTCCATGATGATCTTCGCCTGGGCGCAGCCGGCCAACAGTTCCTTGGCGATCGCGAGGTTCTCCTCGAGCGTCACCGCCGAGCCGTCCCACATGTGTGAGCCGAAGAGCGGGTCGAGGCCACGTGCCACCCGCTCCTTCGAGATCTCGATGAGCGGGCGCATGTAGCCCTCGAGCTTGTTCGGCGGGCAGTGGTCGGTGTGCAGCGCGATGTTCACCGGGTACTGCGCGGCCACGACGTGCGCGAACTCGGCGAGCGCGACCGCGCCGACGACCATGTCCTTGACCCGCTGGCCAGACGCGAAGTCGGCGCCGCCCCACGAGACCTGGATGATCCCGTCGCTCTCGGCGTCTGCGAACCCCTGGATTGCTGCGTTGATCGACGAGGACGACGTCACGTTGATCGCCGGGTAGGCGTACTTGCCCGCCTTCGCCCGATCGATCATGTCGGCGTAGACCTCAGGGCTGGCGATCGGCATCTGGATACTCCGAAGACGGTGGCGGGCTTGGGCGGCAAGTATCCCGCATCCCGCTAACTAGGTGGTGCTCAGGTCTGGGCGGCCGATCAGGTCCGTCGCGCTAGGCGAACCGTTACTGCAGCAGGTGCGCCCACCTATTGAAGGGCCCCCACGCCGCCTTTACGTGATCAACCGACGGTCGGCGGGTGAGTTGGTGTTCAGGTAGCAGCCAGGTTCGTTGGATAGCCTCGGGCCATGATCGATCAGCTGGCGGGGGTCAGCGTCCATGCGGCGGTCGCGCACTTGGCGGGGGTCAGCGTCCAGGCGTCGGTCAACATCCTCGATGCCGGCTCGGTCATCAAGAGTTTCGGACTGGCCGGCATTTTTGTCATCCTGTTCGTCCAGACCGGGCTGCTGATCGGCTTCTTCCTGCCCGGCGACACGCTCCTCGCGCTCGCGGGCGCCTTTGCCGCGCTTCCCGTGTCCGATTCACGGCACCTGCCGCTCGCCGCGTTGCTGGTGGGCTGCCCGATCGCGGCGATCCTCGGTGGCCAGTTCGGCTTCTTGATCGGGCGTCGCAGCGTCACCCTCGCCAAGCCCGGATCGACCTTCGAGCATTCGCTGGGCAGGATCGAGCCCCTGTTCGAGCGGTTCGGCGAGGGCTGGGTTGTCCTGGTGTGCCGTTTTATCCCGGTGCTCCGCACATTTATTAACCCGGCCGCGGGCATGCTGAAGATGCCGGTCAACCGGTTCACGCTCTGGAATGTCATTGGCGGCATCGCCTGGCCAGTGGCAATACTTCTGATCGGCTACTACGCGGGGGTTCAACTCCACATCGAGAAGTACGCGCTCCCAGTGGTCGGCATTGTCGTTATTGCGTCGATCGTGTCGATACTGATGGAGTTACGCCGAAACAAGCGGCGGCAAGGGTCAGGGCTCGCCTAGCTGGCCGGTCTAAGAAGCGCTCGAGCAAACGGCGTGCTCGCACAACGCGAAGGGTTCGAACACGGGTGAGTGACGCCGACCTAGCGATCGTGACGCGTGGTCTGACAAAGACGTTCACCGTTGCCCGTCGGCACGAAGGCCGATTCGCCGGTTTTCGATCACTTATCGATCCCATCCATGACCGCCGCACCGTCGTGGACGGTCTGACGATGACCGTCGAGAAGGGCGAGTTGGTCGCCCTGCTGGGTCCAAACGGTGCCGGCAAATCGACGTCCATCAAGATGTTGACCGGAGTCCTCACGCCATCAGCTGGCGAGGTTTTCGTCGACGGACGTGTTCCGCACAAAGACCGGATCGCGAACGCCCGCAATATCGGGGCGGTGTTCGGCCAGAAGACGCAGCTGTGGTGGGACCTGCCGGTCAAGCAGTCGTTTGCGATCCTGCGCGACATCTTCGATGTGCCGCAGGCCGTCTACGACCATCAACTTGCCGACTTCAACGCGATCCTTGAACTCGACGAGTTCTGGGACACGCCGGTGCGTCACTTGTCACTCGGCCAGCGGGTGCGTTGCGAGATCGCCGGTGCCATGCTGCACGACCCCTCGATCGTGTTCCTCGACGAGCCGACGATCGGCATGGACGTCGTGGTGAAGGAGCAGACCCGGCAGTTCTTGCGATCGCAGGTTGAAGAACGCGGCCGCACGATCGTGCTGACGACCCACGACATGACGGAGGTCGCGCGGCTCTGCGAACGGGTCTTGCTTATCAACCACGGACGCCTGATGTTCGACGGCACCCTCGACGAACTCAAGGCCGCGCACGGCGGCAAGCCGATCGTGAACGTCACGTTCTCCGAGCCGGTTGGCGCACTCGAAGTGCCTGACACCAAGGTGGTCAGCCACGACGGCATCCAGGCTGTCCTTGCGCCGATCGACTCGGCCACGCCGGAAGACGTGGTTCGCGCCCTCATCTCGCGCTATCCGGTCGTGAACATCGGCGTCGTCGAGACGAATCTCGAAGACGTGATGCGCGACGTCTATCTCTCCACGCTCGATGAGCGGAACGGCGATGGGCTGGGCGGCGATGGGCTGGACGGCGATGGGCTGGACGGCGAGGAGCGGGCCGTCGCGACATCCAACGATCGCCGTCCGGCGTGACGTCAGTTCCGCTTCGCAGTACCGTCACCAACACGCCGAGGCCGCATCGCTCGTGGCGCATTTTGCGGATCGGCCTGCTCAACGAACGCGCATATCGGGTGCGACTGGTCGTTGCTCCCGTCACGTTGGCTGTGCAGCTCTACCTCTACGACCGGTTGTGGACCGCCGTTTTCAGCCACACCAAAGTCGCGGCCGGCTTGACCTTGCGCCAGACCCTTACTTATTCGCTTATGGCGCTGCTCCTCGCTCGTATTCGGTGGAACTCGCGGACGTTCAACGTGCGCGACAGTTTGAGCATCGCGGTCCGCGAGGGCACCGTCGTGTACTGGTTCTTGCGACCGATCTCGCCGTCCAGGTTCTACATGTGGCGACAGTCCGGCGACATGATCTACGGCGCATTCTGGGCCGTCATCGGATACGTCGTTCTGCTGCGGGTCCACATCATTGCGCCACCGCGCGGTTCGACTGGCGCGGTCGTGTTCGCGGCAAGCCTGCTGCTCGGTCAGATGGTGTTGTACTACCTCGGCCAGCTGGTCGACATCGCCATGTTCTGGCTCGTGAGCAATAGCGCGCTCGTCCGCATGTACTACTTCATCCAAGACCTTTTGTCGGGCGTGTTCGTGCCGCTGCCGTTCATGCCTGCGTTGTTGCTGACATTCGCTACTTGGTTGCCCTTCAGCTTCGGCATCAATGTGCCGCTGTCGCTCTACGTTGGCCGCACTCCGATCGGTCATGCCGGTCGGGAACTTGCGCTGCAGGCGGCGTGGGTCGTCGCGCTAGCCGTCATTTCTAGATGGTTGTGGGGCCGCGCCGGCCGCCGCGTCACTGTGCAGGGCGGTTGATGTCATGACCGCGGTCACCGAGTCGGCCGTGCAACTGCGGGCCAAACGCGCGAGACACACATGGCGCGTCGTCTACAAGGTGAGTGCGCTGAACTTTCGTGCGCAGATGGAGTACCGCGGGAACTTCGTCGCTTCCATCATGTTCGGCATCCTCTGGCAGTCATCAACGCTGATGTTTGTCAGTGTCTTGCTGACGCGATTCAAGGGTGGTCTCGGCGCGTTTCCGAGCGACGGAGTCTTGCTCATCGTCGGCATGCGGCTCGTCGCTCACGGACTGTACGTGCTGTTCTTCTACAACTTCGCGTGGATTCCGCTGCTGGTCGATGAGGGCCGGATGGACGGCTACTTCTTGCGGCCCCTGCCTGTCTTTATGCAACTGCTACTCAGCCAGTTCAGCGTGAATGCGATCGGCGACCTGCTCGTTGGCTTCTCGACTCTCGGCGTGGCGCTGGCTCTCATTCACGTTCATTGGACAGTGCTACTGGGTCTGTACATCTTTGTGGCGGTTGTCGCTGGTGCACTGGTGGAGGGTGCGGTGCAGTTGACGTTGTCGTGTCTGCTGCTGCGTTCACCTGGGTCGCGGGTGCTCGGGATCTGGGTCGACGAATTGCTGTCGACCTTCGGCAACTACCCGCTATCGATTCTGCCAAGGACGGTTCAGGGGCTCTTCACCTTCGTGCTACCGCTTGCCTTCGTCGCGTACTTTCCGGTCGAGGTGATCCTCGGCATTGCACCGAAACACGGCGCTACCTCAGTGCTTGCGCACTGGTCGCCAGTCGTGGGATTCCTGCTGTTCTTTCTTGCGCGCAGGCTGTGGGGATACAGCCTGCGGCACTACCACTCAGCAGGCGGCTAACGGTCTGACATCAAGCGGACTGCTAACCCAGCCCAAGGTCCGCGAGTGAGTAAGCAGCTCGATACGGCAGACCCGCATCGGCAACCGCGTCAGCCGCACCGCGTTCCACAATCACCGCAACGCCAACAACCTCGGCCCCTGCTTCACGCAGCGCCTCCACCGCGGTCAGCACCGACCCACCGGTCGTCGACGTGTCCTCGACCGCAAGCACTCGTCGTCCCGCTACGTCTGGTCCTTCGATGCGACGCTGCAGACCGTGCGCCTTGCCTTCCTTGCGGACGACGAATGCGTCGAGCTTTCGTCCGCGGCTGGCGGCGGTGTGCAACATTGCGGTCGCGACCGGGTCGGCACCGAGGGTCAAGCCACCGACGGCATCGAAGTCGAGGTCGTCGGTGAGGTCGAGCATCACCGAGCCGACAAGTGGTGCGGCCGCGGCGTCGAGCGTGATGCGGCGCAGGTCGACGTAGTAGTCGGCCTCGCGGCCGGAACTCAAGGTCACCTTGCCGTGCACGACAGCCTTGGACGTGATCTCGTGCAGCAGTGCGTCGCGGTCGCTCATGGCGCAGCAGCCTAACGGTTCGCCGTAGCTGTTCGACCGCGTGGGCGACGGAGGTTGCGGGCACGTGCGACAAGTGTGGCGGGCGCGAGACGGCCGGCCCCGACCATCACCTTGTAGCGAAGGGTCGGAATGCTGACCGCCTTGCCACGGCGGAGGTCGTCGAGGCATGCATCGATGACCTGGTCGACGTCGAGCCACATCCACTTCGGCGCGTTCGAGACGTCGACGTCGCCTCGCTGGTGGAATTCCGTGTGCACGAGCCCGGGGCACAACGCAATCGCTCGTATGCCGGTGCCGGCGAGGAGCAGCGAGAGGGTTTCGCTGAACCGCACCGACCATGCCTTGGCCGCGCCGTAGGTGCTGTGGTTGAGAAAGCCGGCAATGCTCGCGACCGTGATGATGGTGCCGCTGTCGCGCGTCTGCATGCCGGGCAGCGCAGCTTTGGTGATGCGCATCGGCGCGCGGATCAACACCCGCAGCAGCTGCTCTTCGTCGGCCAGCGCCGAGTGCAGGAAGTCAAGGCCCATACCGAAGCCGGCATTGTTGACGAGGACGTCGATGGGCTGGTCTTCGTTGGCAACGCGGGCCTCGACAGCTGCGCACCCTGCATCGGTGCTGAGGTCGGCGACCAGCACCTCGACGTCGACCTGCCATTGCTCGTGAAGCCTTGCGGCTTGGGCATCGAGGCGCGCGCGGTCGCGGGCGACCAACACGAGATTGTGGTCGAGCTTCGCGTAGGTTTCGGCGAATCCGGCGCCGATCCCTGAGGTCGATCCGGTGACTAGGGCCGTCGGCATGTGCCCAGCGTGCCAGACCGACGATGCGTCTGGGTGGCCGTCGCAGGCCAGCCGACCAGTAGCTTCGGGATTGCCGACCTCGTGGCGCTGCAGCCCAGTAACGGCGAATTCGCCCGTTTGCTTGCCCTGACTCACTAGGCTGACCGCCGTGCCGGGCAACCCGTTAGTGCCGCGCCTTCAAGGGCTCGGGACGACGATCTTCGCCGAGATGTCGGCGCTCGCGTTGGAGACCGGCGCTATCAACCTCGGACAAGGTTTCCCCGACGTCGACGGCCCGGACGTCATCAAGCAGGCAGCGGTCGATGCGATCTGGGCCGGGCGCAATCAATACCCGCCAGGAATCGGCGTTCCGGAACTACGTCTCGCGATCGCCGAACATCAGCGGCGGTTCTACAACCTCGAGCTCGACCCTGACTTCGAAGTGTTGGTGACAGCCGGCGCGACCGAGGCTGTCGCCGCTGCCATGCTCGCCATGGTCGATGCTGGCGATGAAGTCATCGCGCTGGAGCCGTACTACGACTCCTACGTCGCTTCGATTGTGATGGCGGGCGGCGTGCGGGTGCCGGTGACGTTGCACGCACCGGACTTCCGGCTGGACGTCGAGCGGCTGCGCAATGCGGTCACTCCCCGCACGCGACTCATTCTGCTGAACTCTCCGCACAACCCGACCGGGACGGTGCTGACCCGTGAAGAGTTGCACGCGGTCGCGTCCGTCGCGATCGAACACGACTTGTACGTCGTGACAGACGAGGTATACGAGCACCTGGTCTACGACGGCGAGCATGTGCCGATCGCGAGGCTTCCAGGCATGTGGGAACGGACGCTGACGATCTCATCTGCGGGCAAGACGTTTGCTCTGACCGGCTGGAAGATCGGCTGGGTGACAGGCCCACGGGCGTTAGTTGCCGCCGTCCGCACGACCAAGCAGTTCTTGACTTATGTCAATGGCGCGCCGTTCCAGCCTGCGGTCGCGGTCGGTCTCGGGCTCGACGATTCGTTCTACGCCACGCTGGCAGGTGACCTGCGGCGCAAGCGCGATCTGCTGTGCGCAGGCCTTGCTTCCGTAGGGTTCTCGGTGTTCAAGCCAGCCGGTACGTATTTCGTCACAACCGACGTGCGACCGCTGGGCTACGACGACGGTGTGACATTCTGCCGCGACCTGCCCAAGCGGGCCGGCGTGGTTGCAATCCCACATTCGGTCTTCTACGACAACATTGAGACAGGACGTCCCTTGGTGCGGTTTGCTTTCTGCAAGCGTGACGAAGTACTGATCGAAGCAATCTCTCGGTTGGGCCAACTTGTTTCCTAGCCTCGCTGGAGGTCGTCAGTGATTTTGGTGTGCGGGGAAACCCTGATCGATCTCGTCCATGTCGATGGCGAGATCTGGCGTGCATTGCCTGGGGGATCGCCTGCAAACACCGCGGTTGCGCTCGCTCGGCTGAGCACGTCGACAGCCATGCTCGCGCGCATCTCAGCCGACGCATTCGGTGTGCGGTTGCGCGAGCGCCTTGTCGGCGATGGTGTTGACATTCGCTATGTGGTCACGGCTGCCGAGCAAAGTTCGATGGCCGTCGTTGACCTTGCCGATGACGGCAGCGCGCGGTACAGCTTCTATCTTCGCGACACGGCTGACTGGCAATGGGTCACCAACGACTTGCCCGTTGCATTCGATGCGTCCGTGACGGCTCTGCACGCAGGTTCGATGGCGTTGCTCATGCCGCCGGGTGGCGTTGTTCTTGAGGCGATGCTTGAACGTGAGCGATCGCAGCGCGTCGTCTCGATCGACCCGAACGTGCGTGCGACCATCTGTCCTGACCCGCGGGTGTACAGAGAATCGGTCGAGCGATGGCTCGGTCTCGCGCACATCGTCAAAGCCAGTGTCGATGACGTGAAGTGGCTGTATCCGGATCGCTCCTACACCGACGTGCTGGCCGAATGGTCGACCCGCGGCCCGTCGCTGGTCGTGTTCACCAGAAGTGCGGACGGCGCATTGGCACGACTCCCGTCCGGACTCGAGGTCGGCGTCGGCGGGATCGACGTCGAGGTGGTCGACACGATCGGCGCCGGTGACACGTTTAGCGCCGGCCTGCTGCACGCATTCGACGAGGCGGGGCTGCTGAACATTGCCGCACTTGCGCAACTGAGTGCCGAGCAGGTTGAAGAGGCGCTGCGGTTCGCCGTGCTGGTGTCGGCGGTTGCGTGCACCCGCGCCGGATCCGACCCGCCCTATCTGACCGACCTGCCAGCCCTAAGTAACTAACGGCGGCGCGGACGGCGAGTGGTTAGGCGGCGTGGACGACGAGCGCGTCCTTCGACGCGGCCACGTCGACCGACACGGTCTCGCCATCGCGGATGTCGCCGGACAGCAGTCCGCGGGCGAGTTGGTCGCCGATCGCCGACTGCACCAGTCGCCGCAACGGTCGGGCGCCGTACAGCGGGTCGAAGCCGGTGAGTGCGAGCCACTCCAATGCGGCCGGCGTCACCGACAACGTCAGGCGCCGATCAGCCAACCGGGCCTGCAAGCGGGCGATCTGCAGATCGACGATCCGGGTGAGGTCATCGGTACCGAGCGGCTCGAACAGGATCACCTCGTCGAGGCGATTCAGGAACTCAGGCTTGAATGTGGCCCGGACCAGCGACATCACGGCATCGCGTCGAGTGTCGTCGTCGAGGGCCGGATCGATCAGGTACATCGAGCCCAGGTTCGACGTGAGGATCAAGATGGTGTTCCGGAAGTCGACGGTGCGACCCTGACCATCGGTCAGCCGGCCGTCGTCGAGCACCTGCAGCAACACGTCGAAGACCTCGGGGTGAGCCTTCTCGACTTCGTCGAGCAGGACGACGCAATACGGACGCCGCCGAACGGCCTCGGTCAGCTGCCCGCCCTCTTCATAGCCGACGTAGCCAGGAGGCGCACCGACTAGTCGCGCGACCGAATGCTTCTCGGAGTACTCGCTCATGTCGATGCGCACGATCGCGCGTTCGTCGTCGAAGAGGAAGTCGGCAAGCGCCTTCGCCAACTCGGTCTTCCCGACCCCGGTCGGACCGAGGAATAGGAACGATCCGGTCGGCCGGTCAGGGTCGGAGATGCCGGCCCGCGCACGTCGCACCGCGTCGGAAACAGCTGCCACTGCAGGCTTTTGGCCGATCAACCGGCGGCCCAACTCGGATTCCATTCGCAGCAGCTTGCCGGTCTCGCCCTCGAGCAGCCGGCCGGCCGGAATCCCCGTCCAGGCGCCGACGACCTCGGCGATGTCATCGGGGCCGACCTCTTCCTTCACCATCGCGCCGCCCGCTTCGGCCTTGCCTGCTTCGGCAAGTGAGCGCTCAAGCGTCGGTATGTCGGCGTACATCAATCGGGATGCCGTCTCGAAGTCGCCGTCGCGTTGCGCGCGTTCGGCTTGGCCGCGCGCGTCATCGAGTTGCTGCTTCAGCTCGCCGACGCGGTTCAGGCCTGCTTTCTCGATCTCCCATCGCGCTGTCAGTGCACTCAGCTGCTCTTGCCGGTCGGCCAGCTCCGCGCGCAACCGAGAAAGGCGCTCGCGGCTCGCGGCGTCATCCTCGTGCGCGAGTGCAAGCTCTTCCATCTTCATCCGGTCGACCGCACGTCGCAGCTCATCGATCTCGACCGGCGAAGAGTCGATCTCCATGCGCAGGCGTGACGCCGACTCATCGACGAGATCGATGGCCTTGTCGGGGAGGAAGCGGCCGGTGATGTAGCGGTCAGACAACGTTGCTGCGGCCACCAATGCGGCGTCCGAGATCTGCACTTTGTGGTGCGCCTCGTAACGCGACTTCAACCCGCGCAAGATGCCAATCGTGTCTTCGACCGAAGGCTCGCCGACGAGCACCGGCTGGAACCGTCGCTCCAACGCGGGGTCTTTCTCGATGCGCTCGCGGTATTCATCCAACGTCGTCGCACCGACCATGCGCAGCTCACCACGCGCCAACATGGGCTTGAGCATGTTGCCGGCGTCCATCGCACCTTCGGCAGCACCGGCCCCGACGACCGTGTGCAACTCGTCGATGAAGGTGATGACCTGCCCGTCGGAGCTCTTGATCTCGTTGAGTACGGCCTTCAGCCGCTCCTCGAATTCGCCGCGGTACTTTGCGCCCGCGATCATCGCTCCCAGGTCGAGTGCGATGAGTCGCTTGCCGCGCAGTGATTCAGGCACGTCGCCCGCGACGATGCGTTGAGCGAGTCCTTCGACGACCGCCGTCTTGCCGACACCAGGCTCGCCGATGAGCACCGGATTGTTCTTCGTGCGGCGCGCGAGTACCTGCACGACCCGACGAATCTCGGTGTCACGGCCGATAATCGGGTCGAGCTCGCCACCGCGTGCGCGGGCGGTGAGATCGACGCCGTACTTCTCCAGTGCCTGAAACGTCGACTCGGGGTCGGGCGACGTGACGCGCGCGTGTCCGCGAACGGATTCGAACGCGCCGAGCAATGCGTCCGGCGTTGCACCGTGGCGGCGCAACAAGGACGAGACTTCGCCACCTTCATCGGTGAGCCCGACAAGGAGATGCTCGGTCGAGATGTACTCATCACCGAGATCGGATGCACGCTTCGCCGCCGCGCTGATGACCTGCATCGACGGGCGGTCCATGCCAGGCGCCGAAACGCTCGACCCAGTCGCCCGTGGGAGCCGCGCGGTGATTTGCTCGGCGTCCCCGCGCAGTGCGCTCAAAGACACGCCAATCGCTTCGAGCAGTGGTGCGGCCGTGCCGTCTGCCTGCCCGATCAACGCGAGCAGCAGGTGCACCGGCTCGACGTGTGGATTGCCTTCGGCAACAGCGCGCCGAATGGCGTCAGCGACTGCCTCTTGGCTCTTGGTAGTCAGCTTGTAGGTGTCCATCGGTTCACTCTCCGAACTGCGGCACGTCGGGCCGGACGCCGAAGGGCTGGGTGGGCCAGACCACGGCGACGGTCGCTTGTCGCAAGGGGACGAGATCGCGGCGGTGGGACGCGTGCGCCTCGGCAACGCGTCGAGCGGCCGTGGAGTGCACGAGTTCGAGTTCGTGCGCCAACTCGGCTAGCCGCTGCTGCAGCGCGGTGACCTGATTCTCCAGCTCGAGGATTCGCTTGATGCCGGCCAGGTTTACGCCGTGCTCCTGCGACAACCGCTGCACCTCGCGCAGTTGCGAGATGTCGCGGCTGGAGTAACGCCGGCCACGGCCTGGCGCCCGATCGGGTGAGACGAGGCCGAGCTTGTCGTACGCGCGCAGCGTCTGCGGATGCAGGCCCGACAGTTGGGCCGCGACTGAGATCACAAATACGGGGCTGATGTCTTCACGCATCAGTTACTCACCTTCCAGCAGATGCGCTCGCGGGTTGTCCGCCGATGTTGCTTCGCGGTAGGCCTCGAGCGCTTCCTTTGCCTTTCCAGAAACCTTGTGTGGCACGGCGACCTCGATGGTGACGAGCTGGTCGCCCTTCGTGCCGTCGCGGCGGGTGACGCCCTTACCGCGCACCCGCAACACCCGGCCGTTCGTCGTGCCAGCCGGGAGCTTCAGCGTCACCGGTGGCCCGTCGAGAGTCGGAACCGTGATCTGCGACCCGAGCGCGGCCTCAGGGAAAGTCACCGGCACGGTGAGCGTGAGGTTGTCGCTGGCGCGGCCGAACACGGCGTGCGGTCGCACGTGCACGAGCACGATGAGGTCGCCCGCCGGGCCGCCTCGCTCGCCAGGAGAACCCTTACCCTTCAGGCGAATTCGCTGCCCGTCGTTGACGCCGGCCGGGATCCGCACCTGCATGGTGTGTTCGCTCATCGCGCGGCCGCTGCCGTGGCAGACCGGGCACGGATCGTCGACCAGCAGACCGCGTCCGCGACAGTCGCGGCACGGCTCTGAGAACGCAAACCCGCCCGCACCTCGAGATGTCACGCCGGTGCCGCTACACGTGGGGCACACGCGCGGCGTCGTGCCCGCCTTCGCACCCGTACCGTGACACGCACTGCACGGCTGCGGTGTCGCCATGCGCAGCGCGACGGTTTCGCCGTGCACGGCGTGCTCGAAGTCGAGAGTCACTTCGGTCTCGACGTCGGCCCCGCGACGCGGCTGTTGCGTAGTCGCACCCGCCCGGCGTCCGCCATTGAAGATGCCACCCAGGATGTCGCCGAGCCCACCGGCAGCACCGGCGCCACCTGCGCGCGCGTTGCCGAGCAGGTCGCCGAGGTCAAAGTTGAAGCCGCCGGGTGCACCACCACCAGCGCCGCCAGCGCCGGGCATCCGGAAACCACCGCTACCGAACAGCGACCGCGCCTCGTCGTACTCCTTGCGCGTCTTGTCATCCGACAGCACGTCGTAGGCCTCAGAGATCTCCTTGAACTTCTCCTCGGACTTCGCGCCGCCAGCATTCGCGTCGGGGTGATGCACGCGGGCGAGCTTGCGGTACGCCTTCTTGATCTCCGCCGCCGTCGCGTCTTTCGGGACGCCGAGTGACTTGTAGTAGTCCTTCTCGATGTAATCGCGGGTGCTCATCGGCGTCCCTCCCTTCTGCCCTTGTCTTAAGCGTTAAAGCGATGGGTCGGACGGCGAGGGGCTGGCGTCAGCGTCGTCATCAAACTCGTCGGGCAACTCAAGGTCGACCGGCAGCGCGACCGTCGGCTCCGCGACCGCAACCCGCGCCGGCCGCACAACGCGGCCCGCGTAGCTGTAGCCGGGCTGCAGGATCTGCACAGCCGTCGGCTCGATGACTTCGTCGGAGTACGAGTGCATCAGTGCCTCGTGCTGCGTGGGGTCGAACCGGTCGCCCGGCTGCCCGAAGCGGGTCAGTCCGAGCTTGGTGACCGCAGCATCGAGAGCCTCGGCTACTTGCCGAAATCCACCCTCGAGCTCGCCGTGTTCGCGCGCCCGGCCGATGTCGTCGAGCACCGGAAGCAACGCGGACAGTGCATCGCCGACCGCGAACTCGCGGACCGCGTCGCGGTCACGTTCGACCCGCTTGCGGTAGTTGGCGTACTCGGCCTGTAGCCGCTGGAGGTCTGCGGTTCGCTCGGCCATCTCGGTGCGCAGCTGCGAGAGCTCGATCGAGTCGATGCCAGAGCCCCGACCGGATGGGCCCCCCGAAGGGGACCCACCCAGTGGGCCTGCACCAGCGGCTGGGTCGTGCGAGACCGCGCCGGACGCCGGATCGAAATGCACCCGGCGCTTGTCGCGAACTACCGGCTCCACGGGCTCGTACGGGTCGGAGCCGCTCACGAGGTGCCCTCGTCGACGATCTCGGCGTCAATCACCTCGTCGGCCCCGTCACCTGCAGAGCTGGTCGGGCCACTCTCGCCACCTTCAGGACCACCCTCATAGCCACCGCTTTGCCCAGCGGCCGCGCTAGTTGCCTGCGCGTTCGCGTAGATCGCGCTGCCCATCTTCTGGCTCTCGGCGGCCAGCTCATCGGTCGCGGTGCGAACCGCGGCGATGTCAGTGCCCTCGAGTGCCTTCTTCAAGTTGGCCAGCGCGGTGTCGACGGTGTCCTTCTCGGGCGCCGGGATCGAGTCGGTGTTCTCCCGGAGGAACTTCTCGGTCTGGTAGACGAGAGTCTCGGCCTGGTTGCGAGTCTCGGCGTCCTCCTTGCGAGCGCGGTCCTCCTCGGCATGAGCCTCCGCCTCGCGCATCATCCGCTCGATGTCGTCCTTCGGCAGCGCGGAGCCGCCGGTGATCGTCATCGACTGCTCCTTGCTCGTGCCCAGGTCCTTGGCGGACACGTGCACGATGCCGTTGGCGTCGATGTCGAAGGTGACCTCGATCTGCGGGATCCCGCGCGGCGCAGGCGGTAGCCCGGTCAGCTCGAACATGCCGAGCTTCTTGTTGTAGGCAGCCATCTCGCGCTCGCCTTGGTAGACCTGGATCTGCACGCTCGGCTGATTGTCGTCAGCCGTCGTGAAGGTCTCGGACCGCTTGGTCGGGATCGTGGTGTTGCGCTCGATGAGCTTGGTGAACACGCCGCCCTTGGTCTCGATGCCGAGCGACAGGGGGGTGACGTCGAGGAGCAAGACGTCCTTGACCTCGCCCTTCATCACGCCTGCCTGCAAGCTCGCGCCGACAGCGACAACCTCGTCGGGGTTGACGCCCTTGTTCGGCTCCTTGCCCCCGGTCAAGTCGCGGACCAGGTCGACGATCGCGGGCATCCGGGTCGAACCACCAACCAGGACGACGTGGTCGATCTGGTCGACCTTGATGCCGGCGTCCTTGATGGCCTGGTGGAAGGGGCCCTTGGTGCGGTCGAGCAAGTCGGAGGTCATCTTCTGAAACTCAGAGCGGGTGACCTTGACCTCGAGGTGCAGCGGCCCTTCGGCGCTCGCGGTGATGTAGGGCAGGTTGACCGTGGTCTCGGCCTGCTGCGAGAGCTCGATCTTGGCCTTCTCCGCCGACTCACGAAGTCGCTGGAGCGCCATCTTGTCCTTGGACAGATCGATGCCGTTGCTGTTCTTGAATGAGGTCACCAGGTAGTCGACGAGGCGCTGGTCCCAGTCGTCACCACCGAGATGAGTGTCGCCGCTGGTCGACTTGACTTCGACGATGCCCTCGCCGATCTCGAGCAGGGACACGTCGAACGTGCCGCCACCGAGGTCGAACACCAGGATCGTCTGCTCCTTCTCACCCTTGTCGAGGCTGTAAGCGAGTGCGGCCGCAGTGGGCTCGTTGATGATGCGCAGGACGTTCAGGCCGGCGATGGTGCCGGCTTCCTTGGTTGCCTCGCGCTGGGAGTCATTGAAGTAAGCCGGCACGGTAATGACCGCATCGGTGATCTGCTCGCCGAGGTAGGCCTCAGCATCACGCTTCAGCTTTTGCAGGATTCGGGCGCTGATCTCCTGCGAGGTGTAGTTCTTGCCGTCGATCGCGACGGTCCAGTCAGTGCCGATGTGGCGCTTAACCGACCGGATTGTGCGGTCTGCGTTGGTGACGGCCTGCCGCTTGGCGACCTCACCGACCAAAACCTCACCATTCTTTGCAAACGCGACGACGGACGGCGTGGTGCGCGATCCCTCGGCGTTCGCGATGACCGTGGGCTCGCCGCCCTCTAGAACGGCGACGACGGAGTTCGTCGTGCCAAGGTCGATGCCGACCGCTCGTGCCATGGGAGTCTCCTTCGAAACTTTGATCTGTTTAGAAAGTTGAGTCTGTGCCACTCATGTTAATCGGCGGACGGCGGATGTCAAATCGAAGTTGAGCCTGCTTGGCTCAACTCTGGAAGGCGGATAAATAGGCCCGGTTGGAGGACGCCCGCCAAGCAGGATTCGGCACAGCCGCAGGCAGATTTCGGCACAGCCGCAGGCAGATGAGGTAGTTTCGCCGAGGTCTATTCGGAGGTCGTATTGATGGCGTCGAGCTCACGCGTGCTGCGGTACCTGAGTACCGGGATCGCCGCGATCACTGTGGCCGGCGGCTGTCTCATCGCGGCCTCGGGTGGCGCCGCCGCGGTGTCGAGTCCAACCAGCTTGGCGCCACATATGTCGGTGCCATTGACGCTTCCTGCCGCGTTGCCGTCGAACGTGCAGCGCATCTCAGGCGCGAGCCGCTTCGATACGGCTATCGCAACGTCGCAGGACGAGTTCCCGCTCACCGGCAGCGCTAACGCCGTCGTGCTCACTCGTGCCGATACGTATCCCGACGCGCTGGCCGGCGTTCCGCTGGCAGCCAGCGTGGGCGGCCCGCTGCTCTTGACGTCGTCCAACTCCTTGAGCGCGGCGGTTCGCGCGGAGATCGTCCGGGTGCTGCCAGCCGGCGGGAAGGTCTACATCCTCGGCGGGACGTCGGCGGTGAGCGCCGCAGTCGAGACCACGATCACCGGCCTCGGGTTTGTGGTGCAGCGCGTCGCCGGTGCCAACCGATTCGCGACCGCGGTCGCGGTTGCCGGTGCGCTCGGTAATCCGACGACAGTGCTCGAGGCAACGGGTTTGAACTTCCCCGATGCGCTAGCCGGCGGTCCGGCCGCGATCGAGGACGGCGCCGCGATCCTGCTCACGAACGGCAAAGTGCAGGCCGCGGAGACGGCCGCCTACCTAACCGCGCACCCGGGCGGGTCGCACTTTGCGCTCGGTGGCCCAGCGGCGGCGGCCGACCCGTCGGCTGTCGCGATCTCCGGCGACGATCGCTACCAGACCGCGGCGGCGGTGGCGGAGACCTTCTTCCACACCCCCGATGTCGCCGGCATTGCGACTGGCACCAACTTCCCTGACGCGCTCGCCGCAGGCCCTGACCTCGCTTCCAAGGACGCTCCGCTACTGCTCGTTCCGCCCGCCGGTGTCCTGCCGGCCGGGACGACCGGCCAGCTAGTGAAGTACGCGCAGACGCTTCGCAGCGCGCTGGTCTTTGGCGGAACCGCCTCGGTGGCCGACAGCGTCGGAGCCCAAGTCGGCACGCTGGCAAGCCTGAGTGCTACGGCCGCGGCCGCTACGTCGTCGTCCACTTTCAGCCTTCAGTTCGGCATTCTTTCCACCCATCTGCACACCAACGCGGGTGTGGCCAACACCACCCAGGTGTTCGACGGCAACGCCGGCAGCTCGACGCTCTACACGCAGGGCATGGGCTCGAAGGTCATCCCGGGCACGGCAACCCGCGCCGACTTCGATGCGTTTCCCACCAACAACTCCGGGGCGCTGGAGACAGCGGTCAACACAGCGTTTGCCGCTGTATACACATCCGAGGGCTACAAGTCGACCGATGCCGACGCGCAGTTCCTGGTCAACGCCGAGCAGGTGCTACTGAACCCGCTCGCATCGCCGACACTGCGCCTTGCCGTGTACGTCGCGCTCGTTAACTTGCCTGGCACGACCGTCGCGTCAGGCGCTAAGGACGCGAACGGGCGCACCGGTGTCGCGATCTCCGGCACGATCTCGATCAGCGTCAACGGCCTCGACACACCAGAACAGCTCTCCTACCTCTTCGATCCGACTACGGGCAACCTGCTCGAAGACGACATCTTGGGTGGGGGCGTGGTGCTCGTGTCGAGTACCGTGACCACCTTCACAACAGCCGCGACGGCGCCTGCGGACCCTTACCCGAGCTGAGGAGCACCGATGGCCCTGCGCATCGTCATCGGCGCGGTTGCCACGGTCGTCGCGTTCGGGCTGACGGGCCGACGCTTGTGGTGGTTATACCGGCTGATTCGGTCAGGGCAACCAGCAACAGATCGGGTCGGACGTCGATCAGCTGGCGTAGGTGATCAGGCCACGAACGTGAAGGGCCCAGCCACAAATGTGAAAGGCCCAGCCACAAATGTGAAAGGCCCAGGGGCCGAGGTGACCGAGGTCATCGGGCAACGCAAGCTGCTGGCGTGGACTATCCCGGGCCTTGCACACGCCGTCACGTTCTGGGCGTTCCTTGTGCTCGGGTTCACGATCGTCGAGGCATACGGTGCGCTGTTCAAGGCGAACTTCGGGATTGGCGACTGGGCCGGGCTCGGCTTCATCGAAGACCTGTTCGCGACTCTTGTGCTGGTCGCCCTTGTCGTCTTCACCAAGATTCGGTTTCTCAACCGTGAGTCGCGCCGTGGTCGCGCATCACGCTTCTACGGTTCGCACACTCGTGCTGCCTGGGTGATCCTCGGCATGATCTTCACCGTCATCGCGACGTTGTTGGTCTACCGCGGTGCTCAGATGAATACCGGAAACTTCCCCTACCGGCCGTACCCCTGGTCATTCGCGTCGTGGCTGGTGTCGCGTGCGCTGCACCCGCTCGGCGCGGCCAACCACGGCATCGAGACGTTCTTCGTACTAGCTCAGCTGATCGTCGTCCTGTCGTTCCTTGTTCTGGTGACCTATTCGAAGCACCTGCACATCGTGTTCGCGCCGCTGAACATCTACTTCGCGCGAAAGCCCGATGCGCTCGGGCCGCTGCTGCCGATGTATTCGGGTGATCACCAGATCGACTTCGAAAACCCTTTGGACGATGACAACTTCGGCGTTGGCAAGGTCGAAGACCTCACCTGGAAGGGACTGCTCGATCTCTCGACTTGTACCGAGTGCGGTCGATGCCAGTCGGTGTGCCCGGCCTGGAATACCGGGAAGGTGCTGAACCCGAAGCTCATCATTACCGAGCTGCGTGACCACCTCTTCGACAAGGCACCGACGCTGCTGTCGGGCGCCGAAACTGCGGCCGCGATGCGGCCGCTGGTCGGCACACTTGAGGCTGGCGGAGTCATCGACCCAGAGGCACTCTGGGCGTGTACCTCGTGCGGCGCGTGCGTTGAGGAATGCCCGGTCGACATCGAACACGTCGACCACATCATGGACATGCGCAGGCATCAGGTCCTGGTTGAGTCGGCGTTCCCCGCCGAAGCCGGCGGCATGATGCGCAACCTCGAAAATGCCGGCAACCCGTGGGGCATGCCAGCGTCGACCCGGTTGGCGTGGACAGAAGGCTTGCCATTTGATGTCCGCGTCGTTGGTCGTGGCTCGCAGATTCCGGACGACGTCGAGTACCTGTTCTGGGTCGGGTGCGCCGGTGCGTCGGACGACCGCGCTCGCACATCGACGCGCGCGGTCGCTGAGTTGCTGCATACCGCCGGGGTCGAGTTCGCGGTGCTCGGACCGCTCGAGACATGCACCGGTGATCCGGCGCGGCGGATGGGCAACGAGTTCGTGTACCAGCAACTGGCGCAGCAGAACGTCGCCACATTGCAGTCGGTCGGTGCGCGCAAGATTGTCGCGTCGTGCCCACACTGCTTCAACACGATCGCGCGCGAGTATCCGCAGATCGGTGGCGACTTCGAGGTTGTGCATCACACCGAGTTGCTGGCGACGTTGGTCGCCGAAGGCCGGTTGCGGGCGACATCCGCCGTCGATTCGTCGGTGACCTATCACGACCCGTGCTACCTCGGTCGGCACAACAAGGTCTACGGGCAACCGCGCGATGTGCTCGCCGCTGTACCGGGGCTGACGTCGACCGAGATGCCGCGTTGCAAGGAGCGCGGGTTCTGTTGTGGCGCGGGCGGTGCCCGGATGTGGATGGAAGAGCGCGTCGGCAAGCGGATCAATCACGAGCGCATCGACGAAGCACTCGCACTCGATCCGGACGTCGTCGTGACGGCGTGCCCGTACTGCCGCGTCATGTTGGGTGACGCCGTGCGCGATCGGCAGGCTGACGGTTCGGCGCGGGCCGACGTCGTGGTGATCGACGTCGCCGAGGTGCTGCTGCGTTCGGTCCGCGGCCCAGGCCCAACTCCGCAGTAGCCCCAGATGGAAATTGTCACGTTGGCGCAGCGCCCAGAGTTGCTCGATACCACGTACGCGATGCCTAAGTCGTGGCCGACGTTCATGTACCACGATCCGGTCGCGCGATTGATGAGCCGACTGCCGACGTCGTTTCCTGAGCTTCAGTTCGCCGCACTCGACGGCGACGAAGTGGTAGGCATCGTGGTCGCCGCCGCGTTTGCGTGGGACGGCGAGCTCGGGTCGCTTCCGGACCGCGGCTGGGACGCAATCCTCGAGCAGGTCTTCATCAACGAAGACGAGGGTCGGACGCCGACAGCTGCCACCCTGCTCGAAGCCGCTGTGCATCCGATTCGGCAAGGCACCGGCTTGAGTGCGATGTTGCTGGCCGGCGTTCGCGAGCGGTGCGCGGCCCTCGGGTTCGGATCGCTGTTCGGGCCGGTGCGCCCGAGCCACAAGTCGCTCGAGCCCACAGTGCCGATCGCCGACTATGTGGCTCGCCGGCGTTCCGACGGATTGCGCGCCGATCCGTGGCTGCGCGTGCACGAGCGACTCGGCGCGCGGATCGTGAAGATCGCGCCAACGTCCATGACGATCGCCGGCACGCTTGCCCAGTGGCGCGAGTGGACCGGATTGCCGTTCGACGTCTCAGGCGAGGTGATTGTGCCGGGGGCGTTGGTGCCGGTGCACGTGTCGGTCGAGAACGACCACGCGGTCTACGTCGAGCCGAACGTCTGGATGCAGCATCTGCTCGCGCCAGCCGCTGGGTAACCCCTTCGGCCGTTACTGGCGGACCGCGGTCAGCTGCGGCAAAGGCAGAACGGGTGACCGTCGAGATCGGCGAACACCCGGAAGGTCGGGTGATCGGCCGAGTCGTCGAGCAGCGTGGCGCCAAGCGCCAGCGCGCGGGCGTGCTCGGCATCCATGTCGTCGACCATGAAGTCGATGTGCGCCTGCTGTGGTCGCGCAGGGTCGGGCCACTGCGGTTTCACGTGATCAGGCGCCAGTTGCAGCGCGAACAACGCGCCAGTGTCCGTCCGGAGATCAATCCAATCGCCGTCCGTTCGCACGATCGGCCAGCCGGTGAGCTCGGAATAGAACGTCGCCGCCGCGTGCGGGTCGGCGCTGTCCAGGACCACACTTCCGAGGCGAACCGCCATCGGTACCTCCAGGGTGGGTCAGATCCCGCAGTTCTAGATCTTGGTGCGGTGGAAGTTCTGCCACGACCGGGAGGGCGTTGGCCCGCGCTGTCCTTGATATCGCGAGCCATAGACAGAACTGCCGTACGGGAACTCGGACGGCGAGGAGGTGCGGAACAGGCACAGCTGGCCGATCTTCATCCCGGGCCAGAGTTTGATCGGCAGCGTCGCGACGTTGCTCAGCTCGAGGGTGACGTGACCGGAGAACCCAGGGTCGATCCAGCCCGCGGTGCTGTGGGTCAGTAAGCCCAGCCGGCCGAGGCTTGACTTCCCTTCGAGACGCCCAGCTACGTCGTCCGGCAAAGTAATGACCTCATAGGTCGAGGCCAGTACGAACTCGCCCGGGTGCAAGATGAACGGCTCGTCGGCTGCGGGCTCGACGAGTCTGGTCAGGTCGGCCTGCTCGATCGCGGGATCGATGTGCGGGTAGCGATGGTTCTCGAAGACCCGGAAGTACTTGTCGATCCGGACGTCCACACTCGACGGCTGGACCATGATCGGGTCGTACGGGTCGAGGACGACGCGGCCCGCCGCGAGCTCGGCCCTGATGTCGCGGTCGGAGAGCAGCACGCCGCGCAATCTATCGGTCCGCGAGCGGCGCGCTACCAGCGAGTCGGACGCCGATCAGGTGCCCGCTTCGGCGGCCCGCTGCATCTGGTTGAGGTGAGCCAGGTCGTGCGCCGCGATCTTGCGCACGGTCTCGTCCAAGGTCTCCGGACCCTGTTGCGAGTGGTTGGCGCAGCGTTGGGCTCCGGCCGGCCAGTTCGCCTCGAGCACCAGCATGTTTGCCGCCCGAAGGCCCGCCCACGCTTCGAGGAGCTGGGCGAACGGTGGTCGCGGCATCGGCGTCCAGAGCTTCTCGTCATATCCGGGATAGCTCGGGTTGTCTTCGGTCAGCATCAGTCGCCACCGGAAGCCGTACACAATGTCGACGTCGAGGAGATGGCCAGTGATCTGCGCGACCGACCACTCGCCGTCCACGGGCTGGGTGGTGAGCTGCTCAGGGGTGAGGCCGCTGGTGATGGCGCGCCACTGCTCGACGGTCGATCCGAGGGTGGCGATCGGGTCGGTCTCGCCGATGAGGTCGAGTAGCGCCTGCTTGTACTCGGCGGGCGCGGCGGTGGCGTCGGGGATCACGATCGGTTCGGTTGCCATGGGACGTCCCTTCGTATCGGGCTGCGAATCTAGGGCTGCGTGGCACGGCGCTGTGTGCGGACTGTTTATCTGTTCCGGAGTTCCGGCAACAACTGCATTAGCGACAGCTACACGATCGTTTTAGGCCAAACAGCGCAATGACAATTGCTCCGAATGCACCGTTTTTCCGATTCGCTGTCTGGAAACGCCTAGGACATGGCACTTTCGGCGTCGATGCGCGCGCTGCCGCGACCGTCACGGCGAGGCTCGCTCCATGCCGGGTTGCTGTTCGGCGCGGTCGCAGCCGGTGTCCTGCTGACCAGCGGACACGCGCAGGCGGCCACCCCAGCATCCATCTCTGCGCCCAATTCTGCCGTGCTTCCCGCGCCCGGCTCTGGGCCGCAGCTTCCAGCGCCGAGCGCGCCGGTTCTCCCTATGGCGTCATCGGTCCTGCCGGTGGCGCCACGGGGCAACCCTGCGATTCCGTCCGCCGTTCCCTCCGCGCCGCCGATCACGGTTCCGCCGGTTGTCGCGGCAACGAATCCAGTCACGACAGCGGTCGAGCCGGTGACTGGGGCGGTCAAGCCGGTCATCGCGTCGGCGCACCATGGCGTGCAGGCTGTTGTGCGCTCAGCGCCCGCGAGTTCCATCGGGGTGCCGCCGGTCACTTCGGTTACCGACGTGATTCGGCCGGTCGTCACTAAGGCCGCCGCGGCGGTCCACCGGTTCGTGGCCCCGGTGCCCGCAGGCGAGCTCGCCGTTGTCGGGATCGTCCTGCAGACGCCCACGGTTTCCTCCGTGACGGGCCGCTCCCAACCTTTCGTCACCGTCGCGTCTGGCCCGACAACCGCCGCAACGACGTTCGCTCGCGCTCGGGCCACTTCCTCGTCGTCCGACCAGCTTCTTGGCGTTGCTGTCACCGCTCCGATGACGACTTGGCCGGAGCCGATTGCGCCCACCCCCCCGGCGCCGGCTCCGGCCTCACCCGCTCCCAGCGCCCCTGCAGGTGTCACGGGTTCCGGCCCGGCGCAGGCTGCCATGGCGGTCGCCATTGACGCCGTGGCGGTGGCGCCACCGCAAGCGTCCCGTCCGGTTCGCCGTGCTCGCACTGGCGGGTCGTCTGCCTTCGTCGTCTCCATCGTGGAGTGGCCCGGCTGATCCTGGCGCGTTTCCCTGGCCACGGAATCAAGCCCGAATCCGGCGCATCTGCGCGCCCGGACCACTCAAACCACGTAGGAGAAAACTCAGATGAACACGTCAGTCATGCCGACCGTCAAGACGGTCGCAAGTCACGGAATTGTTGGCGCTCTCGGTGCCGCGGCAGCTGCTCTCGCGTTGAGCGCTGTCATGCACGCCGGCGCGTCAGCGAATGCGTCGCAGTTGGTAGGCAGCTGCCAGACGACGACCGGGAGTGCCGCGGTGGGCGCCTCCGCTGGCACCGGCTCGACTAGCGCTGGCTCCACTACCGCGCAGGCTGGAACCGGCGGCGCCACCTCGGCCAGTGGTGGCCAGACGGCGTCGGAGTCTGGCGGTCTGGTCGTCTCGACCGCCCCGTCCGGTACAGGCCTGGTCGGCACGCTGAACGGCGGCCCGATCGTCAGCGTCGGCGGCACCTCGGCGCCTGGGACGTCCGCAACTAGCAGCGGTTCGTCAACCGACGGATCTGGTCAGGCCGGTACTTCGGCTGGCTCCGATGCGGGCCTTTCGCTCATCCCGGATGTCAGCGGCATCGCGCTCGGTGTCCCGACTGTTGCTGGCTCGAACACCGGCTTGCCGGACAGCCAGACCCTGCTGGACGGCGGGCTGGTGGCGCCGTCCGACAGCCTGAACGCGGTTGACGGCGGTGGCTTGAACGTCGGTTCGGGCAACGCTGCGTCGACCAGTGACACGAGTGCGACCCCGGCCGATTCAAGCAACAGCACGAACGTGCTGTCAGGCAACGCGGTCGCGGCCAACCCGCAGTCGGCGAGCCAGTCGTCGTCTTCGGCCGCGCCGTCGACTTCGGCTACCCCGTCGTCGACGAGTTCGAATGGCTTGAACGTCGGTTCAGGCAATGGCGTCTCGGCCGGTAACGCGTCGGCTAACCCGTCGTCCAGCAGCTCGGGTACCAACGTGTTGTCGGGCAACGCCGTCGCGGCCAACCCGAACAACCCCGTTCACGTGAACGCGGTGCACGCCACGGTCGCCCCGACCAGCAAGGTGTCGACGACCCACGGCGGCGTTCGCGTTGCCGGTTTGCTCCACGGCCTGTTGTAAATCGGGCACCGTCCTCCTAACTGTTGATGCCCAGCGGTCGTTCTAACGCCCGCTGGGCATCAACAGTTGATCGCGGGGAAGACCGCTTCCATGCACATCCGAGCAATCGTGATGGCGGCAGCGCTTGCCGCAATGACGACCGCCTGTAGTGACCACCTCAACGTCACGCCGTCGGGCGTGCCTGGTGCCGGGCCGTTCACCGCGGATGCCTCGCGCGGCACCACGCAGCACGACGAGTTCGTGGTGGTGAGCGGCGTGACCAGCCTGCGTATCGTCATCGCGAACACCGGGCCCGACCTGTTCGAAGCGTCCAGTCCGGCAGGCGCGTCTGCTAGGCCAGTCGTGGTGACCGACCCGGATCAGGTCCGGCTCGAAACCGTCTCCACCGGCTTGGCCGGTGCATCGGAGCTCGACGTGCAGCTGTCGTCGTCCGTCCTGTGGCAGGTTTCGGTTGAGGGCGGCACCACCGACGAGTCGCTCGACTTGCACGCCGGGCGGGTGTCAGGTGTCGATGTCGTCGGCGGCACCTCGCAGCTGGATCTGCAGCTGCCCGCGGCGTCCGGCACCATGACCGTCCGTGAGACCGGCGGCGCGAGTGCGGTCGAAGTCCACGCAGCTGCGAATGTGCCCGCGCAAGTGAGGTTCGCCGGCGGCGTCGGAAGCTCAACCATCGACGGGGCTGTGCGCAGCGGCATCGCCGGCGGCACGCTCGTTTCGCCTTCCGGATGGGCGGCGGCCACAAACAAGTACGACATCGAGTTGGACGGCGGGGTGTCGTCCTTCGTCCTCGACCGCGCTGGCTAGCCGCGCATTCGCCTAGAAGCGCCGCGGGTGTCGCGGCCACGCCGCGAGAGCTACGAGAAGGACGCCGAACGGGAAGAATAAATAACCCACCCGGCTGGCGACGGCGATGTGGGTGCCCACGGTGAGGTCTATGACCGCTAGGACGATGGCGGCGGCGACGATGGTCACTAAGCCGCTGAAAAGCCGGTGCAGATGTAGTGCCAAGGCGCCGAGAAGGAACGCCGCGGCGAGCGCGAACAGGAGCGCACGCGGCGTCGCCACGGCCGGGCGTCGAGCTGTTGTCGCGAGCAGCCACACTGCATTCGCTATGGCCACATTGCGAAGAGTTCGTACGGACGGCGGCGCGGTGTCAGTACCGACCGGCGGCACCGCGCCTGCAGCCTTCGGAAGTATCGTCGCGCCTTGGTCCGAATCAACCGCAGTCGCGCTGGTGGTCGTTCGACGCCGCTCGATCTCCCTCTGAAGCTCCTCAAGAGAGGTTGGCGACATCTGCTCAGGGATCGCGATCAGCCCAAGGCCCGCGCGAAGGTTGTGCCGACCAGCCCGTGCGCCTGACTTCATATGGCGCACTCTCGCGTCAGCGTTGCGCACATCGATAGCGAGGTATCGGCGTCTGCGCCACGTGACGATCCTGGTCGCGTGAATATCGGACCAAGGCAGCATCGGCCACTTCTGGTACAGAAACTGGATTCCGCTCGCCGTCAGCACGTACCGGCCGCCGGCTCGGACAAGCCGCAAACTGAGGACGAAAAAGCATCCGAAGACGACCGCTACGAGCACCCCGACTGTCTTCGCGCCGGCGCCGCCGTTCGGGCGCGCGATCAACGCAATGCTGAAAATGACGAACCCGGCCGAACCCGCAACAGCGAGGAAGGTCGATCGACCACCGCCGATGCGCAGATCCGGCGTGCTCTGCGGAGACGCCATTGACATGTTCTCCTATCGGGATTCCCCGATCGCACCTAAGGCCCGCGCGTGACTCAGCGTGGTCTGGTGTCGGGTTTGGCCGTGGGCGGGTCTGGCGACCCGCCGGTAGAGTTGGCCCGTCGTCGGCCCCCGTTCGTTCGGGCCGGCGGTTGTACGCGGGTGTAGTTCAATGGCAGAACATCAGCTTCCCAAGCTGACAGTGCGGGTTCGATTCCCGTCACCCGCTCCAGGGCGCCTGCGGCGGTGGCGTATTCACCATCGCGAGGAGGACCAGGATGCGCGACCAGCCACCGTTTCGGGCCGACCATGTCGGTAGCTTGCTGCGGCCGAAGAACCTGCTGCAGGCCCGCGAGGAGCGCGCCGCGGGCCAGCTCAACGCCGACGAGTTGCGCGCGGTCGAGAACGACGCGATCCGTGACGTCGTCGCGATGCAGGAGAACGTGGGTCTTCAATCTGCGACGGACGGCGAGTTCCGGCGGACGTCGTGGCACATGGACTTCATCTACTCCCTTGGCGGCATCTCGCGCACCGACGAGAAGATCACCGTGCACTTCGAGAACGAGGCAGGCAATCTCGACTTCGAATCCGCCGCGCTGCAGGTGCACGATCGCGTTCGGCTCGAGGACACGATCTTCGCCGACGCCTTCTCATTCTTGAAGCAACAGGTCACGACGGCCACGCCGAAACTGACTATTCCGTCGCCGAGCATGGTGCACTACCGCGGTGGTCCGGCGGCTATCGATCGCGGCGTCTACCCCGACATCGAGATGTTCTGGGCAGACCTTATTGCGGCATACGCCGAGGAGGTTCGCCGGCTCGGCGAGCTCGGAGTCACGTACCTGCAGCTCGATGACACCAGCCTCGCCTACCTCAACGATCCTCGGCAGCGGGCGATGATGGCTGATCAGGGCGCGGATTCCGAGCACCTACACGAGCGCTACATCGCCAACATCAATGCCGTGCTCGAACACAAGCCGGCCGACATGCGCGTGACGACTCACATGTGCCGCGGCAACTTCCGGTCGTCTTGGACCGCTTCGGGCGGCTACGACTTCGTCGCCGAAGCACTGTTCGGTCAGCTTGGCGTCGACGGATTCTTCCTCGAATACGACGACCCGCGGTCGGGCGACTTTTCACCGCTGCGTTTCGTGCCCCCCGGCAAGATGGTTGTGCTCGGGCTGGTGACGACCAAGCGTGGCGCGTTGGAGAGCAAGGACGACTTGAAGCGTCGAATAGAAGAAGCGAGCAGGTACGTACCGCTCGAGCAGATCTGCTTGTCGCCGCAGTGCGGATTTTCTTCGACCGTCGAGGGCAATGCCATCACCTACGACGAGGAGGTCGCGAAGCTCCAGCTCGTGGTCGACACCGCGCAAGACGTTTGGGGCTGAGTGGCCGCCCTTAGAGGTAACGAACGGACGCCAGTCACGGTTGCCTACGCGGCCTTCATCCTGGTGGGCATAAACGCCGGAGCTACCGGGGTGCTGCTACCCGCGCAGATTAGCGACTACGGCGTCAGCAAGACGGCGATTGGCAGTACGTTTTTCACCGGGTCGATCGGCTTCGTGCTGGCCAGCCTGCTGGCGGGCATGATGGTGCATCGCCTTGGCATGCGGCTGACCCTCATCGTGGGCGCGGCCGTCAATGCAGTCGCCGGCTTCTACGTGGCTACCCGGCCGCCGTTCGCGGCCTTCGTGCTGGTCGCGATCGCGACGGGATTTGGGGCGGGCGTTGCGGAGTCGGGGTTTCAGGCGTTCGTCGTCGGCCTTCCTGGTGCGACCGGTCTGCTCAACAGGCTGCACGCATTCTTCGGCGTTGGCGCACTATTAGGCCCGCTACTCGCCACCTGGATCCTCGGGTTCGCATCGTGGCGAACCGTCTGGTTCGTCCTCGCCTTAGCGAACGTGCCGTTTGTCATCGCCATTTGGCTCACCTATCCGCGGCACGAGATGGAGGCGCACGAGCCACCGGACGTCCAACCGATGGGGCAACGTAGCCGCGGCCTGCTGTCGGCGGCACTGCGGGAACGAAGCGTGGTGCTGGGTGCCGCATTGCTAGCTGTCTACGTCGGGCTTGAAATCAGCGTGGGCAACTGGGGATTCAGTTATCTCGTGCAGGCTCGCGGCGAGCAGCGGGTGCTCGCTGGTTATGTCGTCAGTGGCTTCTGGCTCGGGCTCACTCTCGGCCGATTCCTCATCGCTCCGTTCGCGTCGAGGATCGGCGCGACGGCCGCCAACATGGCGTTCGGGTGCCTGATCGGCGTCACCGTCGTCACCGCCCTGATGTGGGTATTGCCCGGCCCGGCAAACATCCCGGGATTCGTGCTGCTCGGGTTCTTCCTTGGCCCGATCTTTCCAACCGCAATGGCGATGGTGCCAAACGTGACGCCCGCGCGACTCGTCCCGACAGCCATCGGCGTCATGAATGCAGGCTCAGTGATCGGCGGGTCTGCATTGCCGTGGTTGGCCGGCGCGATTGGGCAAGGTGCCCGTGCCTGGACCTTGCTGCCCTTCGCCCTCGTGCTGGCAGTCGCGACGATGGCGGTCTGGTGGCTACTGGTCGCACCACGCGGCCAGCGGGCCGGCTACAGTGCGGCGGCGTAGACCGCGACGACGAGCACTGACCATCCAGCGATACCAGTCGCCGCGACGCCGGCTACCCGGTCTTTCCGCGCAAGCAGCAGCAGTTGCCCGACCACAATGGCCTCGTTAGCTGCGCGCACGAATTCGACGTCCTGATTCCACGCCACACTCAGCCCCAGCAGTGCGGCGAACACCCACCCGAGCCGAAGCTCAGGTGGCGCAGCAGATCGCAGCAACCCGGTCGCCACGACGATCAGTAGCCCAAGCAATAGGAAGCGCTCGAGCAGCCAGATCCCGTCGAGGATTCCCTGATGTGAGAACCCGATGTCGCTGGCGTTGAAGAAGAATGACCGCACCGGCTTCAAGAAGCCGAACCCAACTTGACCGTTTCCCGAGAACGTCGGAAGCTTGTTGTCACCCCAGACCTCTTTCACGTGCAGCTGCCAACCCACCTCGATTGCGGCTGGCACGCAGAGCGCAAGGATCTGCATCGCATTCGTTCGCCGAACCCCGCGACCACCGCCGCGTAGGAATTGCACGAGACACCACACACCCATGCCAAGTAACACGACGAGCACCGTTTCTCGGCAGAGAACGGCGGCGCTGAACGCAAGCGACGCCACCCATCGCCGTCCCCTCGTCCACGACAGCAACCCGACGAGCAACGCTGCAGTCGCGAGCGGCTCGGTGAGATCGCGCGCGAGTGCCATGACCAGCGCCGGTGACGCCGCGACCGCGACTCCCCACCAAGTCGATCGGCCGTACTGACGCGCCCACGTCGCTCCCGCCCAGGCGACGACGACGACTGCAAGAACGTTCACAAGCACGAGGGCGAGGGACGTCGGGGTGCGGAACACCTCGCGGATCGCCCAGGCAGTCGCGGGGAAGCCGACCCGCTGTTGGCGGTACGGCGGGTTGTCCAGGGTGATGTGGAAGGCCGTCACCTGGTGGGTCAGCGGGTTGAGGGCGAGCCGGTAGTAGAACTGCCCGTCGTAGCCGTTGGTGCCGGTGTGTATGGGCAGATCGGAACTGGCGCCTGGGTGCACGAAGACGTTGCTGGCCAGCGCGAATGAGCCGAGATGGCCGCCGTGGCTGATGTCGCGCGCCGCGACGAAGAGTGCGGCGAGCACGCCGACAACCGCGGCAACTACGCCGGGTGACGGGTCCGCGTTGGGTCGACGGTCGAGGGCTCTGATGGCTCGGACGCTACCGGTCGCCGGCCGCAGTTGGACCCAGACGCGTCAGGAATGCGTCAGGGTTTCGCGCGCTCGCGTCAGGGTTCCATCAAGAAGCTGGCTGCCCCCTGGGCGCGGAGCTTCACTGAATTCGTTGCCGCCTTCGGCACCGATTCGAGAGGAGGACGCCGTGCTGCCTTTGACGCACGGCCGACCCCGCGCGTTCGTGGTCCACCGGCGGCCGATGAACGCCGCCGACCCTCGCCTGCCCGACGCCTTCGTCGGCATCGTGGCGTTCGGTGTCACCCTCGGCGTCGCGGTGGCGATCGCAGCCGCGGACATTCACTGGGGTACCCAGCTCGCCGTCATGGCCATCGCTGTCGGCGTCGTGTGCTGGTGGTGCCGCCCTCTGACCAGCGTCGTCGTCGGCGGCTGCGGATGGCTGATGTTGAACGGCCTCGACGTCCATAGGGACGGCCAGCTCGGCTGGGACGGTCGCGAGGACGTCGTCCGGATCGGCGTTCTTGTCGCCATCGGATTCGCCATGGCGCTGGCCCGAAATCTCGATGTCGAACGACACCAGCTTGCCAAGCGCTCAAGTTCTGCACTTCAAGGAGATCACCATGCGTGACCTTTTCTTCATCCTGCTGACGCTCGCGATCTTCGCGGTCTTCGCGCTTATTGCGCGGGGGGCCGAGAAACTGTGAGCGCCGAAAATCTGATCGGGCTCATCCTCGCGATCGGCGTCACCATTTACTTGGTCATCGCGTTGTTGATGCCGGAGCGCTTCTAAATGAACGCGACTCTCGCAGGGATTCTGTTCCTCGCCTCACTCGTCATCGCCCTGGGTTTGTCGTACCGTCCAGTTGGCGACTACATGGCGCGCGTCTTCATGGGTAAGACCCACTGGCGTGCCGAGCGCGTCATCTACCGAGCGATTGGCGTCAACCCGGACGCCGACCAGAAGTGGTCGACGTACTTGCGCAGCTTGCTCGCGTTCTCGCTCATGTCGGTGCTCGGGCTCTATCTCATGCTGCGCGCGCAACACCACCTGCCGTTCAGCCTGGGTTTCAAGGGCATGGAGCAAGGCCAATCGTTCAACACCGCCGCGAGTTTCACGACGAACACCAACTGGCAGTCATATTCGGGCGAGTCGGCACTCGGCTACACCGCACAAATGGCGGGTCTCGCGGTACAGAACTTCGCCTCGGCTGCAGTGGGCATCTGCGTCGCCATCGCTCTCGTGCGGGGCTTCGCGCGGTCGCGCACCGACCAACTTGGCAACTTCTGGGTCGACTTGATCCGTACGATCACACGCATCCTGTTGCCGATGTCGATCTTGTTCGCGATCATCCTCATTGCCGGTGGAGCGATCGACAACTTCCACGCGACGCACGTTGTGAACACCATCGCGGGCAGCCACCAGTCGATTACCGGTGGGCCGGTTGCATCCCAAGAGGCAATCAAGCAGGTAGGCACCAACGGCGGCGGCTTCTACAACGCGAACTCCGCGCACCCATTCGAGAATCCCACCAACTGGACGAACTGGTTCCAGATCTATTTCTTGCTGGTCATCGGGTTCTCGCTGCCGCGCACCTTTGGTCGCATGGTCGGCGATAAGCGCCAAGGGTTGGCGATCGTCGCTGTCATGGCGGTGCTGTCGATCCTCAGCGTGATCGGACTTAACGTCGCGCAGGGCGTCCACCACGGCAGCGTGCCAACAGCGGTAGGTGCGGCGTCGGAGGGAACCGAGACGCGATTCGGCGTGCTTGACTCCGCGACATTCGCATCAGCCACGACATTGACTTCGACGGGTGCCGTCGATTCGTTGCACGACTCCTACACCAGCCTTGGCGGCGCCATCACGCTGCTCGATATGCAGCTCGGCGAGGTCGCGCCTGGGGGCACCGGCAGCGGCCTATACGGCATCCTCGTGCTCGCCGTCATCACGGTCTTCGTTGGCGGCCTGATGGTCGGGCGAACTCCGGAGTATCTGGGCAAGAAAATTGCAGCACGTGAAATGAAATTCTCGTCGCTGTATTTCTTGACCACACCAGCCTTTGTGCTCATCGGCACTGCTGTAGCTATGGCCTTGCCCGGTGAACGCGCGGCGATGGAGAACACTGGCGCGCACGGCCTGTCGGAGGTGTTGTATGCATTCACCTCGACGGCAAACAACAACGGCTCAGCCTTCGCCGGCATCGGTGTGAACACGAACTGGTACAACACCGTGCTCGGCATCGTGATGCTCGGCGCGCGGTTCATTCCGATGATCTTCGCCCTCGGCTTGGCCGCGTCACTAGCCAGGCAACAACCCGTGCCGGTATCCGAAGGCACGTTGCCCACTCACCGGCCCTTGTTCATCGGCATGGTTGTCGGTGTCGTGCTGATCGTCGTCGCTCTCACCTACTTGCCAGCACTTGCACTCGGCCCGTTTGCGGAAGGTCTGCACTAATGACGTCGACTGCGCTCACCCCAGCTATCCCGACGTCTTTGACGAATCGGGTGCAGGGCGGCTTGCTCGATCCCCACCAACTGTGGCGCTCGACGCCTGACGCGTTCCGCAAGCTCAACCCGACCACGCTGTACAAGAACCCGGTCATGTTCATCGTTGAAATCGGCTCGGTGTTCACCACTTGGTTGGCGATCCGTGACCACACTGCCTTTGCGATCATCACCACGGTTTGGCTGTGGCTCACCGTGTTGTTCGCCAACCTCGCCGAAGCAGTGGCAGAGGGTCGGGGAAAGGCGCAGGCGGAGACGTTGCGCCGAGCTAGGACCACCACGATGGCTCGCCGCGTCACCGGTTGGAAGACCGGCATGACGATCGACGCCCGCAGCATCCAAGAGGTCGTAGCGAGCGAGCTCCGGCAAGGCGACTTCGTCGTGGTAGAAGCAGGCGAGACGATCCCTGGCGACGGCGACGTCGTCGAAGGCATCGCGAGTGTCGACGAGTCGGCCATCACTGGTGAGTCTGCTCCGGTGATTCGCGAGTCGGGCGGTGACCGGTCGTCGGTTACCGGCGGCACGAAGGTTCTCTCCGACCGCATCGTCGTCGTGATCACCCAAAAGCCGGGCGAGAGTTTCATCGACCGCATGATCGCGCTCGTCGAGGGCGCCAGCCGGCAAAAGACCCCGAACGAGATCGCCCTGAACATCCTGCTTGCCTCGCTCACGATCATCTTCGTGCTGGCAATGGCGACGTTGCAGCCGCTAGCCATTTTTTCCAAGGCCCAGCAGCCGGGAATACCGGACACGAGCGCGCTCACCGGCAACGGCGTGACGGGCATCGTGCTCGTCTCGTTGCTCGTCTGCTTGATCCCGACGACGATCGGGGCCTTGCTTTCTGCCATCGGCATTGCCGGCATGGACAGGCTCGTGCAGCGCAATGTGCTAGCGATGTCGGGCCGAGCCGTCGAGGCTGCCGGCGACGTCAACACACTGCTGCTCGACAAGACCGGCACGATCACGCTCGGCAACCGCCAGGCGTCGGAGTTCTTGTCGATGCCAGGTGTGAGCGAGGCAGATCTCGCCGATGCGGCGCAACTGTCGAGCCTGACCGACGAGACGCCCGAGGGCCGCTCTGTCGTCGTCCTCGCAAAAGAGCGGTATGGGCTACGCGAGCGGCACCCTGGCGAACTGACGCACGCCACCTTCGTCCCGTTCACTGCGCAGACCCGCATGAGTGGCGCCGACCTCGCCGAGGGCGGCACGACTCGTCAGGTGCGTAAGGGCGCGGCTAGTTCGGTCGTCGAGTGGATCCGCGCGGCCGGTGGCTCGATTCCGCCTGAGCTCGGACCGCTTGTCGACGGCATCTCCGCCGCGGGCGGTACGCCGCTCGTCGTCGCAGTCAACGACCGCCAAGGTGCTCGAGCGCTGGGTGTGATTCACCTGAAGGACGTCGTCAAGCAAGGCATGCGCGAGCGGTTTGACGAACTGCGCGCGATGGGGATTCGCACGGTGATGATCACCGGCGACAACCCGCTGACAGCGAGAGCGATTGCCGAGGAAGCCGGCGTTGACGACTTCCTGGCCGAGGCGACGCCTGAAGACAAGATGGCCCTGATCAAGAAGGAGCAGGCCGGCGGCAAGCTCGTCGCGATGACAGGAGACGGCACCAACGACGCACCCGCCCTTGCGCAAGCTGACGTTGGTGTCGCCATGAACACGGGCACGTCAGCCGCCAAAGAGGCGGGCAACATGGTCGACCTCGACTCCAACCCGACCAAGCTGATCGAGATCGTCGAGATCGGCAAGCAGCTGCTCATCACTCGCGGAGCGCTGACGACGTTCTCGATCGCGAACGACATCGCGAAGTTCTTCGCGATCATTCCGGCGATGTTCGCCGCCGTTTACCCCGGTCTCGACAAGCTGAACGTCATGCGGCTGCACTCGCCGCAGTCGGCGATCCTGTCGGCGGTCATCTTCAATGCTCTCATCATCGTTGCCTTGATTCCGTTGGCGCTGCGTGGCGTGCGGTACCGGCCGAGTAGCGCGAGCGCGATGCTGCGCCGCAACCTCTACCTCTACGGGGTCGGCGGGATCGTGTTGCCGTTCGCCGGTATCAAGGTCATCGACCTCATCATTCAGTTCATGCCCGGAATCCGGTAAACGACATGTTCAACAAACTCCCAGCATCGATACGCCAGCATGTCGCGGCGCTACGCGCGTTGGTGGTGCTGACGGTGGTCACCGGGTTGGCCTACCCGTTGGTGATCCTCGTCATCGCTCAAGTGCCAGGCTTGAAGGCTCACGCAGACGGCTCACTCGTCAAGGCCAACGGAATGGTTGTCGGATCGTCGTTGCTCGGCCAAAGCTTTACCGATGCCAAGGGCGACGCGATAACGAAGTACTTCCAAACCAGGCCCTCCGACGCAGGTGCCGGCTACGACCCGACGGCCAGTGGCGGTAGCAACCTTGGACCAGAAAGCATCATCGACACGCTGCCCGACCCGAGCAAGAGTGAGGACACCGGGAAGCAGAGCCTGTTGACCCAAGTCTGCTCGCGCAGCATGGCGGTCGGCCTGCTCGAAAATGTCGACGGACAGCGTCGGTTCTGCACGAGCGACGGCATCGGCGCAGTGCTTTCCGTTGTCCATGACACCGGTCTGACAGGGCCTATCAAGAGCGTGGTGTCGGTCAACCAAGAGTGCCCAGCAAAGCCGTTTATCGCCACCTACGACGGTGTCGCCGTGACATGTGCGACCTTCGGGGTCGACTACCGCATCGGCCAAATCGTCTTGGTCGATGGCCCGGGCAAGGGCGTCAACAACCCGGTACCGGCGGACGCCGTGACGGCGAGCGGTAGCGGCCTCGACCCCGACATTTCCGTGGCCTACGCGAATCTTCAGGCGCCGCGTGTGGCCAAGGTACGTGGCCTGACCCTCGACCAAGTGCACACGCTGATCAGCAAGTACACGGTCGGCAGGACATGGGGCTTCATGGGCACCCCGGGTGTCGACGTCCTGCAGCTCAACCTGGTGCTCGACAAGCTTTCCGGAGCGACCTAACCGGAACGAATTATTCTGGAGTTTGGAGGTGGCGTCGATGTCAGGTGCGCGGGGTACGTTGCGCATCTACCTCGGCGCGGCCCCAGGCGTAGGGAAGACGTACGCGATGCTGGGTGAGGGCCACCGGCGAGCCGAGCGCGGCACCGATGTTGTGGTCGGTTTCGTCGAGACTCACGGTCGAAAGCACACCGCAGAAGCGATCGGCGACCTTGAGGTCATCCCACGTAGGACCATCAACTATCGCGGCGTCGACTTCACCGAGATGGACATCGATGCGATCCTCGCGCGGCACCCGAAGGTTGCGCTCGTCGACGAGCTGCCGCACACGAACGTGCCCGGTTCGCGAAACGAAAAGCGATGGCAGGACGTCGAGGAGTTGCTCGCCGCTGGCATCACCGTGTTGTCGACGGTGAACATCCAGCACCTGGAGTCGCTCAACGACGTCGTCGAGAAAATTACCGGAGTGCCCCAGCGCGAAACCATCCCCGACTCCATCGTGCGATCCGCTGACCAGGTCGATGTCGTCGACCTCTCGCCTGAGGCTTTGCGTCGACGTATGGCGCACGGCAACATCTACGGCCCCGACAAGGTCGACGCAGCCCTCGGGCACTATTTCCGCATCGGCAACCTCACTGCGCTGCGCGAACTCGCGCTGTTGTGGGTGGCGGACAAAGTCGACGACGCGCTGCAGCATTACCGGCACGAGCACCAGATCGCGGAGACGTGGGAAACGCGAGAACGCGTCCTCGTCGCCATTACCGGCGGGCCTGAAGGCGACACGTTAATCCGTCGAGCGGCCCGCATCGCTGCGCGCAGCGGAGCCGACCTGCTCGCGTTGCACGTTGCACCCTCCGACGGGCTCACCGGCGCCAACCCCGCGATGCTTGCTGCGCAACGCCTGCTGGTCGAGTCGCTCGGCGGTACCTATCACCAGGTCGTTGGCGACGACATCTCTGCCACCCTTATCACCTTTGCGTACGCAGAGAACGTCACCCAGCTCGTGTTAGGTGCCTCGCGCCGGTCGCGGGTCGGTGCGCTGCTGAACGGGGGAGTGGGCATTGGCTCGACCACGACACGGATGTCGGGAGACCTCGACGTCCACACGGTCATGCACGATCAGGCCGGACGACGGCACGTCGGTCCGTCGTTACCTCGCGGCCTCACTACGCGTCGTCGGCTCGCGGGTGCGTCGCTGGGCGCAATACTCCTTCCGCTTCTGACGCTCGTACTCGTCAATACGCGCAGCAGCTTCAATCTCTCGAGTGACCTACTGGCATACCTCGTCGCGGTCGTTGCGGTCGCGCTCGTCGGTGGCCTGTACTCCGCACTCGCCATGGCGTTGGTTGCCAGCCTGTTGATCAACTACTACTTCACGCCACCGCTTCATAAGTGGACGATCGCCGAGCACAACAACATCGTGGCCATCGCGGCGTTCGTCATCGTCGCTGCGACTGTGAGCTCTGTTGTCGAGCTAGCCGCTCGCCGCACGACGCAAGCCGCGAGCGCGGCTGCCGAGTCAGAGACGTTGGCGACGTTGGCGGGCAGCGTCCTGCGTGGTCAGACGGGTGTGACGGCGCTGCTCGACCAGGTGCGAGAGACGTTCCAGCTCACCTCGGTCGCGTTACTCGAACGCGACTCCGCGAGTGACGCCGACCCGCCATGGCGAGTCGTTGAGTCGGTTGGAGCACAGCCGTGCACGACGCCCGCCGAAGCTGACACCGAGGTGTCGGTTGGTGAGCGATTCGCGCTGACGGTACGTGGGCGTGCTCTCGCGGCGTCCGACCTTCGTGTTCTTGGTGCTTTTGCCGCACAGACTGTCACTGCGCTCGAGCAGCAACGCTTGACAGCGATCGCCGAGGCGGCCAGGCCACTTGAAGAGGCCGACCGGATGCGCACCGCGCTGCTCAACGCAGTCAGCCATGATTTGCGCACGCCACTCGCGTCGGCGAAGGCCGCAGTTACCGGGTTGCGCAGTGCCGACGTGGCATGGACCGACAGCGAGCGCGCCGAGTTACTCGCCACCGCGGATGAGTCGCTCGATCGGTTACACCGGCTGGTCGACAACCTGCTCGACATGAGCCGCATTCAGGCTGGGGCGCTGTCAATCCGGCGCCAGCCCGTCGCTCTTCATGAAACCGTGCCGATTGCCCTCGACAGCCTTGGCCCAACCGCGCGCGCGGTCGAACTCGACGTCCCTGACACGTTGCCCGAAGTCGAAACGGATCCCGCGTTGCTGGAGCGGGTGATCGCGAACCTGACCGCGAACGCGTTGCGCTATTCACCTCCAGGTTCGCCGCCGCGCGTGTCGGCAAGTACACATGCGAACTCGGTCGAGTTGCGGATTGCCGATCGCGGCCCGGGCATTCCGGAGAGCGAACGCGAGCGCATGTTCACGCCGTTCCAACGTCTTGGCGACACCGACAACACCACCGGCGTCGGGCTCGGGCTAGCACTGTCGCGAGGACTCATGGAGGCACTAGGCCACACGCTGACAGTCGAAGAGACTCCAGGTGGCGGGCTGACGATGGTGCTTGCCATGCAGGTCAGCTCACCGCTGCCGGTTGATGCGGCGGCAGTGCAACCGCCGTCACCTCAGTCGTCTTCACTTCAGTTGTCTTCACCTCAGGCGCTGCAGGCGTCAACACCGCTGTTGCCGTCGTCGCCATGACTCGCGTACTGGTGGTCGATGACGAACCGCAGATCCTGCGTGCCCTGAGCATCACTTTGAAAGCGCGCGCGTACGACGTCGTCGTGGCGGTGAATGGCAAACAAGCCCTCGGTGTTGCCGCGCAGTCATCGCCAGACATCGTCGTACTTGATCTCGGCCTGCCCGATCTGGACGGGCTCGACGTGATCCGCGGGCTTCGTGGCTGGAGCAAGGTTCCGATCATCGTGCTGTCGGGACGCAGCCAGGGAATCTCCAAGGTCGACGCGCTCGACGCGGGCGCCGACGACTACGTCACCAAACCGTTCAACGTTGATGAGCTACTCGCACGCCTGCGGGCCGTCACTCGTAGGGCGCCTACGGGCAGCGATGAAGTTCAGGCCGTCTTCGGCGACGTCAAGATTGAACTACCGGGCCGGCGCATCACCACACTGAAGACGCCGGTACCGGAACCTGCCGACGTCCGGCTCACTCCCACCGAGTGGCAGCTGCTCGAGGTGTTGATTCGCAACCCTGGCCGGCTGGTGACACAACGCGAGATGCTGCGGTCGATCGATCGCGCTGATCTCGGTGACCAGAGCCACTACTTGCGGCAATTCATGAATCAGCTGCGGCGCAAACTCGAACCGGATCCGGCGCGACCGCGCTATCTGATGACCGAACCCGGGATGGGTTACCGGTTCCAACCGTGAGCTGTACGTCATGATGTCCCCTGACACGAGAGGTGCGGAGGACACGTGAAATTCTTGCACAACCAGATCGGTTACTCGGCGGACGACGCGAAGCTCGCATTGCTGCAAACGGATGCTGCATTCAGTGGCGGGCGTTTCAGTATTTTCAATGCGGATGCGGCAGTCGGCGTTGCAGAGCCGGTGCAGTCGGGCGAACTGCGAAGCCGCGGTGGCGTCATGAAGTGGCGTGACTGGCGCTACTGGGAGGCCGACTTCTCGGCAGTGCAGAAGCCCGGGCGCTATTTTTTGTCGCTCGACAACGCAGTGCCACCACTTGTTAGCGCGCCGTTCACCATTGCCGCGATTGCTCTCGACGGCCAGGTCGTGTCCGATCTCGTGCACTACCTCAAGTCGGTGCGTTGCACTGGCATTTTTGACATTGCCGACAGCAATTGCCCGGTGATCGACAGCACCGATCGGGTCGACGTCCATGGTGGTTGGTACGACGCCTCGGGCGACACCTCGAAGTACTTGTCGCACCTGTCGTATGCGAACTTTCTGAATCCTCAGCAGATACCGCAGGTCGCCTGGAACCTGATCGAGGCTCGCGCGAGACTCAACGAGACGGACCTTTGGATGGACGACCGTCTCGTTGACGAAGCACTGCACGGCGTCGACTTCTTGGTGCGAATGCAGAATCGGACCGCTGGCTACTTCTACATGACGGTGTTCGATCGATGGAGCAAGGACGTCGACGAGCGCATGATTTGTAGCTACGCGACCCAGGAGGGTCACCGCTTCAACACCTACCAGTCGGGCTATCGGCAAGGCGGCGGCAGCACGATCGCCGCGCTTGCCCGCGCCAGCACCTTGCCACGCGATGGCGACTTCACTCGCGCGCGCTACCTAGAAGCCGCAGAGCTGGGCTTTGCGCACCTCGAGGAGCACAATACGCAGTACCTCGACGACGGCACCGAAAACATGATCGACGACTATTGCGCGCTGCTAGCGGCTGTCGAGCTCTTCGCTGTCACGGGCAACTCGACGTACGGCGATGCGGCGCATCTGCGGGCCGCGAAGCTCGTCAACCGCCAGCACGCCGATGGTTGGTTCTGGATGGACGACGCGAAGACCCGCAGCTATGTACATGCAGCCGAGGCGGGCATGCCGTATGCAGTATTGCTGCGCTACGCCGAAGTATTCGCAGCGACAGGTGCGACTTCACAGGTCGACGCCGCTCGACTGGCGGTTCGTCGGGGGCTGACGCACGAGCTCGAAGTCAGCGCGATCGGCGAAGGCAATCCCTTCGGCTATCCGCGGCAGTACGTACTCGTGCCGGGAGTGCAGGATCGCGTCCAGTTCTTCATGGTGCACAAGAACGAGAGCGGTTACTGGTGGCAGGGCGAGAACGCGCGACTCGGATCGTTGGCGTGCGCAGCTCGCTGGGGTTCACACGTCTTCGCGGACGACGTTGAGTTCGGCGCCGCTCTGTGGCGCTACGCCCAAGCCGCACTCGACTGGATCTTCGGCCTCAACCCGTTCGATGCCTGCATGGTGCAGGGCCACGGGCACCGCAACCCGCGGTATGACCTCGACAAATGGAATGCACCGGGTGGTGTCTGCAACGGCATCACCGCGGGCGAGTTCGACGAGGACGACATCGACTTCAAGCAGGCAGAGGAAACCGATCCGTCCCAGTCGTGGCGCTGGACCGAGCAGTGGATCCCGCACGGCGCGTGGCTGCTCACTGCGCTCGCCCACAAATAGCCGATTCTAAGCTGGAGTGAGTCCAAGACTTGACTCATTCCAGACCAGTGGCTTAGCTAGGGCACATGTCCCTGCCGACGAGCGATCCGACGGCGCTGCTGCGTGGCTACGGATTGAGGGTGACCGCGGCCCGCCTCGCTGTGCTGTCGGCGGTTGCCGGCCAGCCACATGCACCGGCGGACGAGATCGCTACCGCGGCCCGCGAGCATCTCGGCGCGCTATCGACAGCCGCGGTCTATGAGGTGCTCAACGCCTTCACCGAGGTAGGTCTAGTCAGGCGCATCGAGCCGGCGGGCTCACCTGCGCGCTACGAGACCCGCACCGCCGACAACCACCACCATGCCGTCTGCCGGCAATGTGGGGCGGTCAGCGACATCGACTGCGCAGTAGGCCACGCGCCGTGTCTCGAACCAAGCAATGCCAACGGCTTCGTCATCGAACAAGCCGAGGTGACCTGGTGGGGGATCTGCGCCACCTGCAACGACAGCACTAGCTCCTGAATGCCGCGACTGATCGGAAGGATCTCTGATGTCTGACCAGCACCCCGATGCCGTTGTCCGCGAGATGAACGAGCCGGAGGATCCCGAGCGGCAGTGCCCGGTGGCCTCACAGCGCCGTGCGTATCCCGCCGAGGGTGGGAGTAACCGTGACTGGTGGCCCAACCAACTGAACCTGAAGATCCTCCGCAAGCACTCCGATGTGGCCAACCCGATGGACGACGACTTCAACTACGCCGAGGCGTTCAAGACGGTCGACTTGGCCGAGTTGAATGCCGACATCGAGCGTGTCATGACGGCATCGCAGGACTGGTGGCCCGCCGACTTCGGCCACTACGGGCCGTTCTTCATCCGGATGGCGTGGCACAGCGCAGGCACGTACCGCACGCACGACGGCCGCGGCGGGGCTGGCGCTGGCATGCAGCGCTTCGCCCCGCTGAACAGCTGGCCCGACAACGGCAACCTCGACAAGGCCCGCCGACTGCTTTGGCCGGTCAAGAAGAAGTACGGCCGTGCACTGTCGTGGGCCGACCTGATGGTCTTCACCGGCAACTGCGCGCTTGAGTCGATGGGCTTCAAGACCTTCGGCTTCGGCGGCGGTCGCGCCGACGTCTGGGAGCCCGACGAGGACGTGTACTGGGGGCCGGAGGAAACCTGGCTCGGCGACGATCGTTACACCGGCGATCGCGAGCTCGAAGCGCCGCTGGCCGCCGTCCAAATGGGCTTGATCTATGTGAACCCCGAAGGCCCGAACGCGCACCCCGATCCGATGGCTTCAGCTCGCGACATCCGCGAGACCTTCGCCCGGATGGCGATGAACGACGAGGAAACCGTTGCACTGATCGCCGGCGGCCACACGTTTGGCAAGACTCACGGTGCGGCTGATCCCGGTCAGTACGTCGGGCCGGAGCCGGAGGGTGCCCCGCTCGAAGAGATGGGCCTGGGCTGGAAGCAGGGCTTCGGCACCGGCAAGGGTCGCGACGCGATCACCAGCGGGCTCGAAGTCACCTGGACGCCGACACCGACGAAGTGGGACAACGGCTTCTTCGAGATCCTCTTCGGCTACGAGTGGGAGCAGACGTTGAGCCCCGCGGGCGCCCACCAGTGGCAGCCGAAAAACGGTGGCGGCGCGAACACCGTGCCCGACCCAGAAGACGGCTCGCTGGTGCGACCGCCGACGATGCTGACCACCGACCTCGCGCTTCGGGTGGACCCGGCGTACGAGCAGATTTCGCGGCGTTTCCTGGAAAATCCTGACCAGTTTGCCGACGCATTCGCGCGGGCTTGGTTCAAGCTGACCCACCGAGACATGGGTCCGATCCAGCGTTATCTCGGCCCTTTGGTGCCGCAGGAGACGTTGATCTGGCAAGACCCGATTCCGGCCGTCACGCACGAGCTCGTCGGTGCCGACGATATTGCCGCGCTAAAGGGTCAGCTACTCGCGTCGGGGCTGTCGGTCTCCCAACTTGTTTCCACAGCTTGGGCGTCGGCATCGACGTTTCGCAGCAGCGACAAACGCGGTGGAGCGAACGGTGCCCGCATCCGTCTTGAGCCGCAGAGTGGTTGGGACGTCAACAACCCCAGCGAACTGGCGGCAGTGCTGCGCACGCTCGAGGGAATCCAGCAGAGCTTTAACGCTGGCGGCAAGCAGGTTTCCCTCGCTGACCTGATCGTGCTCGGTGGGTGTGCGGCCGTCGAACAGGCCGCGAAGAACGCGGGCCAAGCCGTTACGGTCCCGTTCACGCCTGGCCGTGCCGACGCATCGCAGGAGCAGACTGACGTCGAGTCGTTCGCCGCACTCGAGCCGACTGCAGATGGCTTCCGGAACTACTCGGGCAAGGGTCACCGGCTGCCGGCTGAATACCTCCTGATCGACCGCGCGAACCTGCTCAACCTGAGCGCACCCGAGTTGACCGTTCTCATCGGTGGGCTTCGGGTGTTGGGTGCGAACTACGACAACTCGAACTTGGGCGTGCTGACGACTACGCCTGAGTCGCTGACCAACGACTTCTTCGTGAATCTGCTCGAGCTGGGCACCACGTGGAAGCCGACGTCCGCCGACGCGACGACGTTCGAAGGACGCGATTCAAGCGGTGCTGTGAAGTGGGCGGGTAGTCGCGTTGACCTCGTCTTCGGCTCTAACTCCGAGCTGCGGGCCGTCGCCGAGGTCTATGCGAGCGACGACGCGCAGGACAAGTTCGTCCGTGACTTCATCGCGGCGTGGGACAAGGTCATGAACCTCGACCGGTTCGACACTGCCTGAACACGGGCCTGATTGCGGGCCTGTTTTTCGGGCTTGATCGCGGCGTCCAAGCCATGATGTGGCGATGCGATTCCACCGGCCGCGACGACTTCGTGATGTGCACCCGACCAGGCGGGGTTTGATCCTCGCCTGGTTCTCGTTCGCGGTCACATTCGCCGTGCTGCGTGCGATCACCTGGTCGATTCACGCGCACGTCGGTCACTTCGCCAACATCTCGGCTGGCTCAGTGCACCTGCATCACTATCTGTGGGGCATCTTGCTGGTCACCATCGTGGCGTTTCTCGGGCTCGTCGAACGGTCGCCGCGATGGCGCACAGTGATGGGCCTGATGTTCGGGATCGGGCTGGCCCTGATCGTCGACGAGCTCGCGCTGCTGATCGACCTCAAAGACGTTTACTGGTCAGGCGCAGGTGGGGTGAGCATCGCGGTCGCGTTGGTGTTGATCGCGGCGGCCGGTGGGCTGCTCGCCCTCACCCGCGCCCCCGGTGTGCACGACGTACTCCCGCACCACGATTGATCCGGCTGCCGTTCAGACCCCGCCGTCCCGCTGACGTTCATCCCCCGCCGTCCGGCTGCCGTTCAGCACCCCGCCGTCCCGCTAGAGGATTGAGCCGGTCCCACTAGGCGAACCGTCACTTCAACAGGTGCGCACACCTGTTGAGGGGCCCCTACACCCCCCCTTACGTGATCAACCGGCGGGGCGTGATCAATCGACGGGACCGCAACTTGCGAGCTAGCCGACGACGCGCACTGCTCCGGAGTAGTAACCGTGAGCGGCGATTGACGCGATGCGGACGACGTCACCGGTGTGCGGCGCGTTGATCATCAGACCGTTGCCGATGTAAATGCCGACGTGGTGATGGTCGCGATAGAAGAACACCAGGTCGCCGGGCTTCAACTGACTTTCCGGGATGTGGCGGTAGTCGTTGTACAACGTTCCGGTGTAGTGGGTCGTGCTGATGCCGGCCTGTCGGTAGGCCCACTGCACGAGTCCTGAGCAGTCGAAACGGCTCGGCCCGGTCGCTCCGAATACGTAGCGGTCGCCGAGCCGCGTCATCGCGGCGGCGACGGCACGCTGGGCGACGCCGGAACCGCCCAGGCTCTGCGGTAACGCCACTGTCTTGATCAGCGTCTTGTTGGCCGCCGCGGCCGCAGCCGCCGTTGCTGCCCGCGCGGCAGCGGTCCGCGAAGCAGTCGCCCGCGCTATGGCAGCCTGCGCGGCCTGTGCTTTGTTGAAAGCCGCCAACGCGATCTGTGCCTTCGCCTGATCGGCGGCCTCTTTCGCCTTCTGGGCCGCGGCGAGCTGTGCGCGCTGCGCGGCCGTCAACTTGGCGAGCACCTGCTTGCTCTGCGCGAGCGCTGCGTTGATCTGCGCCTGCTTTTGCACGAGGTCAGCGGACAGCGTCTGGGCCGTCGCGGTGGCTTGGCTGGCCGTTGCCACTGACTGCTGATAGATCTGATCGGCCGATTGTGCCGCGGCGAGCAAGCTCGACTGCGACGTGCTCAGCTGCTGGAGCATCGAGACCCTGGTCATCGCCTGCGACGGGTCGGTGGTGTTCAAGATGATGGCCAGGCCCTGGCTGAGGCCGCCCGACTCATACGACTCCGCGGCAAGCGCACCGACCTTGTCCTGCTGAGCCACGAGCTCGCTGTGCGCCCGCCCCGCCGCAGCATTGGCCGCGCTCGCGGTCTGCAGCGCCTGGGTCAGGCTGTCCTGCGCGCCGTTGTATTGCTCGGAGGCGATCTCGGCCTGGTTGTTGAGCGCGTCTATCTGAGCCTGTGCCTGCGCGACCGTGGTCGGCTGAGCTGCCTGGCTGGCGACGGCGGGCAAAAGGGCGGCGGCGACGAGCGCGGCACCGGTAGCCGACATGATCTTGACGAGGGGACGCAGGGCTCGGCGCGGCGAGGGTCCAAGAGCTAGCAGAATGCCGCGACGGCGCGCCAAAGCGAACATGCCTCCTCCCGCGGCCGCCGACCGAGTTAGCTGACGGGTTCGGGCCAGAGGAACGCCCTACCGTCTCAGCGCGAGCTGAGCCGGATTCACCCCTGGGGAAGTGGTGGTTCCCCGGTTCCCCCGGAGGGGATTAGGCGGCGATCCACCCGCCGCAGCGAGGCTCCGTTGCAGGTCACGGGCGGATCACGGAGCAGCATAGGAGAGGCGCGTGTGGCGCACAACGATGACCCGCCGCTTTGCGGCATATGGTTACGAACGCGTGGCGTGGGAGTTCTCGGCGGCGAACTTCGCGGAGCAGTGGTCGGAGCAGAAGTAGACGGTCTGCGATCCGACCTGTAGCCGGGCCGGCGCGAGCGCCTTCTCGACCTGCATGCCGCACACAGGGTCTTTCGCGTAGCGATCAGTGCTGGCGTAGCGATCAACCGTGGCATCGTCGCTGCTGCTGTTCGCCCCCGCCGTCCGCGTTCTATAAAGCCAATACAGGACGCCGAATCCGATCGCCGCGATGACGTTGAGCACCGTTGTGTAGTTCGCTCCCGCGTGGGTGAGCGGCACGATGTGCGCGCCAACCTTCGGCAGCAGGTGCGCCGCTCGAACGAGGTACTCGGTGGCCAGTGATGCGGAGCTCATGGCGAACCAGAACGCCGCGAGCAGTCGCAGCGTGATCGCAGTGCCGAAGTATTTGCGGTAGATCAGCAGCAGCGGCAGCGTGATGAGGTCGGCGAAGATGAAGGAGATCACACCGCCGAAGCTGATTCCGCCGCGCCAGAGGGCGGCCGCGATCGGCACGTTGCCGATCGAGCAGACGAAGCTGATGAGGGCCAGGAAAGGCCCCAGCACAACGTTTTGCAGGCTTGACCAAAACCCATGACCCGTCACGAATAGCGACCGCCAGAACCAGGTCGGCACGAGTGCGGACGCGAATCCGCCAACGACAAACCCCACGATGAGCTCTCTGCGCAGCATCGTCAGATCGCTAATCGTGTAGCCCGACGCATCTGACCAACCGGCCCGGGTGCGTGCGCGTTCTTGCCAACGCGGCGAAGTTGGTGGTGCTTGAGCGTCCAGGGGCTGACTAACCGAGGGGGACGGCGGGTGGCTCTCGTCCGATAGCCGGCGCTGCGCCTCGTCGGTCCACTGTCGCGGGATCACCCGCGGCAACACGAAGCCGAGCAGCGCGATCATGACTGCGCCGCCGACGAACTCGGCGGCCGCGAATTGCCAGCCCACCAGCAACCAAATAACGATGCCGAGTTCGACCACCAGGTTGGTCGACGCGATCATGAAGATCATGGACGCCGTGAAGTCGGCGCCGCGGGCAAACAAGCTCTTGGCCAGCGCGCTGGCGGCATACGAGCACGACGAGCTCACCGCGCCGAGGAAGCTCGCCTTTGCCAGAGTTTTCGGCCGGTGGTCACCGAGTGCGGCTTGCATCTGTGCGCGAGAAACGAATGCCTGCACGGCGCCCGACAATCCGAATCCGAGCACGAGAGCCCAGAAGGTGTCGAAGAACATCCACCAGCCTTCGGCAATCCCGTGCGCAAAGCCATCCAGCACCATGCCGATCACAATGCCAGGGTTGGCCGCGTTTGTTCCGGCTGGGCAGCGCTGTTCGGCCTACGCTGGCGCGGTGATCAAGTATCTCGGCTCGAAGCGGCTGCTCGCCTCGGTGCTCGGCGAGATCGCAACCGCGGCGGGCGCGCGTACGGCCCTCGACCTTTTTACCGGGACGACGAGGGTGGCCCAAGAGTTCAAGCGTCGCGGCATCGAAGTCACTGCCGTCGACTGCGCAACATACGCCGAGGTACTAGGCCAGTGCTACATCGCGACCGACGCCACAGTGGTCGACAAGGATCGGCTGGCGCAGGCTCTCGATGAACTCAATGCAATGCCAGGTGCAGCGGGCTATTTCACCGAAACCTTCTGCGTCGCAGCGCGATATTTCCAGCCGAAAAACGGCGCGCGGGTCGACGCGATGCGCGACGCCATCGAAACCCGCTACGCAGGCGATCCGCTTTATCCGGTGCTACTTACTGCTCTCATGCTTGCCGCCGATCGCGTCGATTCGACGACCGGGCTGCAGATGGCGTACCTCAAACAATGGGCCGCGCGCGCTTACAACGACATCGAACTGCGGGCGCCGGAGTTACTTGCGGGAAGCGGTGTGACGACGCGCGGTGATGCTATGACGCTCATCGACGTCGTCCCGCACGTTGATTTGGCTTATCTCGATCCGCCTTACAACCAGCACCGCTACTTCACGAACTATCACGTCTGGGAGACGCTGGTGCGCTGGGATGCGCCCGAGCATTACGGCATCGCGTGCAAACGAATCGATGCACGGGACGACGACACGCATTCGCCGTTCAACGGGAAAGCTTCGATGCCGACGGCGTTGCGATCTGTCATCTCGCGCACGAGGGCGGACGTCGTCGTGGTGTCGTACAACGACGAGTCGTGGGTGACACCGGAAGACATGGGGCAGTGGCTACGAGATGCAGGCCATGCGGACGTCGCGATGCTGGCGTTCGACTCGAAACGCTACGTGGGTGCGCAGATCGGCATTCACAATCCGGCCGGCCGCAAGGTCGGCGCGATATCGCATCTGCGCAACACCGAATACGTCTTTGTGGCCGGGGCTACCGAACGTGTCGCGGCGGCAGTTCGGTCCGTAGCGCCCTAGGTCTCGCGGTCGTCGCGCTGGCGCTTGGTGTGGTCGGCAAGGAATCGTTCGAGCTCGGCGCCGAGTTCGTCGGCCGACGGCAAGTCACCTGAACCGGTGGCCAGCAAATCGCTGCCACGGCCGCGCAGGAACGCGTCGTATTGCTGCTCGAGCGCACCGACCAGGGCCATCGCCTCTGGTGAGTCGGCGACTTGCTTGTCGATCTCCAACTTCGCGGCTGTCCCGGCGACATGCAACTCATCGGTGGGCAGCACGAGGCCGCCGGCAAGTGCGATAGCGCCAACCAATCGCTCGGCCGCGTCAGGGAATTCGGTCTGCGCCAGATAGTGCGGGATGTGCGCCGCGAATCCGATCGCGTCAAGACCGCGCTCGGTCAACCGAAACTCGAGCAGGTGACCGGCACTGGCCGGAACCTGCACGCGCTGCACCCACGGCTCGTTGTCGGGAATCAGCTCCTGACGCGACGCGTGCGACGTGATGCCGACCGGTCGGGTATGCGGCACGGCCATCGGTATCGCGTTCAGACCGATGGTCAACCGCACGCCGAAGTGCTCGATCAACCCGATGACGGCCGCGATGTAGCGCTCCCATTGCACGTCAGGCTCCGGGCCGGTCAACAGCAAGAAGCGCTCGCCGGCGGCGTCCGTCATGGCATAGAGCAACAGTTCGGGCGCGGCGTAACTCTCCCAGTGGTCGGCGTCGAAGATCATCGGTGGCCGCCGCGCCCGGTAGTCGTGCAGCTGGTCGACGTCGAACCGGCCGATGACGTCATGCGTGAGGTTCGCCAGCAGATGCTCATGGGTGAGCCGCACCGCTTCGCCGGCATCGACGAATCCGTCGAGAGCGTGGATCAGGATCGGACGCTCGAGCAGCGGGATCTGCTCCTCGAGCGTGTACAGCGCGCGGGGGTCGAGCACGGTCGCGATCCCTCCCATCCCTGCCAGGCGCCTATCGGGGGCATCTCCACTGGTGAGAGTCCATTGTCTCGCACTAGGACAATGTTGGGGCGCGCTGCCTGGCCCGTTGGCCAGGTTGCCGTCAGGTTTGACCCGTATCGTTAGGCGCTACTCGAGTCCCCGCCGACCTGATGAGGACCCTGCGTGCCAGTCCCGACCCCATATCCGCATCTGAACTTTCTCCAGGCGATCACGATCGGCGTCATGCAGGGTGTGACGGAACTTTTCCCGGTCTCCAGTCTGGGTCATTCGGTGCTCGTCCCTGCCTTGGTCGGCGGGTCGTGGAAGGCGCTGGTGACCGAGCAGGACCAGGCGGAGTCGCCGTATCTCGCGTTTATCGTCGGGCTGCACGTCGCTACCGCACTCGCCTTGCTGTTGTTCTTCTGGCGCGATTGGGTGCGGATTATCGGCGGATTCTTCAGCTCGCTGCGCCACCGCAAGATCGAGACCGTGCACGAGCGGATGGCCTGGCTCATCATCATCGCCACGATTCCGGCCGGCATTATCGGGCTGGCGCTTGAGCACACGTTCCGCACGCTGTTCGCCAAACCGGAGGCGGCGGCCATCTTCTTGACCGTGAACGGCGGGATCCTTTTCACCGGCGAATACCTGCGCCGCCGGGCCGTGGCACGCACAGCGGCCGCCGTCCGAGCGGGCGAACCCGCCCCGCTGCCGGACGGGCAGCCGTCGACAGTCGCGGATCCCGAGCACGATCCGGCAAACGACATCGAGATCACCCAGCGGTTCAGTTTCAGGGACGCCGGGGTGGTTGGCGTCTTCCAGAGCGCCGCGCTGCTCGCCGGCATCAGCCGATCCGGCATCACGATGGTCGCCGGGCTGATCCGCGGGCTGAACCACGAACAGGCGGTCCGGTTCGGGTTCCTGCTGGCCACCCCGGTCATCTTCGCCGCGGGCGTCGTCAAGATCCCCGATCTAATGGGCCACCTCGGCGACGGCATCCGCGGCCAGGTGCTGGCCGGCAGCGCGGCCGCCTTCGTCGCCGCGATCGTGACCATCAAGTTTCTGGTCCGCTACTTCCACACCCGGACCTTGACGCCGTTCGCCTGGTACTGCGGCATCTTCGGAGCGTTCTGCATCGTCCGCTTCGCCTAGGCGCAGCGAACCATTCTTCGCCTCGGCGCAGCGAACCATTCTTCGCCTCGGCGAATCCCCGATTCGCTCAGGGAATCGCGCTCGGCGTCCGATGGGGGGGTATGCGACCACGCCTCGCCTCACTCATCTTCAGCCTCATCGTGGTTTTCGCCGTGGGCGCGCTCGCCTGGGGAGCCACGCATGGCAGGTCGACGGGGAACGCCATCGGCAGCGCCAAAGACCAGGCCGCCGCCCGAACGACGCTGCAGACGGGCCTCAAGCTCTCTGGCGGTCTCGTTCGCGATCCCACCTTCACTGCGTGCGGGAACACCGCCGACGCGTGCCTGACCGGAAGCACCAGCGTTGCCACCACCTTGGCCGCTCTTGCGACGGTCGTGCACTCGGCGGGCGGGAGCCTGCCCACCGTATGTTCGGCGGCCGCCCCCGGCACCACCACCGGCCCGAACTACACCTGCTTGGTCGAAGGAAGGCTGCACGGCACCACCGTGCTCTTCCTGCTAGGCGAGGGATGGTCGTTACCTGGCCGCCCGGCGCCACGGACCGCTGTTCTGGCAAATGTCGAAAAGGCAGACCCGAAGAGCCCGACTCCCCTGCCTGCCACGCCCGCTACCGCAGCGGATGTCGCTGCCTTGCTGCCGCCAACCTGGGCACGCGCGCCGCAGGCTTGCGCCGGCGGAGTTACGCCGGCCGTGCCCTCGACTGCTACATCCGGGCCTTCGACTGCTACGTCTGGGCCCACGACGTCCGCTGCGCCATTGCTGCCGACGTCCCCGCCACTGCCCGCTTGCAGCACTAGCGCGATCACCCTCAACATCAGCGTTCACTCGGCCCTAACCCCCGCGTCCGCACAGCTTGCGACGCTCGCGCTGTCGAAGGGCTTCCGCCTCGACGGTAGGCCATGCCTTGCGGGCGCGACGTCGCTGAGTTGCGCAATCTGGGGCGAGCGGATCAGTTCAGGCGTGCAGCAGCTTTTCGTCGCGACGTTGACCGATAACGGGCGCGGCGACACGACCGGCACCCTTTCGGTGACCGACCAGCAAATGCCAAGTCAGAGCTAGCGCACCGAGGGCAACCCGAATCTACGGTCGCGCAGCACCGGGAAGTCGGCCCGGATCTTGCCCACCAATGCCAGGTCGATCTCGAGGGTCAGCACTTCTTCGCCAGTGCCCGCTTCGGCGATGATGCGGCCCCACGGATCGACTACGACGCTGTGTCCGGCGAGCTCGACGCCTTCTTGGGTGCCGACCTGATTGCACCCCACGACAAACAATTGATCCTCAAGTGCGCGCGCACGCAGCAACAGCAACCAGTGGTCGAGGCGCGCAGCCGGCCAACCCGCCGGGACGACGACGAGTTGCGCGCCCGCGTCGAGCAGCAACCGGTACAGCTCGGGGAACCGCAGGTCGTAACACGTCGTCATGCCGAGCGTCGTGAGCCCTGGCAATGCGTACGTCGAGACGTCGTCGCCTCGTGTCAGCATTTCGGCCTCGCCGTGGTCGAACCCGAACAAGTGCACCTTGCGGTAGGTGTGCACGATCTCGCCCTGTGGACTGATCAGCACCGCAGTGTTGTGCAGGTCGTCACCGTCTTGCTCGATGACTGTGCCGGCCAGAATGTGCGCGCCGATGTCGCGTGCGATCGCTGCCAAAGACGTGATGACCGTCCCGGGTAATGCAGTCGCCGACGCCTGATAGCCGTGGTAGCCGAACGCACCGGGCACCCACAACTCGGGCAACACCACGAGGTCGGCGCCAGCTTGCTGTTTGACCAGAGCTAACACACGAGCAATTCGGTCGGACGCCGGTTCGCTGTCGTCGATGCGAAGCTGCAGAAGTGCTATCTGCAAGGGAGAACTCCTATAGCCGGGCGAGCAGCGACGAGGCCGGATCTTCGAGGAACATCGCAACGTCACGCAAGAACCGCGAGCCCAGTTCGCCGTCGATGATGCGGTGGTCGAACGACAACGCGAGCGTGGTCACCGATCGCGACTTGACCTTTCCGCGGTGCACCCAGGGCTGGTCACGAATCGCTCCGAACGCAAGGATCGCGGCCTCGCCGGGATTGATGATCGGGGTACCGGTGTCGACTCCGAACACGCCGACGTTGGTAATCGTGAATGACCCGCGTTGCATGTCGGCGACAGACGTGCGACCTTCGCGCGCGGTGAACGCGAGTGCGTTGATCGAGCGCGCGAGCTGCGGGAGCGAGAGCGCTTCGGCGTTCTTGATGTTCGGCACCACAAGGCCGCGCGGCGTTGCAGCTGCGATGCCGAGGTTCACGTAGTGCTTCACAACGATCTCGCCGTTCGGCTCGTCCCACGTCGAGTTGACCATCGGGTAGCGCTCGAGCCCGAGCAGGATCGCCTTCGCGACAAGTAGCAGCGGCGTCACCTTGACGTCGGCGAACTCCGGCAGTTCACGCAGCCGCGTGACCGCACGCATCGAACGGGTGACGTCAATCGTGGTGAACTCGGTGACGTGCGGAACCGTCTGAACACTGTTGACCATGGCCTGCGCGGTGGCTTTGCGGACTCCACGGATCGCGATCCGTTCTTCGCCACCGCGAGGCAGCGGCCTGGTCGGCGCCGCCTGTCGCGAACTGTCGGCCGCCGCCTCGACGTCCGATCGTGTGATCGTGCCATCAGGACCGGTGCCATGCAGCAACTGCACGTCGATGCCGAGGTCGCGTGCGAGTTTGCGAACCGGCGGCTTCGCCAACACGCTGACCACGTTGTCGTCGTCCTGCATAACGGCAACTTCGGCTGAAACCAGCGACGGCGCAGCGACCGATGCCGCCACCGAAGGCCAGCTCGGCGTCGGTCGCGAACTCGTCGCAACAGGAACTTGCCGTTGGCGGCGGCGCACGGGTGAGTCGGCGCGCGGGCCATAACCGACGAGGTTCGCGGTGCGCCCTGCACTCATCTCCGACACCGCTGGAATCGAGGGAACGAGATCGTCGATGGCCGGCGACTCGCCCTCCGGCAGCGGCGCCGGCGCTACGTCGGCCAACGGCACTGACGCGGGCGCGACGTCGATGATGATGATCGGCGTCCCGACGTCGACGGTTGCCCCTTCGGGGATCAGCAACTCGCTGACGACGCCCGCGAACGGGCTAGGCAGTTCGACGAGCGCCTTCGCGGTTTCGATGTCGACGATCGTCTGGTTCTGCGTCACGACGTCACCGACCTTGACGTGCCAGTGCACGATCTCAGCTTCGGTCAGACCCTCACCGACATCGGGGAGTCTGAACTGCTTGAGCGATGCCACATCCGCCTCCGTCAGTACGGTGCACGCATTTCAGAACGACGCTACTCAGAACGACAGTGATCGGTCGACAGTGTCGAGGACGCGATCGAGATCGGGCAGGAAATGCTCCTCAAGACGCGATGGCGGGTACGGGATCGGGTAGCCACCGACCCGCAGCACCGGCGCCTGCAGCTCGTAGAAGCAAAGTTCGGTGATGCGAGCAGCCAGCTCGGCGCCCATGCCCAAGAACTTCTGCGCTTCGTGAACGACGACGCAGCGCCCAGTGTGCCGCACGGAGTCAGTGATCGTGGGCCAGTCGATGGGCGACAGTGAACGGACGTCAACAACCTCGAGCTCGTGACCTTCGTCCGCCGCCACCTTCGCGGCGTCGAGGCAGGTCTTCACCATAGGCCCGTAGGCGAGCAGCGTTAGATGCCGACCAGGCCGGACGACGCGTGCGGCGTGTAGCGGGACGGCTTGTGCGAGTGGGGTGTCGGCATCGAGTTCTGCCTTTTCCCAGTACCGCCGTTTCGGCTCGAAGAAGATGACCGGATCGTTGCTGATGACGGCCTGCTGAATCATCGTGTAGGCGTCAGCGGCGTTGGAACATGCGACGACTTTGAGGCCCGCGACGTGAGCGAACAACGCTTCAGGCGACTCGCTGTGGTGCTCGACCGCACCGATGCCGCCGCCGAATGGAATGCGAATGACCATCGGCATCGGCACCATGCCCTGCGACCGGTAGTGCAGCTTCGCGAGTTGGCTGACGATCTGGTCGTAGGCCGGAAACACGAAGCCGTCGAACTGGATCTCACAGATCGGCCGGTAGCCGCGCATCGCCAGTCCGATGGCGGTGCCGATGATGCCGGATTCCGCGAGCGGCGTATCCATGACGCGGTCTTCGCCGAAGTCCTTCTGCAGCCCGTCGGTCACCCGGAACACGCCGCCGAGCTTGCCGACGTCCTCGCCCATGATGATGACCTTGGGGTCTGATTCCAGGGCTTTGCGCAGACCCATGTTCAAGGCACGCGCAATCGCTACCGGCGCCATCAGTGACCCACCTCGGCCGACGCTGGTTCGTAGCCCGCCATGTACTCCTCGAACGCCGCGCGCTCCTCGTCGACGAGCGGCGAACCGCCCGCGTAGACCTGTTCGAAGATGAAGCTCGGCTTGGGCTCGGGCATCGACAGGCACGCCGCCCGCACCCGCGCTGCGAGCTCGGCTCCCTCGGCCTCCACCGACTCATAGAACGCGGCGTCCGCGAGCCCGTTACGCGACAAGTAGGCCTTCACGCGTTCGATCGGGTCACGCAGCTTCCAGTTCTCGAGCTCGCTCGCGAGGCGGTAGCGGGTCGGGTCGTCCGACGTCGTGTGCGCGCCCATGCGGTACGTGAACGCCTCGACCAGAAAGGGCCCTTGGCCCTCGCGGGCGTACTGCAAGGCCTTTCGCGTCACGGCGAGGCAGGCGAGAACGTCGTTGCCGTCGACGCGCACGCCGGGGAACCCGAAACCGTGCGCACGCCGGAACAGCGGGATGCGTGACTGACGCTCTTCTGGGACCGAGATCGCCCACTGATTGTTCTGCAGAAAGAACACCACGGGCGCGTTGTAGGACGCCGCGAAGATGAACGCCTCGTTGACGTCGCCCTCACTCGATGCGCCGTCGCCGAAGTAGGCGATGACGGCATCCTCGGCACCGTCGCGCTGCATCCCCATCGCGTAGCCGGTGGCGTGCAGGGTCTGCGCGCCGATGACGATCGTGTAGAGCGCGAAGTTGTGTTCTTTCGGGTCCCAGCCACCGAAGTTCACCCCGCGAAACAGCTGCAGCAGGTTCTCCGGACCGACACCGCGGCACCAGGCAACGCCGTGCTCGCGATACGTCGGGAAGGCCATGTCGCCGGGGAGCAAGGCTCGGCCGGAGCCGATCTGGGCAGCCTCTTGGCCAAGCAACGATGCCCAGATGCCCAGCTCGCCCTGCCGCTGTAGCGCGGTCGCCTCGGTGTCGAAGCGCCGAACCAGCGCGAGGTCGCGGTAGAGGCTTCGCAGTTCGTCTTGCGAGATCTCCAACGGGTAGTCGGGGTGCTCGAGTCGCTCTCCCTCAGGAGTCAGCAGTTGCACCAGATCGCGTTCACTCGTTAGTGCGCCGTGGTCGGCCGTCATACGTGCCACTCCTCCTGCTCGCCAGCGCGAGGATCACTCGTCGATGGGCGCCGGACCGCCTCGCCGGTAGGCATCATCGGACCGGGTACCTGGGCAATCGTTGCAGATCGGAGGCCAGTAATTCGCATCCGTGGAAGCCCTAGCTGTTGCGAGGAAGACCTAGCAGTTATCGGGTCGGGTGGTTCGGGCACGGGTGGATCGGCGGCGCGGGCTTCGGTGGCGTGTGATGGGACGGCGGGCAGGGCGGCTTCGGCGGGCACGGCGGCTTCGGGGGGTGCGGGGGCTTCGGCGTCGGCTTGGGCGGGCACGGCGGCTTCGGGGGCTTCGGCTTCGGTGGCGGGCACGGCTTGGTCGGGGGCGTCGGCGGCGGCTTGACGACAACTGGCGGGACGATCACCGGCGGCACGATGACCGGGGGGACGACGACGGGCGGCACAACAACAGGCGGGACAACAACAGGCGGCACAGCTACAGGCGGGACGACGACGGGTGGCACGACCACCTTGACTGGCGGCACCTTCACCGGTGGCACCTTTACCGGCAGCGGCACAGAGATCGTGACGGTGCCCGGTTTGCTGCCGGTCGGTGGCTGGTTCGACCCGGTGCCCGTCGCTCCAGCAGACGGGATCGTCGACGGCGTACCGGTAGCCGAGGTCGAGGAAGTCGGCGGCGTCGCAGTGACGACGGGAGTTGTCGGGGTGACGACCGTAGGCGGAGCCGGGGTGGCCGACGGGGTCGGCTTGCTGGTCGGCGAGTGCAGTTTCGGGACGACGATGAGCGGGTTTCCGCCGCCTGATGGGGGCGCCGAGCCGAAGTAGGAGCCAGCCACCGGCTGGTGCGATGCCGGAGGGGCGACAGCGTTGGAGCCGACGACGATGACGCTGACCGTCGCGGCCGTGGCGATGCCGACCAAAGAAGCTGCCGCGATCAACGTCTTGGCTGATGTTGCGGCCAGCGCTGAGGGCAGGTGTAGTCCAGCGCCGAGTTTCACGGCAGTGGCACCTCCCTGGCAGGCCCTTCGGCGTGGGCCGTAGCACGCGATGACTACTCTATACGGACGGTACCCGGTAAGTCACTCAGTGTTGTAAGTGTGGCCGAATGGCCTAACGATACGGCTTCGTATCGACACAAATCGACCGAGCTCAAGCGCTGATGGCGCGCCGGGTGCCTTTCGCACCAGAGGGACGGCCCTGAGCTTAGGACAGGCTGCCGGGCGTGAACCATCGCCCACCAGGGGGGCCTTGCGGTAGCTCTGAAGGGAGTCGTCCACCCTGTCTTCTGGCGGTACTTCGTGGTCTCCGTCGTCGCTCGGGGCAACCGCGCCGCTCAGCTCAGGCGTCGACCGCCGAACGCAACTCGGCGGCGACCTTCAGAAAAATGTCGTTCGCCTCGGGCTCGCCGATGGTGACCCGCAGCCCCTCGCCTGAGAACGGGCGCACCACGACGCCAGCTTCGGCACAGGCGGCGGCACCGCTGTCGGTCTGGCTGCCCGTGGCCAACCACACGAAATTCGCCTCACTGTCCGGAATGTGCCATCCAGCGCCTCGGAGCTCCGTGATGACACGTCTGCGCTCGCCCACGGTGGCGTCGACTCGCTCCAGGAGCTCACGCTCAGCGACGGGTCGAAGCGAAGCGACGGCGGCGGCTTGGGCAATCGAGCTCACCGCGAACGGGACGCTGGTCATCCGGATCGCGTCGGCGACCTCCGGATGCGCAACGGCGTACCCGACCCGGAGCCCGGCGAGTCCGTAAGCCTTCGAAAACGTGCGCAGGACCGCAACGTTGGGTCGATCGCGGTACAGCGTGATCGCGTCGGGCACGTCGGGGTCCCGGTTGAACTCGCGGTACGCCTCGTCCAGGACAACGAGGCACCCGCTCGGCACCGCGTCGAGGAACGCTTCCAACGGCGCCCGCTGCACCGCCGTCCCGGTCGGATTGTTCGGATTGCAGACCAGCACGACCTTGGTCCGAGGCGTGATGGCTGCCGCCATCGCATCGAGGTCATGCACCGCGCCGCTGGTGAGCGGCACCGGGACCGCGGTCGCGCCGGCCACCTGCACGATGATCGGGTAGGCCTCGAACGAGCGCCACGCGTAGACGACCTCGTCGCCCGGGCCGGCAAACGCCTCGACCAGCTGGGTCGCTACGCCCACGGATCCACACCCGACGACGACATGGTCGGCCGGGACGTCGAGCTTGTCGGCCAAAGCTTCAACCACAGCGGACGCCGCGAGATCGGGGTAGCGGTTGGTGTGTTGGGCCGCGTCGGTGATCGCCTCGAGCACGCTCGGCAGCGGCGGATACGGCGACTCGTTGGACGACAACTTGAAGCTGCGCCGGCCACCTCCGGACGGGCGACCGGCCTTGTAGACCGGAATCCCGGCGAGGTCGGCTCGGGGATGAGGCGTTGGCTGGCTCACGGCCCAACCCTAGCCGCGGGTGGCCATCACTTTGGCGCGCCCGTCGGCGTCCCGCTACCCTGCTCCGGTACAGCAGGGGACCCGTAAGGGTCTCGGGAGGCTTCGCCTAGTCCGGTCTATGGCGCCGCACTGCTAATGCGGTTTGGGTCTTAAAGCCCATCCGGGGTTCAAATCCCCGAGCCTCCGCGCGGTAGTTCAGGTGCTCCGCCGGCGGCGAAGTTGGTGCAGTGACCACTTTCGGGCTCGTGCATGGCGCCTACCACGGCGCCTGGTGCTGGGCGCCTACCGTCGCCGAGCTGGAGCGACGTGGCCATCGCGCCCTCACTGTCGACTTGCCCTGCGAAGACCCGACCGCCGGCGCCGCGGCATACGCCGCTGTCGCCGTTGAGGCGTTCGCAAGTGCCGACAATGACCTCGTCTTGGTCGGGCACTCGCTGGGCGGTCTGACCATCCCACTTGTCGCACACGCCCGGCCCGTCCAACGCCTCGTGTACCTGTGCGCGATGCTGCCTCGGCTGGACCGCACACAGGACGACGTCATTGAGGACGAGCCCGAGATGCTCTTGCCCAGCTCTGGAGGTGGGCCGTACAGAGGCGACGACGGCGCATCGCACTGGAACCCGCAGGCGGCCGCGAGCCGGTTCTTCTCCGATTGTGAGCCCGCGATCGCAACCTGGGCCGCCGAGCAGTTGCGGGGTCAGTTCTGGGCGATCACGCAAGAGGTCACGCCGTTGCTTGCTTGGCCCGACGTGCCGAGTTCGTACATTCTGGGCACCGCCGACCCGATCGTTAGCCCGGAATGGTCACGCCGCGTCGTGCCAGAAGTCTTGGGCGTGCAGCCGATCGAGATCGCGGCCGGCCACTCGCCGTTTCTGTCTGTGCCCGTGGCACTCGTCGATGCCCTTGAGGGGTAAGCCTGGCCATGCGCTCACCCTGTACTCTTGCTCTTCGCGCGCTCGTAGCTCATTACGTGGTGTCGCACTTGCTGCGCTCGTAGCTCAACGGATAGAGCACTTGACTACGGATCAAGAGGTTGGGGGTTCGAATCCCTCCGAGCGCACCACGTTTGACCTGCAGGTTTGCTTTCTAAAGCGAGCCTGCAGCTTCGCCGTAGTGGCTCCGTGTAGCGCTCGATGTAGCAGCCGGTGCGATAGACCGGGTATCGCGCCAAAGACTGCGCAACCTGAACAGTTTGGAATCCGTTCAGGTATTAGCCTAGAAACCTGAATGACGGCGACACGCATTAAGGTTGACCTGAACTTACACGCGTGACATTCAGGTATCGGCCCCTAGAGTTGAATGCATGGATCTCGACAAGCTCCGCGGGTCTCCGATCGGCAGGGCCGTTCCGATCATGGTTCCACGTCTCGGCGAGACCGAGGCGACGGTGCCCTACTTGGCATATGTCCCGGACCCACTCCAGGCAAGCCCTCAACTGAGCATGGCCTCCCTGGACATCGCCACGAAGGCGGCAATGGCGGTAGCGCGACTGGATCAAGCCGTCGCACAGCTCCCGAATCCCCGCCTCCTAATCAGACCAATAATCCGGCGCGAGGCGACAAGCACTTCCGCCCTGGAAGGCACTTACGCCGGCTTCGACGAGGTGCTGGAGGCGGACTTCCTCGACGACCGCCAAATGAGTAATGAGCAGCGTGAGATCTCCAACTTCGTCCGAGCAACAGAGCGAGCGGAGGTTGAGCTCAAAATCAGGCCGATCAGTCGGCAGTTGATCGGGCAGCTTCAGGCGATCATCGTTCGCGGCACTCCGGGTGAGACCTACGACTCGGGAGACCTCCGCAAGAGGCAGGTCTACGTAGGCCCCAAGAATCGGCCCGTGCAGGAAGCCCGCTTTGTTCCGTGCCCGCCCGGTGACCAACTGGTGGAGGGCTTCAGCGACTGGGAGAAGTGGGTCAACGCCGAAAACCAGGTCCCGATCATCGTGAAGCTTGCGCTCGGCCACTATCAATTCGAGACGCTGCACCCTTACGCGGATGGCAACGGCCGCCTGGGCCGTCTGATTGCGATCTTGCAACTAATGGAATGTGGCGCACTCGCAAGCCCGTCGCTGAACGTGTCCCCGTGGTTCGAGGCGCGCAAGGACGCCTACATGGATGGGCTTCTGCGCGTCACGCACACCGGAGACCTCGATACGTGGGTCAGCTTCTTTGCCGAGGGCATCCGAGCGCAGGCAGAGGAGGGGGTGCAGATCATTCAAGCGCTCGTGCAGTACAAGGACGAGACCTTGGAGCGGCTCCGAAAGGCGGGCCTCCGGGGCGTGGCCCTGCAGATAGCGGAGAACGTTATTGGGTACCCGGTCATCGACGTAGCAACCGCAAGATCAATGACCGACAAGACATACGAGGCGGCGAACCAAGCCATCGCCCGCCTCGTCGAACAAGGCGTCTTACGCGAGGCGACTGGACGGCCGGTGAATCGATTGTTTGTGTGCGACCCGGTCCTGAGAATAATCAACCGAAGGTAGCTTTTAGCCCCCGATCGTGCGCAATACGCCGTCCATGCGATCGGCCCCGGCTCGCTGGACGTCTTCGAGAACGTGGGCATAGATATCGGCCGTGGTTGCCATCCGGGAGTGCCTGAGCATCGTCTGAACGACCTTCATCGAGACGCCCGCCGCGAGCGCGAAGCTGGCGGCCGAGTGTCGTAGGTCGTGTAGACGCACCGGCCGCACGCCGGCTGCGAGGCAGAGCGCGGCCCACGACCGGCTGACGTTGCGGGGTTCGAGCGCTGTACCGACCCGCGTCGTAAAGACGAGGCTGTCGTCGACCCACGCTGGCGCGGCCAGGCGCTGGACTCGTTGGGCGCGGCGGTGCTCGCGCAAGACCTCGACGAGAAGTGCGGGGAGCGCCATCGTGGCTGCGCTGTGTTCGGTTTTCGGGGTGACCTCGACGAGCGCTCCCCGTCGGCGCCCCGTCACCGCGTCCCGCTCGCCGCGAAGTCGCTGCAAAGAGCCGACGATCTTGACCGTCCCCGCGTCGAGGTCCACGTTCTCCCACCGCAGCGCAAGGGCCTCGCCCCGACGCAGCCCGAGTCCGAGCATCACGAGCCACAGTGCGCGCAGCGGGTCTTCCCCGGCGGTCGCCAGGATCTTGGCCGCCTCGGCGTGACTGAGCGGCTTGACCGCGGCGTGCGTACACGCTGGCGGCTCGACGAGCTGAGCCACGTTGCGCCCGATGATCTCGTCGCGGACGGCGTCGCCAAGCGCTGCCCGAAGGATCGCGTGGCAATACGCGACCGTCCTGGCCGACAGCGGCTTGCCCTCGAAGTCGACGTGCTTTGGGCAGCGCGCGCCGGTCACGGGGAGACGTGCGCACGCCATGCAGTGCGGCGCCTGTTCCTTGTCCTGCAGGTCCGACAGCCAACGGCGCAATGTCGGCGCCTTGAGTGTCGCGAGCTTCTGGCCGCCGATGGCAGGGATGATGTGCAGCCGCGCGAGGTCGCCGTAGCTGTTCAGGGTCGACGCCTTCATGTGTCCGGCTCGGACTCGCGCCGGGAGTGTCGCGGTCAGCCACGAGTCGAGGTAGCTGCCGACGGTAACCCGGTCACCCGTTACAGGCAAGCCGTCCTCAACGGCCCGACGAACGGCTCGCAACTTCTCGAGCGCCTGCGACTGTGTGTCGCCGTAGACGACGCGACGACGGCCGTCGTCAAGCGTGACCGCGCCCACCCATTTGCCGTCGCTGGAACGCTGATAGAGCGAGCCTTCTCCACGAGCGCGAGTCACTTGCGACTCGCGATCCGTGCCTCAATCTCGCTGGCGACCTCGCGCATGGCATGTCCTCGTTTCGCTTGGGCGACTCGCTTGGGTAGTGCCGTCAGATCTCCGACCCGACTATCGCGCTCTTCCGTGACCGTCCTGCCGAACATCTGGCCCGCGATGGTCTGGAGCCGCGCGACCGTGATCCCGAGTCGGCTGGCGAGCTTGCTTTCGTCCTCGGTCGACTTCAAGGGTTGATGAGTCACCGGGGACTTGCCAGCCCTTTTGCTCGTCAATGCATCTCGGAGCGATTCGAGCGGAACCGTGCCGCCGCTGGGCAGGGTGATCGCATCGTCACCTTCGAGTAGGCGGCCGACGGGCACGCCGAGGGCTGCGGCCACGAGCGGAACTTCTAGCAGTGACAGACCGCGGCGCAGGGTCAATACCTGCGCGACCGTATTTGCCGTCCAGTGCAGCCCGACGGCTGTCGCGTACATCGCCACGTCGACGTGCCGCAGCTCGCGCCCCTCGACGACCTCGCGAAGGTTTCGGGCGACAACGTGATCGAGTTCCGTGCCTTGAGTACGGGCCATGCGTACATCATGCCTTGAAAACTTTCCTTGCGCAATGCTTGACGGTGCTCGGCGGTACCGCTAGAGTCGAACTCAAGCGTTGGAATCGCAATGCTTCATCCTAGAAGGGTACCGACAGTGACGCCAGTTTTCGTCGACGTCTCCGAGGCGCAGGCCGCGCTTGGTGGGATCGGCCGCACAAAGATCGCGGAACTAATCGCGAGCGGCGAGCTGACATCCGTAAAGCTTGGGCGCCGTCGGCTCATTCCTTTCGCGGCGCTCGAAGCGTTCGCCGCCAAGCTCTGCGCCTGACCCCAGACATAGGAACGGCGCCGAGGTGACAAGACCCGGCGCCGCATCGAACAGAAAGACTCTAATGCACATCATCCCACGCTTTCCGATGGCTCACAACGCCATCGGGTCGTGGTAATCGCTGAGCTTCCCGCAAAGCTCAGCGATTACCCGACCGTTCTTGCTTACGTCGAAGACGGCGTCGCCTTCATCGCGTGCCCCTATTCGTGCGCGTCGCAGTTTCACGAGCACTCGATCGGCGACGGCCATCGCGTCGCGCACTGCATCGAGCGACACGAAGCCGGTCGCGGGTACGTGCTCGTAATGACCGACGCACCGATGCCCGACGACCTCGGACGGCTGATCGACAACCCGCCGCGCGTGCTGCTCGACGGCAACGGGGACGTGATCTCCGAC
>DASYAG010000038.1:0-43824 GCA_036501485.1 Acidothermaceae bacterium | reverse complement strand
CATGCTCAAAAGGAGCCTGGGTCGAATCGTCAATGTGTCCTCCGTGTCGGCCCAACGGGGAGGCGGTACCTATAGCAAGGTTCCCTACTCGGCCTCCAAGGCCGCAATTCTAGGGCTCACCCGCGCGCTTGCCCGCGAGGTGGGACCGTTCGGCGTCACGGTGAATGCGGTATCGCCGGGACCGATCGACACCGACATCATGGGTGGTCGGCTGACGCCGGAGCGACGTATTGAGTTAGCGAAAGACTTGGTGGTCGGGCGTCTCGGAACGGTCGATGATGTGGCGGCAGTCATCGCATTTCTCATGGGCAGCGATGCCGGTTTCGTGACTGGGGCCACCTACAACGTGAATGGCGGATTGATCATCGATTGATGCGCCATTCACATTCCGACTCGTTCAACAGGATGCCGGATGCGTACCCGTGAGCGAAGACGTCAACGCGACTGTCACTGCTCCCACCGGTGACGCGGCGTGGCCGCGTCGCAAGGTGCCCGCAGGCTGGCGGCTGGTCGTGCTTGTCGGCAGCCTCTCAGTATTCGGCTCCCTATGCATAGACATGTACCTTCCCGCGTTCCCCGGCATCAGCCGTGACCTGCACGCCGATGCATCACAAGTGCAGCTGACGCTGACCTCGTGCCTGACCGGCATCGCGCTTGGCCAGCTTTTGATCGGCCCGATCGGCGACCGGCTGGGCCGACGCCCACCACTGATAGCAGGTCTCGGCGCTTTCGTTGTCTCCTCCGTTGCGTGCGCGTTCGCGTCCAACATCTACGCGTTGGCCACGTTCCGGTTCATCGAGGGGCTGGGCGGCGCCGCGGGCATCGTGATCTCCAGATCCATCGTGCGAGACCTCCACGCGGGCGTTGCTCTGGTGCGCTTCTTCTCCACTCTGATGCTTATGACAGGGCTCGGACCGATACTGGCTCCGCAGATTGGAAGCTGGACTCTCGCCTTTACCTCATGGCGTGGGATTTTCGGCGTTCTTGCGGCGCTTGGACTGATCTTGCTGGTGACAGCGTGGTGGAGAGTTCCTGAGACGTTGGCTCCAGTTCACAGACACTCAGGGAGTGCGGGTTCAACACTGCGCACAATGCTGGCTATCTGTCGAGACCGTGCGTTCGTCGGGTACACCCTGGCCTGCGGGCTGGGACAGGCGGGAACCTTCGCGTACATCGCAGGTTCACCCTTCGTGCTCCAACGTGTGTACGGACTCAGCCCGGCGACCTACGGGATGGTCTTTGCGGTGAATGCTGGCGGGCTCATCGCTGGAGCTCAGGTCAACGGTCGCTTGGCTGTGCGCCGCGGCCCATCGGCGTTGCTGACTACCGGGCTCCTCACGATGGTCGCCGCCGGGGCCGTCTTGGTCACAGTGGTCACTAGTGGTGCCCTTGGGCTAGTCGGCGTCATCGCTTCCATGGCGGTCTTCATGTTCGGGTTCGGATTCGTGACCCCGAGCGCGATGGGTCTGGGTCTGCACCGTTATCCGCAGTCGGCCGGCGCCGCTGCTGCTGTGTTCGGAACGGTTCAGTACTTAGCGGCGGCCGGTATCGCCCCGTTGGCTGGAATAGCTGGGACGGCCGACGCTCTCCCGATGGCGCTGCTCATGCTGACCCTGCCGGTCGCTGCGTTGGGTGCTCGTCTTCTCACGGCGGGGACCGGCGTCGTGGCGGTGCCGCCTTAGGAGAAGGTGATGGGCCACCAGCTACGGAGCGGCGGACGTCACGCGCAATCGTGGGCTTGTTTGATTCGGCTTGCCAGCGGCGGTCAGCCTGACCTGGGCGGAGAGTTCCTCGAGAGCGGGTAAAGCCGCGATCAGTGAACTGACGGATCGCTTGGGCAATCGGGTCATGCAGTCGGAGATGATGTCGGCACGCGCGTCTCGGATGCGCTCGTGCACGGACTGACCTGCCGTTGTGACCGCGACGTTCGCGGTGCGTAAATCGGCGGGGTCCGGGACGCGCTCGATGAGTCCGAGTTCCTCGAGTTTGCTGACAACTCGTGAGAGCAACGTCGGATTGAGGCCCTCTAGTTCGTTGAGTTCCGCGAGCCCAATTGGCCCGCGGCCGGATACCAAGCCGAGGACCGATGCCTGAGTGGGCGTTAGCCCCTCGTTGGTGGCTGTCGCATTGAGATCCCGCGCAAGCCGCCCGATGACCGTCCGGAGGCGGGTGACTGTTTTTGCATCCACCGGGATTGGCTCCTTGTCGTTGCTTGTCGGCAAGCAATATACTTGTGAGCACCAAGACCAGTGCACGATGCGCTAGGCCACTTGCCGCTGCGCAGGGTCGAAGGCGTCTGCTTACGCCCACGGTAGCGGTGCGAGAAACTACGGTGAGAGTGCCACGGTGAGAGCAACAGATAGCCGTGGGGACTGGGCGCCAGGGAGACAGTTCGAACGAAATCGTGCCTCGAGCGCGGTCTCGTCGATCGCGCACTCGATCGATGATGAGCCGCTGCCACAGCGTCAGCTGGTCTTCGCGATCATCTCGCTAGCGATGCTGATGAGCTCGGTAGATCAGACCATCGTTGCCACAGCGCTCCCAACGTTGCAACGCGATTTGCACGCCCAGATCAACTGGAGCAGTTGGACCATCACGATCTACGCACTCGGTCAGATCCTTGCCATGCCCCTAGCAGGTGCACTGAGCGATGAATACGGTCGCAAACGCGTTTTCTTGATCGCGGTCGTTATCTTCACGAGCGCCTCGTTGTGTTGCGGTCTGTCGACCAGCATCTACACGCTAATTCCGTTGCGGGCGATCCAGGCACTAGGAGGAGGTGCATTTCTGCCTTCGGCATCGGGCATCGTCTCCGACCACTACGGTCGCGAGCGCGACCGAGCGCTCGGGATGTTCAGCAGTATTTTCCCCATCGGCGGCGCAATCGGCCCGATCCTCGGCGGCGTATTCGTCACCTACTGGTCGTGGCGTGGGATCTTCTTGGTCAACGTCCCGATCGGCATCGTCTTGCTCATCCTCGCCGTGAAGTTCCTCCCCCATACCCCGACGAGACCTACGGCCAGAACCGATTTCCGCGGCGTTGCGCTCCTCGGCGGGTTCGTCCTCAGTGCGATGTACGGTGTCACTTCGCTTGGCACCGGCCACCAGCCGCTCTGGGGCCCGACCTTCGCGGGCGCCGAAGCGTTGGCGCTTGTCATGGGAACGCTGTTCATCCGGCACCTGCGGACTTTTGCTGCCCCCGTCATCCCTCCTCGGTTGCTATTCGGCAAAGGTTTCGCGGTGATGAACACCATCAACTTTCTCTTCGGCAGCGCGGCGCTCGGCTTCGGTGCGTTGGTACCCCTGTACGCCGAGGATCGCTACGGCATCAGGTCCTTGTCGGCCGGAACCTTGTTGACGGCGCGCGCGGTCGGGATGATTTGCAGCGCCGCCCTAGCGGTCGTGGCATTGCGAAGAACCGGTTACCGACCGCCGATGGTCGTAGGTTTCTTCACCTTGGCGAGCGGACTGACGCTGATGGCGTTTCGTCCACCGCACACGACGCCGTACGTCTGGCTCGCGATCGCATCAGGAATCACCGGAATTGGCATGGGCACCCTTCAGCCAGCGGCGAACAACGCGGTGATGCATCTCGATCCAACCAGGATCGCGGCCGTCTCAGGTTTGCGCGGAATGATCAGGCAGTGTGGATCGATCACCGCAATCTCGGTGACTACTGCATTGCTTGCTCGCAATGCACATCCAGGAGCCGCGCTTGGCCACGTATTCCTGGTATTCGCCGTGCTAACCGTTGCGACGGTGCCGTTGATCTTCTATGTACCTGACCACAGAGGCTCGTGGTGAACGAGCCGCGGCGGCGTGGATACGCTTGCTCAAGTCTCGACGGTCCCCGATCACCGAAGAGGTGTTCATGAGCTCCGGATTGACAATGCTCGCTGCGGTAATGCCCGCGGCTGGTCGCATAGAGGTCGATGAGTTCCCGATCCCAAAACCGGGCGAACACGAAGCACTAGTTCGGATGCATACGGCCGCAATCTGCGGGTCGGACATCCACGTGCTCTATGACGGTTTCGCGCGTGAGGACGCCTTCGGTCGGCCTGGCTACCCAGGGCACGAGGGCGTCGGCGAAATCGTCGAGAGCAACTCGACGCACTACATCCAGGGGATGCGTGTCCTGACCGTGCCGCCCGGCTGGTACGGCGGCTGCTTTGCCGAATATCAGGTGGTGCATGAGCGGTGGCTCCTGCCGCTGCCGGACGGCGACGATGAGCAGCGACAACTGATGGCACAGCAGCTCGGTACCACGATATTTGGAATGCGTCACTTCTGGACCGGTGCTGGCGGCGGCGTCGCGGCTGTCATCGGAGCAGGCTCGGCCGGGCTGTTTTTCCTGCAGCAACTTGTCAACATCGGCTTCGAGAAGGTTGTTGTCTCGGATCTGGAGCCAACAAGGCTCGAGATCGCGAGATCGCTTGGCGCGTTCGATGTCGTCGATGGTGGCTCGGCGTCGATCGTCGAGGCGACGCTTGCCGCCAGCGACAACAACGGTGCTGACCTCGTTATCGAAGCTGTCGGCCTCGATCACACCCGCGAACTAGCGATCGAGTGTGTCCGCAAATGGGGTCGCGTCGGGTTCTTCGGCTACCCAGAGCGATACGGCCCAGCGCCGTTCCCAACCGAACGTGCATTTCGCAAGGCAGTTCAGATCAACTTCATGGTCGATACCGCGTTCGAACCCGGCCTACGATCCTTTGCGGAAGCGATCGAAGTCGTTCACAACGGCACCATCGACGTTGACTATCTCCTGAATGAGCGATTTTCTCTTGAAGAGATCAATGCTGCTTTCGAGCACGCCCACGGGCGGCGCCGAGGCTCCGTCAAGATACGGGTTGACCTTCACCGGAGATCGAGCTAATGGCGGCGGACGCCATTCGTGGTCTACCGCATCTGCGGGCCAGCAACCCTAGCGTGCCAGATTGTGGCATGGCACGGAGGACCGGTTCGCAAGGACGCGTTCGACCTCGTTGTCGAAGCGTCCAATGCGATCGTGGCAAATGAAAATCAGACTAGGCGACGTCGCGCTTACGCGCATTCTCCCCGAATATGGCCTCGAAAGCCTCGTCGCGGAATTGCCGCGACAGCTCAATAGCGAGTTTGTCGTCATCGGCACCAATGGCCGCGTTGATCTTCTCGGCGTAGGCCTCACGAATCGTCGCGATCTCGGCCTGCGTGCCCTCGTCCTGCGACATCATCAGGTCTTCAGTCGCGTCGTACGTCGTTTCGGTCATCATCTCGTTCTGTGTCTCTTCCATCGTTTGGGCCCTCCTTCGTTGCTCAGCCCGAGCTATCACTCTGCCATCAACATCGGCAGCCAAGGGCCGTGCACGCGTTACTAACGGGAAAATACTGTGTGACATTCCCCGCAAATAATCGGCCCCAGTTGTTCATCATTAGCGGAGCCTCAAATAGCTGGTAATTCGCTTTCGAAATGCGCTCCCAGAAGTGATCTGGATCTCATTCAGCCGCAGGGGCGGGGATGCCCGCGATCACCAGTTCCCAGGCGCGGTCGAGCCCGGCCGCCACGCAGCCATCGACCACGGCGTCGGCGCCAAGCGCGCTGGTCTTCACGGTCGGGAGTACCGGCGCCATCGTGGCGAGGTTGGCCTGCACGGCGGCCATGAACCCTGGCGCTTGGCCGATACCGCCGCCCAGCACGACCAGGTCGGGGTCGACGACCGTGATCACCGCGCACACGGCCTTGGCCACCAGCAATGCTTCCTCGGCGACCACCGCAGCCGCCGCGCTGTCGCCCTGCGATGCCGCGCTGAACACCTGTTGTGCCGAACTCGCATCGGGTACGCCGGCGCGAGTAGCGGCCCGCACCACTGCGGCAGCGGTCGACGCTGCCTCGAAACTGCCGCGCTGACGAGCGTCTTCGACGTCGGTGCCATGACCCTCGGAGAACGGCATGTAACCGATCTCGCCGGCTGCGCCATGCGCTCCGCGATGGAGCTTGCCGCCCAGGACCAAACCCATGCCGAGACCGGTGCCGATCGAGATAAAGGCGAAACTGTCGACGTCGCGCCCGTGGCCGTGAGCCCGTTCGGCCAGCGCGGCCACGTCAATGTCGTTCTCGACCATCACGGTCGACCCGAATGCCTCGCGAAGATCAACTAGCACCGCGGGGGAGTCCCAGCCGGGCAGGTCACCGGCCAGCGCGAGGGCATCGCGCTTCGGGTCGTAGACGCCAGGACTGCCGATCACGGTTTGCGTAATGTCGGACGCCGTGAGGCCGGCCTCTGCGAGGAGCGCCTTCCCTAGTGCGACGAGCTCGACCACTCGCCCGTGGCCTTCGGTCGCGGTGGATCGAGGCGAGGACTTGCTGCGAATCGTCCCGGTCAGGTCGGCGACTGCGCCGCGTAGATATTCGCGGCCGACGTCGAGACCCAGAACGAACCCGGCCTCTGGTCGCACCTCGTAGAGGATCGCGGCAGGCCCCGGTACGCCGGTGCGGGTACCAGCTGCTCGGACCAAACCGGCCCGCTCGATGTTGGCCAGGGCCAACGACACCGTCGGTTTCGACAGCCCGGAGCTGCGCGCAAGATCGGCCCTGGAAAGCGGCCCGTTGCGACGGATGTGGTCGATCAGGACCTTCTCGTTCATCGCCCGGATCAGCTGGGGCCGCGCGGCGGACATCCCAGGCGCAGCCGGAGTCGGGGGCGCGGCTTGAGTCTGCAGCGCGGATGGCGCGGCCGCCTGCTGGGCTTCTTGATTGCCGACGAGCGTCACGTCCGGCCCCTTCGTGTCTGCGGCGATCGTACTCAAGCTGTTACAAGCGAGTCTTGCTTCGTAACAATCGGTAGGTTACTTTCCTAACAATCTTACCGCCTGAGGCCCGAACGGGCTCGCCGATACTCGGGAGGCACGTACGTGACGCAGTCGCCCGTCGTGCTCGGTCTGGATTTCGGTGGCACCAAGATTGCCATCGCCGTCTGCGACCTTTCGGGCAACCGGGTTGGCGAAACCATGCTTGCCACGCAAGCAGCAGCCGGCGCTACCAAGGCATTTGATCGAGCCATCGCCGCGGCGCGCGAGTTATTGGCTGCTGCTGCGCCGAACCGCGAACTTGCGGCGGTAGCGGCGGCAACGTTCGGCATTCCATTTGACGACCGCGTGGAGTTGGCACCGGCGATCCCGGGCTGGGAGACCTTCGCCTTCGGCCGTGAACTACGCGCAGCCTTCCCCGGCGTCCGCCTTGCAATGGCGACCGACGTTAAGGCCGCCGCACTCGCCGAGCTTCGCTGGGGTGCACTCGCCGGGTGTGATCCGGCGATCTACCTCAACCTTGGTACCGGCCTCGCTAGTGCGATCGTCGCCGGGGGCGCCGTTGTCAGTGGCGCGCACGGCGCAGCGGGCGAGATCGGTTACAACGTGCGGGAGCCGGCCGATGTCGGGAAGTCGCCCGCGGAGCGCATCACGCTCGAGGACGTCGTCAGCGGCAAAGCGCTGGCGGCAATCGCCGACACCGAGTTCGGCACGGAGACGTCGGTCGCCGAGATCTTTGACAGGGCTAGTACCGAACCTGCAGCCGCACGCATCGTTGAGGCCTTTACTCGCGAGCTCGCGCAGCACGTCGTCAACTTGGCGATCGCGGTAGATCCGGCGCGCATCGCGGTCGGCGGTGGTCTCGCACGTTCGTGGGCGATCATCGCGCCTCGCTTGCGCGACGCGCTCGATGCGGCAGTGCCGTTCCCCCCTGACCTGGTGCTCGCCCAGTTTCCGTTCGACGCTCCGCTCATCGGGGCGTTGGCGCTGGGTGTCGAGGCGGCTGCGGCTGTTCTCGGCGAGGAGGCACTCAGGTGACAGATTTCGACCCATGTTGTTTCGACCCACGCTCGACCGCACGGACAGCCGAATATCCGAACAACCAGTGAGGGGCTAACACGATGAGGCGAATGAAAGGTGCCGCCATCGCAGTGACGGCCGGCCTGTTGGCCGCCGCTTGCAGTAGTAGCAGTCACAAGAGCAGTGAGGCGACTCCATCCGCGGGACCGTCGTCGTCGGCCCCCAGCGCGAGTGCGCCGGCTTCGACAGCACCGGCGGCGAGCAGTGCACCCGCGAGTGCGCCGGCGAGCAGTGCTCCGGCCTCCAGCGCACCGGCGAGCAGCGCCGGTGCGAGCATCGCGCCGGCCGCTTGGAAGCAGGGCGGCACGGTCACCATTTCCAACGAGCAGGGCCAGACCTGGCCGTGCCAGTTCAACCCCTTCAACCCCGCGGTCGACTCCGAGGCACTCGGTTTCGTCTACGAGCCACTGATCTACGTCGACCTGCTGAACAACTCGGCCGAGACTCCGATGCTGGCGACCGGATACCAGTGGTCCGCCGATAAGAAGTCGATTGTCTTCACGATCCGCGACGGCGTGCAGTGGAGTGATGGCCAGCCGTTCAGTGCAGCCGACGTTGCGTTCACGTTCAACCTGATGAAGACCGTGCCCGCGCTCGACCTCTACTCACTGTGGACCAACGCCGGTCTGCAGAGCGTCACCGCCAATGGCAACCAGGTCACGATGACCTTCTCGTCCGTGGCGACGACCTACTTCTTCAACTTCGCCGACCAGGTGGGCATCGTCCCGCAGCACATCTTCTCGGCTGGCGACGCCGCGGCACACCCCGACACTTGGCCAGATGTCGCCCCGATCGGTACAGGTCCGTTCACGGTCAGCCCCTGCACCGCGAACAACATCCAGTACGTCGCCAACCCGCACTACTGGATGCCGGGCCGCCCCTACATCCAAAAGGTCGAGTACCCGGCGTACCTCGACAACAACCCGGCGAACCTCGACCTTGCCAGTGGCAAGGCTCAATGGGGCAGCCAGTTCATCCCGAACATCAAGCAGGCGTACTTGTCGAAGTCGAAGGACAACAACACCTGGTCACCGCCGGTTACGAACGTCGAGATCTTCCCGAACCTCGACCCGTCACATAAGGCGACGAGCACGCTGGCGGTCCGGCAGGCAATCGCGGCCGCGATCGACCGCACCCAGATCGCCGCTATCGGCGAAGGCGGTCAGCAGCCGGCAGCGAACCAGACCGGCGTCGTCGTCCCGACGTTCCAGAAGTACTTCGATTCGGCAGCGCTGACGGCGTCGGGCTATGACAAGCCGAACGTCGCGAAGGCGACGCAGCTGATGGCAAGCGCTGGCTACTCGACGTCCAAGCCGTTGAAGCTGTCGATCATCACGATCACCGGCTACACCGACTGGGACGCTTCGCTCGCCGTGATCAAGCAGGAACTGAAGCCCATCGGCATCGACCTCACTGTCAATGACGAGGCGCAGCAGACCTATGACAGCGCGCTCTACGAGGGCAACTACGACCTTGCCTACTACGGCGAGGCCGGCGGTCCTTCGCCGTACTACGAGATGCGTCAGATCCTTGACTCGGCGAACACCGCGCCGATCGGCAAGCAGGCCAACAGCAACTACGAGCGGTACAAGAACCCCGCCGTGGACGCGCTGTTCGCGCAGTACCCGACGGCCGACGACGCCGGCCAGGTGGCGATCATCAAGCAGATCGAAGCGGCCATGATCAAGGACGTGCCGATCATCCCGACCACCGAATCTGTCGACTGGTTCCAGTACAACACCTCGGATCTGCAGGGTTGGCCGACTCCGCAGAACCCCTATGCCCAGCCGGCCGCGTTCAACGTGCCCGACGCTGAGCAGCTCCTGCTCCACCTGTACTCCAAGGCAGCCCAGTAGTACCGACCAGTAGCAGAGATGCAGTAGTAGAAGCACGGAATCAGTAGTAGACACATGTCAGGAAGGTCCATGAGGGTGAGCGCGAGGAGCTGTTGGTTGTGAGGTACCTACTCCGCCGGCTCGGCTTTTTCGTGCTCACCCTCTGGGCTGCTCTGACCCTGAACTTCTTCATCCCGCGAATGATGCCGGGCAGCCCTTTGCAGGCGCTGCGCGATCGCACCCACAACAAGTTGTCGCCCGCGGCTTTGAACAGCCTGCTCTCGCAGTTCGGCTTCGACCCGCACCAGAACGTGGCCGTGCAGTACGTCCAGTACCTGAAGAACATGGCGACGGGGCGCTGGGGGATTTCGATCGGAGGGTCCCTTGGGGTCCCGGTCAGAAAGCTGATCGGCCAAGCGTTGCCGTGGACACTCGGGTTGGTCGGCGTGACAACAGTCATGGCGTTCTTGCTCGGTACGGTGATCGGCATCGTTGCCGGCTGGAAGCGCGGTGGGCTGCTCGACGGCATCGTGCCGCCGGTCTTCGTCGTGACATCGGCGCTGCCGTACTTCTGGGTCGCGCTGCTGATGATCCTGCTGTTCGCCAGCGGCACTCACGCCTTATTGCCCAACGACGGCAACTACACGAACGGGCTCACAGCGGGCTTCTCCGGGCACTTCATCTTCGACGTACTCAAGCATGCGATCTTGCCTGGCGCGACGATCTTGATCACCGCCATCGGCGGTTGGATTCTGACCATGCGGAACAACATGATCACGACACTGTCTGAGGACTATGTCCGCATGGGTCGTGCGAAAGGGCTGTCGAACCGTCGCATCATGTACGGCTACGCCGCCCGCAACGCGTTCCTGCCGAATCTGTCGGGCTTTGCGATGTCACTCGGCTTCGTGATCAGTGGCGCGATTCTTGTCGAGTACGTGTTCAACTATCCGGGTCTTGGCTACATGCTCTACAACGCAACGGTGAATACCGATTACCCGTTGCTACAAGCGCTTTTCATGCTCATCACTGTCGCGGTGCTTGTCGCTGTCCTGATCTGTGATTTTGTGACGTTCTGGCTCGACCCGCGCGCACGGGCGAAGGGCTAGTGCGATGAGCGCGATACTCGCGAACACCGCCGTCGTCACCGGAACGCCGTCGCCGGCACGTCGACGCGCGGGCGGTGGCCTCTGGACGGCCGTCCGCACCAACCGCAAGGCGATGGCTGGGCTGATCATCTTCCTGATCTTCGCCGCGATGGCCGCGGTCCCGCGGCTGTTCACGTCGGTCAAGAATCCCAACGACGCTGCCCAGTACGCGTCGCTCGCCCATCCGGGCAGCCAACACTGGCTCGGCACGACCCAGCTCGGCCAAGACATCTATGCCCAGCTGATTTACGGAACCCGCCAGTCACTTGTGATCGCCTTGATCGCCGGCTTCTTCGCCACCGTGCTCTCAGTGCTCATCGGCGTGTCGGCTGCGTACCTGGGTGGCATTGGCGACGAGGCACTCTCGTTGCTGACAAACGTCTTCCTCGTGCTCCCGACCTTCCCTTTGATCATCGTTCTGGCGACTTATGCCGGCAAAGGAAATCTGCTGGTCGTCATCATCGTGCTGGTGGTGACCGGCTGGTCGTACGGCGCGAACCAACTGCGCGCGCAGACGCTGTCGTTGCGCAACAGAGACTTCCTCGAGTCGGCACGGGTCAGAGGTGAGCGCCGCTCCTACATCATCGTCGCTGAGTTGCTACCGACCATGACGTCGTTGATCGTGGCGAACTTCTTAGGTGCGGCGCTCTACGCAGTGCTGACCGCGGCCGGTCTGCAGTTCCTTGGGCTTGGGGATCCGTCGTCACTGAGCTGGGGCACCATGCTGTATTGGTCGCAAAATGACGGGGCCCTGCAAAGTGGTTACCCGGTGTGGGCCATCGCGCCCGGTATCTGTGTCGCGTTACTCGGCGCCTCATTCGCGCTGCTCAACTACGCATTCGACGAGATCAGCAACCCGGCGCTGCGGCCGGTCCGGAGGATACGTGTCAAGCGCGCCCATTCTTGAGGTCTCGGGCCTTCGGGTCGAGTACAACACCTCGCGCGGTGCCGTGGTTGCTGTCGACAACGTCGATCTCGACGTCCACAAGGGTGAGTTCGTCGGCGTCGTCGGCGAATCCGGTTGCGGGAAGTCGACCATGCTCTTCGCGATCGCGGCGCTGCTGAGCCCGCCCGCGGCCGTGACTGCCGGAACCGTGAAGTTCCATGGTCAGAACCTCGTGACGATGACCGAGAAGCAGTTGAATGTGCTGCGGTGGCGCGACTACTCCGTGGTGATGCAGAGCGCGATGAACGCGTTGAACCCGGTCATCACCATTGCTGCGCAGTTCAAAGACGTCCTGAAAGCACACGGCGCAGCGTCGAACAATGAGATCGCCAACAGGTCGGCCGAAGTGATGCGGTTGGTCGGGATCGATCCGATTCACCTCAAGAGTTATCCGCACCAACTCAGCGGCGGCATGCGGCAGCGCGCGATGATTGCGATGGCGCTGCTCTTCACCCCTGATCTGGTCATCATGGACGAACCCACGTCGGCACTCGACGTCGTCGCCCAACGCTCGCTCATGGTCCAGATCAAGGAGCTCCAGCACCAGCTGGGTTTTGCGGTCATCTTCGTCACCCACGACATGTCGCTCGTGAGCCACTTCTCCGACCAGCTCATCGTGATGTACGCGGGCCAGGTCTCCGAGATCGGGCCGACCCGGCAAGTCTTCGACCACCCCGCTCATCCGTACAGTCGCGGCCTGCTCGACGCGTTCCCGTCGATTCGCGGACCCCGCGTCGAACTCACCGGCATCCCGGGTAGCCCGCCCGACCTGGCACGGCCACCGAAGGGCTGTAGGTTCAACCCGCGTTGCCCGCAGGTGTTCGATGCGTGTCGGGTGATCGAGCCGTTGCTCTACCAGGTCGGTGAGGTTCAGGCGCGGTGCTTGCTGCACGCAGGGGGAGTGCCGCTCCTCGAAACATCAGAAGCGTCGGGAGCGACGACGTGAGTAACGACGCGAGTTACGACGCGAGTTACGACGGGAACCGGGCCGAGCACCGGGACGTTTCCGCCGACGCTATCGATCCAGCCAAGCCACCCCTGCTCGAAACCCGCGGCATGAGCAAGCATTTCAAGATTGGCGGCAACTTTTCGCGCAAGAGCCTGCATGCCGTCGACGATGTGAACATCATCATCAATCGCCAGGAGATCGTCGCACTCGCTGGCGAGAGCGGCAGTGGCAAGAGCACGATTGCTCGATTGCTCGCCCGCATCTACCAGCCGACAAGCGGCGAGATCTACTACCAGGGCAAGCCGTTGTCGTCGATGCGCACGCGTCGCGACAGTCTCGGCTACCGCAGTGACGTGCCCATGGTCTTCCAGGATCCGTTCAGTTCGTTGAACCCTGCCTATCGGGTGAACCACGGCATCATGCGCGGTTTGAAGCTGCACCGCCGTGACCTGAAGTCGCGCGAGCAGCGCTTTGCTGAGGCCGAGCGCGTCGTCGATGCGGTAGGTCTCACACCCGCCTCCGAGATCTTGCAGCGCTACCCCTACGAGCTCAGTGGCGGGCAGCGGCAGCGGATCGGCTTCGCGCAAGCGCTGGCGTACAAACCGAAACTGATCCTGGCTGACGAGCCGGTTTCGATGCTCGACGTGTCGATCCGGATCGGCCTGTTGAACGTGATGGCGAAGTTGCGGCAAGAAGCGCAGGTGTCGTTCCTCTACATCACCCACGACATCGCCAGCGCCCGTTACGTCGCTGACCGGATCATGATCATGTACGCCGGGCATGTCGTCGAATCAGGCCCTGCCGAAGCAGTGCTGGCCGACCCGAAGCACCCCTACACGCAGTTGTTGCTCTCGGCGGTTCCTGATCCGCGTGCGCCGCTCGCAGTCGGTGCAGAGACCGACAAAGGCGAGCCCCCGAAGGTCATCGACCCAGGGCCCGGTTGCCGTTTCCGCGCGCGCTGTCCCTTCGTCATCGATGTGTGCCACCACGTCGATCCGCCCTTGCAGCTACTCGGCCCTCGGCACTCTGCGGCCTGCCACGTTGCAAAGCCGGACGCCGACTTCGTCGTACCAGCGCGCGAGGCCTCGAGTACCTGAGGGGCGTTACTCGCCACCCTCGCGCGAGACCAGCGCGGCGTCGCGGCGCCCGAACATGTAGAGCAATAGTTCCTGCGGTTCGCCCGTGAGGGTCAGTGTCGGATGACCCGCAACTGCCGCACGCACAGGGTGCCGCTGCCCGGTGTCGGGCCGAACTAGTTCGATGCCGCCGGGTGCTGATCGCAAGATGCGTTTGGCCATCTCGGTCGAGCGCTTCCAGAGCAGTGCGGTTGTCGCGTTGTCGAGGACGCGTGGCTCCCAGACCGGCGCAGCGCGACGCACATCTTCGTGGTGCACGAAGAACTCGACGTTGTTCAGAAGCTCCCCCAGGGCGTGCGGGCGAAACAGCGAGAAGCGAGGTGGCCCGCCGCGCAGGCGATTCACGAGCTCGGTGAAGTCGCGACGCGTCAGCTTGTTCTGCAGCCTGGCCGTCCACCCCGCGAGCGGGCGGATGACGACGCCCAGAACGGCATCGAGCCTGCTCTCACGTAGCACGAGATGCGCGGTCAAGTCGCGGGTGTTCCAGCCCTCGCACAGCGTTGGCGCGTCTGGGCCGACCTGGTCGAGGAGGTCGCTGAGACTTGCACGCTCGCTCGCGGCGAGATTCGTCACGCTCTCACTCTTGGCCGCATCGCATCGGCAGGCCGTGAGCTTTCATTCGGCGTCGCCTTGTGCGCTGGACGGTAGCCCGCCGGCTGGCCCGCGACCGCATCGATCACCAACGCGACGGACAGCACGCACGCGATCGCGACGAGTAAGCCGCCGATGGTGTCGGTGGCGTAGTGGTATCCGCCGGCGACTAGCGCGATCGCAATGATCGGGACGGACGCGATCGCCGCCAGGGTGATGAGCAACCGCAAGAGCAACGGCCACTGCAACCGGCCGGGTCCGACCATCGCGCAGATGACGACGAGGGCGAGAGAGGCGGTGGCCGCCGTGTGCCCGCTCGGGAACGACAGCATCGTCTCGAGGTGCCGGTCGAACAGCGGCTTCAACACGAGGTCGACGAGCCCACCAGCCAGCGCGGGGCCGAGCACGGCGAGTATCGCGAGCCGGGTGCGGTTCAAAAGCAGGAACAACGCGCACAGCAACGCGCAGATCACGATGACGCTGCCTGGGTCAGCGAGATCGATCACTCGCACTAAGAGGTGCTCGTGGCCGCCCACCCTGCGCTGGATCGCGGCGTCAAGGTGCCGGTCGAGTCGACCCGGCGTGCGGGTGTGCCCATATCGGACGCCGAGGGCAGCGGTCGCGAGCACCGCGCCGATGACAATAACGACTGCCAGGCCGCGGCGCGCAAGTAACGGTCGGCGGGCCATCCCTGAAGTCTACGAGGCGACCGCCCTCGGAGTCGGGCGTTCGCGACAAATGCGCAGGCTGTGTGGTGCGGGTGCCTTCGCAACGTGAGGCGGGCGGCGTACTAACGTGCAGACACAACCTCTTGGAGGAATTCGTGAGCGTGGGGTCTGCGCAGGAGTACGACGTCGACCTGCTCATCGTTGGTGCGGGCCCGGCCGGCCTGTATGCCGCGTACTACGCCGGTTTCCGCGCCCTGTCAGTGGTCGTCGTCGACTCGCTCACCGAGCCTGGCGGGCAGCTGGCGGCGCTTTACCCGGAGAAGATGATCTACGACGTCGGCGGCATCCCGGCGATCCTTGGCCGCGAGCTTGCGGCTGACCTGTTCCGCCAGGCGCAGACCTATGACCCGACCTTTCTGCTTGGTCACGGAGCAGATCAGCTCACGACGCTCGATGACGGATCGCTGGTCGTCACCACTGACACCGGGCACACCATTCATGCGAAGGCGATCTTGATCACCGCAGGCATCGGTATCTTCACCCCCCGGCCGCTGCCGGCGGGCCAAGAGTACGAGGGCGTCGGCGTCCGCTACTTCGTCCCTGACCCAAGCGCATTGCGCGACAAGAGGGTGCTCGTCGTCGGTGGCGGCGACAGCGCGGTCGACTACGCGCTGATGCTCGAGGAGGTCTGCGCCTCGGTCACCGTCATTCACCGCCGACCCGAGTTCCGCGCGCACGAAGCGTCGGTCGAGAAGATGCATGCCTCGTCGGTGATGGTTCGCACGCCGTACCAAGTGAGTGCGATGCACGGTGACGGGCGCGTTGAGTTCGTCGAGATCACCAACCACGACAGCGGGGACGTCGACCGGCTAGAGGTCGACGAAGTTGTGGCGGCTCTGGGCTTCATTGCCGAACTCGGCCCGCTGATGAACTGGGGCATGAATTTGCATCAGCGGCACATCGTGGTCGACACGACGATGGCCACCAACGTGCCGCGCATCTTCGCGGCCGGCGACATCACCGAGTACCCGGGAAAAGTGCGACTGATCTCGGTCGGGCTCGGCGAAGCGGCTACGGCCGTGAACAACGCTGCCATCGTGATCGATCCGTCGCGCAAGCTCTTCCCAGGGCACTCCTCTGACCCGGCCAAGCAGCCGGGCTAGGGCGCACTTCGTAGCGTTCTCGGAACGATCCGCCCCTAGCCTGTCGACTATGAGGGGCAAGATTCGGCTCGCGACGCCGGCGATGGCGGTCGCGTTCGGCGTGGTGGTGCTCGCGCTGGCGGTTCTTGCCATTCCGATTGCCCGGGCCCTGACCCACGCTGGCTCCCTGGGGCCGCCCCTCGTCTTGATCCTGCCCTTTTCGCTGGTTGGCGTCATCGTTGCTTACCGGCAGCCCAGCAATGCCCTCGGATGGATTCTGCTCGGTGCAGGGTTCTTCTTCGTCGTCGAGGGCGACGCGTCGTTGTACACCGTTCTCGACTACCGCCAGCACGGAGGCCACCTAATTTTCGGGCCACTTGCGGTTATCGTGCAGCCCTCGTGGGCGCCGGCGATTGTCTGTATGGTGCTCGCCCTGCTCTTGTTTCCCGACGCACGACTGCCACTTGGTCGGTGGCGCTGGATGCTCTGGCCGTTTCTCGGTGTAGCAGTCCTCTGGGTGCTCGGCGCGTTCGGCATCGCCGCCCACGCGATCGTCAGCCACACCGTGCACATCACAACGTCTGGTGACCTAGCATCGCTTGATCACCCAAGCGGCGACGCGGCGTGGTGGGGCATCGTTGAGGATGTCTTCTTCCCGGTCATCCTGGTGTGTGGGCTGGGCTCGATTGCCAAGCAGATCATCAGCTTTAGGCGGTCGACTGGTGAGCGGCGACTGCAGCTGAAGTGGCTGCTTGCGGGCGGGGCAGTCTTCATATCCAGCGGCGTCCTAACAGTTGGCTGGTCGAATTCGACGACGACGGTCTTGCACGTGATCGGCACGCTCGCGACCCTCGGCTTATTGGCGCTGCCGGTCTGTATCGTGATCGCGATCTTGAAGTATCGATTGTTCGAGATCGACCGGATCATCAGTCGCACGCTTTCGTATGCGATCGTCACTGGGTTGCTCGTTGGCGTGTATGTCGGCCTAATTGCTTTGACCACGCGTGCGCTGCCGCTGTCATCGCCGATTGGCGTGGCAGCCTCGACGCTTGCGGCGGCGGCGTTGTTCTCGCCATTGCGCCGGTCGGTGCAACGGATCGTCGACCGTCGATTCAACCGGGCACACTATGACGCCGTGGCGACCGTTGCCGCCTTTAGCTCTGGCTTACGGGATGAGGTCGATCTGGCGAGCGTCCAGACCGATCTGATTGACGTCGTACGCCGCAGCGTGCAGCCCAGCCATGTGTCGGTCTGGCTACGGGAGCGCAGTCCGGTATGAGCGGCCGATTCTCACCGACCCGGCTGGCGACACCGGCCGTGGCGACTGCCCTGTTTGCGGTCGTTGTCGCGCTGCTGGCGCTCGGTATTCCGCTGGACCGAGCTACCCGCCACGCATCTACGGGCGGCGACCTTTCGTCGGCACTCGTCGTCGGTCTGCCGTTTGCGTTGGTCGGACTCGTCGTGACTCGTCGGCAGCCCCGCAACGGGGTGGGCTGGATCCTGCTCGCGACTGCGCTGTTTTTCGTCGTCCAGGCCGACGCATCGATGTACACCGTGCTCGACTACCGCCGACACAACGGCCACATGTTCTTCGGGCCGATCGCGGTGCTGGTGCAGCCCTCCTGGGCGCCGGCGATTGTCTGCGCGGTCCTGACGTTGCTCCTGTTCCCCGACGCGCGCCTTCCGCTTGGCCAATGGCGGTGGATCTTGTGGCCCTTCCTCGGGATTGCCGGGCTGTGGGTGGTCGGAGCGTTCGGCATTGCTGCCCACGAAATTGTCGCCCACACGATTCACATCACGACGTCTGGAGACCTGAGCGAACTTGCCCACCCGACGGGCGCTAACACCTGGTGGGGAGTGGTCCAGAACGTGTTCTTCCCGGTGGTCTTCCTCAGCGGATTCGGCTCGTTGGCGAAGCAGATCATTAGCTATCGCGGGTCGACCGGCGAGCGGCGCCAGCAACTCAAGTGGTTACTGGCGGGTGCCGCGATATTCGTGGTCGGCGGTTTCTTCGAATTCAGTGGAGCGACGCACAACTCGCCTATCGATCCACAGGTCGTTAACGCTCTCGGCACGCTCGCACTCGCTGCGCTGCCGGTCTTTGTCGGTATCGCGATCTTGAAGTACCGGTTATTCGAGATCGACCGGCTGATCAGCCGCACGCTGTCGTATGCGATCGTCACTGGTCTGCTCGTTGGCGTGTACATCGGCCTGATTGCGCTGACCACGCGAGCGCTGCCGTTGTCATCGCCGGTTGGCGTGGCGGCCTCGACGCTAGCCGCGGCCGCACTATTCACACCATTGCGGCGCTACACCCAACGGATCGTTGATCGCCGGTTCAACCGAGCGCACTACGACGCGGAGGCGACCGTTGCCGCCTTCAGTTCGGGGCTTCGCGACGCTGTCGACCTTGATCGAGTTCAGCAAGACCTGGTGGCCGTCGTCCATCATTCGATGCAGCCGAGCCACGTGTCGGTCTGGCTGCGTGAGCGGACTTCGTCACTCTCATAGCCGCGTCGAAGTGGCGCGCCGACCCGGGCTGGGGCAGAATGTGACCACTGGGACAGCTGATCAGATCTACGAGGACGCCGGGGAAGGCGCATCTCGTCCATCTGACGGAGGTTCCGGTGAGTACACGCGGCGTCCTGTACGTCCACAGCGCCACGCCGGCTGTCACGCCCCACATCGAGTGGGCCGTAGCCGGCGTGTTGTCGACGCCTGTCCGCTTCGAGTGGCTGGCGCAACCTGCGTCGCCCGGTTCCGTGCGTGCCGAGGCACCCTGGATCGGCGCGCCCGGTTGTGGCAGTCGACTCGCATCCGCGCTGATCGGTTGGCCACTGCGCTTCGAGGTCACCGAAGATGCCAGTGACGGTTGTGATGGCGAGCGCTTTGCCTTCACCCCAGGCCTCGGTCTGTTCCACGCCATGACGTCGGCGAACGGTGACCTTGTGGTCCCCGAGAACCGGCTGCGTCAGCTACTTACCGGACAGTTGCTGACCAACGATGTACCGAACGCAAAGATCGATGCGGACGCCGAGGGGCGAGGTCCGCTCGACAGCATCCGCCGGTTGCTTGGTGAGCCTTGGGACGACGAACTTGAGCCGTTCCGTTACGCCGGCGATGGCGCACCCGTTCGCTGGTTGCACCAGGTGGTCTAGGACGAGCTACAGCGGGATGTTGCCGTGCGATCCACGCCGCTGCGGCGCGGCCGCTATGGCCTCCGCGATCGTCGTCCGGGTTTCTGCCGGAGACACGACGCGATCGACGACTCCGATGGCGACCGCCTTGTCGATGCTTCCCGCGAGCTTCTCGTGCTCAGCGGCAAGCTCGAGTTCGAGGGAAGGCCGCAACGCTTCGCCGACCTCGGCGAGTTTGCGCCGGTGCAAGATGCGGACCGCGGCCACTGACCCCATGACGGCCACTTCGGCTCCGGGCCACGCGAGGACCAATGTGGCACCGAGCGACCGCGAATTCATCGCGATGTAGGCACCGCCGTAGGCCTTGCGGGTGATCAGGGTCACCCGCGGCACGACTGCCTCAGCAAAAGCATGCAGCAGCTTCGCACCGCGGCGCACCACGCCGTCCCACTCTTGTCCGAGTCCTGGCAGGTAGCCGGGCACGTCGACGACGACGACCAGCGGGACGCCGAACGCGTCGCAGGTACGTACGAAACGTGCCGCCTTTTCTGCGCTCGTCGCGTCGAGGCAACCGCCGAGCCGCAATGGATTGTTGGCAACAACACCAACTGTGCGACCACCCAGGCGGCCGAGCACGGTAACGATGTTCGGCGCCCACTTCGCGTGCAGTTCGACGCCCGGGCCGTCGAGAATGCCATTGATCAGCGGGTGCACGTCGTACGCTCGCTTCGCGCCTTCGGGTAGCAGCGACTCGAGGTTGGTATCGAGAATCTCGGCATCACCGATTTTCCCTTGGTTACCAAGGAGTTCAGTCAGCGCGCGGGCCCGTTCGAACGCGTCCTCGTCGCTGTCGGTCACGATGTGCACGACGCCGCTGCGACGGCCGTGCACTTCGGCGCCGCCGAGACGCTCCATGTCGACGTCCTCGCCGGTGACGCTGCGCACCACGTCGGGACCGGTGACGAAGATGCGACCGGCCGGACCCATGATCACGATGTCGGTGAGCGCCGGACCGTAGGCGGCACCACCGGCCGCTGGGCCGAGCACGACCGAGATCTGCGGCACCTTGCCCGATGCGCGCGTCATCGCCGCGAACACCCGCCCGACCCCGTCGAGACTCTCGACACCTTCACGCAATCGGGCGCCGCCTGAGTGCCACAAACCCACGATCGGGACGCTGTCGAGGAGCGCCCGGTCGTATGCCGTCGCGATGGCGGTACATCCCGCGATGCCCATCGCGCCGCCCTGGATCGTCGGGTCACACGCAAAGGCGACGGCGGTCGTGCCGAGCATCCGGCCGACGCCGACCAGCACGCCGCTGTCGTCGTCCGGCGTAATCGTGTCGAGGGTGCCGTCGTCAAACAGCGCGGTAAGCCGAGCACGCGGTGAGCGCGGGTCGAGCGCGGTTTCGTCGGGCGAGGTCGTGGTCACAGGTTGTCCGTTCCTGAGGGGTATCGGGTCAGGCCGGCTGGATGACGAGTACCACGTTGTGGCCGCCGAACCCGAACGCGTTGGAGATGGCCGGACCTTCGCGCAACGGACGTGGATCAACGGTCACGACATCGAGGTCGACGTCGTCGTCGCGGTCATCGAGGTTCAACGTGGGCGGCACGATGTGCTGCGTCACTGACAGCAGGGTGGCGATGGCTTCGACGGCGCCGGCTGCACCCAGCAGGTGGCCGAACGTCGACTTCGGTGCACTGACGACTACCGTGTCGGCCGCGGATCCGAACACCTCGCGAATCGCCTTCGCTTCGGCGACGTCGCCCGCGGGCGTCGAGGTTGCGTGCGCGTTGATGTGCGTGATGTCGGACGGCGTGAGGTTGGCCGATTCGAGAGCCGCACGCAATGCGCGCACTACGCCACGACCTTCGGGGTCAGGCGCCGCGATGTGGTAACCGTCGGACGAGATGCCCGCGCCCGCAATCTCGCCGAGGATCTTCGCGCCGCGCGCCTTGGCATGCTCTTCGGACTCGAGCACGACCGCGCCGGCGCCCTCGCCCATGATGAATCCGTCACGGCCCTTGTCGTAAGGGCGTGACGCCCGAAGTGGCTCGTCGTTGCGCGTCGACATCGCGCGCATCGCAGCGAATGCAGCAAGTGGCAGCGGGTGAATCGCAGCCTCGGTGCCACCGCACACGACGACATCGGCGCGCCCGGTGCGGATCATTTCCAGGCCGTAGGCGATGGCCTCGGCTCCCGACGCGCAGGCGCTGACCGGCGTGTGGACGCCGGCCCGAGCTTGCAGATCGAGGCCGACTGCCGCCGCCGGACCGTTCGGCATCAGCATCGGCACCGTGTGTGGCGAGACCCGGCGGGGACCCTTCTCGCGCAGCACGTCGTACTGGTTTAGCAACGTCGTGACGCCGCCGATGCCGGAGGCGAACACAACACCGAGACGTTCTTTCTCGACGTCCGGCTTGCCGGCCTGTGCCCACGCTTCGCGCGCCGCGATGATGGCGAACTGCTGCGAGCGGTCGAGCGTGCGTGCCTCGACACGGTCGAGAACGTCGAGGGGTTCGACCTCCACGCGGGCCGCGATGCGGACCGGGAGTTCAGCCGCCCAGTCCTCGGTAAGAACCCCGACCCCGGACTTGCCGGCCAGCAACGCCGCCCACGTACTGGCGACGTCGCCACCGATCGGCGTCGTCGCACCGAGACCGGTGACAACGACGCGTGTGCGCTCGGTTGTGGCGTTCACGGGAACTGCATCTCCTCTACTGGCACGGAGTGATCGATCGTCGGGTGCACGGAGTGATCAATCGTCGGGTGTCATGGCGACGAACGGCGCCGCACGTCTCCGATAAGGGAGCTGCTCGCCGTCCGCCAACGCTTGGACTGCTCAGGCTGTGACGCCGGCCTTCTCGATGTAAGTAACCGCGTCGCCGACGGTCTTCAGGTTCTTAACGTCGTCGTCTGGGATCCGAACGCCGAACTTCTCCTCGGCAGCGACCACGACTTCGACCATCGACAACGAGTCGACATCGAGGTCGTCGGTGAAGCTCTTCTCCATCTGGACGTCGGAAGCCGGGATGCCAGCAACCTCGTTCACGATCTCGGCGAGACCGGCGAGGATCTCCTGCTGGGACAGGGCCATGAGTGCTGCTCCTTTGGTTGGGGTGTGGCGCGTGGGGGTTTGATCGATACGCGAACCGCGCGAGGTTAAGGGACCTCGACGACTTGCGCAGCGTAGGTGAGGCCGGCGCCGAATCCAATGAACAGAGCCGGCTGGCCACTGTGCACCTCGCCGCGCTCGAGCAGCGCAGACAAGGCCAACGGAATTGAAGCGGACGACGTGTTGCCCTGTGTTTCCATATCGCGGCCGATCGCGACCGTGTCGGGCAACTTCAACGACTTCACGAGCGACTCGACGATGCGCAGGTTCGCTTGGTGCGGCACGAATGCGCCGAGCTCATCGACGCTGACTCCGGCGGCATCGAGCGCCCGCTGAGCGACCGGCGCCATCTTGGTGACGGCCCACCGGAACACGGTCTGGCCGGCCATCCGCAGCGCTGCAGGCGGCAACGACTCGCCGTTCGCCAGCGCTTGCTGTATCTGGGTGTACGTCGGCTCCTGCGTGATGGTCTTCACGTGTGACCCGTCGCTACCCCATACCACTGGCCCGATGCCCGAGGTCGGACTCGCGCTGACCACAGCGGCACCTGCTCCGTCACCGAAAAGGAAAGCCATGCCGCGGTCGTGCGGGTCGATGAAGTCGGTCATCTTCTCCGAGCCGATCACGACAACGTGGCGTGCACTGCCGCCGCGAATCGCGTCGTTGGCGACCGCAAGTGCGTAGGCAAATCCGGCGCACGCAGCGTTGATATCCATCGCGCCTGCGTTGATCGCACCGAGGCGGTCTTGCACTTCGCTCGATCCACCCGGCGTCTGGTAGGGGTGGGTGCAGGTCGCAAGCAAGACCAGGTCGACGTCTTCGGGAGCGACGCCCGACGCGGCGAGTGCTTTGCTCGCGGCGCTGGTCGCCATGTCGACGACGGTCTCGTCGGGTGCGGCAAAGCGGCGAGTGATGATGCCGCTGCGCTCGCGAATCCAGGCGTCGGTCGAGTCGATGTTGCGACAGATTTCTTCGTTGGTCACGATGCGCGTCGGGCGGTGCTCACCGATCGCGACGATGCGAGCCCCTGGCGAACCGGGTTGTAACTTCATGCCGACTCCAGATCCGGACGCGAGACGTCGGGGTGCAAGCGGGCGAGCGGTTGGCCGGGGGAGACCGGGTCGCCGTTCTCGACGAGCCATTCGACCAGTACGCCACCCTGCGACGCCACTACCTCTTGGGCTTCGCGCCTGCTCACGACCTTGCCAATGACTGCGCCGGCCCCGAGGCTGTCGCCGATTTTCGCTTCTGTGGCTTCGAAAATGCCGGCGAGCGGAGCGACCAGCAACCGCCACGCCGGGGTCGCGCTGTACTCAATGGCGTGTCGGTGCTTCTCGATGAGGTCGCGCGCGGCGTCGAGGTCGTCGGGAGTCTTCAGTGCCAGCGTTTCGACGTCCGGCAGTGCGCGTCTGATCAACCCGACCAGCGTGCCGGCCGGTGGGAGTTCGATGACCGCGGTGACGCCGAGTTCGCCCAGTGTCGTCATGCAGCGGTCCCAGCGCACGGGGGCAGCGACCTGCTCGACGAGGCGGCCGACGAACTCTGGGCCGTGCTGGATCACGCTGCCATCGGCGTTCGACAACAACAGGGTGCCGGGCTCGGATGTCGGCAGGCCGTTGGCGAGTTGGCGGAGGCGGGCGACGGCCGGCGCCATGTGGGCGGTGTGGAACGCGCCCGCGACGGCGAGCGGCCGCAACCGCGCGCCCTCGGGTGGGTCGGCGGCGAGGGCTGCGAGCTGGTCGAGCGTGCCGGCTGCGACGACCTGACCGGCCGCGTTCACGTTTGCGGCGGTGAGTCCAAGCTCGGTTAGCTTCGCGAGCACCCCTTCAGCGTCGCCGCCAAGGATCGCGGTCATGCCGGTCGGGGTGACAGCAGCTGCGCTGGCCATCGCGCGACCACGCTCACGCACGAGAACAAGGGCAGATTCAGGCGACAGCACGCCGGCCAGTGCGGCCGCGGTGATCTCGCCGACGCTGTGGCCGGCAACCGCGCCGACATTGCTGGCAACGTCATCGAAGGTGTTGGCGAACCGACCCGCGGGCTCGCCTGGGATGCCGAATTGTGGCTGGCCATCAGGGAAGAGCACTGAGGCCGCGGCGAGTCCGGCACCGACCAGAAGTGGCTGGGCGACCGCGGTGTCTTTGATCTCGTCGGCGTCGGCGCTCGTGCCGAGGCGGGCCAAATCGAGGTCGAGGACGGCTGACCACCAGGTCACCGCGTCGGTGACGCCGGGCAGGTCGAGCCAGGGAGCAAGAAATCCCGGAACCTGAGCTCCCTGACCGGGAGCAAGCAATGCCAGCACGCTTCCACCTTGCCGCAACTGGTCGGGTTGGTCGTTACCCGGCGAGACCAAGTCGCCGGAGGGACTTTGTAGAAAACCTACAACAGTTGCTGTCAGTTGGCCGTTCCGACCAGTCGACCCAGCACGATCGCGATCTGCAGCGCGAAGCCTTCGCGTGGTTCGGTCGCGGCGAGCCCCGTGACGTCGGCAGCTCTCCGCAGTCGGTACCGCACGGTGTTCGGGTGAACGTACAGGGTCCGGGCGGTGGCCTCCAACGACCCTGCGTGGGCGAGGTAGGCGGTCACGGTCTCGAGCAATCCACCGCCGGCAGCGACCAGTGGCAGGTAGATGGCGTCGATCAGTTGTTGGCGGGCGGCGGGGTCGCCGTCGATCGCTCGCTCGGGCAACAGGTCGCTCGCGAGCACCGGTCTCGGCGCGGTCGGCCATGCCTTCGACGCCACGAGTCCGGCCACGGCTGCCTGCGCAGAACGGGCCGCCGACATGAGATCGGGCACCGGCGGTCCGATCACGATCGGGCCAGGGCCGAACTGGGCCAGCAGCGCGCGCGACGCACGCAGAGGGTCCGGCGCACCGCCGAGAACCGCGACGAGTCGATCGCCTTGTACGGCCACAAGGACGTCGAGGCCGGCGTAACGCGCCGCACGTCGCACCCCGTCGACAACTGCCTCGGGCTCGTCGTCTGGCGGCGTACCGATGACGACCGTGACCGAGTCTGGTGAGCCCCAGCCGAGTGCCGCGGCGCGCGATCGTAGGGCCTCGTCGGCCTCGCCGCGCATCAACGCGTCGACGACCATCGCTTCGAGGCGGGCGTCCCACGCTCCGCGGGCTTCGGCGGCCTGCGCGTAGACCTGCGCGGCGGCGAACGCGACTTCGCGGGCGTAGACGAGCACGGCCTCGCGCAGGTCGCTCGAGTTCGCGGGCGCCGCGATCGTCTCGGCAGCTTCCTCGACGACGCCGATCGTGATGCGGACCATCTCGACGGTCTGCTGCAGGCTCACTGTCCGGGCGAGCTCGCGCGGCGCCGTCCCGAAGATCTCCCCAGTGATCGCCCGGCGTTGGTCAGGATGCCGGTACCACTCGACAAAGGCCGCGATGCCGGCTTGCGCGACGAGGCCGACCCATGACCGCTGCTCCGCCGGCATCGCGCGGTACCACGGGAGCGTCTCGTCCATGCGGGCGATGGCCGCGCGGGCGAGGTCACCGGTAGCCCGGTCGAGTTCGCGCGCTGTGTCCGACCGTGCCCGTGCTGCTGTCGACGCAGCCTGCGCGGCGGCGTTGGGAAAGCGAGGCGTCACGGCCGACAAGTGTGCCGCATCGGATGAACTGCTAGGTCTGGCTACTGCGTAGCGGTCTGGCTACTGCGTAGAGAACGCCCGCTGCCAAGGGCGGATGAGTGCCGAGTATTCGGCGCGGCTCAGTATCGGTCGCGCATAAACCGCGGCAATCGCGTCGCGAACGGCGTGCCGCGCGTGCTTAACGACCTGCGGCTTGACCGCGGTTGCCGAGCCATCGTCGCTCAGGAAGTCGTGCGACAGCTCCTCGCGAAAGACCCGATCAAGATGCTCGAACTTGGCCAGCACCTCGAGCACGAGCGGGGTGTCCGGACCGAGCGCGTGTGCACGAGCGACGTGCAAGAAGCTCGTGTCGCGCCAGCCTTGCGCGAGGGAGGTCAAGTCGCTCGCGGTCAGGTGTGGGAGCTGGCTCAAGACGCCCAGGATCTCAGCGAGGTTCGGGTGCAAGTCGAGGGAACTGACCCATCGACTAGCCCGTTGACGGCGCCACGGCATCGGCGGCCTCCTCGGAGTCTGGTCTCCACTTCCTCGGCAGAACGGGCTGTTGTCTAGAGGTTCGTCCAGCAAGATCTCCTTATGCAGAGGGAAGGACTTTGAGCATCGAGGTGCGGCGGGCCGCGGATCGCCAAGAGACTCGGGCCGACGGCATCGTGTCGCGGCACTCTTTTGCGTTTGGCCCGCACTATGACCCGGCGAATACCCGCTTCGGTGAACTCGTGGCGCACAACGACGACGTGCTCGCGCCCGGCGCCGGATTCCCCGAGCATCCGCACCGCGGTCTTGAAATCGTGACGTGGGTGGTGTCGGGCGCGTTGCAACATGCGGACAGCACTGGCGGGTCGGCGATTCTGCATCCAGGCGTGGTCGGGCGCCTCAGCACCGGAGCCGGCGTCCGTCACAGCGAGATCAACGCCCGGTCTGGTGGGTCTGGTGGGTCTGGTGGGTCCGGTGAAACGCGCTACGTGCAAATGTGGCTCTTACCGGACGCCGAGGGGTTGCCGTCCTATTCCACCGCTGACGTGTCGTCGCTGCTTGAGGATGGTGCGTTCGTTGCGGTCGCGTCGGGCACCCAGCCGGCGGCCGTGACGATCCGCGCGAACGCGACCTTCTATGTGGCGCGGCTGCCGGCCGGCGCGGCGGCCACCATCCCGACGTCCGCGCTGCTGCACGTCTTTGTGGCGCGCGGCGCTGTGACGCTCACTGCTGACACAGAACAAGTGCAACTACTCAGCGAGGACGCGGTGCGCATTGCCGGTGCGGTTGATGTGCGGGTAGATGCCAATGCGGAGGCCGAAGTGCTCGCGTGGGTTCTGGCCTGATGTCCCAGCGACGCCGACTAGCTTTGGTCATCAGCGCGCGGTAGAACGCGCGTTGATGACCAAGGCTTAGAGGAGGCCGTATTGCGCCGCTGCTTTTCCCGGGGTGTCGGTCGCGATCTCGCCGCGCCTGGCCAGCTCGTGCAGCGTCTGCAGCACCATCGATGGCGCGTCGACGTGGAAGAAGCGGCGGGTTGCGGCGCGGGTGTCGGAGAAGCCGAATCCGTCGGTGCCAAGTGATGCGTAATCGGTCGGCACCCAACGTGCGATCTGGTCGGGCACCGCGCGCATGTAATCGGTGACCGCGACCACCGGACCCGCACGACCCGCGAGCTTGCGCGTGACGTACGGCACCAGCTGGTCGGCGTCCGGATGAAGAAGATTGAACGTGTCGCAGGCGAGCGCTTCGCGACGCAACTCGGTCCAGCTGGTTGCTGACCAGACGTCGGCTCCGACGTTCCAGTCTTCCGCCAGCAGTCGCTGCGCTTCCAGTGCCCATGGCACCGCGACACCTGACGCGAGCAGTTGGGCGCGAGGTGCTTCGAGCACGGACGCCGGGGGGCTCGCGATGTGATACAGACCGGCAAGCAACCCTTCAAGGTCAAGGTTTTCGGGCTGTGCCGGCTGCAGAATCGGCTCGTTGTAGATAGTGATGTAGTAGAAAATGTCTTCGCCCGCAGGGTGTTCTTCGTCGGTGCCGAACATTCGTTGCAAACCCGAACGCACGATGTGGCCGATCTCGTAGGCGAACGCCGGGTCGTAGTACACGACAGCCGGGTTGGTCGACGCGAGCAAGGGTGAATGACCGTCGTTGTGCTGGAGACCTTCACCCGTCAATGTCGTGCGACCGGCAGTAGCGCCGAGCAGGAAGCCCCGACACATCTGGTCGGCAGCCGCCCAGATCTGGTCGCCGGTGCGCTGGAATCCGAACATTGAATAGAAGATGTACACCGGCACCATGTACTGGCCGTGCGTCGCATACGCCGAGCCGGCCGCGATGAACGAGCCCATCGCGCCCGCTTCGGTGATGCCCTCGTGCAGCAACTGGCCGGTCGTCGACTCTTTGTATGACAGTACGAGATCGCGGTCGACCGCGTCGTATTGCTGTCCGTGCGGTGAGTAGATCTTCGCGGTCGGGAAGAGCGAATCCATTCCGAACGTGCGTGCCTCGTCGGGGATGATCGGGACGATGCGTTCGCCGAGACCGTCTTCCTTCATGAGGTCCTTCAGTAGCCGCACAAATCCCATCGTGGTCGCGACTTTCTGCTTGCCAGACCCCTGCTGCAGTTCGGCATAAACCTTGTCGCCGGGCAACGTCAGCGGCTTCGCGCGGTTGACGCGCGATGGCAATGAGCCACCCAACGCACGCCGCCGTTCGAGCATGTACTGGATCTCTTCTGACTCCATGCCTGGGTGGTAGTAGGGCGGCAGGTCTGCCTCGAGGGCAGCGTCGGTAATCGGCAGATGCAGCCGGTCGCGGAATTCCTTGAGGTCGGTCTTGGTGAGCTTCTTCATCTGGTGAGTCGCGTTGCGACCCTGCAGGCTGTTCAACGTCCAGCCTTTGATGGTGTGCGCCAAGATGACGGTCGGCTGGCCGACGTGTGCGCGCGCCGCGGCGAACGCCGCGTAGACCTTGCGATAGTCGTGGCCGCCCCGCGACAGACGGCGCAAATCGGCGTCCGACATGCCTTCGATCATTTTGCGCAGCCGCGGGTCGTCGCCAAAGAAGTGGTCGCGGATGTACTGCGCGGATTCGACGGAGTAGGTCTGCAGCTGGCCGTCGGGGGTCGCGTTGAGTTTGTTGACGAGTGCGCCGTCGACGTCCTTGGCGAACAGGCGATCCCAGTCACCGCCCCAGATCACCTTGATGACGTTCCAGCCGCCGCCACGGAAGTAGGCCTCGAGTTCTTGGATGATTTTGCCGTTGCCACGCACCGGGCCGTCGAGTCGCTGCAGGTTGCAGTTGATGACGAACGTCAGGTTGTCGAGCTCCTCGCGCGCAGCTACACCGATCGCGCCGAGCGATTCGGGCTCGTCCATCTCGCCGTCGCCGAGGAACGCCCAGACGTGCGATTCGGACGTGTCCGCGATGCCGCGTGCATGCAGGTAGCGGTTGAAGCGGGCTTGATAGATCGAGTCGAGCGGACCAAGGCCCATGGAGACGGTGGGGAACTCCCAGAAGTCCGGCATCAGCCGCGGGTGCGGGTAGCTCGGCAGGCCGTGGTTGCTGACCTCTTGGCGGAAGCCGTCGAGCTGCGCTTCGCTCAGTCGGCCTTCGAGGAACGCGCGGGCGTAGATGCCGGGGGAAGCGTGGCCCTGGAAGAAGACTTGGTCGCCAGACCCAGGAGTAGTGCCGCCAGACGACGGGTTGCCCGCGTCATCGGTGCCGTTCTTGCCCTTGAAAAAGTGGTTGAAGCCGACCTCGTAGAGGCTCGCAGCTGAGGCGTAGGTCGCGATGTGCCCGCCGACGCCGAGCTCGGGGCGGTTCGCGCGCGAGACCATGACGGCCGCGTTCCAGCGCACGGCGCGGCAAATCTGCTTCTCGAGCCGCTCGTCGCCGGGGAACCAGGGCTCTGCCTCGGGCGGGATCGTGTTGATGTAGTCGGTGCTGCGCAGGCCAGGGACGCCGACCTGCTTCTCGCGGGCGCGTTCGAGCAGCTTCAGCATCAGGTAGCGGGCCCGCGTCTTGCCCTGGGCGGCGACGACGGCGTCGAGCGACTCGAGCCACTCAGACGTCTCTTCGGGATCGATGTCAGGCAGTTGGCTCGGCAAACCGTCGCTGATGACCGGGGGACGGTCTCCTGCTTTACCTACCTCGGCCACGGGAATCCTCACGCTCGAGCTGCCTTGGACGCGCCTGTCGATTGTCTCATCACCCCTCCGTTCGGGTCTCCAGCGCTGCGGTTTGCCGCTCACGGCATCTGTTGTTTACAGACCAGCACTTGCGCACACGGCCCTGGTGCGTTGGACTACATCGACCGAGCCCTGCCACGGGCCCGATAGGTTGGCGCCCGTCACGGTGTCAACAGCACGACAACGCAGCTTGTTAACGGGCAGGGGAGGATCTTCGTGAGCGCGACCGCGGACCACGCGGAGGCTGGACGTAGCCGGGCGGAGAAGCTCGGCTTCCAGGCGGGGCAGGTGGTCCAGGAGATCGGCTACGACGACGACAGCGACGAGGACCTGCGTGCCTCGATCGAGAAGACGATCGGCAGCGAGCTTGTCGACGAGGATTACGACGACGTCATCGACGCCGTGGTCCTCTGGTGGCGCGAGGACGATGGCGACCTGGTCGACGCGCTCGTTGATGCGCTGACCTCACTGGCCGACGGCGGCACGATCTGGCTGCTCTCCCCGAAGGCGGGCCGCGCGGGTCACATTGAGCCCAGTGACGTCACCGAAGCCGCCCCGACCGCTGGCCTCAGCCAAACCAGTTCGATCAGCGCGGGTCCCGACTGGTCGGGTGCACGCCTCGTCGCGCCGAAGAGTTCTCGCAAGCGTTGAGCTCGTCGTTGGGTTCATCGCCGGACGGTTTCGTGGCGGACGGCAGGTTGCCGGCGGTGGGCACGGTCGCTCCGGATTTCGAACTCGTCGATCAACACGGCACTCCGGTCCGGCTTTCGTCGTTTCAGGGCGCGCGCAACGTCCTTCTCGTCTTCTACCCCTGGTCGTTCTCACGGACATGCACAGGCGAGCTCTGCGTCTTGCGCGATGACCTCGCGTCGTTCCAGAAGGACGACGCACAGCTGTTGGCGATCTCGATCGACTCGAAGTACGTGCAGCGGCAGTTCGCCGAGCGTGAGGGTTTCGAGTTCCCGCTGCTCGCCGATTTCTGGCCACACGGCGAGGTGGCGCGTCGCTACGGCGTGTTCGACGACGTGAAAGGCGCGGCGGTGCGCGGGACGTTCGTCATCGACCGCTCCGGGATCGTGCGCTGGTCGGTCGTGCGTGACATCCCGGACGCCCGCGATGCGCAGGAGTACCGCCGGGTGCTGGCCGAACTGCGCTGATCGGTACTAGCGCAGACCGACGAGCCACGCACGTACGGAACGGGCGTCCTTGAGCCGCCGTTCGTATCGCGCGCCGGTGGCGATCAGTAGGACGCCAACGATCGCGAGGGTGAGCCAGCGGGGTGCGCCAACCGCATACGGCTCAAGTTGAGCGAGGGCGACAGCACAAAGACACGATGCGGCCGGAGCGATGAGTGCCTGCCACCGAAGCCGCAGGCCCACGATGGTGAGAAGACCGCTGGAGACGAGGACGAGCATCGGGCGCAGCGGGTGTTCGTCGAACACGGCGATCGTCGTTGACGGCACGAGACCGACGAGCAGGGCCGGACCGACCACGAGCCACGATGAGGCTGCGGATTGCTGCCGAAGATAAACGAGTCCCACGCCGAGCAGCAGCACTGCAACCGGCAGCGTGTATGCCTCGGGCACGTGCACGCCGAGGGTGGCGAGCCGCACCGACCACGCGGCCGCCAGAGCTCCGACGCCACCCAGCGTCCAGCCGAACTCGTTACGCCGCCAGGCGAGTGCGAGCCAGGTCGCGCCGGTGATCGCAAGCGTGACCGACAACAAGCTCGACGTGGCGTCGGTTAGGCCGACGCCGATTCCCGCGCCAGCGGTGGTCACCGAGACTGCGAGCAATTCGCGGCGTTCCGGCTTGCCCGCCCACACCATTGCCAGACCGCTCCACAGCGCCGCGAGCACGGCGAAGCAGATGCTGGCCTCGCCCGCGCTGAAGCGTGCGGCCGCGAACGCAGCACCGAAGGCCGCGGTCGCCAACAACGCCGACACAGGTACTTCGCGGTGGTCGAACTTGGTGCCAAGTTTCTCGCGCACGGCCACGAGCACACAAAGAACGCCGAGCACCACCGCCAACGCTGCGTAGTGACGCTGGTGTACGAGGCCGCCGCCGACCAGACAGAAGGCGGCTCCGCAGCTGGCCATCAGCGCACGCTCGGTCCGTTCCATGGCGAACCAGAGCGCGATGATGCCGATCGCAGCAGTCGTCACGGGCCTGACCAGCCCGGGTTCGACCGCGCTGACTAGCGCCGACGGTAAGAGCCCGAATGCAACGCCGGCGACGCCGACGACGCGGCGAGCGTTGCCGAGATGCGCCCTGCTCGCCGCCACCACGAGGACGGCAAGACCAACGGTAAAGAGTTCGACCGGCCGCACTCGGGCATCGGCAAGCTGACACAACTGCGCAACCGCCAAGGTGACGAGCGCAGGTGCGACAAGGACAGTGCGCTCGGGCAAGGCGGCGAACATCAACCAGGCACTACCAGTTAGCGCGAGCGCGCCTGCGACGAAGGGCATGTTGTCGTGAGGGATCTGCGCAGCCATGACGGCGATGCCTGCGAGCGTCGCGATCCACGCGACCGCTACCAGGCCAAACTCCTCAGGCTGGCGTCGCCGTAGAGCGGCTGCACCAAGCACGCAGTTGCCTGCGAGCACAAGTACAGCTCCGACGGTCGTTGGCGATACATGCCATGCAGTTGCCGCGGTCGCTGCGGCTAGGGCAAGGCTCGCTGCGCCTGCGGGTGTGGTCCATCGACGGTCGGCGGGTACACGAATCCCGCGAGCCAGGAAGCCGAGTCCGGCCGCAGCGATGACGATCCACGACAGCGGGTGAGGGTGCGCGGTCGCGATGGCGCGGCCGTTCAAGACAACGGTGCCGATGCCGGCGGCGAGCAGCCAACGATCGACGGTGCGCATCTTCGACTGGATGGCGATGAGCGCGCCGCCGACCACACCGAGCACGCACATGGCGGTGTCACCACCAACTACTGCGGCGGCGAGCCGCGCGTCGAGTACCACCGCAAACACCGCGGTGGCGGTCACAAAGACTCGGAGCTTCGCAGGCACGTCTCGAGACAGCGGTGGAAGTGCGGAGATGGCTGCAACAGCGAGCACGACCATGCCGATCCTCGGACTGATCCCGTCCGAGGAGATGGCGATAAATGTGGCAACCGTTGCGCCGGCTATCCAGCCGCCGATCGCGAAGCCGCGAGCGGTGACCCTTGCCAGCTCAGGAAGTCGCCGCGCGAAAGCCCGATCGACCGCTGACATCCCGACAACAGCGGCTGCTAGCAGGACTGGTAGCTCATGGCCGTGGGTCGCGACGGCGATCACGACCGAGACGACCGGTACCTGGGCCGAAAGCACGCCGACAATCCCGAACGCCTTCACCTCAGGGATCAATCGGCTGGCGGCCGCCAATAGCAGCGTGGCAACTAGCGCGCTGACCGCCGTGTACGCGGCGAGAGACATGTGCTGCACGTGAAGGGCGTCGAGTCTCCAGAATGCCGAGCAGTCGATAGCCACCAATCCGCTCGCAACCACGCCGAGTGTTTCTGCCGTCGTCTTAAGACGCCGCTGTACCGCGACTGCAGAGGCCCACGTCGTCCCGCCGGTGACTGCAAGCATGACGACGGCTTGTACGACGAGACCGAGATCGTTCCATGCGACAGCGACGAACACGATCGAAGCCATCAAGAGCACCGCGGCGCCGAGGCCAAGCAGCAGTTGCTGCGGTGATACCTCGCGGCGGGGCGGTCTTGGAGTGCGGGCGAATGGGTTCTCGACGTCGGGTCGTGGATAGGGCGCGGGCTGGAACGGCTCCGTCGGCCAGGCCCATCCGGCGGCCGCTGTGGCACGCGCCGGCTGCCGAAGTTCGCTAAGCAGCTGGCCGCGCTCGGCGTTCAGTGCAGCAAGCGTCGCGTCGATCTGCCACAGACGGGCGGCGTCCGCTCCGAGGAGGCGCAGCCCACAGTGACCGCAGGTCTGGGCCGGCGTCGCGATCTGTTTGCCACAGCCCGGGCAGCCGGTCGTCAACGCGTCCTCCCCGTCCGTTGACGCGCACCATCAGTCCAGGCGTGTCCTGGTGTGCACCTTCGTCCTCCTCTGTTTCGGCTCAACCGAGTTGGGACATAAGGCGGCGATCATGGGGGTTGTGGGGCCGGCACCCTCGCTGGACTGCGCTCCAGGCGCGGCATCGGTAGGCTGACCGGCGCGCTGCTTGTCCGTCGGCAGCCGCGGGCGCGTAGCTCAGCGGAAGAGCACCCGGCTTACACCCGGGCGGTCGCAGGTTCGACCCCTGCCGCGCCCACAGGTGTGCGTGGACCTTCGCGCGAGACTCCAAGAAGGCGGTCAGGCTTTCGTCGGCCGACATCCAGGTTGGTCCGCGATCGTCATCGCAGGAGGTGAGACGGCGCCGGTACCTGACGGCAAGCAGCGGCGTCGGAAATATGAACTGGATCCTGATGACCACGGCCCTCGGCGTCGTCATGGTTTCGCTCGCGGCGGGCCTGCCAGCGTGGGTGATGTGGAAGTTCCCCGAAGGCGACGACACAACCCAAGTACGGACCGCTGGATCGCAATCGAGCGAGCGCACCGCACCAGCCGGGCGCAACATCTACCAGCAAGCCGCAGAGCTCTACTCCGACGCGGCCGCGTGACGTAGCGAGGTCAGGCGCTGTAACCCGACTGCCGCGTTTCGGCTGCGGATGCGCCGGGTAACCCCGATTTGCTCGGCTGCGACGCAGCCATTCATTGGGGAGTCCTCATGCGGATCGGCTTCTCGGTCTTTCTCATGGCCGTAGGTGCAGTTCTGTTATTCGCGGTGCACAAGACTGCGACTGGCTTCAACATCCACACCATCGGCGTTATCTTGATAGTCGCTGGCGTCATTGGCCTTGCTGCCACCCTGACGATCTTTGCGCCACGCAGGGGCGTCACCGGCGTCGCCTCTGAGCGGACGGTCACTACCGACGCTCCTGTTGCTGCAGCTCCTGGTGCTGCAGCCCCCGTTGCGCAGGTGCCCGTCGCCACCGCGCCGTCGGGTGTGACGACACAGCAGGTCGTTGAACATCGAGAGGTCTATTAAGGGTTTGCGGAACGCGTGCTCGCATGTGGGACAGGACCCCGCGTGCGAGCACGCGTTCGGCATAACGTGACGCCATGGGCTTAGTGACTCGCACCGTCCGCCACCTGCTGACACCGCGCGCGGTACGTCGTGCGGTACGCGCCAAGCAGTCCGTTGTGCCGCACCGCGTGCGGCCATCAGTGTTCAAACGTCGTCGTTAGCTACGGGACGAGAACGGATCGCTGCCCGGGCTTGTCGTTCTCTCCCCAAATCCTTTGGACGTCGGCAAGAGGTGCGCCGTTCGCGGTGACGGCGACTGTGCCCGCATCAATTTCGTCAACCAGGGACGGTAACTCGGCGAGGTAAGTCCTCGTCGACACTGCGCCTTGGCCGTTGCCTTGAATGCGCAGGTTAGCTGAACGCAACAGCACGGACGGAAGTTCCATGGTCGGGCCAGCTACAGCACCTATCTGAATCCAGTTCAAGGCGTGGCTTCGGTCTCTGCGTGCCGTGAGCATGGCCGTCATGGCCTGGTGCGCGGGCTGGCCCCACAGGTAGTCGATCACGATGTCGACGTCGGCGGCCGTTGCGGCAAGTGCGCGTGCGGTCGCAGAAGCGTCGTCCGTCAACTGAACGATGTCGTCGGCGCCGACGGATGTAAGCGCCTCCAATCGACTGAGGTCACGCCCCGCTCCGACCACGCGGCCGGCACCAAGCCGCCTCGCTACTTGTACCGCCATCGTTCCCGCGTTGCCGGTAGCGCCGAGTACGAGCACGCTCTGTCCTGACTGGATCGGAACGCGGCGGCGCAAGGCAACCCACGACGACATCGCCGGGTTCATGGCGGCCGCAACCTTCAGGACGTGAACGTCGTCGGGCAGCTCGATTGCTCGACGCATATCGACGATGGCCTTGTCGGCCATCGTTCCAATCACGTCGCTACCTGCCACGAAATAGATCAGCTTTCCATCGGCTCGTCGGCCGACGCCGTCAATGCCGGGAATCATGGGCAACGTGCCGCTACTGCTGTAGTGCGCGCCGCGCGCTCCGGTCCGCACGCGGGGATGCAGTCCGACGGCCAACACGTCAACGACGATCTCGTCGTCGCTCGCCGGCTGCGGGACCTCGAACTCGCGGTAGTTCGGCGGCTCGTCGAACGACGTCACCACAGCTGCATTCATATTCATGGGCATTCCCTCGGTGCAGAACTAGTTGGTGCCACGTACCAATGTAGTTGGTGTCACGTACTAAAACAACTAGGCTGATCCTATGGCGCGCAAACCGGCAGTCGTGGCGAGCGAGTTGAGCATGGTCGACGCTCTTGCTCAGCTGTCGTTCTTGATCCAAGGCACCCTCGAGCGACGAGCGAGCGAACACGGGCTGTCGATGATCCAGACCCGCTTACTCGGCGTCCTTCGTGATCGCAACCCGACCATGAACGAGCTCGCGAGACTCCTCGACCTGGACAAGTCGAGCATCACCGGACTGGTCGCTCGAGCTGAACGACGCGGCCTAGTCCGACGCGTTCCGTCAAGGACAGACGGGCGTGCGGTGCAGGTGAGCCTCACAGACGCCGGTCGCGCACACGTGGCGGACGTTGCGACGAGCTTCGAGGCCGACGTCGCGGCGATCGTGGCCACCCTCCCAAGCGTTGAGCGCAAGGCACTGAGCGCGCTGGTCAGCCGCGTTCTCGTTGCCCACGCGACTGCCCATGGGATTGATCTGTTCGCCACGACGAGCTAGGGCCTACGATCCGCGAAACAGGCCCGCCTATGATGCCGGACCCACGACGCGAGGAGTCGACATGCCTACAGTGCTCGCCCACCACAACGTGAAAGACAAGGACCACTGGCTGGCCTCGACCAAGCGCGAAGAAGTGTTCGGACCACTCGGGATTACCAACATCCGCACCTTTGTCGACCCGCAGAACCCGAACCAGGTGGGGATCATCATGGACGTCGCCGACCTGGACGCACTCATGACCGCGATGCAGGAAGACCCGGCAATGGGCGAGGCGATGGCGCACGACGGCGTGCTGCCTGAGACCCTGGTGATCCTCGTCGAGTCCTAGAATTTCCGGACGGCGATTGGTTCGGACGGCGCGGTAGTGCCCGGACGGTCTGTTGGTAAGCGGAGGGGCGCATGGACAAGGTTGTGCCTTCGGCTAAGGACGCCGTTGTCGATGTCTTCGATGGCGCGTCGATCGCGATCGGCGGATTCGGCCTCTGTGGCGTTCCGTCGGTGCTGATCGACGCGCTGTTGGAACAGGGCGCGACGAACCTGGAGACGGTGAGTAACAACTGCGGTGTCGACGGTCTCGGGCTCGGCGTCCTGCTCGAGGCGCACCGGATTCGCCGGCACACCGGCTCGTATGTCGGGGAGAACCAGGAGTACGAGCGGCAGTACCTCACGGGCGCGCTCGAGGTCGAGTTCAGTCCACAAGGAACGTTGGCTGAACGGCTGCGTGCTGGCGGTGCAGGCATCCCCGCTTTCTTCACGCCGTCGGGTATCGGCACTCAGGTAGCGGACGGCGGCATCCCGCGCCGTTATCACCCTGACGGCACGATCGCGGTACTGAGCGAACCGAAAGAGGTGCGCGAATTCGACGGCAAGAGCTACGTGCTTGAGCGCGGCATCGTCACCGACTTTGCATTGGTGCACGCATGGAAAGGCGATCGGCACGGCAACCTCGTGTATCGAAAGACTGCGCGCAACTTCAATCCGCTGTGTGCAACAGCAGGACGCGTGACGATCGCTGAAGTCGAGCTACTTCTTGAGCCCGGCGAGATCGACGCCGACGAGGTCGACACCCCAGGTATCTTCGTGCAGCGGGTCGTGCATACGCCCGACGTCGTGAAGAACATCGAGCGCCGCACCACTACTGAGAAGAGTGCGTGATGGCGTTCGATCGCGATGGGCTTGCGGCGAGGGTCGCGACCGAACTTCATGACGGTCAGTACGTGAACCTCGGCATCGGCATGCCGACCCTCGTGTCGAACTATCTGCCGGCCGGAGTCACCGTCGTTCTGCAAAGCGAGAACGGAATTCTCGGCACCGGGCCGTATCCGACCCCTGACAATGTCGATCCAGACCTCATCAATGCGGGTAAGGAAACTGTCACAGTGCTGCCCGGTGCGAGCTTCTTCGATTCCGCAGCGTCATTCGGCATGATCCGCGGCGGACACATCGACGTTGCAGTTCTCGGTGCGATGCAAGTGAGTGCACGGGGTGATCTCGCCAACTGGATGATCCCCGGCAAGATGGTCAAGGGTATGGGCGGCGCAATGGATCTCGTCCATGGTGCAAAGCGCGTCATCGTGATGATGGAACACCGCGCGAGGGACGGCAGCTCGAAGCTCATGGAGCAGTGCACGTTGCCACTGACCGGTCGCGGTTGCGTCGATCGCATCATCACTGACCTGGCGGTTATCGACGTCACGCCGGATGGTTTGGTGCTCGTCGAGACGGCCCCAGGCGTCACCGCTGACGAGGTCAGCAACGCCACGGCCGCACCCCTCGTCGTCCCCTCGAATCTTTAATACCGCCACGTAAAAGCCGCGCGCCTGCCCGGATTCGCCCTGCTTTCACCCGATAGTTGGTGGTAGTCGCGCGCGCGCGTTGCCCTCTAGGGTCTTGAGGACCGACGGGGAATCGGCAGTGGGGAAAGTTTTGAGCAGGACGACACGTCCGTGGGGGACGCGCTGATATGACTTTGACCAACCACAAGACCTACGAAGACAGGATCGTCCGGCTCCATGAGCTGGTCGATTCGACGGCGGCGCCGGTCCTCGAGGGTTATACGTTTCGACGCTGCAAGGTCAGCGGGCCTGTTTTGCTGTGGCTCGATCCGACCGGCAGCATCCAGATCGAGGGCTGTGGCTTCAACGCGCCCGATCTTGAATCGATTCTCTGGGTGAACATGTCGCAGGTGGCGTTCGTCGGTGTGACCGCCGTCCGGAACTGCTCGTTCATCAGCTGTGAGATGGATCGGGTCGGCTTCGGTGGTAGTCCTGCGCAGATCAGCGACCTGCGGCGGATTCTCAGCGGCCGAGTGAACGGCGTGCCCGCTCCCGACCGCCGCTCCTAACCGCTCGTTTGGTGGCCGTGCAACTTCTGCGGCGGGTCGAACGTCCACTGAATACGGCGTCGCATCCGCTCACCCCGGGCCGGGCGTCGAGTGGCCCGGACGCTTCGGCGTCCGGGCCGCGACCAAATCTCAACGGTTAACCTGAACCGTGCCCGGAACCACGCTCGCCGACGTCGTCGCGATCATGGACGCCCTGTACCCGCCGTCACTCGCCGCGTCGTGGGACGCCGTGGGGCTGGTGTGTGGCGATCCGGCGCAACCTGTGCGACGGGTGCTGTTCGCAGTCGACCCCGTCGAGGTCGTGGTCGACGAGGCTCTTGAGCTGGGCGCTGACCTGCTGGTCACTCACCATCCACTGTTCTTGCACGGCACGTCGTCAGTCGCGGCGACGAACGGGAAGGGCCGGTCGGTGCACCGGCTGATCCGGGCCGGCATCGGATTGCACGTCGCGCACACCAACGCCGACCACGCGAATCCTGGAGTCTCCGACGCACTTGCCTCAACGCTTGGGCTCGTCGATACCCGCCCCCTCGAGCCGTTGCCGGCCCCGCCGCTCGACAAGGTGGTCACGTTCGTCCCCGAGGCCAATGCCGAGAAGCTGCTCGACGCCCTGGCAGCGGCCGGCGCGGGCGAGATCGGCGACTACGCACGCTGCGCGTGGACAGCGATCGGTGTCGGTACGTTTCGACCGTTGCCTGGTGCGAGACCGACTATCGGCACAGTCGGCGATGTGACGCGGGTCGACGAGATCCGCATCGAGATGGTGTTGCCGAGGGCGGCACGTACCGAGGTCATTCAGGCACTGCGAACTGCTCACCCCTATGAGGAGCCGGCCTTCGACGTGTTCGAGTTGGCGTCGTGGCCGGGCGACACCGGGACCGGTCGCGTTGGCGAACTGCCGACCCCGACAACGCTGCGAGAATTCGCGATCGTCGTCGGCTCGGCATTGCCATCGACTGCGGGAGGTGGCCGGGTCGCGGGCGACTTGGACGCCGTTGTTCGTCGGGTCGCAGTGTGCGGTGGGGCTGGCGATGACTACTTGCGCCAGGCATCGGCGGCCGGCTCGGATGTGTTTGTCACTGCTGATCTACGGCACCACCTTGTTTCCGAACACCTCGCTGACGGCGGTTGCGCGGTCGTCGATATGCCGCATTGGGCCACCGAATGGCCTTGGCTGGGCGCGGCCGCCGATGCCTTGCGCGCGGCTCTCGCGCAGCACGGCACTACGGTGAGCACAGACGTTTCGAGGGTGCCCACCGATCCATGGGTCGCCCGGGTGGACGCAGAAACACGAAAGGACCCGCACTGAACGCCGACCCCGCAAGCCAGGCCCGCCTGCTCGACTTGCAGGCGCTCGACTCCAGCCTCGACCGGCTTGACCACCGGCGCCACACGCTGCCCGAGTTGGCGACCATCGACGAGCTCACGGCGCGCCTGCGTGACGTCAGCGACGCGTTGGTGTCGGCGGAGACGCTCGAGTCGGATCTCGCGCGCGATCAGCGCAAGGCCGAGGGCGACGTCGATCAGGTGCGCCAGCGGTCGGATCGTGATCAGCAACGACTCGACGCCGGTCAAGTCAGCTCGCCCCGTGAGTTGGAGAACCTGCAGTCGGAGATCGGGTCCCTTTCGCGACGACGGTCCGACCTCGAAGATGTCGTGCTTGAAATCATGGAACGCCGCGAGATGGCGCAGTCGGACATGTCGTCGCTTGCCGGTGAGCGCGACAAGTTGACGGGTGAACTGGCGTCGGTGACGTCGCGTCGCGATGAGTTGTTCGCCGAGATCGATGCGGAGGTTGCGGCGAGTCGTGCTGCGCGTGCTGCCGTTGCTCCAGATGTGGGCTCCGAATTGCTTGCCCTGTATGAGAAAATCAGAGCTACATCGGACGGCGTCGGTGCGGCGGCGTTGCATCGTGCTCGCTGTGAGGGTTGCCATCTCACGCTCAACCCCTCTGACCTGGGGCAGATGCGTGCGGCCCCGGCCGACGCAGTGCTGCGATGCGAAGAGTGCCGGCGCATCTTGGTGCGAACTCCGGACTCAGGTCTGTGAGCCCGCGCCGGCTGATTGTCGAGGCCGACGGCGGATCGCGCGGAAACCCCGGACCTGCCGGTTACGGCGCGGTGGTTCGCGAAGCGTCGACGGGCGAAGTCTTGGCCGAACGTTACGAGTACCTGGGCGTTGTCACCAACAACGTCGCGGAGTACCGCGGTTTGATCGCCGGCCTCACTGCGGCAGCCGAGATCGATTCTGCGGCCTACGTTGAATGCCGGCTCGACTCGCGTCTCGTCGTCGAACAGTTGTCGGGCCGATGGCAGGTGAAGCACCCCGACCTGCGGCCGCTGGTGCGTGACGGTTCCGCATTGGCCGCGTCATTCGGTTCAGGACACGTGACCTTCACCTGGATTCCGCGCGAGCGCAACAAGGACGCCGACCGGTTGGCGAACCGCGCGATGGACGAGGGGACCGGCCAACCGCTCGGCGCCAAGGCCTCGGGCTCGTCGTCGGGTTCGCCGTCGCGACCGTCGTCACGTTCCCGCGGCGGCGCTCCGGCCGAACTGCCGCCGTCCAACCGCATCGTCGGCTGGACGGCTGGTGCACCGCCTACGACGCTCGTGCTCGTCCGGCACGGGGTGACGACGTTCACCGTGGAGAAGCGTTTCTCTGGTGTCGGCGATCCGCCATTGATCGAGCAGGGCCGGCAGCAGATCAGGGCTACCGCCACCGAGTTGGTAGCTCGGGGCGGCATCGAGCGAGTCGTCTCGTCGCCGCTGTCGCGTTGCCGTGAGTCGGCGGCGATTATTTCTTCCGCGCTGGGAGTTCCGGTCGAGATCGACGACGACTTGCGCGAGGTCGACTTCGGCGTGTGGGAGGGTCTGACGTTCCCTGTTGTCGAGGAGCGGTGGCCGCGCGAACTTGCGTTGTGGCTGGGGGATACCGCGATCTCGCCGCCGGATGGTGAGAGCTACGACTCGCTGCGGCATCGGGTGCGCACGGCGCACGAGCGGATTGTCAATCGCCATCGCGGCGAGACGATTTGCGTCGTGAGTCATTCACGACCGATCGCGATGATCGCGGTGGACTTGCTCGACACGCCAACTGGCTCGTTGTACCGGCTACACGTCGACAACGCGAGCTTGAGTGAGGTCGACTACTACGACGACGGACCGGCAGTTCTCCGACTGTTCAACGGTACATCGCATCTTCGGTGAACATCTCGCTCGTCAAGTCATGCTGTCGGGGCAGGGCTTCCCACGTCGCGGCGGTTCTGGTCACGGGAGCAGGTCGGAACCATTCCTTGACGGCATGTATTGCGCGGAACGCCCACCGCTCGAGTAGGCCGTAGGTCGCAGGCAGGGCCAACATCACAAGCGCGCCGGCGAGCCAGCCTCCGAGCACGTCTGTTACCCAGTGCGTGTCGAGGAAGATTGTGCTCAGACCGACCGTGGTGGAGACGAACACTGCGAGCGCGATCCACGCACGACGATGCTCGACGGCGACCATCGCCAAGACGCCGAAGATGACCACGGCGTTCGAGGTGTGACCCGACGGGAAGATGTCACCGCCATCGAAGACGGCACGCGGATGAGTGGTCAGCGCCGGGCCAAGCCGACCGGTTGCGAGTTTTATGCAGCCGACCGTCACGTTCAACATGGTGAGTGACGTGACGAAGAGAGCGAGTGGTTTCCACGACCGCTGCCGCAACGCGCGATAGACGAGGTAGACGAACGCGACGTGCGACGACGGCCCGCGTTGGCCGAGCATCACGTAGTGCAGCACCCACGGTGTCGCGCTCGGGAAGTGCTTTGCGAGGTCGGACGCGGCGGCTGCCCGATCGATGATGTCGAGCGGCGAGCCAAAGACGACTGCCGCGGTGAGTAACATGTACGCGCCGAGCGTGATGAGAAACAGCGTGCGGATCGGTAGCTCTCGTACCCGCTTGTATGTCTCTTGGATGCTGTGTACAACGCGTGCTGCGGGTGAGCCTGACGTGATGCTGCGGGGCTGGTGCGTCGCCGCGAGATCGTGGTGGTCGGTCGCCCGATCCGCCAAGAGCTCGTTGTGCATCACTCGATTTTACTTCCCCAGGATTACGGATGTATTTCACGCACAATGCTTAGAAGTGCCTGGTAATAACCAAAGAAACACCTGAGGAAACGTGCATTTGTGATCTGTGATTTACGCTCAGCGTGACACTTTCGTGACCTTCGCGTGACCGTCGCGATGCCTGCGTGTTCTCCGGCGGACTCAGCTTCGACGGCTGCGATGTTAGCTACGTCACAGCGGCGAGGTTAGTGACGTCACGGTGAACCGTGCGAAACGTTTTTGTCAGTGGCCGTCGCTACCTTGCTTCGTATGGGGATCCAGCTACTCGAGCGACGCGTGAGTGCCAACACTGACACCGTCGACGATGCCGTGATCCTC
>DASYAG010000037.1:0-50932 GCA_036501485.1 Acidothermaceae bacterium | reverse complement strand
CGGTGCCCGAACCCTGACGGCCAGCGGTGCGGCAACCAGGGCATCAGGGAAGTCATCGGAACGCGCGAGTATCACTGCGCCCGCTCCACCGCCCGGGAAGTTCAGCTCGGACACGGCAACGGCCGTGCCGATGCGGTCAGTTCCTGCAACGCGAATCGGCGAAGTCCGCGAGACGACGGTGATGGTGCCCGACGTTCCGGTGATCGACGACGTGACCGTGTCGGTCGCCTTCACAACGCGGCTACCGATCGTTCGCAGCGTGGCGCTGAAGTTTCCGACGCCATTGGTCAGCTTCGCGTTCGCACTGAGCGTTGCTGAGGTGTCCGTCGAGGTGAGGTGAACCGTGCCGCCGTATTTCGTGGCGGTGTTCTGGTAGGCATCTTTCGCGGTCACGGTGAACAAGAACGAAAGCCCGATGGCCGATGACGTTGGCGCCGTGACAAGGAAATGCGTCGTCGCCGCAGGGGCGACCGCAATCGACGACGTGGTGCCCGCGATGCCGGAATTCGCAATGTCGGTTGCCGTCACGCTCTGGTTGCCCGCCGTCTTGAGGGTGACGGTGAAGGCATGCTGCCCGTTCGACAACGTCGAGTTCGCTGGCAGCACGGCCGCCGAATCGCTACTGCTCAACTTCACTGTTCCGGTGTAGCCCGTAACGACGTTTCCGCTGCCGTCGAGAGCCTTCACTGTCACCACGAACGAGCTACCGGCTGTGGCGGTCGCCGCCGCCGTCGCGGAGAGGTGGGTTGTGCTCTGCGTGACGTTCACGGCACCCGAGGTGCCGGTGATCGACGAAGTGCTGGTGTCGGTAACCGTTACATGTTTGTTGCCAGCGCTGGAAAATCTGACCGTGAAGCTGCCCACGCCGCCGGAGAATGTCGAGTTCCCCGGGAGCACAGCGCCGGCGTCGGTCGACGTGAAATGCACGGTGCCCGCATAGGTCGTCGCGATCGCGTTACTGCTGTCGAGTGCGGTCACCGTGACAGTCACACCGTTGCCCACGACTGCGGTCGCGGGCGCGCTCACCGAGAGATGGGTGGCGGCCGCGGCGTTCGCAACGCCGGTCGCAAGCAATGAGACCGGGACGGCGATCAGTGCCGCTGCGCCGAAGCGCGCGTATCGACCAACTCGCGTCTTTAGTCGAGCCGACGGCCGTGGTGTGGTGACGTTACTCATCGTTCCCCCGCTTATTATTCGGCCGCCCCGTAGTGGGCTACCGGTGCTGGCTCGAGTCGCGCGCCATAAGACGCGCGCCGAAACCGATTGGTTGCGCGACCGGCGCACACGTTAGCCACGTTCAGGGGCGCCCGGCTAGCCCCGGGGGGAGACGCGACCGGGCGCCCTTTCACATGCTGGCGACCAGACCTGACGGCTTCGTTAATCGCCCACGCACTGGCCGTCCGGCTCGTTCCTTTTGTCTATTTGTGTATGAGTCTTGGTATTCGTAGCCAAGAGGGTGCTTTAGGGCCTAGTTTGCGAGTATGGACGGACCGGGCGACCTCGAGCAGCGCAAAGCCATGCTCGACGCGGCCGAACGCGGCTTGGCCCTGCTCGGTGAGAAAGCGGTCACTGAGGAGTGGCCAGCTGACGAACGGGCGGCGCTGGCTGACGAGCGCGACACGGTGGCCGACGAGAACGACGTCGTCGCGGGCGCCCTAGACGGTCGGGCCGACCGCCGGGATTTCGACGCAGCCATGCGGCAAGCTGAAACCGACCTGCGCACCAAGAACGGGGTCGCTGCGGAACCTCCCGCGGACAACTCATCGTTCGGCGTCTACATGGCGGCGCTGGACCGCAAGGGCACTGTCGCCGACCGGAAGAGTTCCGCCTCCGACCGGAAGCGCTCGGCGGCCGACCGCAAGACTGCAGCCAGCGCACGTCGCCGGGCTGCCGACGACCGTGACGAGGCGGGAATCGAGCGCGCGAAGGCTGAGGGTTTACCGGTTCCAGCTGCGCCGCCCGCCATCGATGGACAGCTCGCCGCGGATCGCGATCGGCGTCGCGCCGCAAAGGCCTAGTTCAACTCAACGGCGTTAGTGACCAGCGCGCGCACCTGAGCCGCGCTCTCACACGCGAGGGCCTCGGCGCTGACGCGGCGGGCGTCGACGAGGTCGATCTCGCGCACGCGTTGCTTCACGAGGGCAACCGCGGGCGGCACCACGCTGAGGCTGCGAACGCCAAGCCCAAGTAGCACCGGGACGGCGAGAGGATCCGCCGCGAGTTCACCGCACACTGACACGGGCACTGGTCCGGCGTCGTTGCACAAAGCCGCGATCAGCCGTAGCACGCCCGGGTCGAGGCCGTCGGCGAGTTCAGCCACCGATTGGTTGCCGCGCTCGGCCGCCAGCGCGTATTGGGTGAGGTCGTTGGTGCCGACGCTGAAGAAATCGACGTATGGCACGAATGTGGCCGCCTTCAAAGCCGCCGCGGGCACCTCGATCATGATTCCGATCCGCAACGAGTCGGGTTTAGCGCCGACCTCGGCAAGTGCCGCATCGACGACCCGTCGCGCCGCAATGACCTCGGCGACCGTGGCGACCATCGGGAACATCACGCTGACTGGGTGATCGCGGGCCACCGTGCACATGGCGACGAGTTGATCCAGGAACAGGTCGGGGTGTTGCAGGGTCAGACGAATACCGCGCTCACCAAGAAACGGATTCGCCTCGGTCGCTTGTCGGAGAAACGGCAGCGGTTTGTCGCCACCAACGTCAAGAGTGCGCAAGACGACCCGCCCCGGATGCAGGCTCTCCGCGATCGCTCGGTAGACCCGTACTTGTTCATCGCGAGTCGGGGCAACTGTTTTGCCAACGAACAAGAACTCGGTGCGCACCAGTCCGGCGCCATCGGCGTGCGCTGCAGCGGCGGCTCGCGCGTCGTCGACCGAACCGAGGTTTGCGGCAACGGTGATCACAGTGCCGTCGCGGGTGACCGCAGCACCGACCGACATCTTTGCCGCGGCAGCTAGTGCGTCTTGGCGAGCGGCGATCCGCTCACGAAACTCCGACAACACGTCTTCGGAGGGGTCGACGGCGACCTCCCCACGGTCGCCGTCGACAGCCAGAGGCGTCCCTTCCGCGACGGACAGGATTGCGGTCCCCGCGCCTGTCACCATCGGAATTCCGTACGCACGCGCAAGTATCGCCGCATGCGACGTGGGGCTTCCGCCCGCGAGCACGACGGCTTGCACGGTGTCACGATCCAAGTCAGCGGCTTGGGCCGGCGTGAGGTCGGTCGCAACGACAACTCCGGCTGCCTTCGTCGATGCTGGTGCACCGATGAGATGTCGCAGCACCAAGTCGGCAACGCTGCGCACGTCGGCTGCTCTGCCCCGCTGGTAGGAGTCGGCGAGCTTGGCCAGGTTGCCGGCAGCGCTGGTCATCACGGCGTCCCACGAAAGTGCCGCGCCGTCGCCTGCGTCGATGCGCTCGCGGACGTCGTCAAGCAACGCCGGGTCGTCGAGCAGCAGTGCATGTGCGTCAAAGATTGCCGCGTCGGTGTCGCCCGCCGTGGCGGCGACCCGGTGCCGCGTTGCGTCGGTGTCGTCGCGCGCGAGTTGCACAGCCTTCATGAGCCGTGTCCACTGGGCGTCGGGCAACCCCGGCTCATGATCGGGAATCACCGGCCGCCCGCCGTCCATGACATGCGCTGGCCCAATCGCAACGCCCGGCGCCGCACCCACCGGCCCACCCGTCGTCCGACCTGCCGGTCGGGTCGCCGCGGCGACCTCGGCGACGTCATCGAAGCCTCGCTCGGCGAGCGCCACCACGGCATCGCGAGCCCGTGACGCGTCGGGACCCCACGCGGCGAGTTCGAGGTGGTCGCCTTGACGCGCCCCGAGCGTCGCCACCGCAGACAAACTCGACCCGAGCACCGGTGCAGTCCCCGTTCGCACGCTGCGCAGCCAGACGCGGGCGTCAAAGCCGCGAACAATGGAGACGAGGCGAGCGGCCGGCCGCGCGTGTAATCCATGCGCGTTGGTGACGACGAAAGTGGCGGACGCCGTCGGCGGGCCCTGGTCAACTGTGTTGGCGACGTCTGGGGGAGCGGGTGCGTCGGCAGGTGCCGCAGTTGCCACTGCACCACCGAGCTGGCCAATCTTGCCGGCCAATGCGTTCGCGGCTTCAGACGCGACCTCTGATGCCGGTGCGCCGCCCGCTGCTGTGACGAACGCGACGACGAGCCCTTCGACCAATGGTGCCGGGCTGATGACGACGCGGGCGCGCAGTTCAACGCCCAGAAACTCCAGCGCCATTTCGGCGCTGAGCACCGCACTGCCGAGGTCGCACAAGACAACGACTCCGTCGGGGGAGTCGACCTGTTCGATGGCCTGCTGGACAGCTACGGCGTCGGTGCCGAACGTGCCATCGTCGAGTCCTGCCGCGATTGCGACGGCGGGCGGATTTCCCGGCACCATCTGGGCGGCCAACTCGACGGCGGCGTGCGCGAGGGTACGGCTGTGCGAGACGACCACGATGCCGACCACGGGCAGACTCAGCCCAACGCAGTAGCAGCGGCGCTGATCAACAGAGCCGATGACGTGGAGCCCGGATCCTGGTGACCGACACTTCGCTCGCCGAGGTAGCTGGCCCGGCCCTTGCGAGCGAGCATCGGAGTCGTCGAGTCGCGACCTGCGTCGGCCGCCTTCGTCGCGTCGGCCAGGGCGTCAGCGAGCGAATTGCCGGCAGCCAAACTGGCGTCGAGCGCGTCGAGGGCCGGTTCCAGCGTGTCGAGCATGGTCTTGTCGCCGGGCTCTGCCTTGCCGCGCGCGACGACGCCGGCCATGCCGGCGCGCAAGGCCGCGGCGAACTCGACCGGTGTGAACGTGTCGGAGTCGCCGAGCGCGGCGCCGACACGCAGGAAGAACGTGCCGTACAGCGGTCCGCTAGCGCCGCCGACCGTGCTGACCAACTTCATGCCCACTTGAGTGAACAGCTCTTTCGCGGTGCCGATCGCAGCCGTACCCGGGGGCGGGCTGTCAGACGCGATCGGCGCCGCAGCCGCCATGCCTCTGGCCATGTTCGTGCCGTGGTCAGCGTCGCCAATCGCCGAGTCGAGGTCGGTCAGGTACGACCGGTTCTCCTCGATCAGGCGGGCGAACTCGCTGACCCAGGCACGCAGTCCATCGAGCGTGACGGCGTCGCTCATGTCCACCTCTCCATCGCAGGCTCGGTCACATTCCCCATCGCAGGCCCGGCGTGCTCACGGGGGCGTCCCACAATGCCAGCGTGGGGTCGTCGACCTTGAGCAGCGTGACCGAACAACCAGCCATTTCGAGTGACGTGATGTATGGACCGACGAGCGAACGCGCAATGGTGACGCCCCGCCCTTGAAGGATTTTCGCGACCTCGTTGTACATCACGTACAGCTCGATGAGTGGGGTGCCACCCATTCCGTTGACGAACGCGATGATCGAGTCTCCCCGACCGAGCGGCATGTCCTCGAGGATCGGCTCGACCAGCATCGCGGCGACCTCTTTGGCAGGGGCTATCGGAACCCGCCGCCGGCCAGGCTCGCCATGGATGCCGACGCCGATCTCCATCTCGTTGTCGGGAAGATCGAATGTCGGCTTGCCTGCGGCCGGCACGATGCATGACGTGAGCGCCATGCCCATGCTTCGTCCGTTCTCGTTGACGTGGCGCGCGACGTCGGCGACTTCCTTCAGGCTCAGCCCTTGTTCTGCAGCTGCACCGGCGATCTTCTCCAGCAAAACGGTGACGCCGACACCGCGCCGTCCGGCTGTCCATGTGCTGTCTTGCACGGCGACGTCGTCGTCGGTCACGACCGCGATGACATCGAGGCCGGTTTCCGCCGCTGCCATCTCGGCAGCCATCTCGAAGTTCATGACGTCGCCGGTGTAGTTCTTCACGATGTGCAGGACGCCGGCGCCGCCGTCGACGTGCTTGGTTGCTTCGAGCATCTGATCGGGCACCGGGGACGTGAAGATTTCGCCCGCACACGCCGCATCGAGCATGCCGAAACCGACGAATCCGCCGTGCAACGGCTCGTGACCGGAGCCGCCACCCGAAATCAGCCCTACCTTGCCCTTCTTGGGGGTGTCCCCGCGGTAGATGATCTTGTTCGCGTGGTCAACCCTGAGTTCGGGATGCGCAGCCGCGATGCCAAGGAGCGCTTCTTTGACGACGTCCGCTGGATCGTTGATGAGCTTCTTCATGAACGCTCCCGTTCCTGATCGTGGTTGCGGTTGGTTGGATAGCGGCCTAGTTCGCTTCGGCTGACTTGATGGACTTCAGGTTTCCCGGCCGGCCAGTGGTTGCGTCAGGCGCACGTTCTTCACGAGGATCACCACGCAGGGGCACGATGTCGGGCGCGCCGAGACGGGCGGCGTCCGCGGTCTGGTCGTCGGGTTGGCGCTGCGAAGCACGCTCTGCCTCGACCCGCAGCAAGTAGTGGTCGACTTCGCGTTCGATGGTGCCGGCGTCCCAGTCGAGGACACCGCCCATCAGCCCTGCGACATCGCGCGCAGAACCAGTGCCGCGATCCCATTCCTCGATCGAGATCCTGGTCCGCCGCGTCAGCACGTCATCGAGGTGCAGCGCGCCCTCGTGGCTCGTCGCGTACACGATCTCGGCCCGCAAATAGTCACTGCCCGACGAAACGGGCTCGCCTAGCGTGGCGTCTTCAGCTATGAGATCGAGTAAGTCGGTGATGCATGAGCCGTAGCGATGCAGCAGATGTTCGATGCGCGTCACGTGTAGCCCGGACGATGCTGCGAGCGCATTTCGCTTATTCCATAGGGCTTCGTAGCCATCGGCGCCGAGCAGCGCGAGTCGTTCGGTGACAGAGTCCGGAACGCTTGCGCTCATGCCGCGACGGGCCACGTCGACAGCATCCTTGGCCATCACGCGATACGTCGTGTATTTGCCGCCAGCGATGACGGTCAAGCCGGGCACCGGTTGACCGACCGAGTGTTCGCGCGACAGCTTGCTCGTTTGCTCCGACTCGCCGGCAAGCAGCGGTCGAAGCCCCGCGTAGACGCCCTCGACGTCGTCAGGCCCAAGCGGCGTGCGCAAGACCGCGTTGACGTGATCGAGGATGTAGTTGATGTCGGTACTGCTCGCCGCTGGGTGCACCTTGTCGAGTTCCCAGTCGGTGTCGGTGGTGCCAATGATCCAGTGCCGGCCCCACGGAATGACGAAGAGAACGCTCTTTTCCGTACGCAGGATCAATCCCGTGTCGAGCTGAATGCGATTACGTGGGACGACGAGGTGCACGCCTTTCGAGGCCCTGACATGGAACCGGCCGCGCCCACCGGCCATCTCTTGGGTGTCATCAGTCCAGACGCCGGTGGCGTTGATGACCTGCTTCGCGCGGATCACGAATTCCACGTCTGTCTCGACGTCCATGACTTTCGCGCCGACAATCTGCTCACCCTCGCGCACGAATCCAATGACCCGCGCACCGCGCGCCACCTTCGCACCAAGATGAGCTGCGGTCCGCACGACAGTAAGTGCGAAGCGTGCGTCGTCCATTTGCGCGTCGTAGTACTGGATGGCTCCGATCAGTGCGTCCGCCCGCATGCCAGGCGCAAGACGCAACGCCCCCTGGCGGCTCAGATGCCGGTGACCAGGCACCGAGCGTGCGCCGCCCATCCGGTCGTACAGGAAGACGCCGGAGCCGATGTAGAACCGCTCCCAAACTCGGTGCTGCAGAGGCAGCAGGAACGGGACTGGACGTACGAGATGCGGCGCAATCCTGTTGAGGAGGAGGCCGCGTTCTTTCAGGGCCTCGCGTACAAGTGCGAAGTTGCGTTGCTCGAGGTAGCGCAGCCCGCCGTGGATCAGTTTGCTTGATCGCGACGACGTGCCGGCCGCCCAGTCATGCGCCTCGACCAGCGCCACGGTCAGACCGCGTGAGACAGCGTCGAGCGCTGCGCCGGCGCCGACGATGCCGCCGCCGATGACGAGCAGGTCGAACTCACCCTGACCCATTTCCTTGAGCACGGACTCGCGATAGCGCGGTCCGAGTTGAGCTGAACCCACGTTCTTCTCCTACCTACGCCGCCCTACAGGTGCTCGTGATCGAGCCGGGCCGGGTGGGGTCGACGCGCTCGTGCTCGCGCACGCTCACGTCGACCCCAGCCCCGCGATGTCGTCTTACCCGACATCCACCCAGTCGAGCGTACGTTCGACAGCCTTCTTCCAGCCGGCGTAGCCCTTTTCGCGCTGGTCCTCGGACCACTCCGGCTGCCACCGGATGTCCTCGTTCCAGTTCTTCTTCAACTCATCGGTTGACTTCCAGAACCCGACGGCGAGGCCCGCTGCGTAAGCCGCGCCGAGCGCCGTGGTTTCGGCGACGACAGGCTTTGAGACAGGGACGCCGAGAACGTCGGCCTGTAGCTGCATGCACAGCTTGTTTGCCGTGATGCCGCCGTCGACCCGGAGCACGTCGAGTGCGACTCCGGAGTCCTGGTGCATCGCCTCGACCACGTCGCGGCTCTGGTAGCAGATCGCTTCCAGCGTTGCCCTAGCGACGTGGGCGTTGGTGTTGAACCGGGATAGTCCGACAATCGCGCCGCGAGCATCTGAGCGCCAGTACGGCGCGAAGAGGCCGGAGAACGCAGGCACGAAGTAGATGCCACCTGCGTCCGGAACTTGCGCGGCGAGAGTCTCGCTCTCGGCAGCACCGGAGATGATGCCCAGTTGGTCGCGAAGCCACTGCACAGCCGACCCGGTGACAGCGATCGAACCTTCGAGTGCGTAGACCGTGGGCTCGTCACCGAACTTGTAGCACACGGTCGTGAGCAGTCCGTTCTTCGAGCGGACGACATCGTGGCCGGTGTTGTAGAGCAGAAAATTGCCTGTTCCGTAGGTGTTCTTTGCCTCGCCTACCGCGAAGCAGACCTGGCCAACCGTTGCGGCCTGTTGGTCGCCGAGGTCGCCGGACAGCGCAACCTCGCCGCCGAGTGGGCCGTCGGCGCGCGACTTGCCGTACAACCCTGGATGGGACGACGGCATGATTTCCGGCAGCATTTGCCGAGGAATGTTGAAGTAACCGAGCAACTCGTCGTCCCATTGCAGGGTTTCGAGGTCCATCAACATCGTCCGGCTGGCGTTCGTCGGATCGGTGACGTGCACGCCGCCATCGGTACCGCCCGTGAGATTCCACAAGAGCCAGCTGTCAGTGTTGCCGAAGACCGCTTCGCCCGCTTCCGCGGCCGCACGCACGCCGTCGACGTTTTCGAGGATCCACTGGATCTTCCCGCCCGAGAAATACGTCGCAGGAGGAAGTCCAGCCTTCTGACGGATGACGTCGCCTTTGCCCTCACGCTCGAGTGCGGAGGCGATCCGGTCAGTACGGGTGTCCTGCCACACGATGGCGTTGTAGTACGGGCGCCCGGTCTTCTTATTCCACACCACACTGGTTTCGCGCTGGTTCGTGATACCTACCGCGGCGAGGTCCGAGGCATGCAGATTCGCCTTGGTGAGCGCGGTCTGAATCACCGCCCGCGTTCGTTCCCAGATTTCTGCGGGGTTGTGCTCGACCCAACCTGCTTGCGGCAAGATCTGGTCGTGCTCGAGCTGGTGCACACCTTTCACGTTTCCACCGTGGTCGAAGATCATGAAGCGCGTGCTTGTGGTGCCTTGATCGACCGCCCCGACAAAGTCAGCCATGTCGATCTCTCCTTTCCGTACTGAGGAAGCTGTCACCGTGCGAAATCGCTCGATGTTGAAGTCGCTCGATGCTCACTGCGCGCGTGCGGAGACCTGCGAGTCGGAACCGTCAGATTGCTCGGGAAGTCGGCCGGGCTCGTCCGGGCCTTCCGCAGGAAGGAAGCGCCCAATCAGGAAGTCGTAGAGGCCGACGCCGATAATGCCGCCGATGAGGGGCGCGATTATTGGTACCCAGAAGTAAATATTTCCGTACTGGTCTCTAAATGCCGTCCCGTAGCCCGTCAGGAATGATGCGAGGCGCGGCCCGAAGTCACGTGCCGGGTTGATCGCGTAGCCGGCGTCACTGCCCCACGCCATGCCGATCGCCACTACGAGCAGGCCGATCACCACGGGTGCGAGGTTGGCTGCGGGAGCAGTGTTGCGAGTGTCGGTAATGGCGACGACCAGGAAGAGCAGGATTGCGGTGCCAATGATCTGGTCACGGAACGCGCCCCATTCGTGCACGGGCAGCGAGCCGTTGCCTGGCAGTGTCGAGAACACGCCTTGAGTTTTGATGGTGTGGCCCGGGTCAGCCTTGGCCAGCGCTTCTGTGTAGTCCCAGCGCACCAGGAGCCCGGCCACGAACGCGCCTGCCGTTTGCGCCAAGGCATACGGGCCGACCTTGCGCCACGGGAAACCGCGGAAGACGGCTAGGGCAACGGTGACAGCCGGATTGATGTGGCCGCCACTGATCTTGCCTGCGGTGTAGACGCCGAGCACGACGCCGAGCCCCCATGCCCATGCGATCGAGTCGTGATCTCCGATACCAGCCGCGACGACCTGTGCCACCACCCCGACCCCGAACAAGATCAGGATGAATGTTCCTGCGAACTCTGAGGCCATTTCTCCCATCAAGCCGCGGGATCTGAGCCTTTCCGCCATGGTTCCTCCTGTCGATTGGCTCGACCCCTGGCCAGAAGCCGCGAGGTGCAGAGCCCAACGGATGGTCGATTGCCCGGTAGGCGTGGGGCGGAATGCCGGCACCGTCCGGCGCTAGCTGTCGGCAATGCCGACGCCTAGCCGGGGATGTCGTCGTGCCGCTAACGTTCCCGGTATCGCACGACCCTTAGAGTCACGCCGAGTTGGGCATCCGAGAAGGGCAGGGTGTCGACATTGTCGAACGTTTCGCACTCGGCCCGAATGTGGGCGTAACTCGTGCCGGGGCCGGTCCAGTCGATTGAACGGGCGGCCGCAGTCTTACGGCTGCTCGCGAGCAGGTCCGGTCGGCTGGGACTGACCGATGTTGCGTCGTCATTGGGTCTGGCGCGCGGGACGGCGCACGGTATCTTGCGCACGTTGCAACTGGTCGGGTTCGTGGAACAGGACAAGGAAAGCGGTAAGTACCAGCTAGGCGCCGCATTGCTGCACTTGGGTACGAGCTACCTCGACGTCAACGAGTTGCGCTCGCGCGCGATCAACTGGGCCGACCCGTTGGCGGCCCGCAGCGGCGAAGCGGTACGGCTTGGCACCCTTCTCGAGCGGCAGGTGCTGATCGTGCACCACGTCTTCCGGCCGGACGACACGCTGCAGGTTCTCGAAGTCGGATCGCTACTTCCGGCACATGCCTGCGCGCTGGGCAAGGTGTTGCTCGCCTTCGACTCTCAGACGGCTGCTGCGGTCGCGCAGGCCGGCATGGATCGCTACACCCGGCGGACGGTGACGACGGCGAAGGACTTGAATCGGGCCCTCTTGCTCGTGCGAGAGCAAGGTTGGGCGGCCGAGGTCGAGGAGTTACATCCTGGCGAGGCTGCAATCGCAGCACCGATTCGCGGCTACGGCGGCCTGGTTGTGGGCGCGCTCGGAATCAGTGGTCCGGTGGAGCGCGTTTGCGACGGAAGTGGAGAGCCTCGCGTAGGGCTGGTTGGCTACGTCAGGAACGCGGCACGTGCAGTATCACGCGACCTCGGCGCGGCTCGGTGGTGAGCTGTGCGTCTCGGTGGTGAGACATGTGCACCAAAGCGGTGAGCGATAGTAGGCACCAGCACCCGAGGAGGGACGAGCGACGTCATGGTTGAGCGCTTCGTGGTCGCCATCGATCAGGGAACGACGTCAACGCGTTGCATCGTTTTCGACCAGCGGGGTCGCCTTGTTGCCGTCAGCCAGCGCGAACACCACCAGCACTTTCCCAAACCTGGGTGGGTCGAGCACGACGCGATGGAGATCTGGCACAACCTCGAGCGGGTTGCGCCGCCGGCGCTCGCGTCGGGTGGGATCACGATCGACCAGATCGCCGCTGTCGGCATCACTAACCAGCGCGAGACGACCGTCGTCTGGAATCGCTACACCGGCAAGCCCTACGGGCATGCCATCGTCTGGCAGGACACCAGAACCGACCGGATCGCCGCGGCGCTGGAGCGCAACGGCGGCGGGGCCATGGTCCGGCGGCTCGCAGGGTTGCCGCCCGCGACCTATTTCGCCGGCGGCAAGCTGCAATGGATCTTGGAGAATGTCGACGGCGTCCGAGACGCAGCCGACTCAGGGGCGGCCATTTTCGGCACCATGGAGAGCTGGCTCGTCTGGAACCTCACGGGCGGCCCGAACGGTGGGGTGCACATCACTGATGTCACCAATGCCAGCCGCACGATGCTGATGAACCTCGAAACGCTCGACTGGGACGATCAACTGCTCGCGCTGTTCGACGTGCCGCGGTCGATGCTGCCCGAGATTCGGTCGTCGGCTGAGGTGTACGGAGTCGCGACGACGGTCTTTCCTGGCGTGCAGATCGCCGCCGCGCTTGGTGACCAGCAGGCTGCGCTGTTCGGGCAGACCTGTTTCTACCCCGGCGAGGCCAAATGCACGTACGGCACCGGGAGCTTCCTGTTGCTCAACACCGGAAAGCAGCCGGTGTGGTCGAGCCACGGCCTGCTGACGACAGTGGGATATCGGCTCGGCGATGAGCCGGCGACATACGCGCTCGAGGGGTCGATCGCCATCACTGGGTCGCTGGTCCAGTGGTTTCGCGATGGCCTTGGCATAATCAGCACGGCCGCGGAGATCGAGACTCTCGCCCGCACCGTCGACGACAACGGCGGCTGCTACATCGTGCCCGCATTCTCGGGGCTATTCGCGCCGCACTGGCGAAGTGAGGCCCGCGGGATCATCGTCGGCCTGACCTCGTACATCACCAAGGGCCATCTCGCGCGGGCGGTCCTTGAAGCCACCGGTTGGCAGACCCGTGAGGTCGTTGACGCGATGAACGCCGACTCGGGCCTCGAACTGAGCGCCCTGCGGGTCGACGGCGGCATGACGGCGGACAACCTTTTGATGCAATTCTTGGCCGATGTCCTGAATGTGCCTGTCGTCCGTCCGATGGTGGCTGAGACCGTCTCATTAGGGGCCGCGTACGCGGCTGGTTTGACGGTCGGTTTCTGGCGTGACCTCGCCAGCCTGCGCAGCAATTGGCATCGGGCGTCGGAATGGCTGCCAAACATGGAGGCTGTGCACCGCGATTCGGAGTACGACAACTGGAAGCGGGCTGTGGAAAGAACGTTTGACTGGGTCCGGCCCGAAACTCGCTGAGGACTCTCAGCCGATTCTGAGGCGGCGCGCCACAGCAGAGCGCCAGCTGACACCCAGATCGTGCACTACGGTTTGGGCGACCCGAACCGTTGGGAGATCACCTGCATGCTGGCTGGCCACCATCCCGCCGACGACTGGGCGGCGCTGGATAGTGCCCGCTACTACGCGTCGGCCAGGCTGGGTGTTCGCGGCTGGCACGTTGGCGGCGCTGGCCGCCGCCTTTTGTTCGCGCTGATACATCCGCACTTGGTGCCCGCCTACTACAGGTTGCTGCGAAAGCTCCCGGTCGCGACCGTCGTACTGTCGGCCTTGCCCGCGGGCAGGCTCCTCTACAACCGGTGGTCGCGGCAGTCGTGGCGAAGATCAGCGTCTCACGCCTACCTGCCGTTGCCGCCAGATGCCGACAGCTACCTGCGGGGGCGTCATCGACAGGCCGTCCGGACCAATCTGCACAGGGCCGACAAGATTCGGTTGACCGCTAGACCAATCCCTACTGACTGGGGGATCACGAGAGAGGCCCTGCGCACCGGGACGTTCGCCAACCTCTTCGAGGAACTCGAGCAACTCGAGCAGCCCGATGCCGCAGTCAAATCGTGGGCAGTCTTCGACTCCGACGGCCAAATGCTCGGCCGGGCGGTCGCGCTCGTTGACGAGCGAACCGCGGTGCTCTTGCTACTGCACGGGCCGACTGATCTCGGTGTTGCGCACCAGACGCGTTACCTCCTCCATACGGCTGTCGTGGCCGACCTGATCAGACGAGGGGTGCGAAACCTGGTCGTCGAGTCGGTTCTCGGCGCACCGCCCGGACTGAAGTACTTCGCAGCTCGGCTCGGTTATCGCGCATGTCGCATCCGCGCAGTCAGCGCACGCAGCGTGCCGGCACTTTCGTAGCAGCAGCACTTCGGGTAGCCGCTGTTGTAGCAGCGCCGACGTGGCAGTGGTTACGCAGGCGTCGGGGCGCCGTAGCGTAGGCCGTCCATCAAAAGCGAGATGAGTCGCCGTGCTTGGTCTTGCCAGCCGGTTTGGTCGCTGACCATGCAAATACCGCCCAGCGCGCGGATCAGGTCGGCGCCGTCGACGTCGGCCCGGATGCGCCCGGTGGCAGATGCAGCGTCAACCAGCGACTTGATCGCGGCCCGGATCCGCTCGTGGACGTAGGCGAAGAGTTCGGTGTGGCTGTCGTCAGCCGACAGCTTCAAGGTGGCGGCGAGACCGCGCTTGGTCGCGACATAGCCGACGAAGTCGAGCATCCATAGCTCGAGTGCAATGTCTGGCGGCTGCTCGGTAAGTAGAAGCTCTGCGGCATCGCAGAGGCCTTCGACGCCGTGGCGGTACGCGGCCTCGACCAGCGCGTCGCGGGTGGGGAAGTGGCGGTAGAGCGTCCCGATGCCCACGCCGGCCCTGCGGGCCACGTCTTCGAGGGATGCCGCTGTTCCGTGCTCGGCAAACGCTTGCCCCGCGCATACCAAGAGCGTCTCGCGATTGCGCTTCGCGTCAGCACGGAGTGCGCGTTCGGCGGCGTCGGGTGTGGTCACCGCGCTCATCCCAGGCCTCCTCATGCGTTCATGTCGGACGTCTCGAAAACAACTTGCCAACCGGAGGTAGCCTCCGTATAGTTACTGGAGGCGCCCTCCGCTTCATCCATCATCCACCAAGGAGGCTGGGAATGCCAGTCCAACCACCAACAAGTCACACGGCCAGTTCGATCGCGGTTTCGCCGCCATCGAGCACCAAATCCGGCAATCGCCGGTCGGCCGCGCTGGCCATCATTTTGCTCGCCCAACTCATGGTGGTGCTCGACGCAACGATCGTGAACATCGCCCTCCCGAAGATCCAGACTGCGCTCTCGTTCAGCCGCACCGACCTGTCGTGGGTACTCAACGCGTACTCGCTGACGTTCGGTGGCTTGCTGCTTCTTGGCGCGCGCAGCGGTGACCTGTTCGGGCGGCGTCGCGTTTTCCTTGCCGGCATCGCCCTCTTCACGGTCGCCTCGCTCGCCGGCGGGTTCACCACGTCGTCCGGCCTCTTGCTTCTTTCCCGGTCGATCCAAGGCGTCGGCGCTGCCTTCGCCTCGCCGTCCGCCCTGGCGTTGCTCATGATCACGTTTCGTGAGGGCGCAGAGCGCACTCGCGCGATCGCGCTCTACACCGCAGTCTCGATCGGCGGCAGTGCCGTTGGGTTGGTCATGGGTGGCGTGCTCGTTGAGTTCGTGTCGTGGCGTTGGGTGTTCTTCGTGAACGTCCCGGTCGGCATCGTGTTGCTGATCTTGGCTCGGCGCGACCTGCCGGAAACGGATCGCCACACCGGTCGCATCGACATCCCAGGTGCGCTGACGTCGACGATTGGCATGGCCGCGCTTGTCTACGGCTTCGTCCAGGCCGCGGCGTCCGGTTGGCAGGCAGGCAGCACGATCGCTGCGTTCACCGTCGGCGTGGTTCTGCTGGCCACCTTCGTGCTCATCGAGACGAAAGTGGCGACCCCGATCACTCCGCTGCGGCTGTTCGCAAATCGCGACCGGGTGTTCTCCTACCTGGCGCGGCTCGTCCTAGTCGGCGGCATGTTCGGGATGTTCTTCTTCCTCACCCAGTTCCTGCAGGACGTGCTCGGCTACAGCCCGCTGCTCAGCGGTCTGGCGTTCGTGCCGCTGACCGTCGCCTTGTTCGCCGCGTCACAGTTTGCCGCGCGGGTCGGGCTCAAGCGTTTCGGTCCGAAGCGGTTGATGGTCGGCGGTTTGACGACCTCGACAATCGGGTTGCTCGTGCTGACGCAGTTGTCGGCCACTAGCAGCTACGCGCCGATCCTGGTCGGACTGCTGCTCTTCGGCACCGGTAACGGCCTCGCGTTCGTGCCGTTGACCACGGCGGCGCTTGCCGGTGTTGATCCCAAGGATGCTGGTGCGGCATCTGGGCTGGTCAACGTCATGCAGCAAGTCGGTGGCTCGCTTGGGCTATCGATCCTGGTCACTGTGTTTGGCACTGCATCACGGGCCGCGAAGCATCACATCCCGACGAGCGGAAACGTTGCGGCACACACCTTTGTGTACGCCGCGGACCGCGCGTTCGTCGTGGCGGCCATGCTGGTGCTCATCGCGGTGGGGTTGGTCGCGAGTATGCGATCACCACGTCCGGTGGCGACGACAAAGCAGGACGAGGAGCTCCTCGAACTCGAGTCGGCCGGCGTCTGATCGGTAGCAAGACAAGAAGAGAGCCCCAGTCGAATCGACTGGGGCTCTCTTTCTATGCGTTCTGGGAACGCTGTCTTTAGCGCTCTTCGTCAGGGGCGGTCAGGGGTATCTCTTCGAGGTGGTCGGTTTGGTCGTGGAACTCAAGGGCGACGGTCTTCAACGCCGCAGCGTGTTCACGCGCGTGGTGGGCACAAAAGAGTAGTTCGCTTCCGGATGGGAGCACGGCACGTAGGTAGGCGCGCGCGCCACAGCGGTCGCATCGGTCAGCAGCCGAAAGCGGTGTCTCGGCCAATAGCGGAGTCAATTTCACGTCCCTCTCGTCAGCTCTTACTACCCCATGCAACCACTAGCCCATCACAGAACTTCCCCCGGCGCTGGTAACTCGCCGTTAGTGGCGAGCCAATCAGGGCCTGGGGACCAAGGTTCACCCCCACGATTCGGGCTGTTAGGCGCGAATCGGGCTCGAACAACCCGGCGCGGGCTTGGAAAATTGTGGTGCATCACACCCTACGATTCGCGCGGCCGCCGTCGGCGGTTCACTATGAACGTCGGGTGTGACAGCGACAAGGTAAAGCTCATGGGCGGGTAGAGCCAGGTAGAGACTGGGGGCCAGAGCTTGATGCGGACGACGGTGCGGACCGTCATCGCGGCACTGATCGTCGCGTTGGTGGCAACTGCCACGGGCTGCTCGAGTCACCGCAGTCGGGTCGGGGCGGTGTCGCTAGCTCCATCGTCCGCGCCGGCGAGTACACAGGTGACGGGTGCCGCTGCCGCGCCGGCCAGTTCTGTGTCGGCGATGCCGACCGACCCGATCAGCGGGTCGCCGTCCGACCCGTCAGCCCCACCCGTCACGTCGCCGGCACCGTCGGCATCGGCGCCCGTGCCCTCGCCGACCGCTGGCACGAGCGTCCCGCCGCGCGGCCTTCACGCCACGACGGTGGTGGCCGGCCGGGCGTGTCCGGATCCAGCGGCTCCCGGGCAGTCGGCGTCGCCGTCCCCGAAACCGCTCCCCGCGAGCCTCGCGATCAAGGCTGTCGTGCGCTGCGAGACGGTCCAGCGCAGCTACCCGGGGCTGGGCACCTGGTCGGTCCAGCTTGCCGAGGTCGCCGATTCCGGTCTTGGACCATTTCTGGCCGACCTCCGAGCGCCCTCCGACCCGAGGCCGAGCGGCATCATGTGTCCGGACTTTCGGATCTTGGTGCCATGGTTCGAGCTCGTCGACTCGGCGGGCACCGCCATCAACGTGGCGATTCCCACGGATCAGTGCGGCGCACCCAAGACCGTCGCGATCACCGCGCTGCAGGGCTTGCAGTTCCGGGTGACCGACGCGGTGCGGATCGCCGCCGCGAGCTGAGGTCCGGCGCGCCAGGGCAGCCGTTGTCGGGGTAGGCCGGTAGCCTGCACAGGCACCCCGCGAGAAAGCGCAGGATCCACCGCGTGACGGCCTTGACCCAACTGAACGGCCCTGTACGGCGCAGCGGTGCGGCAGATTCGCTGCTCACCGGCGCGCAAGGCTCCGACTACACGGCACGGCATCTGCTGGTCCTCGAGGGTCTTGAGGCCGTTCGCAAGCGCCCCGGTATGTACATCGGCTCGACCGACAGCCGCGGGCTCATGCACTGCGTGTGGGAGATCATCGACAACTCCGTCGATGAGGCGCTGGGCGGCTACTGCACGAAGATCGACATCGTTCTACGCGACGACGGCTCGGTAGAGGTGCGCGACGACGGCCGGGGGATTCCGGTCGACATCGAGCCAAAGACGAAGCTGTCCGGTGTCGAGGTCGTGATGACCAAGTTGCATGCGGGCGGCAAGTTCGGCGGCGGCTCGTACAACGCGACGGGTGGCCTCCACGGCGTTGGTGCGAGTGTCGTCAATGCGTTGTCGGTGCGGCTCGACATCGAGGTCGACCGTGACGGAGCCACGCATGCGATGAGCTTTCGTCGTGGTAAGCCGGGGATCTTCGTCGGCGACGGCGGTGAAGCCAAGTTCACCGAGCGGTCGGGCCTGACCAAGACCAAGCGACTTGCGAAGAAGATCACCGGCACCCGGACGAGGTTCTATCCCGACCGGCAGATCTTCACCAAGGACGCCGCGGTCGAACTCGCCCCGCTTCTCGAACGTGCCCGGCAAACCGCGTTCCTCGTGCCGAGCCTGACGATCTCGGTGCGCGACGAACGAACCGCCAAGGGCAATGAGCCCAGCGAAGAGTCCTTCCGTTACGCCGGAGGCCTGCGGGACTTCGTCGATTTCCTCGCGCCTGACACCGGCATCACCGACACGTTGCGGCTCACGGGTTCGGGCTCATTCGACGAGACAGTGCCGATGCTCGACGACGCGGGACACATGACCGCGACCGACGTTCAACGCGAGCTCGACGTCGATGTGGCGCTGCGATGGGGTGTCGGCTACGAGACCATCGCGAAGTCTTTCGTGAACATCATTGCGACGCCCAAGGGCGGCACGCATGTCACGGGTTTCGAACGCGCGCTCGTCAAGGTCATGAACGAGCAGTTGCGGGCCACCAAGCTGCTCAAGGTCAACGACGACCCAGTCATCAAGGAAGACATCCTCGAGGGGCTCACCGCGGTCGTGACCGTAAGGGTGGCAGAGCCGCAGTTCGAGGGTCAGACGAAAGAGGTCCTCGGCACTCCGGCCGCGTCGAAGATCGTCGCCGATGTTGTCGGTCGCGAACTGAAGGCGTTTTTCATCAGCACCAAGCGCGGTGACAAGCAGTACGCGCGAGCGTTGCTCGAAAAGGTAGCCGCTGCATCAAAGACCCGGCTGGCTGCGCGCGCCACCAAAGAGGCGCAGCGTCGCAAGAACGCGCTCGAATCGTCGTCCCTGCCGGCGAAGCTGGCTGATTGCCGTAGCGAGGACGTTGACCGCACGGAGCTGTTCATCGTCGAGGGCGATTCGGCTCTGGGCACAGCCAAGCTCGCGCGCAAGAGCGAGTTCCAGGCCTTGCTTCCGATCCGCGGCAAGATCCTGAACGTGCAGCGGGCCGCTGTTGGCGACATGCTGGGCAATGCTGAGTGCGCATCGATCATCCAAGTCATTGGCGCTGGCTCAGGGCGCACGTTTGATCTCGACGCCGCGCGTTACGGCAAGGTCATCGTGATGACCGACGCCGACGTCGACGGTGCGCACATCCGCTGCCTGTTGCTGACCTTGTTCTACCGGTATATGCGGCCGCTGCTCGATTCCGGTCGGGTCTATGCCGCAGTGCCACCGCTACACCGCATCGAGGTCGTGGGCGTCAAGGAGCCCGTCTACACCTACAGCGACGCAGAGATGCGTCGCCTGCTGCTCGACTTGGAGAAGAAGGGCAAGAAGTACAAGAACCCACAGCGATACAAGGGCCTTGGAGAGATGGACGCCGATCAGCTGGCGGAGACGACGATGGAACCGGGTAGGCGGGTGTTGCGGCGGATCAAGCTCCAGGACGCCGAGGCCGCCGACGACGTCTTCGAGCTACTCATGGGAAATGACGTCGCGCCACGCAAGGAGTTCATCGTCGACTCCGCTGCTCTTCTCGACCGGGCCCGCATCGACACGTAAGGCGGCGTCGGCATACGGTCTCGAGTGCTCAGGGTGACCTGAAGGGTGTCGAGGAATGTGTCGCGGGAGAATCGTCCTGGCCGCGAGGCGCCGGCCACCACCCCCGTGTGCGGCCGGCAGCCCTGCGGCTCCCACGGCTAAGACGCATCTCGCCGCGATTTGGTTCGCCGCCCGTCGTGGTTCGGTTCAGTTCGCGGCAAGGTGACTGCCGATGAAGCTGATTTGATCGGCTGCGACCGATCGCCAGTAGCCGACCGTATGACAGCCCTTGGCGATGCTGCCTGCAGGGAGCGGTGATGCATACGCTCGGTATCGTCGAGTCTGTTCGGTGAACGCATCGGTGGCGCCGCACCCGACCCACAACGCTGTCTTCCCAGTGTCGGGTTGGCTCGCCAGTTCGCCGTACTTCGCGAAGTCAGCGGCACTGTCGAAGGCGCCGCTCGCACTCGCGTGATACGAGCCGAATAACGCGGGGCTGCTGGCGGCGGCCGCGACGACGGTTGTGCGGCCAGACGCGGCCGGCAGCGTGCCTCGGTTAGCTTCACGGGCGACGAGCAATGCTCCGTACCCACCCATTGACCAGCCCAGCAAGCCGATCGTGTCAGTGCGCAGACCCATTTTGTTGAGCATCGGAAGAAACTCCTGGGTCAGCATTCCTAGCGGGTTGCCGCCACTGTTGCGCGGGTGCCAGTAACCGTCGCCGCCGTCAACAGCGGCAAGGGCAAACGGGATGCCCCCAGCTCGCGTGTACGCAGCGAGAAACCGGTGCAGCTTCAACTGAGCAAAGCCGGTGGAGTGGTCGCCGCCACGACCGTGCAAAATCAGCGTGACTGGCAGGTTCGCCGCTGTGTGCCCTGGTGGCACCGCTAATGACCAGCCGACGTCACGTCCACGCGCGGACGACGCGAACTGTCCGCTGGTGATAGCGCCGACAGGGCCGGCGACGGGGACCGCGTCGACGTCACACGCACCAGTCAGTTCGGCAAGCCGCGCGCGCCCGGGCAATAGGCCGTCGTCGATGCTGACGGCTGATCCGCCCGCTGCAAGCACCGCCGTGCCGAGCGCACCGAGCAGGAAGGTGCGCCGAGTCACCACGCGCGGCTCCCGTTGACGGGCGGTCGGGGTTGTCGGTTAGCAGACGTGCGAGCCGCTGATTCGGATGGCACCCCGGGACCAGCAAATGGCTGTCGGGTGCGGCGTATGGCGGACCTCGTTCGGCACCCGGCGGACCTCGTTCGGCACCCGGCAGACCGCGTGCGGCACCCGGCAGACCGCGTGCGGCACACTGGCGACCATGGCTCGCGACGATCGAGAACTCGGTGATGGGACGCGCGCGATACATGCGGGGCTGCCCAAGGGTGATGACGGGACGCCGCTTGGTGCAAGCCCTGTTTTCGCGTCGACCTACCACCTGAGCGGCGAACCTCACGGTCCTTACCAATACGGCCGGCTGACCAATCCGACGTGGAGCGCGTGGGAGACCGCGCTCGGCGAGCTTGAGGCCGGTGAGGTGGTGTCGTTCTCGTCGGGCATCGCCGCCGTTTCAGCGGTGCTGCAGTCGACACTTCGCCCGGGCGACATTCTGGTGATGGCCGATGACTGTTACTACGCCACTCGTCGTCTCGCGCAGGGGATTCTCGCCGAGATCGGCGTCGAGGTGCGCCTGGTGCCATCGGCGGAGGTGGGCGCGCATCTTGCGGGGGCGAAGCTGGTGTGGCTGGAGAGCCCGAGCAACCCGAACCTCGACGTCAGCGACATCGCCGCACTCAGTCACGCGGCGCACGCGGTGGGGGCGGCCCTCGCTGTCGACAACACGACGGCCACCGCGTTGGGGCAGCAGCCGCTCGTTCTCGGCGCTGACTATTCAGTGGCGAGCGACACCAAGGCGTTGGCTGGGCACAGTGACGTGGTTCTCGGACACGTGGCGTGTCGCGATGCGGGTCGCGCCGACTCGATCCGTACCTGGCGATCGAGCACGGGGGCAGTCCCGGGCGTCTTCGAAGCCTGGCTGGCCCACCGCTCGTTGATGACCCTCGACCTGCGGCTCGCCCGGCAAGGGGCCAACGCTCTCGCGCTCGCGCAGATGCTAGCGACGCATCACGCCGTCGCCTCGGTGCGTTATCCGTGGTTGCCGGGCGACGCGTCCTATGACGTTGCCATTGCCCAGATGCGGCGGCCGGGCGGTCTTGTGTCGTTCACACTGGCCGACGAAGCCGTTGCTGAAAAATTTCTCGCGGCGCTGCAGATCGTTGCCGTCGCGACCAGCTTCGGTGGGCTACACAGCACCGCAGAACGCCGCGCGCGATGGGGCGGTGACGATGTGCCGCCCGGGTTCATCAGATTCAGCTGCGGTGGTGAGGACACCGTCGACCTGATAGCCGACGTGACTCAGGCACTCGACGCTGCCGATGGGCTTTAGACGCCGCGGACGTGCCTTAGACGGTCTTATGCGCCGTCGCCGATGACGATCGTTCGGGCGGCAATCGCAGCGCCGCGCGCGCCGGCCATGTCGAGGTCGGGGACCACAGCAAAGTGCGCGACGTCGATCTGTTCGCCGCGCAGGGCGGTGTTTGCTCGCACCCGCGCGAGGAACCACTCGCGGAATTCGGGAGTCGTCTCGACGACGCCGCCGCCTACAAAGTAGGCGTTCGGGTCGGTGAAGTTGCTGGCGATCGTGAACAGGCGGCCGATAGCCATGGCCTGCTGCTGGAAGATCTCGAGCGCGAGCGGATCACCCTGTTCAGCAAGGCCGCGCACCTTTCGGGCCGCCGTCCGCAAGTCGAGGTTCGCAAGGGGATGACCCGGATACCTCGTCAACCAGTACGGCAGCAGGTTCTTCTCGATAGCCGACAGCGACGCCACGCTCTCGCCGTCGGCGGAAAACCCACAGTTGCACGACGGCACCGGCTGGCCCTCGGCGAGTAGCCCTTCCATGGGGATATGCACGTGGCCGAGTTCGCCGGCCATGCCGGCCGCGCCCTTCACGACTCGGCCCGCTTCGACGACGCCGCCACCCAGGCCGGTACCGACGATCGCCGCGACCGACGAGCGCTGTGGCGCGTCGTCGCCGAAGTATTCGTAGTGGGCGTAGAGCGCAGCGGCGTTGCCGTCGTTGTTATAGACCACCGGCACGCCGGTGTAAGCCTCAAGCGCGCTGCGGAAATCGAAGCCGTGCCAACCCGCCTCGGAGAAGTTCGTCGCGCCCTTCGAGGAGATGATGCCGTCGGCGCTTGCTGGGCCCGGCGTGTCGAGTCCGATGGCTCGCACGCTCGACCGAGGTGTGCCGGTCAGATCGAGGATCGTCTCGAAGCTCGCGGCAAGACTGACGACCGCGATGTCAGGACCGTCGTTGACCCGGCTCGGATTCTCAACGAGCCGGTCGACGAGGAAGTCTCCCGACTCGGTCAAGACGGTCGCGTTGTTGCACGTGCCACCGTTGTCGAGGCCGACGACAACCCAGCTCGTTTCCGACACGACACCTCCCCGTTGCTGGCTAAAGGGATTCTAACTCCGATAGCGCCGACCGGCGGTCAGTTCCCGACAGCCAGCACTGGGGCGGGCAGCGGCGTGCCGGAACCGTCGCGACGGCCGTTCGCGGGAGGCAGTTCGATGGCGACACCCGAACTAGCCGTCGCCTTCGCCGGCGGTGGTCCGACCCATCCCAGCAGGAGAGTGTCCTCGCCGCGAAGGAATCGGTGGCAGCGCACCCCGCCAGTAGCCCGCCCCTTCGCCGGATATTCGGAGTAAAGCGCCACTTTCGCCGTCCCTGCATCTGTCCCTGGCAGTGCCGCCGACGAGCCTGCGATCGTGACAACGAGAGCATCAGTGTCAGGCCGTACGGCACCGAAGAAGACGACGTGCGAACCCGTTGCGAGCCGCACGCCCGCCATTCCGCCCGCGGCACGACCCTGAGGTCGCACGCCTGTTGCGTCGAACCGCAGCAACTGCGCGTCGGAGGTGATGAACACCAGGTCGTCGTCTGGGTCGGTGAGTTCGACCGCACCGACCACCGTGTCACCATCCTTGAGTCCGATGAGTTCGAATGAGTCCTTGTTCGACGGATAGTCGGGCAGCACCCGCTTCACCACACCTGACGCCGTCCCAAGTGCGACACCGTGCGACTCTGCACGCAGGGTCGACAGCGCGAGGACCTTCTCGTTCTTCTCCAGGTCGACGAACTCGCTGACCGGAGCACCGCCGGCCAAGGTCGGCGGGCCCGCCGTCGGAGGCAGCGCGGGCAGCTCAAGCACCGAGAGTCGGATCATCCGACCCAACGACGTCACGACGCCGACCTCTCCGCGCGCGGTCGACAGCACACTCGACGCGATGGCGTCGTGTCGCGACCGGCCCTCGCTCACCGTTGTTGCATCGCTGGGTTGCGCGCGCGCGAGCAGGCCGGTCGCGGAGAGCAGCACGAGGCAAGGATCGTCGGTGACCTCCATTGGCACCGCGGCCGCGGGAACTCCAGCGGACTCCAGCAGAACAGTGCGTCGCGGAGTCCCGAATTTCTTCGCGACCTCACCGAGCTCGTCGGAGACGACGGTTCGCAAAAGCTCGTCGGACTCAAGGATTGCGGTCAATTCGGTGATCTCTCGGGTGAGTTGATCGCGCTCTTTTTCCAACTCGAGACGAGAGAACTTGGTTAGCCGCCGCAGTGGCAACTCGAGGATGTCGTTCGCCTGGATTTCGCTGAGGTCGAAGACCTCCATCAGCCGACTGCGTGCACCCGCGGTGTCGTCGCTGGTCCGGATCACCGCGATGACTTCGTCGATGTTGAGGATTGCGATGAGTCGTCCGAGCACGAGGTGCACTTGCTCTTCGCGCCGGCGCCGGCGATATGTCGAACGTCGTCGCACGACTTCGAAGCGGTGATCGACGTAGACCTCGAGCAGTTCTTTCAGCCCGAGCGTGAGTGGCTGGCCGTCGACGAGCGCGACGTTGTTGACACCGAAGGTGTCCTCCATCGGCGTGAGCCGGTAGAGCTCGTCGAGGATCGCCTCGGCGTTGAAGCCGTTCTTGACCTCGATGACGAGCTGCAGCCCGTGCTCGCGGTCAGTGAGGTCACGCACATCGGCGATCCCTTGGAGCTTGCGGGCGCCGACGAGGTCCTTGATTTTCGCGATCACCTTCTCGGGACCGACGCCGTACGGCAACTCGGTGACGACGATGCCGCGCTTGCGCGGGCGAACATCTGTGACCTTCGCGGTGGCCCGGATCCGAAACACGCCACGGCCGGTCTCGTACGCCTCGCGGACCCCGTCGAGGCCGACAATCTTGCCACCGGTCGGCAGATCAGGACCCGGCACGAAACGCATCAAGTCGTCGAGGCTGGCGGTGGGTTTGCTGATCAGATGCCGGGCGGCTGCGATGACCTCGACCAAATTGTGCGGGGCCATGTTGGTCGCCATGCCGACGGCGATGCCGGCCGCACCGTTGACGAGCAGGTTCGGGAACGCCGCCGGCAGCACCGACGGTTCTTCCTCTTGACCGTCATAGTTCGGACCGAACGCGACGACTTCTTCGTTCAGGCCGTCGGTCATCAGCTCGGCCGCGCTCTCGAGGCGGCACTCGGTGTAGCGGTAGGCCGCCGGCGGATCGTCACCGCCGAGCGAGCCAAAGTTGCCGTGCCCGTCGACGAGCGGCACCCGCATCGAGAACGGCTGCGCCATCCGCACCAACGCGTCATAGATGGCGGTGTCGCCGTGCGGATGCAGCTTGCCCATCACGTCGCCGACGACGCGCGCGCACTTCACGTGCGGCCGATCAGGGCGCAACCCCATCGCCGCCATCTGGAACAGGATCCGCCGGTGGACCGGCTTCAACCCGTCTCGGGCGTCGGGAAGGGCTCGGCTGTAGATGACGGAGTACGCGTATTCGAGGTAACTGCCGCGCATCTCCTCGGCGACGTCGATGTCGACAATTTGCTCGGACGACGGGCGAGGGGGCGGTGCGGATGCGGATTTGCGGGCCATGCCGGTCATTGTCTCGTGGCCCCTGACCGGGGCGTAGCGTGGCACGCATGGCTGACGCGCAGGATTCCGGCGGGCACGATTCCGAGGCTCGCGGAACCTCCGGCGCAAAGCGGCCCCGGAAAGCAACTCAGCGAGCGTCCCACAAGGTGGCCCAGCCGACCGGCTCGGCCGGGGTCCGCGTTGCGTTTCCCGGGATCAGTTCGCGGGCCTACGAGCATCCGGCCGATCGCGCCGCGCTGGTCACACTTCGCGGCGTGCCGGGTTTCGACGTCCTGCTCAAAGGCATGTTCGGTTTCTTTAGCGAGCGACGCTTGCGCATGATGTACCTCGCATCGGCGGTGCGGGTCGACGAGCGGCAGTTTCCGGCGATCTACGCGATCTATCAGGACGCCGCGCGCATCCTCGACATCACCAAGGTTCCCGAGCTTTACATCAACCAAGAGCCGCGGGTCAACGCGTGGGCTCTGGGTCTCGATAACCCGTTTATCGTCGTCAGTACTGGGACCCTCGATCTGCTCGATGACGACGAGCTGCGCGTCGTACTCGGTCACGAACTCGGTCACGTGCTGTCTGGGCACGCGCTGTACTCGTCGGTGTTGTTCGCGCTGATGCGTATTAGCGGCGTGGGCAATGCAATCCCACTCGGCGGCCTCGGGCTTCGCGCACTCATCACTGCACTGAAGGAGTGGTATCGCAAGGCAGAACTCTCCTGTGATCGCGCAGGTCTGCTAGTGAGTCAAGACCCTGGCGCTGTCACGCGCGTGCACATGAAGATGGCCGGCGGTGCGCGCGTTGAGGACATGAACCTGCAAGCCTTCCTCGCGCAGGCCGAGGAGTACGAGTCGACCGGCGATGCACGGGAAGGCGTGATCCGGATCCTGAACATCCTCAACTCCACGCACCCGTTCGCGGTGGTGCGCGCGCTTGAGATCAAGCGGTGGGTCGAATCAGGCGAGTACGAACGAATTCTTGCGGGCAACTACCCGAACCGTGCGGACGATCCGCACGCATCGTTTGTCGATGAGGTTAAGGCGGCCGCGGCGTCGTACAAGCAATCCTTCGATCGTTCGCCGGATCCGTTGATGAAGTTCTTGCGTGACGTCGGGGGCGGCACGGTGAATCTTGGCGGCTGGGTCGCTGATCAGGTTCGAAAGATGGCTGGGGGGAACACTCATGATGACGACGGGGACAATGACGATGATGATGCGCAGGCCTGATGAATAACGTGTTCGGACTCGACATTGGCGGCTCGGGCATTAAGGGCGCACCGGTCGATCTGGGCCGTGGTGAGTTGGTTGGCGAGCGGGTGCGGCTGGTGACACCCGCAGGCGCCAAGGTCAACGAGATTGCAAAAACGGCCGAGCAAGTCGTGGCGAGCTTCGGCTATGCCGGGCTGGCCGGTGCGGCATTCCCTGCGGTCATTGTTGACGGGCGGGCGCTTACGGCGAGCAACGTCGACGCGGGTTGGATCGGCACCGACGTTGCAGGCACGCTTTCGAGCACGACCGGCTGCGACGTACATGTGCTCAACGACGCCGACGCCGCAGGACTTGCGGAGATGCGCTACGGCGCCGGCCGTGACGTCGGCGGCACGGTGGCGTTGCTGACGCTTGGCACGGGTATTGGGAGCGCGCTGTTTCTTGACGGAAAGTTGGTGCCGAACACCGAGCTCGGGCACTTGGAGATCGACGGGGTCGACGCCGAATCGAAGACCGCCGACTCGGCGAGGGAACGCGAAGACCTGACTTGGGAGCACTGGGCGCGGCGGGTGTCGAAATATCTCCGCCATTTCGAGGCACTGCTCTGGCCGGATCTGTTCATCATCGGCGGCGGCGTGAGCAGAAAAGCGGACAAATTCGTGCCGCTGCTCGAGGGTGTGCGGACGAAAATCGTGGTTGCGCAGCTGCAGAACGACGCTGGCATCATCGGCGCCGCCCTCTGGGCATCGGAGGCAACAGGCGCGTAGCGCCCGGGACTGCGGCCGCGTAGCGCGCGGGTAGCCGCCATCGCGGCCCGCGATAGTGGAGGATGGAGCCTATGCCCGACAACACCACGGCCGACTCGGCTCAGTCAGAGCTTTGGGCCGACGTCGACCACAGCGGCTACTACCCAGAGCTCATGGCCGATTCGCTGCGCGGCACGCTAGGCACCGAACAGGCGCTCGCACACGTCGTCCATCAGGAGACGACGCTTGACGACGCGATGGGCATCCGGCGACATGTCACGGTGCTCGCGACGACGCCGACGCGGCTGATCGTGTGTCATACCGACGAGCATCCGGCGAGCGAGCTCACGCCCTACCCACACGCGACGACCACTACCGAGGTCGTGCCGCTGTCGCGCATCGCGTCGGTTGCTCTGACAACGATGGTGGCGAATCCTGCCGAGTACGTGCCTGGCGCGTCTTATCGCGAGGCAACGCTGGTCGTCGGTTGGGGTGCGATCAGTCATGTCGATCTCGAGCCCGCGACGTGCGGTGACGAGACCTGCGAAGCCGACCACGGCTACTCCGGAACACTAACTGCAGACGATCTCTCCCTGCGGGTAAGCCAGGACGGCGACGGTGCTCCCGTGGTGACTCAGGCGATTAGGTTCGCGACTGTTTTGTCCGAGGCGGCCGCACGGGCGCGGGCCTGACACGTGACTGCGGTTCCTCCGGGCTCGGTGCCGATTCCTCGGTACGGGTCGGCATCCCTCGCCGATCTGGTGCCATCAGTGCTGGCTTCACTCGGCACTCCGACTTTCACCGGCGTGCTCTCGCTGCCGCCGGCGATGGCTGCGTGCATCTTGCTTGTCGACGGCCTCGGCGCCGAATTGATCCGGGCCCACGCCGACGATGCACCGCTGCTTCATGCCGCCCTCACTGGTGATGCGGGGCGCGATCTGACGTCGGGGTTTCCGTCGACGACCGCGGTCAGCATCGGATCGATCGGTACCGGCCTGCCGCCGGGCGCGCACGGCATTCTCGGCTACCAGGTCGCAATTCCTGGCACCACGAGGTTGATGAACTCGTTGCGGTGGGACGCCGAGGTCGATCCGCTCAGCTGGCAACCACTGCCGACCGCGTTCGAGCTCGCGGCAGCTGCCGGCACGACGGTCGTCGAAGTCGCGAAGCGGGAGTTTGAGGGCGGCGGTCTTGATCGGGCCGTCTTGCGCGCTCCTTCGTTCGTCGGCTCTGACACGTTCGGCGAAATCGCGGCCGGTGCGCTTGCGCAACTGGGCGCGGCTGTTGCGGCACGGCATCCCGGTCTTGTCTATGCGTATGTGTCTGACCTCGACTGGACCGGGCACGGTCACGGTGTCGGCTCACTCGCATGGCGACTGCAACTGCAACTCATCGATCGGTTGGTGCAGCAGATTGTCGACCGGCTACCTGCCGGTAGCCGGCTCTATGTGACCGCCGATCACGGCATGGTCGACGTTCCGCCGGCTCGTCGCGTTGACGTCGACGTCGTGCCAACCCTGCTCGAAGGCGTGCAGTTGATGGGCGGCGAGCCTCGAGCCCGCTATCTCTACTTGCGCGAAGGCGCGCTCGACGACGTTCTCGCGCGGTGGCGCGGCTGCCTGGGTGACGCAGCCGTCGTGTGTACCCGCGACGAGGCGATCGAGGCGGGCTGGTTCGGTCCGGTCACTGATCGCTACCGCGCCAGGATCGGCGATGTGGTGGTCGCCGCGTTGGACGACATCGCCATCGTCGACTCGCGCCGGCACCCACGCGAGGCCCGCCTACTCGGCCACCACGGATCCGTAACCGCCGCAGAGCAACTGGTGCCGCTGCTCGCATTCGGCAGCGGGTGAGGCCGGTGACCCGGTCGGAGTTGTTGATCGACGTCGCCTCGTTAGCGGTGGAACTCGCCGGTGATCACCCGCCCGTGCTCCTCGACGTCCGATGGGGTTTGGCTGGTCCGACCGGGATCGAGGCGTATCGCGCCGGCCATCTTCCCGGCGCGCGGTTCGCCGATCTCGATACAGAATTAGCCGGACGACGTGGGGCTGGCGGCCGTCATCCGCTTCCCGAAGCGGCAGATTTCGAAGGCGTCATGCGACGCCTCGGCGTGAGTAGCGACACCGCCGTTGTCGTGTACGACGCGGCCGATGGGGTGCCTGCCGCGCGTGCGTGGTGGGACATCCGCTACTTCGGCCACCCGAACGTTCGGATCCTTGACGGCGGTCACGCGGCATGGATTGCCGCCGGACTGCCAGTGAATACAGAACAACCCGTGGTCGCACCCGGCGACTTCGTGGCCCGCCCGGGTGGAGTGCCCGTGCTTGACGCCGATGCTGCAGCGCGGCTGGCGACCGATGGTTTGCTGGTCGACGTCCGGGTTCCCGAACGCTTTCGTGGTGAGGTCGAGCCGGTCGATCCGATCGCCGGCCACATTCCTGGTGCGGTCAACCTGCCGACAACAGGCAATGTCGGGCCTGATGGCAAGTTCCTCGATGGCGAGACGCTGGCGAGCCGATTCGAGTCGCTCGGCGCTGGCGACGGAGAGCCGATCGGCGCTTACTGCGGCAGCGGGGTGAACGCCGCGCACACGGTCTTCGCAATGACGCTCGCCGGGTTGCCGACGCCCTCTCTGTATGTCGGTTCGTGGTCGAACTGGATCGCCGACGGCAGCCGGCCGGTCGCCGTGGGTGCTGACTGAGGTTAAGCAGCACCAAAGCAGACGAACCCATCGACCTGCACGCGAGTTTGTGCGGTCGCAAGTGCGTGCGCAGGGCTCGCGCCCGCGCACAGTTCATGATGCAGTTCGACCATCAGTGACTCGGTGAGATCGTCGGCCACGGGGACCACCGATGCGATCAATGTGCTGGTACCTAAGGAAAAGACCGCTCCTACCAGGCCCATGAGTTCGTCGCCCGCGTGCACCGCCGACAGCCCCGTGTCGCACGCCGAGAGCACGAGTCGGCGTGGCCCTCGGTGCATGCGCTCGAGGTCATACACCGTCAGCAGTCCGTCGGCGAGTTCGATCGCGGAGAACTGCGGGTTGTCGGCCCGAAAACGGCCGTGGGCTGCGATGTGCACCAACTCTGCACCGTCGATGGATTGCCGGACGACGTCGGCGCTTGCATCGGAGCCGGTGAACATTTGCGGCGCGCCGTAGAGCTTCGCGAGGGCGGCGACCTCGGGCTCGGAGTGTTCGAGATTCGGTCCGGCGACAAGCACCACGCGGCGGCCAACTCGCGAGCGGGTGTTTGCGCGCATTGCTGCGAGCCACGTCGTCGCTGACGGCGCAACACAGACCGGTCGTCCGCGCAGGGACGGCAGCGTCGGCCACGGGAGGGCGTGCAGCTGACCCGTCGGAACGACGACGACCTCGCGATCACCGATGACATCGAGCACCGGTTGTATCAACAAGGCGTCGAGGGCTTCTGCGGCATGCGAGAGGCCGAGCCGCGCCGCCGCCAATGACGCTGCCGATCCATGCTTGCGGGCGAGGCGGTGCAACGAAAATCGCAGCGATTCGAGCTCGCGCAAGGAGTCGGGATACGACCCGAGCTCGTGCAGGCGCAATTTCCCGTCGACCACGGTGACCGCGAGCATCGCATCGTCGACGCGCAGGATCTCGACCAGTGCTCGATCGCCGACCGCCGTGCGCAACTCACTGACGTCGAACTCGCGAAGAGCAGTGCGAGTGCCGCGGGCGTGCCGTGACCGCTGTCGCACGACTTCTTCGAGCCGCAACTGCTCGGCGCGAAGTCCGCGCGAATCGTCGCCGTCGGCTGTCGTTTGCGCCAACTCGGCAGTCACCCGTCGTAGGTCTGCCAGCTCGCCGGCAAGCCGCGCATCTGAGGGCGGTCGCACGGGTCGACGCCGCAACGTGCCAGCGCGAAAGCGTTCGATCCATTCCAGGACGGCTACTGGTTTGCTCGACTGGACAGCCAACCGGACGCCTTGCTCGGCGAGATCGGTGCCGAGTCCGGTCGCGTGGACGCGCAGGTCAGTCGCGCCGAGTGAAGCCGCATGGTCGTCGACCACCCGCAAGCCTGCCTTCAACGCAGTCGTCGCGCCGCGGGTGTCATGCGATGCCAGGCGCAGCATGGCCTCCGCGTACCAGGCCGCGGCGCGTAGGTCGGCTGGTCCGCGTCTGCGTGCCTGTGCTGCCTGCGCGAGGTCGGTGCGTGCAGCCGCAAGGCGGCCAGCTTCGAGCTCGATACGCCCGGCGACAACGAGGCAATGCAGCGCTGCGACCTGCCACCCCGCCGTCCATAATTTTGCGTGGGCAGCTCGCGCAGCTCGCGCCAAAGCGGTCGTTCGTTCGCCGCTTGCCCATCGGGCACGAATCACCAATTGCTGTGCGAGCAACGCCCAGCGGGCCCGGCCTTGCGCACGGAATTCAGTGAGTGCACGCCGCGCCGGCGCGCGCGCAACCTCAACTTCGCCTTCCATCAAGGCAGCTTGTGCGAGCAAGAGGTGCCACTCGGCTAGATCGACTGCGAAGCCAGCGCGCTCGACGTCGTCGACTCGTCGCTCGAGGGATTCGCGCGCTTCTCCTGGCATTCCAGCGATCAGCAGCGCTTCGGCGCGGTCATGTGTCGCTACCAGTCCTGGCGCCTTACCTGCTCCTTCGATTGCGTCGGCGAAAAGCCGTAGCGCAGCCGGAATGTCTCCACCGCGGGCCTTCAGGAAACCGAGGTTCGCCGACAGGATCACAAGGCGCTGATGCAAACCGTGGGTGCGGGCGAGCGTGATGCCGCTTTGCAAATCGCGCTCGGCGGCGCCCAGTCGTCCGAGATATGCGAGCAGATTGCTGCGGTTGATGAACACCAAGCACTGAAAGTGGATGTCGTTTGCCGCCCGCAACAGGGGGAGAGCTCGAGCAAAGTTCGACATCGCCTCCTCGGATCGGCCGGCTCGGGCGAGTATCAGCGCGCGATGGGCGAGCAACGGCCCCGCATCCTTGCCCTTCAAGACTTCGGCAGCGCGATCACACTCGGTGAGTGCGGCTGTCATTCGACCCATGTCGGCGAGCAGTGCGGCGTACGTCATTCGCGCTTCGGCGAGGCACCGGCCGAGATGATGCCGCTCGCCGAGGCGAACGGCGGCACGCACGATCTTGATCGACTCGTTCGGCCCGGCCGACAGACGAACGGTAAGCGCTAGCGCGCGCATCGCGATCACTTGCGCGGTTGGGTCGGACGCCGCCTCTGCGATCAATTGTCGCGCGGTTGCTTCGGCGCGAGCGGGGGCTACGGGTACCTGCGCGTAGACCGCTTCAGCTCTGCGCTGCAGCTGCGTCAGCTCCGGATCCTTGGTCACCGACATGCTGCGCAGCGTGTCAGATGGAGATCCAGCTCGTCACGATCGGCTGGTCGGCGCCGGTGCGGAGAATCGCGAGACTCACGCTGCCGGCAGGAACGCGATCGACCGCGAATCTGCCCAGCTCGTCAGCGGTTGTCTCCTGCGTGCCACCCGACCAGCGAACGGTGATCTGTGCAGGCCCCATCGGAACTACTTGTCCGGACAGGTGCCGCGTCGAACCTGTGTGCGCGACTTCGACTTCGACCTCGATCCCGGCTCCTTCGAATGTCAGCAGTCGGGGTGCAGAGGTTGATCGCACGCCCGAGGTGGCCATCAGGGAGTCGGCCGTCAGTTCGGCGAGCTCGGCGTCGATAGTCCGCCAGGTATAGGCAGCGCGGGCCGCGTCGACGACGGCCTGCGGCACGGGGTCGGCGCGGTCGATCATGTTACTGAGCGTGGCGAAGATCGGGTCGGTGGCTGGCTCCGACATCACGCGCCTCCTTCCCGCGGCGGCGTCGTGTTGACCTGACGGGTGTCGATTTCATGGGCCTGCAGCCGCTTCTTGAGATGGTCGAGACAACGCGCCCGTGTTGGGCCGATGCTCCCGATCGGCATGCCGAGGGCTGCGGACACCTCGTCGTAGCTCGGTGGTGGCGAGGTGGATAAGGCGCGCAGCAATACCTGGCAGCGCTGTGGGATTTCGCCCAACGACAACCAGACAAGTCGATCCCGCTCGTCGTGCAGCACAACTGCTTCGGGCGTCGGCTCCCCGGACTCGATATCGATGTCGGCATCGAACGGGACAACTTCACGCCCGCCCTTGCGCAGTGTGCGCAGGCATTCGTGGCGTGCCGTCGTGGCCAGCCAGCCGCCGAGGTGTTCGGGCTCGCGCAGCCTTCCGAGATGCTCGACCAGCCGCAACCACGTCGTCTGGCTGACGTCGGCGGCGTCGGCCATCGAGAGGGCGAATCCGCGCGGGACCGACCAGACCAGGCCGGAGTAGCGGCTGACAATCTCGTCCCAGGCTCCGCTGTCGCCCACTGCGGCCCGCTCGAGGAGCTCGCTAGTGCTGAGCTCAAGCACGGCAGGGCCCCCCCGATGGGGTCGGTTCGGCCCGCGGGTCGCGGGTTGCGCAGGTTCACGACGATATCGCCCGCGCTGAGGACTCTGGTTTCACTTCGGGTCATGGGTCGACCAGGACGCCGAGATCGGGCATCGAGGGGTGCTGCGTCGGGTCGAGGATCTCGGAGGCGGCGGCGGAAGCGGAGATATTCTGCGCCCCTGCGCGCGCCGCGATCGCGGCCGCAACCCGGGGTGCGGCGAACGAGGTGCCGCTCCATGCCGCGTAGCCGGTGAAGTCTTCCGGGGTCGGGGAGTTGCCGACCGGTCCGTCGAAATCGAAGAAGCTCGAGATGACGTTCTCGCCGACGGTGGAGGCATCGACCCACCAGCCGTAGTTGGAAAACTCCGCCCGGCCGAAGCCCGTGGCATCGAGCGAGGCGACGGCCACCACGCGCTTCATCGCTGCGGGCCAGTAAGGGCGATCACTGCTGAAGTTTCCGGCGCACGCGACCACGACTGTCTCGTGGCCGAAGGCATGCAGCCCGTGTTCGAGAACCGGTGACGGCTTGTCGTCGTGGGTGTAGCAGCCAAGCGACAAGCTGATGACGTCAACCGGTGCCCGGTGGTGGTGAGCGTGTGCGCGCAGCCGGGCCAGCCCGCGCAGCAGGCGAAGTTCGTCAGTGACGCCGTCACCCGCAATGATCTTGCCGACGGTGAGGCTTGCAGCGGGAGCGTTCATCGCGACGACGCCGGCGATGAAAGTGCCGTGGCCAGCGACCGAGTCGAGCCGGGTGTCGTCGTCGGCGTCGGGGACTTCTTGCACCTCAGGGCCGCACGCGGTGTACCAGCTTTGGCCGGTGAACCACGGGTGCGGCGAGATCCCGGTATCGAGGATCGCCACGGTGATGGGGCGAGTTGGCGGCTCCGATGGAAATCGCGGTGCCGGGACGGCGTCGGCTGGCACCGGCTCGTCGGCTGGCCCAGGTACCCAGTTCGGAGCGGCGGTCAGCACGTGGTTGGGCCCGGCGTTCAGTGTGCGATGAGCTGTCGTACCGGACAGACTTGCCGCGAGATCGCACACGTCGACCCCAGGGCGCAGCCGCACGACGGCGATGCCGGTTTCCGCGTCGTTCTCGCGGCTGTCGAACCATCGACCAGCCCGTTCCTCTACGGCCGCCGCGTCAGGTCCTGACACCAGCAGCTGATCGCGGCGGATGAGCGTGCCTTCGCCAGAACTCCCAGGGACGTGCTCGATGGTGGGATGGCGGTCGAGAAGACGAGACATCGCGTCGTTGCGTTCCAGATGCATGCCTACTCCTTGGTCCGTGATGCCGCGATTGTCGTGGTGCACGTTTCGTGATGATCGCACGCAGCGCGGGCCGCAGTCGTCGGGAAAGTGGGGGTAGCCATCGGTGTCGCGCGGGAGCCTGTCATGGCAGCCGTCGGGCTGCGATAGCACGTTGTCGGCGCCTGGCGAGCGTCCGATGAACGAGCACGATCCGGTCGCGGCTGCGAGCTCGGGCGACACTTGCGTCGACCTTGTCCGGCACCGATCGGCTGCGCCCGCGGATGAGGGCGACCATGAGTTTGTCGGCAGTCACCACGACGGTCACGCGCTCTCCTTTGTGATCCGCTGCTCTTTCGCCAGAGCACGTCGCTTCGGTCGACGGATTCGCCGGCCTCGACATAGAAGAGCGCTGCAGTACCCGCCTGATACAGCGCGACCCGAGGTCTCCTGCAGCTGCGACCCCGAGGTCTGGATGGGAGCGATGCCGATTCGTGATGCGCGAGTCTCTTGACGCCGCTTCGGCTGGGTACTTTATTTAGCTACTACACCTAGTCGATGAAAGAAGTGAATGGACGCCAAGCGCCCGATCGCCCGGGACCTGACCCGAACGGCGGTACTTGCCGCGCTAGGGCGCGGCGGACCGATGTCGCGGGCGGAGATCGCGGAGGAGCTGGACGTCAGCCCCGCGACCGTCACCCAGATAACGCGGCGGCTGCTCGACCAGGGCATGGTCGAGGAGCTTGAGATGGCTCCTTCGCGTGGCGGTCGCCCCGGCCAGCTGTTGGGCTTGGTCGGCAGTGCAGGGCGGGCGATCGGTGTGAAGGTCGCCGCGGATCACGTCGTCATCGTCGACGTGCAACTCGACGGCACCGTTTTATCGAGCCGTTCCATGGTCTTCGACGCGCTGGCGCCCGACGTCCCTGGCCGACTGGCCGCCATCTTGCAGCTCGTCGTCGAGCAGGAAGTCGGCGTCCCGCTGCTGGGTGTCGGCGTGGGCGTGCCTGGAATCGTCGACAGCCCCGACGTGGGGAATGTGAATGCGGATGTGCTCGGCTGGTCGGGCGTGCCGCTCGGTCGGCATCTGCGCGGAGCACTGGGGCTTCCGGTACTCGTGGAAAATGACGTCAACGCGGTCGGAGTCGCCGAGCGGTTGTACGGAAAGGGTCGCTCCCGCCGCGACTTTCTCGTCATCACGATCGGCCGTGGCGTCGGGTTGGCGGTCATCGTCGACGGTGCTCTGTATCGAGGTTCGCGCGGCGGCGCGGGCGAGTTCGGTCACCTGCCGGTCGTCGACGACGGGCCACCGTGCGCGTGCGGTAACCGCGGCTGCCTCGAGGCAATGATCGGGGACGACGCTCTGGTCAGCTCGGCCCGCATTGCCGAGGTACTGACGGCGAACGAAGGATTGCCAAGACTGCGTACGCTCGCTGATCGCGGCGACGCGGGAGCTGGCAGCATTTACGCGCACGCCGGCCGATTGCTTGGTCGTGCGACGGCTGCATTGGTGAACGTGCTCAATCCAGAGGCCGTCATCGTGCTCGGCGAGGGCACCGCCATGTGGCGGCATTGGGACGACGGATTTCGCCGCAGCTTCGCCCAACATGCGATCGCGTCGTCGAGGGCGACCCCGATCGAAGTCGAGCCGTGGGATGACACGAGCTGGGCCCAGGGCGCCGCAGCGATGGTTCTCGCGACGCCGTTCGACGTCGACGGGCTCGCCGGCGAACAAGCCGCCCTCGTTCTTGCTCGTTTGCATCCAGAAGCGACGGGATGACTACCTACGCGGGCAGCAGAAGACGCCGCGGGCGCAACGCGGGGATCGTCCTGCTGTTCCTGGCCCCAAGCGCGATTCCGTTGCTGTTGTTCACCTTCATACCGATGGTGACGTCGTTGTGGGTGAGCCTGCATTCCTGGAATCTCTTGACGCCGATGCGCTGGGTGGGCTTGCGCAACTACTCGTCGCTGCTTACTGATGGCATGACGCGAGCGGCCCTCTTACACACGTTGGAGTACATCGGCGGGTACCTGCCATTGGTCTACGCAGGCGGCCTTGGTCTCGCCGTGGTGTTGAACCGCCGGCTGAAGGGCCGCAACTTCTTCCGCTCGCTGTATTTCATCCCGGTCGTCACCAGCTGGGTGGTCGTCGCCCTCACCTGGCAGTGGCTGTTGAGTCCAGCGAACGGTCTGGTCAACCACTGGCTTTCGTTGATAGGCATCCACGGGCCCGGCTGGTGGGCGTCGACGACGTGGGCGATACCCGCCGTGATCCTTGCGTCGGTGTGGAAGGACATCGGCTTCGTCATGGTCATCTTGCTGGTGGGCCTGCAAGGCGTACCGCAGGACTTGCTCGATGCGGCGCGCGTCGATGGCGCGTCGGCGTGGACCCGGTTCTGGCGAATCACGTTCCCGCTGCTGTCGCCAGCGACGTACTTCGTGGTCGTCATCTCGTTGATCAACGGGTTCCAAGTGTTCGACCAGGTGTACGTCATGACCGGCGGCGGGCCGAACAATGCGTCGCAGACCCTATTGCTCGACATCTACAACCAGACGTTTCGCTACCAACTTGTCGGGCGTGCGTCGGCACTGTCGTGGCTGCTGTTCGTGCTCGTTATGGCTGTGACCGTCGTCCAGTCGCGGCTACAAAAGCGGTGGGTCGTCTATGCCTGACACCTCGGCCATCGCATCCTCACCCACGATTGCGAGTTATCCAGTCGTGGTGAGCTCGATTGTTCGAAGCGTGCCGGCTCGCCGTCATCGATTGCCAGCCCGGCGCGTGGGTCTCGTCATCGCGCTCTCCGTGGGCGCGGTACTCATGCTGTTCCCGTTCATCTGGACCGTCGTGACATCAATCTCGGCGAACGGGTCGGTGCTCTCGACTCCGCGGCTGATCCCTTCCCACGTGACTCTCGCGGGCTACCGGCAGTTGTTTTCGTCGACTATCGGTGTGCCGATCATTCGTGTCGTCATCAACAGCCTCGTGCTCGCGTTGGCCTCGATGGTGTTGGGCGTGCTCTCGAGCGCAATGGCCGCCTATGCGTTCGCGCGACTGCAGTTCCGCTTCAAGAACATCGTCTTCGTGCTGTATCTCGCGACCTTGATGATTCCTTTACAAGTCTTGGTCGTCCCGCTGTTTATCGAGATGCGCACGTTCCACTTGGTGAATAGTTACATCGCGGTACTTGCGCCGACGATCGCGTCGGCGACTGGTGTGTTCTTGATCCGGCAAGCGATCCAAACATTGCCGACGGATCTCGATGAGGCCGCGACCATCGACGGAGCAGGCCATCTGCGCATCTTCTTCTCGATCATCGTGCCCAACGTGCGTCCAGCGTTAGCAACGTTCGCAGTTTTCGCCTTCATGGCCAGCTGGAACAACCTCTTGTGGCCGCTGGTGATCATCAACTCACCCGACCACATGACGCTGCCACTCGCGCTGTCAATGCTCCATGGCGAGTTCAGCACGCAATGGAACGTCGTGATGGCCGGATCGGTGCTGAGCATCGCCCCGATCCTGCTTCTTTACGCGTTCGCTCAGAAATACGTGGTGCAAGGCATGGCCACGACCGGCCTGAAATAGGCCACACCCATTCACAAGGAGGCTCCAATGTCCAACCGTTCAGCCATGCGGCTGATCGTCCCAGCAACGGTGTTGGCGCTGCTCGCGGCAGCGTGCAGCAGCAGCCATAACGCCGCGTCGACGAGTCCGTCGTCGGCGTCGGCGTCGACCCCGGTGACCGCCACGTCGGCTGCCGCGGCGTCGACCTCGGCGCCCGCTCCCGCATCGGCCGCGGCGAGCGCTACTGCCGCGGCTAGTTCAAGCACAGATACCGAGAAGGCGACGATCAACTACTTCACGTTCTCGGCTGCTCCCGACCATCTCTCGGATCTGAACAAGATTGTGCAGGCGTTCGAGGCGGCAAACCCGAACATCACCGTCAAAGTGCAGACCGCTGCGTACGCCGACTACTTCACGAAACTGTCGACGGAGCTGGCGGCCGGCACTGCGCCGGACACCTTCGAGCTCGACTATCAGGACTTCGTGAACTACGCGTCGTCCGGCTCTTTGCTGAGCCTCACGGGCAACGCATACGATCCCGCGGCGTACACGCCGTCATCGCTGAAGGCCTTCTCCTACCAGGGCTCACAAATGGCACTGCCGGAGTCGTTCTCCGACGTCCTGTTGTTCTACAACAAGACGCTCTTCGACAAGGCTGGCGTCGCGTATCCGACCAGTTCGTGGACGTGGACTGACGAGATGGCGGCTGCAAAGAAGCTGACGAACAAGAGCACCGGGGTATGGGGACTCTTCCAGCCGGTGACGTACAACGAGTTCTATAAGGCGCTCGACCAGGCCGGCGGTTCGTTCCTCAGCGCCGACGGAACACAGGCGACTTTCAACAGCGCGGCAGGGGTCGCGGCCGCCAACTGGTTGATCGGCAAGCTCGGAACGACGATGCCGACCTTGACGCAGATTGGTAACACACCGAACTTCGACACCAACCTGTTTACCAATAACAAGCTCGCGATGTGGATCAACGGCAACTGGCAGTTCAGCGGTTTGGCGAAGATGCCGGGCTGGGATGTTGTCGTGGAACCGGGCGACACTCAGCAGGCGAGCGCTGTGTTCTTCAACGGCATCGCCGCGTCGAAGAACACGAAGCACCCGGATGCTGCGTTGAAGTGGCTGCAGTTCATGTCGGCGTCGCAGACGTCGGTAACCACGCGAGTCAACTCGGCTTGGGAGCTGCCGCCCATCACCGACACCTCATCGGAAAGCAGCTACCTCACAGCGACGCCCCCGGCGAATCGGCAGGCCGTATTCGATTCGCTTAAGTCGCCGTCGCTAGGCCCGGTCATCGCCAAGCAACAACAAATGCAGGACATCGTCAACAACGCACTGCAGAACGCTGCTGCAGGCCGGTCGACTGTCCAGGCAGCGCTGGACAGCGCAGCCACGCAGGTCACAGCCCTCCTCAAGTAACAACGCGGGGGCTCGCGGCGGCTGTACGCCGCGAGCCCCCGCTCCCATTCGTCAGGAGACCTGACCCAGTGAGTTTACAAACGCCAGCGGTCCCGCCGGACTTGCTGGACTTGGTTGCGAGCAGTCGCACGCTGCTCGCTCACCACCAGGCGCCGAGCGGTGCGTTTCCGGCCTCTCCCAGTTATCCCGTGTACGGATACTGCTGGTTTCGCGACGGGGCGTTCATCGCCGAGGGCCTGAGCAGGCACGGCGATGCCCACGCAGCAACTGCCTTTCACGCGTGGTGCTCGCGAATCATCGTGGACCGAGCTGATCTCATCGAGGACCTGGTGGCGCGCTTGGGTACGGGGGCGCAGGTGGCGCGTGAGGAATTCCTACCGACTCGCTACACCCTTGAGGGTGACGACGGTCCCGCGGACTGGGAGAACTTTCAGACCGACGGTTATGGCAGCTGGTTGTGGGCGCTGGAGCAGCACCTGAGCCGTCATGGCGGCGACGTCGCGCCGTTCCGGCGCGCGGCGAACTTGACCGCGCAGTATCTGAGCCAGGTGTGGTCGCAGCCGTGCTATGACTGGTGGGAGGAACACCCCGATCACCAACACGTCTCGACACTGGGTGCCATCGCTGCCGGGCTGCATGCTGTCCTGCGGCTCCGGGTTGTCGATCCCGACATTGCCGCCGATGCGCAAACCGCCGCTCGAGAGATCCGCGAGACGATCCGGCGCGCTGGCATCCATGGTGGTCATGCCGTGAAATGGCTTGGCTCGACAGCCGTCGACGGGAGCCTGTTCGCCTGCACAGCACCCTTCCAGATCTTCGAGGACGATGTGTCGCACGCGACGATCTCGGCAGTCGAACGTGACCTCGTCGTGGACGGCGGGGTGTATCGGTATCGCGATGACACCTTTTACGGTGGTGGGCGGTGGCCTGTACTTACCGCCTTTCACGGGCTCGCGCTTGCGGCGTCCGGCCGGTCAGCGGCGGCGCTTGATGCGCTCGGGTGGATCGCTTCGACAGCGACATCTGAGGGCTATCTACCTGAGCAAGTCGGCCCTCGGCTGCACGTTGCCCGGCAGGCTGAGTGGGTTGACCGGTGGGGACCCATTGCCACGCCGCTGCTGTGGTCGCACGGCATGTTCTTGATCCTTGCTGACGAACTCGGGATCTACGCATGATCAAACATCAACCGTTTGGCTCCGGGCACGCGTACCTCACCTCCGACGATCAGCGGGTGCCATCGCGACCCGAAGCAGGAGAGCCAATCGAACTGCGCGTCACCACCGCCGGTTCCGATGGTGTGCCGATCTGCGAGTGGGAGAGCGGGGGATCGGTGCGGCAGTTGCTGATGCTGCCGGCCGTCGACGCGTCGCCGTCCGATCTACCTGCGTCGGAACCGCCGCTGACGCATCTCGCTGCGGCGGCTGCTGGGTTGTCGAGCCGAGCGCGCCGGAAGTGGTTCGTCCGGGTCGGGTCGCTCGGCGCCACCGAGGCGGCACGCTACCGATTCACTACGCAGACCTCCGACGGCAACGAACGAGCCACCAAGTGGTTCGAGCTCGCGCCCGCGCAGTGGGTAGTAGATCGCGGCAGCCTTGAATCCGTCGGCCACGACAGGGTGGTATCGGGTTCCATCCGGTGGCTCGCCGACGGAGACGGTGTTCATCGCGTGAGGTTTGCCTTGTCACTCCACCCCCGTGAGCACGTACTTGGATTCGGTGAACGATTCGACCGCCTCGACCAGCGCGGACACACCATCGACGCGGTCGTCTTTGAGCAGTACAAGGGCCAGGCCGCGGCAGGACGGACCTATCTGCCGATGCCGTTCGCGCACGTTCTCGGGGGAGACGGCTGGGGCTTCCACATTCGGTCCAGTCGACGGGTCTGGTTCGATGTCGGCGCCAGCGACGCGAACACCCTGTGGGTGGAGGCAGAAGTCGGCGGACGCCGAACCGAGGAAGTGCATGTCGCGTTCTACGACGGCACTCCTACCGAAGTACTGAATACGTTCTTGACCGAGACGGGAAAGCCAACGGAGCTACCTAGTTGGGTGCACCGGCTGTGGGCCAGCGGCAATGAGTGGAACACGCAAAGACGGGTTGTTGCCGAGGTCGACCGCCATTTCGCCGAGGACATTCCTGTTGGCGTCGTAGTTATCGAGGCATGGAGCGATGAGTCGACGTTTGCTGCGTTTCGCGATGCCACCTATGTCGTCAACCCTGACGGCGCACCGCACCGCCTTGCCGATTTCACGTTTCCACCTGAGGGGGCATGGCCTGACCCCAAGGCCATGGTTGACGACTTGCACGCGCGCGACGTAAAGCTTCTGTTGTGGCAGATTCCGCTGCAGAAAATGCGGCCGCATCCGACTGGGCAAGCACAGGCCGACGCGGTCACCATGACCAAGCGCGGCTACGTTGTCGAGGAACCCGACGGGCGCGCGTATCGCAACCGCGGCTGGTGGTTTCCTCTTGCACTACTACCTGACTTCACCAATCCCGACGCGCGGGAGTGGTGGCTCGCGAAGCGGCGCTACCTCGTCGCTGAGCTAGGGATCGACGGCTTCAAGACGGACGGCGGCGAGCACGCGTGGGGCCACGACCTTCGGTATGCGAATGGGGAACGAGGCGACGAGGGAAACAACCTCTATCCGGTGCGCTACGCCGCCGCGTACGGCGACTTGCTTCGCGACGCCGGCCGTGCTCCGGTGACGTTTAGTCGCGCCGGTTTCACCGGGTCGGCTGCGCACGGATGTTTCTGGGCCGGCGACGAGGATTCGACCTGGGAGGCCTACCGCGGGTCATTGACTGCGGGCTTGAATGCAGCTGCATCGGGAATTGTCTACTGGGGTTGGGATATCGGCGGGTTCTCCGGACCGCTGCCAAACGCCGAGCTCTACTTGCGATCAACGGCCACCGCCTGCTTCGCACCGATCATGCAATACCACTCGGAGTTCAACCACCACCGCCAACCGTCCCGCGACAGAACTCCCTGGAACATCGCCGAGCAATCCGATGACCCCGCGGTGCTCGACGTGTTCCGTCGCTTTGTGCACCTGCGGGAGAAACTCGTCCCGTATCTCATGGCGCAAGCCGCCGAAACGATCGCGACGAGCAGGCCGTTGATGCAGGCGTTGCCGATCGCGTACCCGCAGGACGAACAAGCCTGGGGCCACGCCACGCAGTATCTGCTTGGTGCTGACCTGCTCGTGTGCCCGGTGACCGACGAGCGCGCGCGTAGCCGTCAGTGTTATTTGCCCGCCGGAGATTGGGTCGATGTGTGGAACGGGACGACGACAGCTGGGCCAGCAGTCGTCGATCGTGATGCGCCGCTCGACATCATCCCCGTGTGGTGCCGCAAAGAGGCCTGGGCATCGATCTGCTCGGTGTTCGAAGACAGCTAGGTAGTGCCTCACGCCGTGACGATGTCGACCCCGCTCTCACGCAGGCGGGCGAGGACTTCGGCCGGGGCCGAGTCGTCGGTAAGCAGCACGTCGACCTCGTCTAGCCGGCAGACGACGGCCATCGCGCTACGCGCGAACTTCGCACCTTCGGCGATGAGGATCGTGCGCTCCGAGGCTCCCCGCAACGCGCGCTTGATGGCGGCGTCGTCAAGGTCGTAGGCAGTCACACCAACCGTTGGAGCGGCGCCGCAGCAGGTCAGGATCGTGGTGTCGAAGCGAAGGGTGGTAAGGGTCTGCTCGGCCAGCGGGCCGACGATCGTCCCCTCGGGACGTCGGACTGAGCCGCCTGGTAGCAGCAGCGTGACCCCAGTGCCAGCTGCGAGCGCGGCGATGCCCTGAACCGAGAAGGGCATCGCCGTGACACTTCGGTTCGCCAGAGCGGCAGCGGCCGCAGCCCCTGTGGTGCCGCTGTCGACCGCGACAGCCTCACCGTCGGCGATGAGGGCTACCGCCGCCTGAGCGAGCCGCGTCTTGAGCGCGGAATCGTCGACGGCGCGGACCTCAAAGGGAAGTCCCTCGCCCCGCAGCGAGTTCGTGACCGCACCGCCGCGCACCCTCCGCAGCGCACCTGATTCAGCGAGCTGATCGAGGTCGCGTCGGATGGTGATCGCCGAGATCCCGAGCCGCTCGGCCAAGTCGGGCACCTCGACTCGACCGTCACGATGTAGCGCGTCGAGGATCTCCTTCTGCCGGACCTTGCTCCCCATGCCTGGCCCACCGATCGCCGTGATTGAATGATCGTCATGTCTGATCGTACGATCATATCGCTGGAAGACTTCGATCGGCCGACGCTCGTCCGTTGGCGCAACGCGATCGTCGCAGCTTTCGCCGTCGGCGGCATCGCGCTGTCGACCTGGGGCCCGCGCTTGCCCGCAATACGCGCGGATCTCAAGTTAGGCACCGGCGGTATTGGGGTGCTGCTCGCGGGGATTACGGTCGGGTCTGTCACTGGCTTGTTGATTTCGACACCGCTGCTGGGCCGGTTCGGCCCGCGCCGCGCGCTCCCCGCGGCGATGCTGGTGATCGCCGTGGCCGTGACGATCGTGGGAGTCGGTGCCGGCGCCTTGAAGTCCGTTCCGGTCGTTGCGGTGGGCTTCGTGGTTGTCGGCCTCGCGATCGGCACGCTCGACGTGATGATCAATGTCGAGGGCGCTGCCATCGAGCGTGCGGCGGGCCGCACGCTCATGCCGTTCATGCATGGGGCGTGGTCGGCGGGCGCTGCGGTCGGCTCCGGCATCGGCGCCGGCTGTGCCGCGCTGAACATCAGTCCGGCTGTGCAGTTCAGTGGCGAGGCAGCGCTTATTGTCGCGATCGCCTTAGCTGCAGCTGCCAGGATTCCCGACGGCTCGCGTGAATTGCGCGAGGAGCAGGTAACCGCCGGCGTGAGGTTACCTCGAGCAGCGCGGTTCCGGATCTGGCTGCTCGGGTGGACTGACTGGACCCTCTTGCTGATCGGTCTGGTCATGCTCGGCGCCGAGCTCGGCGAGGGGTCGGCCAACAACTGGCTCACCCTGGCCGCCAGTGACGGTCACGGCCGCCCGGCCGCGATAGCCGCGCTGTTCTTTACCGCGTTCGCGATTGGTGAGACCACTGCCCGTGTGTTCGGTGGTCCGGTGGTTGACCGGCTGGGTCGCGTTCGTACCGTGCGGATCACCTCGATCGTGGGGATCCTGGGCATCACGCTGTTCATCCTGTTCGGAAACCCGGCGGTGATGCTGCTAGCAGTTTTGTTGTGGGCAGTCGGCGTCTCGATGGGCTTCCCGCTCGGTATGTCGGCCGCTGCCGAGAGCGGCCCGAACCCGGCGGCCCGGGTCAGCGTTGTCGCGAGTATCGGCTACTTCGCCAACCTTGCAGGGCCGCCGGCAGTCGGGTTCCTGGCGCAGGAAACCAGCCTGTTGACTGCGTTATGGCTGGTGGCCGTGCTCTTCGGTGTCGCGGCGGTAGCTGCGGGTGCCTTGCAGCCGCGCACCTCGATGCGCTCGACCTAATGGTCTAGGAACCGTGTTTCGGCTTCATCTGAACGTGAAAAACGACACTTCTGTGACCCGCGTGTTCTGTCGTGTGCACCTAGTCTGACCTGCACATATGCCGTTGTTGGCGGTGGCTCGCGTTGGCTGTTTAAGGGCTTTTTGTGAACTCGCTGCGGACTTTGCAAGATCATCTGACCTCGCCGCATCCAGCGCATCGCGGCTGGTGTCCAACTCCCGGAGAATGCGATCAATTACCGCGGTGACGGTGCGCGTTCTGGCGGAAGCTCTCGTTGCCCGCTTGAACCGTTCCGCATAGGAGAAGCCTAAGGACGTGGACCACCACGAAGCCAAGGCACGACTCACATCTGAGCGCGCCGCTACCTCGCGGCGCATCACCTCCATGACCGCCGATCTGGCGGGCGTGGCGGCGGCCGTGGTCGGCAGCAACCTCGACGACGAGCACGACCCCGAGGGCTCAACCATCGCGTTCGAACGCGAGCAGCTCGCCGCGTTGCGAGCCCACGCGCAAGCGCACTTGACCGAAGTGGACGAGGCGCTCGCCCGGCTCCACGACAACCGGTATGGCCAGTGCGAGCTGTGCGGCAAACCGATAGCCAACGCCCGACTGGCGGTGCTGCCTGCCACGCGACGGTGCATCACATGCGCTGCAAGAGCGGTCCAATGACGAGCACGGTGCGACGGAACGCCGACGTCCTCAATACCGCATTGACGCGCATTCTGTCGTGCCGATGTGCGTGCGGTGCAGTTACGTCCAAACTGGCGAGCATCCGGCTCGCTTTATCCACGCGTCTCGTCATGTACCTGGTGCACTACTGACTAGGCCGAGGGGGCCGTCAGTGCGAACGACAATCCGTCGTCTGTGGGCCACTGACCGCCTGCACGCTCCAACATGCTCGACGCGATGCCGATGATCATTGCTGCTTGCTCGGCGTCGAAACCATCGCAGAGGGCGTAGAAGAAGAACAGGCCGTGGCCCTGCGGGCTGAAGCGCGTGGACTTCGCCAAGGACGTGGTCCTCGCCGGTTGTGGTGAAGTATCGCCGATTGTGGTGGAGCATCAGGGGCCGACGGCTGTGTGTACCTCGCTCCCCGGTCGATAGTGACAAGTTACGTTCGGTCGCAGCCGGCAAGAGCGAAAGCGCCACTTCGACTGCATAGCTGCCTGTGTCGGCCTGTGAGCTCACGCGGAGCCGGAGCACTCGCGCGCACGGCTCTGCCCGAAGCCATCGAGGCTTTTTCAGCATGGCGATGCGATGCTGGGCTTGTGCCTTTTGCGAGTGCGCGATGACGGAGGATTGGTTCGCCGGAGCGGTCGAGCGGGTCGCAGACGCGGGCCGCCAGGCCCGCCTGGCGATCGAGACTGCGGTAGGTGCCTTGCGCGGGGGTCTCGAGGCGCGGAACGCGGGTCGCTCTATCGTCGATGTCGTCGATGAATTGATCACGGCCGGCGGCCGGGAGATACGGCTAGATGCGGCTGAGGCGTTTCGTGAGTACGAGCGCGCAATCGCCTCGATGCGTGCCGATGTCGTGCGTGCGCTGGTCGATGAGGGCGGTCTGTCGCTGACGGCCGTGGCGAGGCGGATGAAGATCTCACGGCAGGCGGCCGCCCGGCTCTACGAGGCGGTGCCGGAGCGTGGGGACGAGATCCCGCATGAAGAGGGAAACAACGGCTCTTAAGGCACCCCCGGGGTGCGGACCGATAGTTGATTCGTGACGAATCCCGCGCTCCACGCGCTCCTTAGGTCCGATGTCGGCCCCGTGCGGTTTGACGAAGCTGCTCTTGATCGGCGGCACGCAGAGATGATCGCCGAGTCGATCCCCCACATTGTGTGGACCGCGTCACCCAACGGTGCGACCACGTACTTTAACCGGCAGGGCACGGAGTACACGGGCTGCCCGCGCGAAACCAACTATGAGTGGAACTGGGTCACGCTTGTCCATCCCGACGACGCCGAACGGGCCGCACAGGCCTGGCAGCACGCGACGGTGACCGGTACCGACTTCTTCCTGGAGTATCGGATCCGCCGTTTCGACGGAGTCTTCCGGTGGCATGCCTGCCGCGCCATTGCTGTACGCGATGTTGCCGGTGACGTCGACCTTTGGATCGGCACCGCGACCGACATCGAAGACCACAAGCAGCTGGAGCTCGCATTGCGCCGCGCGGAGCGGGAGGCTACCGAGGCGGTCACCCTCTTGCAGAGTATCGAGGCGGCCGCGCCGGTCGGTTTCAAATTGGTCGATCGCGATCTGCGGGTGGTTCGGATCAATCGGGCGCTGGCCGACATTGATGGGCGGTCTGTGGAGGAGTGCATCGGCCTCACCGTCTCCGAGCTCGGGCCCGACCTGTGGCCACAGCTCGAGAGCGTGTATCGACGCGCGCTCGCGGGTGAAACGGTGACCAGCGTCGAGATGAGCAGGGCGAGTGCCGGGGACGCGCACCGCATGCGCCACTGGCTTTCCAGCTTCTACCCGGTGCGTGTCGATGGCGAGACCATGGGTGTCGGCCAAGTCGTCGTAGACATCACCGAACGGAAGGAAGCCGAAGAGTTCCGCGCGGTGGTCATGGACAACATGGCGGAGGGCCTCTACACCCTCGACGCCGACGGGCTCGTGACGTACATGAACCCGGCCGCGGCGTCGATGCTCGGGTGGTCCGAAGACGAGCTACGCGGCAAACTGATGCATGCGGCCGTTCACTTTCAGCGGGCCGACGGCAAGAAGGTCCCGACCGAGGAGTGCCCCCTTCTTCAGGTGCGTACTCAAGGCCGGACGCTTCGGATTCTCGACGACGCCTTCACCCGTAAGGATGGTTCGATATTTCCCGTCGCCTACTCCTCCGCGCCGCTTCGAAGCGGACCGACTATCCAAGGTGTCGTCGTCGTCTTCCGCGACATCAGCGACGAGAAGAAGGAACAGGCGGCCGCCCAAAGGGAACTCGACGCCCTCGTGTGGCTCGGCCGCGTCCGTGACGCGATCGACGAGGACCGGCTCGTCCTGTACTCCCAGCCCATCGTGCCTCTCGCCGATGGCCGGCCCAGCGAGGAGTTGCTACTGCGCATGATCGGACGCGACAACGAGGTCATCATGCCCGGCAACTTCCTGCCAGTTGCAGAGAAGTATGGGCTGATCGGTGAGATCGACAGGTGGGTCATCACCCAAGCGACCCGACTCGCCGCAAGAGGACGGCGGGTGATCGAGGCGAACCTTTCCGCCGCCTCGATCAGCAATTCAGACCTCCTGCCCTTCATTGAGCAACAGATCCGGGAGGCGAATGCCGACCCCGCCAACCTCGTCTTCGAGATCACCGAGACTGCGCTCATGCATGACGTCGCCGCCGGCGAAGTCTTCGCCCGCGGGCTGGCCGCCCTGGGCTGCGGGTTGGCCCTCGACGACTTCGGCACCGGCTTCGGCAGCTTCACCTATTTAAAGAAGCTGCCCATGACCCACCTCAAAATCGACATCGAGTTCGTCCGCGACCTGGTCGCAAATCCCGACAACCTCCACGTCGTCAAAGCAATAGTCAGCCTGGCGCGCGCATTCGGCCTCAAAACGATCGCAGAGGGCGTCGAAGACGAAGAAGCCCTGACCCTACTGCGGGCCGAAGGGGTCGACTTCGCGCAAGGCTTCCACCTGGGCCGACCCAGCCCCACCCGTCGCGCCTGACGCTCCTCAGACCGAAAGTCGAGCGAACACAGCCAGATCCGTTCGCGCCGGAATCAGCGCGGCCGTAGCCACTCCCGGCACGTTCGACAAGTCAGTCGGGGGTCCAGATTAGGCCCGCGACGGTCGCCGAGGTGATGACAATGGCCAACGCCGTCGATGATCGACACCGTGCGGCAGTCATCATGCTGGCCGGGAGTGGTCTGCGGATCGGTGAGCAAGGTTTGCGCGTCGACTTTCTTCGGCGCACTGTGCGGTCTAATGGCAACGCGACTCGGACAACGGCAAGATCGCCGACCAAAGACACCGAAGTACACGCTGCCGTTCGGCCAGGCCGTCCTCGACAGCTGGCCCACCGCCTTGCGGCGCACCCGAGTCGCGAGTGGCTGTTCACGGCCGCCGATGATGGGCCGCTGTTCTACCGGGCGTGGCAGTACGGCTGGGACAGGGCACGGGCCGAAGTTGGACTGAGGACGGACACTCGCGACCTGCGGCACTTCTTCGCTAGCGCGCTCATCAGCGGCGGAGCGCCGGTTAAGCAGGTTCAGACGACAGTCGGGCACTCATCGGCCGTCACCACATTGCAGATCTACGCCCACATGTGGCCGGGGGACGACGACCGCACCCGGGGGGGCATAGACAACATCCTCGGCTCGACCGCGGGCGCCGCTACTGCGTGACGAGGCTGCGGTTCCTCAAGATCATCTATTTTATTGGGGATTATCTGCGGACTCTCCGGAGTCACCTAAGGCGTAACCGCAGGTCAGGGGCCTAGGAACCGTCTTTCGGCTTCATGCCAAACATGATGTCGTCCCACTTCGGCACTGCGGCCCGGCGCACTGCACGCCCGCCCTGTCGTCGTGGGGGCCCGGCCGCAGGTTCGGCGTCCGGCTCGCTTGCCGCCACAGCGTCGTCGTCCTCGACCGCCGTGTCAGCTGCTGACGGCTGGTCGACGTCGGCCAACACCTCGTCGTCCAACTCGATGGAATCGACGACGTCATCGACCGTGTCATCGATCAGCGCGTCTTCGACCGGAGTTGGCACTGATCGCGGAATGAACTGGTGCACCTTCGCGCCGGCATCGGTGTCACTCTCGAGGCGCACTGCGTCGGTCTGATTTGCGTCGAAGCGCGCGAAGTCAGGTGAGTTCGCAATGTCGGGAAAGCCACGCGACGTCGTGCCGGACTCCTCGGTGGCTTCGTCGACGGATCCGCTCACCCGCCGAGCGGCGGCGTCGAGTGGGGTGGCTTGGTGACGCAGGAGGTCGAGCGCCCACATCGCTATCGTGCCGTCCGGCCACGTTGTGGTGACGACCCAGGTTTGGTCTTCGCGGCGGGC
>DASYAG010000036.1:0-7914 GCA_036501485.1 Acidothermaceae bacterium | reverse complement strand
GTTGATCGACTGGGAGTCGCTCGAACGGGCCCGACAGTTGCCCACCAGCACCGGCGACCGCGCCGCGGCACGCTGCCAGCGGCGACGTCCTGCAGGTCGAGACCCGAACAGAAGCCGCGACCTGCGCCGGTGAGCACCACGGCGCGCACGTTGCGATCGGCGTCGCACTCGATCAGCTTCCGCCCCAACTCCATCAGCATCGGTCCGCTGATCGCGTTCAAGCGGGCGGGGCGGTTCAACGTGATGGTCGCAACGTGGCCGTCGCGCTCGAAGATCACCTGGCTCATACGCAGAGCATGCCAGGCCGGCGCGAGCCGCGCGGCCCGGCGGCGGCGCCTGCGCAGCGGGTCAGTCGGCGAGGAGGGCGCGGCCCACTTCCAGGCTGGCGAGGTCGCCGGCCATGAAGTGTTGCGATGCAGCGTGGATGTCGCGGAAGCAGGTTTGTAGCGGACCGTCGCGCAGCGCGTCGGTGCCGGCGAGGAGGTAGGCGCGGCGCACGACGTCGGCACCGTCCTGGGTGACGAACACGGTTGCCTGGCGTGCCAGCGCCACCTCGTTGGGGTCGACATGGCCGGTCTCGAGCGCAGTCTGTTCGGCCGCGCCGAACCGCTCCCGTACCCACGCCGCGGCCGATCGGGCCCGCGACTCGAGGTTGGCCAGGTCCACGAGGAAGCGCTCGCTGTCGCGCATCGCGGTCGACGAGCCCATGCGCTGCTTGGCCCGAGCGATCGCCGTCAGTTCGTCGAGCGCGCGCCGAACAACGCCGATGGCAAAGCCCGCGTGGCCGGCCGACGTGAGCCCCATCACGCCGAGCTCGAACATCTCGCCGCCGCGCAGTCGCACCGGCGCGAAGTACTCGAACGTCGCACCTGTCGGCACCCACACGTCATTCACGGAGTAGTCCCAGCTGGCGGTGCTCTGCAGGCCGAGCACGTCCCAGTTCCCCTTCAATTCCACGTCGGCGATCGGCATCAGCGCGAACCGCAGTTGCGGGTCGCTGCCGTCCGTGGGTGCGGTCACCACACCCGCACCCACCCATGACGCGTGATGGATGCCGCTGCCGAACTGGAAATTGCCCGTGATCCGGTAGCCGTCACCGTCAGGAGTCGCGACGCCGTTCGGCGCGAACTGGCCCGCGGCGAGCGGCACACCGTCGGCAAACACTTCTTTGACGAAGTCGTCGGAGGCCCACGCCCCGAAGTACGACACGATCGCCGCGTTCGCCATGAGGCACCACCCCGCCGACCCGTCGGCCCGGGAGATCTCGGCGAACACGTCGATCGCATCGACGATGGGTAGCTCGAAACCACCGACCGCCCGCGGCGTCATCACCGCGTGCAGTCCCGCTCCCAGCAACGCATCGACGGTCGCCTGCGGCATCGGCTCATGCGGGTTCCGGCGCGCGTTCGCGTCGACAAGATCAAACAGGTCGCGTGCGGTCGCGAGCAGATCCGTCATGGTTCAAGCATGCCCGACTAGTCGGCCGATGCGCCTATCTGACCACACGCATTGTCAGCCGCGCGCCGACGACCCGGCGAGCCGCCGAAATCGTTCGCCGCGCACGCCCGGGCTCGTCGATCAGACAGGGCCTTACGTCCAGCCTCTTTCGTCGATGAGCGCCATCAGATTGCGCTTGCGGCCGTGCTCTGCGCTGACCGCGGCGAGCAACTCGCGGAAGCGCTGTGGCTCGCCAGCATTGGTCGCCAGAGTACGAATGCGACCGAGCAGCTCGACTGCCGTGCGATAGCCGCCGTTCTTCTTCGTATCGATGTGCGCCGCGACGGCCCGCTCGTAGATCGGGATTGCATCGAGCGGATGGGTCGCCTCCCGGGCTCGGGCCAAGGTCATCCACGCTCGCTCGTCGCAGCCGTACGTCGACGCTGCTGCCCACGCGTCGTCGATCCGACCTTCGTACATCAGGATCTCCGCAAGTGCCGTCGTTGGGCCGCGGTCGAGCAATGGGTTCCGCATGCGTACGTCGGTGTCGCCGGCTTCGAGACGCGCCCGAAGCACGCCAATCGCTCGATCCCTTGCAGCATCTGCATCGGCGCTCTCGGCGAGAAACTTGCGGTAACGGTCGAGCGAAGGGAGCTGTGCATACGCCTCCCACCACAGCGCCTCGGCGCTGGCGTCGTCACCCTCGCTGCGGAGCTGCGCGGCCAGGAATTGGCGCAGCGGAGGCGTCTGCCAGTGCCGCTCGGGGAAGGTGGCCAAGCCGCGGCGGGCCCAGTCGAGCGCGTCGGCATGACGGCCCGCGCCAGCGAGCTCGCTGGCGATTTCGAGGTAGGCGTCGGGCGTACGCAAGTCGGCGCCGCGGATGGCGATGAGCGCGTCGGCGTCACCGCCCGCTTGGGCGATGCCGATCATCGCCTCGCGAACACGAAAGGTTGCGTACGAGTCGGGGCTGTTCGCCTTCTGGGCAGCCTTCCATTTCGGATCGACAACCTTGCGGTAGGCCGCGATGCCCTCAGCGCCGAGAACACTCGCGTACGTAGCAGCCGCGCGGTGGAAGGCGTCGAGCTCGCTGCTCAGCTCGAGCGCAGCCAGCCGGCCCGCCAGCTCCAGAGGATCCGGCTTCGCCTGCTCGCACGCGCGAAGGTGCAGTTCGCCGAGCCGTTCCGAGATGCTGGTGATCCAGCCATCACTGTCGTCGACGTACTGCACAGCCCCGTCGGCGCGACGGTATGCGTGTTCGGCAAGGCCGACCACGGCCGCAGCGTGTCCCGCGTCGACAAGATCACCGAGCGCGTCGATGACCTCGAAGATGTCGTGCGCCCAACCGCCGGCCTCGGTGTAGTGCACGAAGTAACGGTCGTCGCCGAACACCGCGTCGATGCGCTGTTTCCAGCTACGAACGTCCATCGATCCGCCACCCGATGCGAGGGCTCGCGCGGTGAGACGCTCGCGAAGGCGCCAATCAGCCGCGACTTGCTCGAGCATCAGGTCGACAAGCTCGTCGGTGTCGAGGCCGGACAGGTACGTGCGGAGGTTCGGGCCTGCGTCGCGCTTGGCGCGCCGTGCTCGTGTACCTGCCCGGTCGGACCCGTCGTCGGCGACTTCGAGCGCCGCGGCGACGCAGTGTTTGCAGAAGTCGCCGTCGTCGCCGACTGGGCACGTGCATGTCCAAGACACCTTGGGGGTTCGGCGCAGTTCGACGCGGTAGGGCATCGAGCCACGGACGGTTGCGGTGACAACGTCGCCATCGTGGGCTTCGATCTCGACGCGACCCTGCTGTCGGTAGATCAAACCGCGGGCGAACGAGCGTTCGTCGCTCAAGCCTTCGATGTCGTGGCGAGTCCACGCGGCGGACATCGACCGATTCTCGCAGCTCAGGGTGTGCGCGATTGAAGAGCGGCTACTCGCGCGGCGGTGACTGATCCCAGCCGCTGACGCGCTCGACCGCTTCCCGTATGTGCCGCGCCGCCTGTTCGGCCCGCTCAGCCTTCTCGTGGACGTATGCCAGCTGCGAGTAGGCACCGATCGGGTCGAGCTCGCCGTCCCAGCACGCCGCCAACCGCATCACGAGGTTCTCCAGCTCGCACAGGTGCGTGTTGATCGTCGACGCCTCGGCGTGCGTCTCCATCACCGCGATCGAACCAGGGAGCTGGCGGCGGCGTTCGAGCAGCTCCCGCAGTCGGTCGTCGATGCGGCCCATCTTCGGAGGTGGGAGTAGACGCGCTGTTGCATGGGCGCGATCAGATCATTGCTGTCGAGGCGAAGATTGCTCGGGGCCGCAATACCCGCGCTCTCGTTCGTGCAATTCAGCTTGTCGAAGCGATCGCAGCACTACCCGCCGCGTCCCGAGCACTGGTTGTCCTCGGCGGAGCTACGCAAGGCGTCGACGACGAAGTGCGTGCACACCTGCTCACGGCGCTCCACGGCTACGGGGTCGTGGCCGATGCGATTTCCTGGAAGCCATCGGAGGGTGCGGGTCCCCTAGCAGAAGCAGTGCATCGCCTCGCTACTTGACTTATGCCGCCGCTGCCCACGTCTGCGACCGATTCGGCCAGCACGGGCCGAGCTGCGCCGGTTCTATGCGAACGTGTGCGGCGCATAGAACACTCGGCGAACAGACGAAGGCCGACCACGTACGTGGGTAGTGCGTACGGAGCAAGCCGTCACGGTTGACGAGCACGTCGTCGTCGCACACACGGCACGCCGCGGCCGGAGTACGCCGACGCTGCCCTCGGTTCTGAGGTAGCCGTCGTAGTACGGCCGTTGCGCTGGCTCAGACGACCGCAGGACGTTCGATCCGATTCGGCCGGATATGAAGGTGCGTCTCCACGACTTCGTCCGCTCGACCCGCGGCTCTGGTTGCCGCGCAAGGCGTCGACACCACTGCGATCGTAGAAGACTCGACTGCCGCTGCGTGCGGGTCCTATATCGCGAGCATGTTCCGTAGGTCGTCCGGGCTGGAGATCACGGCCTCGTAGTTCACCGCTGAGGGCCGAGGGCCCTTCTTCGACGAGCGACGTCGAGGCTGTTCATCCCGATCCGTCATGACTTGCACGACAGGCACATGACCTCGGTGCGCGCTGCTCACTACATCGTTGGCGCCTTGAAACGCCGCGACGCCAACGGAGTTCGCTACGAGGCGCCCTTGCCATGAGACGAGCCGCGCCATGAGTTCAGGATCTTGAAGTTTGCCGTCGATGACCTCGACGACGCGGAGATCGTCGTACCGGAGGGCGAGCGTCTCACTCATCCGTTGTGCTTCAGCGAGGTGCGTTCGCGTTGCAGTGATGACAAGGATCGGTCGGCTCGCGGCCTGGAGCACGTACGCGATGCCCACGCCGCCAGCCATCGTCGCTGCGATACCGATAACAAACGGCCCGACCGGGATCACGCCTTTCGCCACGAGGTATACGGCAGAACCGACCGGAGGGATCAGAATCAGAGCGAACAACGCGCTTCTGCCTACACCGATCTTCTGCGAGGACTTCATTGTGGACTACCGTGGATCACGAACACCGCCGCGAACAGCACGACGACCCCAGCAAACAGCGGCACGAAGACGGCGGCGTCGTGAAGGTACGGTGCGGGCCGCGGCGCAGTCCGGCGGTGCGGCGTTGGATGTACCCATCCCGCGACGGGGATCGTGCATACGGTCAGCAACAGGGTCATACCGCCTACGAGGAGCAATATCAGAGTGTACGACGTGTAGGTATCGACCGCTGTGTGAGTTGCTTGAGCGAGCCCCTTCACGCGGTCGAGTTGTTGCAGCCGCGCCAGCTTCCCAGCGGTAACGATGCAGGAAAGCAGTAAAAGGTCCGGGCCGACGGCAGCATCTCCCCACCGGTACCGGCTCCATGGCGGTGGCGAACTTACCAGCTTGCGGATAAAGATCGTCGCCACAACCGCGACCACGCCCTGAAAGATTGGCTCTTCGAGCAGCCCCACGGGTGAGCCCCCTTATTGGCAGTCTGACCGACGGCACCTTGCCCGTTAGGTGCGAATCGGCACTGACACTGCCACCAGATGGCTGCCGCACTCAAGTTGACGAGGCGCGTGCACGGTCCGCCAGCCAGCCCCGCGCCACCGAACCTGCGTAACACTCCATCTCGGTTGCTGAGCACCTCGTCCTTCACACACGGCACACCGCTCGCGCGAAGACGACGATGCCGCCATCGACTCGGTGTGCGAACGGCCGTAGTGCGTGCGTCCTGCTGGTCTGACGTTCGCGGCACTCTCGATCCGGCCGCGGATCTACGACGCTCGCGAGGACTTCGTTCGCTCAGGTCTGCTCGGGTTGCTGTACGAGCCATGTGGATATCGCTTCTGGTTCTAAGAGACTCGCGATAGCGCCCGCCTCCGAACGCATACAAGTCACGCCGCGACATGCGAACGGTTGAGGTGCAGTGCGCGCCCGACGTAGCGTCTTCGCCGATGAGCTGCGGCGAACAGTACATTCCAGCGGATTTCGATCGAAGCGGCCCCGACGGTGCGCTGATCGACGGTGCGACGGGCGCACCCATAGGCGGCGTCGAATGGGACGGCGGGTGGATACACAGTGGCGACGGAACTGCGCTGCGAGACCATCCGAGCGAGCCACTTGCGGGATACGAACCGCGCGGTTTGGCTTACACCGAACCGCTCGATGAACAACTACATCGAGCAAAGCGACGGCGTGCGCTAGAGCAAGAGAAGACGCCACCGAGCGGTTGGTTTGCCGACCCCGTGGGGCGGCACGCAGCGCGATACCGGGACGCGTACCGCTGGACGGAGCGCGTCCGGTATCCACGAGACGATTCGGTGAATCCTCCGGTGACTCGGTTCGCGCGAGACCCGCTAGGTATCCCTGCAGCGTGGTACTCCGACCCGCTCAACGCGGAAATGCGCCGTTACTTCGACGGTGCTTCGTGGACGACACACGTCGAGTATCCGCACGGTGGGCGGGTCCACCAGCCCGAACTGGAGAGAGTCTTAGCGGACGTGCTGCCGCAATCGAATGATGGCCGCTAGCGCTACGAGCCGTCTCTGTCGAAGTACGTCCGAGCGAGCCATCACCGACATCACTAAGGGATCGAGGGTGTCGGCTCGCTGATCTCTCGCGGCGGTTGTGCCGGTGCGGCGGTCAGCCGTTGCAGGCTGTCAGAGATGTCGTGCAAAACGTCCAGCATGCGTGCCATGCCGTCGAGGACCGTGCTGCCACCGTTCGTCATGTCGCCCTTGTCGATCAAAGGTCGCCATCATCAGCGGCAAGCGCATCGAGCGCGGCACAACGATCTAGCTTCTGACCCACCGGCGTAGCCGAACTGTTGCGAGGGGCGTGTGGAGTTCTCAGCACCCGATCCATGGCGAACCATGACCAAAGAGGTCGGCCGTGCGAACCGACGACCCATTACGGCGGTCATTGCCTACGTCGGCCAACTCGCGGAAGAGGTCCTGCCGCTCCGTTGCGGCGACATTCTCGTGTGCGACGCGTCGCGTGAAGCCGTGCAAGCGGGCTCGACGGACGCTGCGACGCTCGCGCGCTTCCGCCGCCGCGGCGTCAAGATCCTTTCGATGCCCGGTCTACATGCCAAGTTCATACTTGCCGACCGGTCGGTTTGGATTGGCTCGGCCAACGCATCTCGACACTCCCGTGATGATCTTCTCGAAGCCGCTGCGCGGTTCACCGACACGACCGCAGTAGCACGCGTGCGCAGGTGGGTCGACGCGATCGTCACAGAAGACGCTGTACTGAGCGCGCACGACATCGGCGTGCTCGCACACTTGCCTGTCCGACGAGACATCCCGATGCCATCGAAGGCTCGTGCGCCAGCTTTGCTACCGGACCGCGTCAAGCGGCTGTGGATCGTCGAGACACGCACCGCTGTACCTTCCCTTGGTGCGACGACGCGCGCCGAGAGGGCGCATCGGGAAGTGCGATCTCGCGTACGAGCTGCGATTGGTTCTTCGGCGCTCGACTGGATCGAATGGCACGGTCCCCTCGACGGAGTCAGCGAAGGCGACTGGGCGATCGAAGTGGCCAACGGGCGTCCGCTACGTCCTGGGTACGTCGCTCGCATAACTACGGTTCGAAAGAACGTCGTCGTCGTCTGGTTCGCACGACCAAGAACACAATCGCGTCCCAACAAAGACGAACTGTTCGTGTCGAGCCGAGCCCGCAGCGCGCTCTACGACGGCCTCTACCGCGTGCCACCACGGCGGCACAGGGCCGTGCTCGACCTGTATCGATAGCCTCGCACAGGTCTGCGGCGCTGTGCGCGGTCGGCAAGGTGAACGAACTACTCCCGGCCTGCGGACGGCCACCTACTGGGCAGGTACTTCTGAGAGGGACCCGATAGTTGGTCCAGGCGTTATGCGGCTTGGGGTTGGTTGGTGGTGGTCCACGCCGTGGCGAACTCTGTTGGGGTGAGGTCGCCGTGCGCGGTGTGGGGCCGGTGCATGTTGTAGTCGACGCGCCAGTCC
>DASYAG010000035.1:0-6477 GCA_036501485.1 Acidothermaceae bacterium | reverse complement strand
GAGGCTCGCGGGATAAGTGCGGTCGAGATCATGACTTCGCGCGGCGCCGACTTGTAGGCGCCGCTCGTGCGGTCGAGCAGCAGTCGTGCGCAGGCATGGCCGATCTCGCGTGCCGGGTTGACGACAGTGGTCAGCGCGGGGGAGACCAGGGAAGCCGCTTCGATGTCGTCGAAACCAACGATCGCCAGATCCTCGGGCACGCGTAAGCCGCGATGATGCGCGACGTCGAGTGCACCGATAGCGATGAGGTCGTTCCCGCAAACGACGGCCGTGGGCGGCTTCTTGCCGTCGAGCAGCGTGGGTAGCCCGTTCAGCCCGCCGAGCCTGGTGAACGCGCCAGACACGATGATCGCGTTGTCCGGCTTGATCCCGCGCTCGACGAGGGCGTCGAGGTAACCGGCTCGCCGTCGACCCGCCGGGCCGGTGTCGAGCGGACCGTTGATGAAGCCGATCCGGGTGTGACCCTTGTCGAGCAGGTAACTGGTCGCGATCGCGGTGCCACGACGGTCATCGCTGTGCACGTAGTCGGTAGTGGGTTCCTTCGTGCTTCGCGTTCCGGCATTGAGGTCGGCGGTCAGCTGGACGACCGCGATCTCCGCGGCGAGCAGCGAACCGATCGAGCCGCCATCGGACGGCGAGATGGGCGCGACGATCACGCCATCGACCCGTCTGTCGATGGCATCGGCAAGATAGCTGCGCTCCGCAGCGACGCTGCCATCGGTGTTGCAAATGAACAGCTGGTAGCCGTTTGCGCTCAAGAGATCTTGAACACCGCGGGCGACTTCCGGGTAGAACGGGTTCGTGATGTCGGGTATGACCAGTGCGACGGTCATCGTCTTCTGGGTGCGCATGCTGCGCGCCAACTGGTTCGGCCGGTAACCAAGGGCAGCCACTGCGTCTTGCACCTTGCGCTGAGTCTCGGGCGAGACGGGCCGACGACCGCTCAGTGCATGAGACACCGTCGTGACACTCACGCCCGCAGTCGTGGCGACATCGTTGATGGTCGGAGACTGTGTCGGCGGCGCAAAACGATTTGCTCTCACGGCGAGAAGGATGGGGCAACGCTGGGAGCGATGTCAAGCGTCTGTTACGCAATCTTCTCCAAAGAACCTGCATTTACTGATCTTGACGCACTGCAGGCCTTTTGTGATTCGGCGCGCTCGAACTCGATACTCAGCAAAACGGTTTGTGGAAACCTGTCGGCAGGCGCCGGTCGGCGTGCTCGGCAAGTCGCACGTTCTGCAGCCGGGCTTAGCGAGCAACTCCCGTGCGCTTACACCGGTTGATCGTCACCGCGCAGTCGGTCGTTCTCGGTCTCTAGCTGCAGGACCATGGCTATCCCGGCGAGGTTCAGGCCAGCCTGAAGGAGGTCGCCGATCCGGCGTAGCCGGTCGAGGTCGTCGCCGCTATAGCGGCGCGTGCCACCAGGCGTCCGCTCGGGTTCAATGAGGCCGCGGGCCTCGTATAAGCGAAGGTTTTGAACGCCCATACCGACCAGGTCCGCGGCCACCGTGATGCCGTAAACAGCTCGGTTACGGTCCGGGTCAGCCATCTACATGCCCACCAAAATTCGTCGTGCCGGCCTCTTGCTTTGCTGTCGCCGTTGTTGTACAAAATGTATCGCGCACACCACAGATCGTCTAGGTGCGAGCTGTGGCCACCGTGGAGCATCACAGTGGACATGGAGGTGATCAAGATGCTGATGCGCACCGACCCGTTCCGGGAACTGGACCGGCTCACCCAACAGGTTTTCGGTACCCAAGGCACCATGGCCCGACCTGCGGTCATGCCGATGGATGCGTGGCGCGACGGCGACACGTTCGTCGTCGAACTCGATGTGCCCGGTGTACGCGGCGACTCGATCGATCTGGACGTCGAACGCAACGTCGTCACGATCCGCGCCGAACGACCAGGCGCAGATCAGAACACGGAGATGCTCGCCGCCGAAAGGCCGCGGGGCGTCTTCAGCCGCCAGCTCGTCTTGGGCGACACCATCGACACCGACAACATCAGCGCCAGCTACGACGCGGGTGTTCTCACGCTAAGAATCCCCGTCGCCGAGAGGTCGAAGCCTCGCAAAATTGCCATCGGCAACTCCGACGCGGAATCTCGCACCATCGACAGCCATCACGCCCGCGAACGGCAACCCGTTAACGCCTGAGGCGACGGTGACGGCCATGACACACGCAACCGAGACAGCGGCGCAGTTCCTAGACCTGCTTCTGGCGGACGACGAGTTGGTTGATGCGGAGTTCGCTGCGTCAACACCGCGGAGCGTTCCACCCGGATGACGCCGAACGGCCGCAGCGCTCGCCGCCTGACCGATGCCTTGAACACCCACCCCCGCTTGTTGTTCCGAGCCGAGACCCCGCTTGGAGGCATTCGTGTGCGCTGCCCGAGACACGGACGTCACGCCGTCCGCGTCGCAACCCTTCCAGCTGTGGCAACAAGCCGCGGCCGCACTGAAAGCCGCCGAAACGCGCGGCGCACCGCATGACGAAATCGTCCGGCTATCCACGGAGGTGATCCGCACCCGCAACGCGGTCACCGTCGACCGACTCCAGGCTGGGTGGCGCGCCCCCGACGACATTCTGAGCCGACTCACTTCCGACGATCAACTGCTCCATGAAAGGGACGACGCAGCTCGGCCGACAAACTTGGACTAAACGCAAGTCACTCGCGTTCTCGCTCGTCGAAGGCTGACGAGGAACTGACGCATAAGTGCCAGTTGGCGCCATCATCGGGGTCGTTGAGCATGAGATGGCTTGGCCACGGCTGTGACGCGCACAGTTGAGACCGAGGCGCCCTCGGGCACGGTCGAGAGGTCGGCACCCTGCGCCTAGCGTTCAGCCCGCAGGCTCGAGATCGATTCCCTTGTCATGAAGCGCCGCCGGAACCGCCTCCGGTGCTATGAAATCGCATGGTCCGCTATGGCGGGCTGCCAGTCCACAGGTCGCGCCGTTCGCGAGATTCTTCAACCCGCAACCGCCAGCAGCCGCGACATCGCTCACGATGTTGGAGTTGTGACTCGCTGAGCGATCCTGCATGGCTACTCCCCTTGTTGCTCTGCCTCTACTGAACGGCTGGAACGACGAACGCACAAGACGCAAACGACCCGCGGGCCGTAAACAATGCGTTACAAGTGGGGCCGGCGCCCGCCTCGCCGTCCGGAGCGCGGCGAGAAGGTTAACCCAGCCGTCAGGTTGGGTCGCGAGGATCAGGCTCAGTGGCGCCCGGTCGAACCCCCCTAGGGAAGCCGGGCGCCACCCTCAACCGCGGTTACTCCGAGTGCATTCACGGAGCGATCATCCACAGTGCTGTGATGCCCGCGGCGAGTAAGTAGACGACAGTGCTCAATAGGGTCAGTTTGTGTCCCACTTCATGGGTTGCCCTCCATGTTCTTGTGGCGGGACAACGCCAGCGGCCGGGTCGCCGCGTACGGCACGGTTGCCTCGACAAGCACCACAACTCCGCGCAGGATTCGCGGCTTGTCATGTGCGGGTGCACCTGCCTTTGCGGCGATGTCATCCCACGGCACTGTTATCACGCCACCCCTGAACCGACCTCTCCAAACCAAGGTGCCGCTTACGGATGTCGGCGGTCGGGGGTTTCGTGGAAATGATGGGCGGCTCCGCGCCCGGTTCCCTGGCGCGAAGGTCCGCGGCAAGCACGAGAAGCTGTAGGCCGGTAGATCCTCGTCCACACGGCGGCGACGACGGACCGTTCGTATGGTGCCCGCCTGCAGCAGCGGAAGTAACTTAAGGCTCGAGTCGCTCTGGGCCTAGTGCCCGGCTGCCAGCCGACCGCCTGGAGGACAAATGAACCGCGCTGGGGCAATCAATGAGGCCTCGAACGACGACCCGCTGCAGTCGTTCCGGGACTGGCAGAAGGCCTGTGCGATCCGGCGCGTCGCCGAAGCACGCGGCGATGGCCACAGCGCCATCGTGCGTTTGTCAGCCGAAGTGATCCGCACGCGCAACGCGCTCACCCTGGACCAGGTCCGCGCCAGCTGAACGCACCGGGCCACATCCTTGCGGCATGACAAGCAACGAACCGCTGCCGCGGCTTGTCGAATAACCCGCGTTATGCGCAGTTGTCAGACCGTCGCGGGCTGTGCCTTGGGTTCGCTATCGCGGAGAAGGTGTGATGCAGTCGGGTCGACCTCGGACGTCGCGTGTTCCATGAGTTAGGGAGCGGACGTTACAGAGTGTCTCGGGTGCCCGTAGGTTCTGTGGTGGAGCCATCACGGATCGTGGGTGCGGCGACCAGTTTCGTTTTCTGATCTTGAAACTTGCGCTACCGTCGCTGCATGCGAATCCGCGTAGCGCCGTGGGTTGTGGGCGGCTTTCTGGCGTGCGTCGGGTTCTGGGTCGTCGTCTTTCTGATCCTGAGGTAGCGCACGCTAAGCGCCTTACGGGACCTTGCTAGACCGTCGCGGGCTGGGCTTCCTTCTCGCGGTCACGCACGAGGCGCGCCTTGATGCGCTCGGGCGAGGGCCAGCGCACGTCGTGCACCCAGCCGAACTTCTCGAACAGCCAGATCGTGCGTCCGCTCGAGTCGAGCTGCCCCCGCAGCACTCCGTGGCGTGCGGATGTCGGGTCGGCGTGGTGCAGGTTGTGCCACGATTCGCCCATCGAGAGCACCGAGAGCCACCACACGTTGCCGGACTTGTCGCGAGTGCGGAATGGCCGCTCGCCCACAGCGTGACAGATCGAGTTGATCGACCAGGTGACGTGGTGAAGCAACGAGATGCGAACGAGTGCGCCCCAGAAGAATCCGGTCACTGCGCCGGCGACCGACATGCTCCAGAGTCCACCGATGAGTGCGGGCAGCAGCAGTGACGACGTGACCTGCAGCCAGAACAACCGCGACACTGCGACGATGTCATTGTCGGCAATCAGGTCAGGTGCGTACCGAGTCGCGTCGGTCTGCTCGGGGTCGAAGATCCACCCGACGTGCGCGTAGAGCAACCCCTTGGTCAGTGCTCCAAGGCTGGTGCCGAATCGCCACGGCGAATGCGGGTCGCCTTCCTTGTCACTGAAGGCGTGGTGACGACGGTGGTCGGCGACCCAGCGGACGACGGGTCCTTCAATGGCCATGCCGCCCGCGAACGCTAGCGCGATCTTCAGCGGTCGGTTGGCCTTGAACGACTTATGTGTGAAGAGCCGGTGGTAGCCGATCGTTATGCCATGGCCGGCAATCGCGTACATGACGACCGCGATGACGATGTCGTGCCAGCCAAGTCCCCAGCCCCAGAACACCGGGATGGCGGCGAGTAACCCCAGGAACGGGATGACGACGAAGAAGCCGAGTGCGAACTGCTCCATGCCTGACTTTCGATCGCCGCCGAGCGCGACCTTCTTGACCCGAGCTGTGGCCGCACGGTCGTCGAGCGGATCGGATGCCTCAACTGGAACCACCACGTCACGGACGGCTTCAGCTGTGGTCGATCCCGACGGCGGGGTCATGGCGGCTCCAGTAAAGCGAGGGTCGGTCAAGCGGGCAACGAACAGCACCTGCCGGGTTGTCCAGCGCCAGGTTAGGCAACGGTAACCTACGGCGCCCTTCAGCCGGTTCTTGGCGGCTTTGGCGGTCGCCGCGTGGGACCTTGGGACCGGCCGGGCCGTGGGGCCTGATGACCTTCCGTCGATCGATCTGGGCTACATCAATAACGAGTCAGTGCGCCAACTTCTTCGCCTTGCGGGACGCTGTGGGTGATCACTGCTCTGGCGCCAATTACTGCGCCGCGACCAATCACACTGCCTCGAAGCACCAGAGCTTGGGCGGCGATCCATGCACCGTCCTCCACGACGATAGGGGCGTTGTCGTAGTGGAAGTCACTGGATCGATGGTCGTGGCTTCCGGTACAGAGGAATGCGCCCTGTGAGACACACACGTCATTGCCAATCGTGATCTGCTCGAGGTTCAGCAGCCATGCATCCTCGCCAATCCACGTGTCATTCCCGATGCTCAATTTCCACGGCCACAGAATCCGGACCCGATGACGAATAAAGACGTTGCGTCCCACGCTCGCACCGAAAGCTCGCAAGATGCGTGGCCTCAGGCTGCCCGGCAGCCACCAGGCGTTGAAAATCATGTTCTGCACGGCGAACCACGCAGCCTGCCAGGCGACGCTGCGCCCTTTGTCGTATCCGTGCCGCGCCGAGAAAGTAGCGAGGCTTGGATAGCCCGTGTCAGCGTTTTGTGGCAAGGGCTTCTATCCATTCCGTGTAGGTCCGAAGGGCGTTAGCTGGTGCGAAATGCGACTCGGCAAATCGCGCGCCAGACTGGCCGAGGGCCGTCATGCGCTGGGGGTCGTCTCCAAGTTTTAATACCGCGTCGAGGAGGGCGGCGGGAGACCCTGGTTCGATCACAATGCCGGCCCCAGTGGCCTCGACGAGTTCTGCAGTCGCACTGTCGGCTTCTGTTACTGCTACGACCGGCCGACCGACGGCAAGGTAGGACGTCAGCTTGCTA
>DASYAG010000034.1:0-5133 GCA_036501485.1 Acidothermaceae bacterium | reverse complement strand
CGCCGCGAACATGCGCGCACCCATGCGCAGGATCGCCTTCTTCTCCGACGCGCTACCGGCGAGCACGCCGGGATTGTCGGCGAGGAACACGAGCGGCACGTGGAACGAGTCGGCGACGGTGATGAAGCGCGCTGCCTTTTCAGCACCGTCAGCGTCGATCGCGCCCGCCAACGCCGCAGGTTGGTTGGCCACGACTGCCACAGGATGGCCACCGAGCCGCGCCAGTATGCACAGCACCGGCCGCCCGAACCCTGGCTGCACCTCGAGGCACGATCCCTCGTCGAACACGACGCTGACGACCTTGCGCATGTCGTAGACGCGCCGGCCGTTACGTGGCACGAGGCCGATGATCTCGTCGACGGCACGTGGCTCGATGTCGCCGCTCGCGAGGTCGGGCGGATACGACCACGCGGAGGTGGGGAAGTAGGAGAGGTAGCGCCGCACGAGACCGAGGGCCGCGTCGTCGTCGTCGACGACGTTGTGGATCAGCCCGCTCGCGATCGCTACGTCGGGTCCGCCGAGGTCTTCTTTGGTGATCGTCTCGCCGAGCGACTCGTGCACCACGGGCGGACCGGCGGTGAAGATCGCGGCGTGGCGCGTCATCACCGAGAAGTCGGAGACCGGCGCCACGAGCGCGCCGTGCCCGGCCGACGCGCCGAGCACCGCGGTCACGAGGGGCACGCGGCCCGAGCAGCGCGCCTGCGCCAGCATGTCGGTCGGTGAGCGTGAACCGTGACGGCCGTCGGCGCGAAAGCCGGCGCCTTCGAGCAGCATGATCAACGGCACGCGGTCGGCCACCGCGATCTCGGCGACGCGGTGGCGTTTGGCGTTCGACGCCGCGCCGATCGTGCCGGCCTTCACGGTGAAGTCCTCTGCGGCCACCATCACGGGCCGGCCTTCGATGCGACCCGATCCTGCGATCACCGCGTCGGCCGGGGTCTCGACGCCGCCCGCCAGCGTGCCGAGCTCGAACAACGAACCGGGGTCGAGCAGATGGTCGAGCCGGGCCCGGGCGTCGAGCTTGCCGGCGCCGCGGTGCTTGGCCAACCGCTCATCGCCGCCCATGGCTTGTGATGCGGCGCGCCGTTCCTGCAGGTCGGCGAGCACGCCGTCCCAATCGGAGCCGTGTGCGTCGGTCATGGTCGACGCAGCCTCGCACAGAGGGCCCGGGTACGCTGAACCTGACATACGTGTCAGGTCGAACTGCGGACCCGAACCCAGGGGTGAATGTGGAACTGCCCAAGATCATCAGCGTCGACGACCATGTGGTGGAACCCGCGCACGTGTGGCAGACGTGGCTGCCCACGAAGTTCCGGGCAAAGGGCCCGCACGTCGAGCGCAAGCAGTGGGGCGCGTTCAAGATCACCAAGGGCGCCAAGTACGAGATGACCGAGGATCCCAACGGCGAATGGGGCGACGCCTGGATCTACGAGGACAAGCTCATCTACGTGCAGAAGAAGTTCGTGGCCATCCCCAGGGCCGCCACTCCGGGTGACGACCTGTCGAAGTTCGACAAGACCGTGATGACGATGACGGCCACCACGTACGACGACATGCGCGCGGGTTGCTGGGACGCGAAAGAGCGCAAGAAGGACTTCGAGGTGAACTGGGTCGACGGCTCGCTGCCGTTCCCCACGTTCCCGCGTTTCTGCGGCCAGACGTTCATGGAAGCCGACGACAAGGAGCTCTCGCTCGCGTGTGTCGAGGCGTACAACAACTGGATGGTGGAGGAGTGGTGCGATCCGTCGATCGGCATCAACATCCCGTTGATGATCATCCCGTTGTGGGACGTCGACCTCGCGGTCAAGGAGATCCAGCGCAACGCAGACCGCGGCGTGCGCGCGCTGTGCTTCTCGGAGTTCCCGACCCGCCTCGGCCTGCCGAGCATCCACACCGGCTACTGGGACCCGATGTTCCAAGTGTGCAACGACACCGGTGTCACCGTGTGCATGCACGTGGGTTCGTCGTCGACTGACCCGATGGCGTCGCCCGATGCGCCGAAGGGTGCAGGCGCGATGGTGTCGTTCAACAACTCGATGGGTTCGCTCGCCGACTACCTGTTCGGCGGCATCATGTACCGCTACCCGAAGCTGAAGATCGCCTACTCCGAGGGCCAGATCGGCTGGATTCCCTACGCGATCGAGCGGGCCGACACGGTGTGGGAACAGCACAACGCCTGGCAGGACTCGAAGAAGCTCTGTCCCGAGCCGCCGTCCACCTACTACTACGGCCGCGTGTTCGGCTGTTTCACCTGGGACCGTCACGGCGTGCGCTCGCTCGACGAGGTCGGCCCCGACCAGCTCTGCTTCGAGACCGATTACCCGCACACCGACACCACCTGGCCGAACTCCAAGGAGTACTGCGAGAAGGTGTTGGAAGGCGTCTCGGAGGAGCAGGCCTACAAGATCCTGCGCGGCAACGCCATCAAGATGCTCGAGCTCGACCGCGTCTGAAGCGCGCTGCCGCGGCAGCGCGCGTTCGATCGCAGCAGATCGATCGAGGCTCGTTGCCATCGCGACGCGCGAGCGCACGCGCTTCGCGGATTGACGATTTGGGTGGATCCGTCCCGTTGCTCGGTTGTCTATTGGCGTCTAGGGTGACATTTGCTGCTGGGCCAGCCATCGTGGGTGAAGGGGATTTGTTTCATGGGGAAGCGTTTCGTTGCTGTCGCGTGCGCGGCAGCGACTCTCGGAGTCTTTGGCGTGACCGCAGGGCCGAATGCGGGAGCGTCGAGCACCAAGCGTCTCGGCGCAGCGGCAACGACGGCGCAGCAGGTTGCTGCGGGCTATAGCCACACCTGCGCGTTGAGCGGTGGTGGCGTCGAATGCTGGGGTTACGGCGGCTACGGCCAGCTCGGCGACGGCAACACAACGGACCGCGCGAACCCTGTTCCAGTACAGGGGCTGGCGAGCGGTATCGCGCAGATCGCAGCCGGCGATTACCACACCTGCGCGGTGAAGACGTCCGGAGCGGTGGTCTGCTGGGGGAACAACGGCTCTGGCCAGCTCGGGAACGATTCCACCGCGAGCAGCAGCACGCCGGTCGGAGTGACGGGATTGACTTCCGGCGTCGTCGCGATCGCGGCAGGCGGCAACCACACGTGCGCGTTGACAAGCGCGGGTGGCGTGAAGTGTTGGGGCGATGACTCGAACGGTCAACTGGGCGACGGAGGCAATACAGCTCAGACCACACCGGTCAACGTCACCGGCCTTTCCAGCGGTGTTGCGTCGATCGCGGCCGGCGAATCCCACACATGCGCCGTGACGACGTCGAACGCAGCGAAGTGCTGGGGCGACGACGACTGGGGCCAGTTGGGCAACGGGTCGACGAACGACTACCACGTTCCGAAGGCCGTATCTGGTTGGGCTACCAATGCCGCACAGCTCGGGCTCGGCGCGAGCCACACCTGTGGCGTCACCACGTCTGGGGCGGCGTATTGCTGGGGCTGGACGTACATGGGCCAAGCAGGGACCGGCCTGGGTGGCTACTACTACGACGACTACACCTCCCCGGCGGGCGTATCTGGTCTGTCGAGCGGCGTCGAGTCGGTTTCGGCCGGCGGCAACACCAGCTGTGCGGTCACAACAGCCGGCGGTGCGCAGTGCTGGGGCCAGAACAATTACGGGCAGGTTGGCGACGGCGCGAGTGGCAACCAGTACACGCCGGATGACGTGTACGGGTTGACGTCGGGCGTGTCGCAGATCTCGGTCGGCGGCGACCACACGTGCGCGCTGCTCACCGACCACACGATCGACTGTTGGGGCAACAACGCGGACGGTCAAGTCGGCGACGGCTCTTTCAACAACCGTTTCACTCCGGTTCCGGTGAGCTTGTCGGGTTACCCGACACCGGTCGCTGGCCTCGGCGGCGGAACGTCGTACGAAGGCGACGCGGGATCGCACACCGTGTCGTACCCGGTGACCTTGAGCAACCCGACAACGAAGACGGTCACGGTCAGTTACAAGGTCTTCTCGGCATCCGGCAACACCGCGACTGCGAATGTCGACTACAAGGCGACGACCGGCACGCTTACCTTCTCGGCGACGCTCAGTGGGTTGACGCCAACCGTCGCGTTCATTCCGGTCACCATCCTCGGTGACACCAAGAAAGAGACGAACGAGACCTACAGCGTGCAGCTCACCAGCGCGACGAACGCGACCGTCGGAACGTCGCTCGTCACGGGGACGATCTTCAACGACGACCCTGGAACCGGTATCCGTGCGACGGTGACGACGAATGCGATCGTCGAAGGCAACGAGGTCGCCACGAATGGCGGGTCCAACGCCATGAAGTTCGACCTGCTGCTGTCGAAGCCGGTCCCGAGTGGCAAAACGGTCGCGCTGAGCTACACCGTGACGCCAGGCACGGCTACCGGATGCACAAGCGACGTTTCGGGGTGTGACTTCCTTGAGATTTCTAAGGCGGTGAGTGTGACGTTCACTGCTGGTCAGCAGGACAAGTCCTTCTTGGTCCGTACGTTCGCCGACACGAATCTCGAACCGAACGAGAACTTCAAGGTCAACCTCACCAAGATCTCAGGGACCGCTGGTGCCACGATCGAGAACGCAACCGGCACGGGCATCATCGTCAACGACGACTAGTACAGGCGCTGCTGTGGCAGCATTGCTGCCCGAGTGTTTGCGTGGTTTCGCCGCGCTATAGCGCCGAAACCACGCAAACAGAGGTCTCCAGGCTCAGCTTCGGGGGACGAGGCCGTAGGGGAGTGGGAGCGCGAGGTTGGTGTAGCTCGCGATTCCGGGCGGCGCGGCGACGACGCGCGGGATGGCGTTGATCGCGGGCATCGCGGTCATGATCAGGCCGAGCACCATGAAGTCGGCGAACGTCGTTGCTTCGAAGTCGGGCGGCGGTAGGAAGTCGACCTTGGTGCGCACCGTCGGGCGCCCGTCGATCTGGATCACCCAGCCGTCCTCGATCGCCCAGTTCGGTTCGAGCGTTGGGCCTTTCTTCCAGCGCACGTTGAGATCGATCACGGTGCGATTACCCACGCGGCCCTGCCAGCTCGCGGCAAGACCGGCGACGCATCCGGCCTTGATCGTCCACGACCCGAGGTCGAGGTCTTCTGTGGTCTGCGCGTACTCGGCCTCGCACACGATCTCGTCGAGTTCCACGCCG
>DASYAG010000033.1:0-62634 GCA_036501485.1 Acidothermaceae bacterium | reverse complement strand
GTCTTTCCGGTCCCTGACATGCCGGTCACCAGGACGCGTGCCATACGGCCCACGGTAGCCAAGGCCCCATCTTGGGTGGCGGCAAGTCCTCAACTCGGCGCGCCGGTCGGCCGCGCAGAACGCGCGTCATAGCGGCATTTGAGGATGTTCGTAGCGTCGGTCGAGTCAGCGGGCCGCGATCCCTTGAGTGGGTCTGTCAGGAATTTTGTGTGAGCGGGTCGGCGTGACCTTCGCGGTTTAGGGTCGCGGCAGGGAGAAGATCACGAATGACGACGACGGAGAAGAAGAAGACGCCGCCGGTTTCGGTTGAGTCGGCTGGGTTGGCGGAGTTGGCCGAGCACCTGGTCGATCGGGCCCGCGGTAGCACGGTCGAGCTGACCGGTCCTGGCGGCCTGCTTTCGGGGGTGACTAAGCAGGTGTTGGAGACCGCGCTGCGGGTCGAGATGACCGACCACTTGGGGTATGAACGCAACGATCCGGCGGGGGGTCGTGGTAACAGTCGCAACGGGGCGACGACGAAAACGGTGCGCACCGACACCGGCGATGTCGAGGTCAGCGTGCCGCGGGATTGGGCCGGTTCGTTCACCCCGGCGGTGATCCCCAAGCACGACACGCGTGCCCGGGTCGAGCAGAGCGCGGGCGTGCGCCACCAGTTGTTCGAGCGTGACGTCCTCCATGCTGGTCATCCCTGCGCCTTGATCACGGGTCCGCCCTCCGGGTTCTGCGCCGCGCCTTGTACTGCGGTCGGGGCGCCTCCGCGAGTGCGGCGAGGCCGATCCGGACAGCCGTGAGCGTTGCCAGGAACGGCTCACGGTCTTCCTCGGGGATCGCGATGAGGGCCTGGGTGATGACGGCGTGGATGGCCGGCAGCTGTTGGTCCACGATGCGCTGACCGTCGTCGGTGAGGTGGATGAGCACCTTGCGCCGGTCGGTGGGGCGCGGGTGCCGCTCGATCAGGGCCCGACGCTGGAGCGTGTCCAGCAGCGAGGTCATGCTGGCGCTGCTGATCAGCATGTGCTCCGCGATGGAGTGACCGGGCAGGGGGCCGCCGGCGCCGTCGAGGATCGCCAGGGTCTGGAAGCCACGCGCTGACAGGCCGACAGCCTTGCGGGTAGGCCGGTCGATCTCGGTCAGGAACTCGGTCGCCGCCCGGACGAGATTGGCGGCGATCTCGGCGGCCGACCGACTGGCGCCTGGGAACTCGCGCTCGTAGCCGGACGGCACCCTGGTCGTAGAAATATCGGCCATCCCGATGAGCATAGCGAAAGTCCATCCTGCTTCATGTAACTAGACTTCTAGTGATCTTGCCGATAGGTTGCCTTCGTCCCCGACACAGAAAACCCACCGAAGGCAGACATGACATGTCAGACGCCAACAAGGCCGTAGCGCTCGAGCTCTACCGTCGGCACAACGCCGGGGACTTCGACGTCTTCGACGAACTGCTGTCCGACAACTTCGTGGAACACGAGCGTTTCCCCGGCCTCGAGCCCACCAGGGCAGGCGTCCGCCAGCTCTTCGAGACGATCCACGCCGCCTTCGAAAAAGCAACCTTCGAGGTGCGCGAGATCATCGCGGAGGGGGACAAAGTGTCCGTCCTGGCCCGCCTAACCGGGACCCACCACGCGGAGTTCATGGGGGTCGCCGCCTCCGGCCACCCGATCGACGTCGGCGTGAGCGACTGGCTGCGTCTCGAGGACGGCAAGGTGGCCGAGCACTGGGGCGTCATGGACACCGGTGCGCTGATGCGGCAGATCAGCGGGCATTGAGATCTCCCGCAGGACACCAACCTTGTTGAGGCGCTCGCGAGCTGGGCCTCTGTCGCCTGAGCGGCCGCTACGAGAGTAACTAGCTACGCACTCCACCGAACACACTCAACTCGGCATGTGATCGCCTTTACAGGTGGACCGCACCGCCAAGACTCAACCAGTTGCCGCAGCGGTAAGTAGATTTACTCCGCAGGCTGCGGTAGCTCGACCGAACGCTGCGTCTCGCTGTGATGCAGTGCGTGACGCACGCTGCGCGACAACGGCACTGCACCGAGCAGGCCAGCAGCTGACACCGCGCACAGTGCGAGCAGTACGGTGCCGAATGCTGCCGCCGATGGGTGCGGACCGATGTGTGTGCTCAGGCTGAGGAACAGGTCGCCAAACACGGTGATGCCCAGCACGATCGACAGCTGCAGCACAGTCGTCAGCAAGCCGCTCGCATCGGCAGCTCTGGCCGGTGGAACCCGGACGAGTCCGTGCGCAAGTAGCGGGCTGAACGCGGCGCCCATGAACGCGCCGAGCACGAGCATCAACGGCACGAGCCAGAAGCCGCCGGTGGATCCGTCGCGCAATCCCAAGCCGACCAGCAAGTATCCGATCGCGGCACCGGAGAATCCGACGATCGGCAGGCTGGGGTGCCACGCGGTCGGCAGCTTCCGCCAGAAGAATCCGACGAGGCCAAAGCCCGCACCAGCCGGCGCGAACGTGAGGCCGGCACGCAGCGGACTCTCGCCGAGGCCGCCCTGCAAGTGGAAGGCGAACACGAACAGGAACGCGCCGTAGGCGATCATCCCTGCCGCGAGCGCAACGAGCGCGCTCGGCAGCCCTGGGCTGCGCACGACTTCGAGGTCGAGCAAGGGTCGCCCGCCAGTTGCGGCCACCCGGCGCTCGGCAAGCACGAACACAACCGCGAGTGCGACACCGGCCGCCAGCGCGATGAAGGTCCATACCGGCCAGCCTTCTTGGCGTCCGAGCACCAACGGCAGCACGAGCAGCAACACCGCAGCGGATCCCAACAGCAACCCAATCACATCGAGGCCGTCGCGAACGCGACCGACAATCGCGCCGTCCGCCGGAAGCTTGCGGGAGGCCAGAATCACGGCGAGCACGCCGATCGGCACGTTGACGAAGAAGATCGCGCGCCATGCACTGTGACCGATGTTGAGGTCGACGAGAACGCCGCCGAGTACCTGACCCGTTACGCCGCCGATCGAAATTGCCGCGCCATACACGCTGAACGCGCGCGTGCGGCTCGCCCCGGTGAAGCGCTTCTGAATGATGCTCAGCGTTTGCGGAACCATCATCGCGGCGCCGATGCCCTGCACGACACGCGAAGCGATCAGCGCTCCGGAGTTCGGGGCGAGGCCGCACAGCAGCGACGCCGTGGTGAAGGTAATAAGGCCGGTGATGAAGAGCCGCTTGTGCCCGACGAGCGACCCGAGCCGCGCGCCGGTGATCAGCAACATCGCGTAGGCCACCGTGTAGCCGGCGACGATGAACTGCAACCCCGCGCCGCTCGCATGCAGGTTCTTCTGGATGCTCGGGATCGCGACGTTCACGATGGTCGCGTCGAGCAGCGCCATGAACTGAGCCATGACCAGGATGGCGAGCATCGTGCCGTCGCCGGTGCCCTCGGGTTGAGCTACAGGCATGGCCGTGCCAGAAACGGGGCGGGACGACGGGATGGCGGCGGTAGTTGTGTTCGTCATGCCTTCAGCATGGGACCCGATACTGCCAGGTACCAGAGCGTGCTTATCCTGGTATCAGTACCACCTGGCACCAGCGCTAGTAAGAGCGCATCATGGTACCCATGACCGCTGTCCACGATTCGACGCTGGAACCGCTACCAGGCGAGGTGGCTTCGGGTTCGGCAGATGTCGCCCCCAACGCACTCGCTGGGCACCGCCGCCGCGAGCTGGCCGAGTTCCTGCGCACGCGCCGAAGCCGGCTGCGCCCCGAGGACATCGGCCTTGCCCCCGGTGTCCGGCGTCGAACGCCCGGGCTGCGGCGCGAGGAGGTCGCTCAGGACGCCGGGGTCGGCGTCACTTGGTACACGTGGCTCGAGCAGGGCCGCCCGATCAAGGCGAGCGGGCAGGTGCTCGACGCCGTCGCTCGCGCGCTGCGCCTCGACGATGCCGAACGCGAGCACATGTACAAGCTCGCGGATCTGCCGGTCAAAGTTTCGACGTCGCCCGTGCGCGCGGTGTCGTCGGCCATCAGCGAAGTGTTAGCGGCACTCGATCCACTGCCCGCGACGCTGGTGAACAGTCGCTGGGATCTACTCGCGTCCAACGACGCGCATCGGATGTTGTTCTCGCATTGGCACGATCACCCGTGCGGCATTCGCAACACGCTGTGGTGCATGTTTATGGAGCCTGACGTTCGAGCCCACTACATCAACTTCGAAGAAGAGGCGCCGCGAACGGTGGCGCAGCTGCGGGCTGCATTTGCCAGCCATCTCGGTGAGCCAGTCTGGACAGACTTCATTCGCGAACTCACCGAGGGTAGTGCCGAGTTCGCCGACATGTGGGCGCGTCATGACGTCGCACGGCCTGGCGCTCGCATCAAGCATTTTCTCGATCCACGCGCCGGCCTGCTCCGCATCATCACTACCAGCCTTGCTGTCACGGAGATGCCCGAGTGTCGCATCATCGTCTACACCCCGGCCGACGAAGAAACGCGCGAGCGACTCCCGCTGACCCGGTACACCGTCAGCTAGAGCGCGAGACCGGTAGCCTCCGACTCGCTACACCCGTCGCCCTCGGCTCAACGGCTACCGGCCGGCTTCCAGAGCACATCGCCGTCCGCGCCTGCGGCCGTTGTATTGGCGTAACGCGCCAGCACGAAGAGCAGGTCGGACAACCTGTTCAAGTAGCGCGCCGGTAGTGTGCTCATTGATGCGCCGTACTGTCCGAGCGCCAACCAGGTCTCGCGTTCGGCGCGACGCACAATCGTGCGGACGACGTGGAGCAACGCCGCACCTGCGCTGCCACCGGGCAACACAAAGCTTGCGAGTTCGGGCAGCAGCGCGTTGTAGTGATCGATGGCGTGTTCGATGCGCACAACGTCGGATTCGAGGATGCGCAGCGGGATCGTGCGCGGGTTCTCGATGACAGGGGTGGCCAGGTCAGCCCCGACGTCGAACAGGTCGTTTTGTACGCGGAGCAGCAATTCTTGGACGTCGAGTGGCAGGCCTCCGAGGGCCAGCGCGACGCCGAGTGCAGAGTTGGCCTCGTCGCAGTCACCAAATGCCGCGAGTCGCTGGTCGGACTTCGGCATGCGGGAACCATCGACGAGCGCCGTGGTTCCGTCGTCGCCGGTCTTGGTGTAGATGCGCGTCAAGTGAATAGGCATGTTCGGAGCCTACGGAATTACGGGCTAACATGCGGCGATGGAACGGATCAGGGTCACGGGCGGCACGCGGCTGGCGGGTGAAGTCACCGTGGCCGGCGCGAAGAACAGCGTGCTGAAACTGATGGCGGCCTCGCTGCTCGCTCCGGGACGCACCACGATCACCCAGGTGCCGGGCATCCTCGACGTCGACATCATGGCGGAGTTGCTACGTCGCCTCGGTTGCGAGATCGAGAGCACACCCGGTCGACTGGTCATCGACGTCCCTGAGCAAATTGGTGACGAAGCCGACTACGACCTCGTCCGTCGGCTGCGTGCCTCGATCGCGGTGCTCGGTCCGCTGCTCGCCAGATGCGGAGAGGCACATGTCGCGCTGCCCGGCGGCGACAACATTGGCTCGCGCGGGCTCGACTTACATGTGGCCGGGCTGCAAAAGCTCGGAGCGGAGCTCGAGAGCGAGCACGGCTTCCTGATCGCTCGTGCACCGAACGGACTTGTCGGGGCACCCGTGTGGCTCGACTTCCCCAGTGTGGGGGCCACCGAGAACCTGATGATGGCCGGCGTACTTGCGCGCGGCACGACCATCATCGACAACGCCGCGCGCGAACCCGAGATCGTTGACCTCGCACGGATGTTGCAGGGGATGGGCGCGAAGGTCGACGGAGCGGGTAGTTCGACGATCGAGGTGCAGGGTGTGACCGCGCTGTCGCCGACGAGCCACGCGACAGTGCCCGACCGAATCGTGGCCGGCACGTTCGCGATGGCCGCTGTCATGACGCAGGGCGACGTCGAGATTCACAACGCGCGTCCGGAGCATTTGGAGATCGTGCTCGACCGGCTCGTCGGATGTGGTGCGGCGGTCAGCGAACTCGACGACGGCTTCCATGTCGAGATGAACGGCCGCGCATCAGCGGTCGACGTCGTGACGTTGCCGTATCCCGGATTTCCGACCGACTTCCTGCCGATGATCATCGCGCTGAACTCCGTCGCGGATGGCGCCGCCATGGTCACGGAGAATGTGTTCGAGGGCCGCTTCCGTTTCATCCAGGAGCTGGTGCGACTCGGCGCCGACATCCGCACCGACGGTCACCATGCCGTAATTCGCGGCCGCGAAAGGCTTTCTGGCGCTCCGGTCGAGGCGACCGACATTCGGGCGGGCGCTGGTCTCGTGCTGGCTGGACTGGTGGCCGACGGCGTTACGACGGTGAGCGAGGTGCAGCACATCGATCGCGGCTACGCCGAGTTCGTGCAGCAGCTGCAGGCGTTGGGCGCCGATGTCGTTCGCGAGCCCGACCCGTCAGCCATGGCGTACGACCAGTGACAGCGGGTCGCGTCGCTGTCATAGGCGCGGGATTGATGGGCTCGGGCATCGCACAGGTCGCCGCACAGGCGGGTTACGACGTCGTGCTGCACGACACAACTCCCGAAGCAGTTGAGCGCGCGATGACGGCGATCGAAGCATCGCAGCTGCGATTCGTTGCAAAGGGGAGCCTCAGTGAGGAGGACGCCGAAGCTGCCCGCGCGAGGATTGTGATCACCACGGATCTCGGCGATATTGCGAACGCGCAGATCGTGGTCGAGGCAGTGTTCGAGCAGCTCGAGTTGAAGCAGCAGATTTTCAGCGAGCTCGATCGACGCGCCGACCCCGACGCGATCCTGGCGACAAACACCACCGCGATCCCGATTACGAAGATCGCGGCGGCAACGCAGCGACCCGACCGCGTCGTCGGCACCCACTTCTTCTCACCAGTCCCGATGATGGCGCTGTGCGAGCTCGTCCGTGGCGACGAGACGTCGGACGACACGCTGGCCCGCGCGCGATCGTTCGCCGAGGCGCTCGGCAAGACGTGCGTCGTCGTCGAACGCGACATTGCCGGGTTCGTGACGTCGCGGCTCCTGATTGCATTCGTCAACGAGGCTATGGCGCTGGTCGAGGGCGGGGTGGCGACGCCCGCCGACATCGACACCGCCTGCCGGCTGGGGTTCGGGCATGTGATGGGTCCGCTCGCGACCGTCGACCTGACCGGGCTCGACGTGATCCTGCACGCGGCGCGGGCCATCTACACGGAGACCGGCGATGAGAAGTTCGCCCCTCCTGTGCTGCTGGAGCGGATGGTCGAAGCCGGCGCGCTCGGCCGTAAGACCGGCCGCGGCTTCTACGACTACTAGGGCCTCGAGCCGTCGTTTGAGCGTGCGGGTTGGCTCACCCGTCACATCAGTCACATCACAGTTGGGCTTCCAACGGCGTGTCGGCTGGGTGAATCGTGGCTGATTTGTGACGCTTCAGACGCAACCAGGGGGCTTGTTGCCGCGTCATAACGACAACGGGACCAAATGAGGGGGATCCGATGCCAGCTTTCAGCGTGTGCGGGGACCTTGACGTCTCCACGGCCGCAACCGTGCGAGCCGAGTTGACCGACCTCCTGAGCGTCGTCGGCACCGACGATCTGATCGTCGATTTCGAGCACATGGGGTCCCTCGATACGGTCGGTCTCGGCCTCCTTGTCGGAATTCACCGCCAAGCCCAGCGGGGCGGACGTCGGTTGGTGCTCACCCGGGTCCCGCCGCGAATGATGCGGGTTCTCGCCATTACGCGGCTGCGCCGGGTGCTGGCGATCGACGAAGGCGTGCCCGAGCTGGTCGGCGCCGCCACCGCGGTCGCCTCGAGCACGAGCGCCTAGCTCCGGAGCAAATCGTGCGCATTTGCTGCCCCCAGGGGGCGGTAAATCCGCACGATTTCGAATTTTGGCGCGTGGTCGGCTGCCGATCGGCCCCGCAACTGCCTCATAACTGACTAGGCGCGGCCGATGGGGTCGGGACTCACCCGACTCGACCGGAGGACGACGCCATGACCGGCCAGCTGCTCGACGCACGGTCGACGGGCGCACTGTCGCCTGACGCAGTGCCGTCTGACGCGCGGTCGACTGACGCGCAGTCGCCTGACGACGCGTTGCAGGGCCCGGCCGGCTCGCGGGCTGACGCGATGGCGCTCGGCGCGCGGTTGATGGCCAACGTCGAGCAGGTCGTGCACGGACGCCGTGCTGCTGTCGAACTCGTCGTCGCCGGCTTGCTCTCCGGCGGTCACGTGCTCGTGCAGGATGTGCCGGGCAGCGGCAAGACCACGCTCGCGCGCAGCGTCGCGCGTTCCATCGGTGGCACCTTCCGGCGGATCCAGGGCACCGCCGACCTGCTGCCGAGTGACATCACCGGCTCGTCGATGTGGGATCCGTCGCGTCTTGAGTTCATGTTCGTGCCCGGCCCGATCTTCACCAACGTGCTACTTGTCGACGAGCTGAACCGCGCGACGCCTCGCGCACAGTCGGCACTGCTCGAAGCGATGGACGAGTCGACCGTCACGGTAGATGGAATCAGGCACTCATTGCCCGAGCCCTTCTTCGTCGTTGCGACGCAGAACCCGACCGACCAGTACGGCACTTTCCCTTTGCCAGAAGGACAACTCGACCGTTTCGCGGTCGCGTTGAGTCTCGGCCCGAACGACGCCGCTACCGAACGTCGGGTGATGCGCGAGCAGTTGCTCCGCGCAACGGTCGATGAACTCCAGCCGGTGCTCGAGGCCGACGAACTTCGGTGGATTCAGCTCGAGGTGCGCCGCACGCACATTGCCGATCCGGTGCTCGACTTCGCATTGGCCGTGCTCGACGCCACGAGGTCGCATGACAGTGTGCGAGTCGGCGCCAGTTCGCGCGCCGGGCTTTCTCTCATGCGCTGCGCTCAGGCGCACGCGTTGCTATCGGGCCGCGACTACGTGGTGCCCGACGACGTCAAGATCCTGGCGCCGAGCGTGCTAGGTCACCGGCTCGTCTTGGCCGACGGCATCGCCGGAGAACGTGGCGCGCACAACGGGATGGACGTCGGGGTGGGTGCAGAGGTCGTCGCCGAGATCCTCGCGGCAGTGCCCGTGCCCTTGCGGGCGTGAGTTCGCGTCGTGAGCGCTTCCAGTCCGGCCCGGATAACAGTCGCGCGCAGTGCGTGGCTCCTTCTCCTTAGTGTCGCCGCGTTTTTCGTCATTGCCGCGCTGACCGATTCGGTGTGGCCGCAGCTTCTCGCGTGTGTCGGTATCGGCCTTCTGGTCACCTCGTTCGCCGCGGTCGCGCGCCCGTTGCGCATCGAGGTCAGCACAGAGCTGCCCGATCGGGTAGTAGCCGGCAAGCCTTTCGAGACGGCGATCCTGCTCCGCAACATCAGCTCACACGCGGTCCGGGCACTCGTCGTCCGGCATTCGTGGCCGACGAGCCGCACGCTCGTTGCGGCGCACGCCACCTTCGTAGACCGAATTGACGGGCATCGCGATCTCGTCGTTGCAATGACGCGCACGCCTGCTGCACGCGGTGTCCTTGGCGCGAGTGAAGTGCGGGTTGATGCGACAGCCCCATTCGGATTCTTCTCACGCACAATGAAGATTGCAGCCGATCGCGAACTACTGGTGCTGCCGGTGGCGGCTCCCATTGAAGCAATTTCGGCGCGCGGCGGCGGCGTCGGCGCGAGCACGCAGGCAAAGGGACCTGATGTCGGCGGCGTGCGCGAGTGGCGCTCGGGCGACCAGGTCAGAAACGTGCAATGGCGCTCGACCGCGCGAACCGGACGCTTGACCGTGGTCGAACGCGAGACCGCCGCGACCGGGGCGCTTGTCGTGCTGATCGCCGGACGCAGTGGAGACCCGGCTCTCGAAGAAGCCATTTCGAAAGCCGCGACTGTCGCCGGCGTGGCCCTGCGCCGCGGAACGGCGGTCCTGATCGCGAGTGAGGACGGCGGCTGCGTGCGAGCGCGCACGCAGGCGTCGCTTCTCGAGTTGCTCGCCCGCGCGGACGTCCGCGATCCGCTGGGCGACACGGCGTTGAACCGTGCAATGCGCAGCGCGGACGGGGGCCAGGTGCTGGTCGCGGCGGGACGCAAGGCGTCGGCGGTGTGGACTCCGGTCGTGCAGCGTGCGGCGGCGCTCGCAGGAGTGACGGTGGTTGACCTTGCTGGGCAATGATCGTATTGCCGTACTTCGCCGTCTCGATCTCGGCGCTCGAGGCGCGCTACTTGCCGCGGGTCTGCTTGCCCAGTGGGCGATGTGGATGGACGCGCCCGCGTGGGTGTATCCGGCTGCCGCGGTTGCCTTGGTTGTTCTGAGTGCGGAGTCGGCACGCCGCCCATTCGTAGCTCCGGCCAGTGTGCGTTTTGGCGCCAGGTCGAGCTGGCGGCGGCGCAACGCCTACCGCATAGTCGCGTGCGTCGCACTTGCCGAAGTGTGCGTCGGAGTCGTAGGTACGTTGCCGTTTTCGGGCGTCGTACCGATGGCGGTTCCCGTTGGTGTCTTGCTGGTCACCGTGCAGGGCGCGCAGGTGCAGACGATCGAGTCACGTCGTGACGCAGTAGTTGGCTTGGTCGTTCTCGCGGCGATGCTCGCGGACGCCGGATACTTCGCGCACAACGCGCGTCTCGCGTTCGCCGTCGTGCCGGCGGTCGTCATGCTGCTAGCTGCCGCCGTGCTGTTGCAACGCGGCTCGGTGCTCGCGCGCACGCGGGCCGCGATCGGTCTGCCAAGGGCCGCGGTCGTGCGCACGATTCTGATGCCAGTGACGGCGGCGATCGTGATCGCAGTACTCGCATTCCTGGCGATGCCGAACTCATTGCGGCTCGGCACGACCACCCACACAGGTCACGTTGCACATGCGGCCGCGGTAAGTGAGACAGCAACGCCGGGCCTGAATCCAGGCGCGACGAGCATGGATTTACGCGTGCGCGCCGAACTGTCTGATCAGCCGGTGTTCGCGGTCGCGGCAAGCTCGCCGTCGTACTGGCAGGGCGCGGTGTTCGACACGTTCGACGGCAGTAGTTGGACGACGACAGGTGCGGTAGGCAACGACGCCCAGCCTTCGTCGTCCGCCCAGGCAGTTACATCGACGCTGCCTATTCGCACTGACACCGTGCGGGTGCTTTCGCCGGGCGGGCTCGACGTCGTCCTGGCGCCAGGCACGCCGACTGCGTACAGCGGGCCGGGTGAGATGGTCGCGGGAGCAGACGGGGCCGCACTATTGAGCGGCGGCGATACGACAACACCGTGGACGTATCAGGTGTCCTCGGCGAGTCCGGCATCAAGCGCGGCGGCGTTAAGTGCCGCGACCGGCAGCGATCCGAGTGACCCGAAGTGGACGGCGGTCGAGCCAGGTCTCCCCACGCGCGTTCGCACTCTCGCCGCACAACTAACGTCGTCGGCGCCAACGAGGTACGACGCGGTGACCGCAGTCGACGACTATCTGCAGACGCACGAGACCTACGATCTGACGTCACCGGTACCTGCGCCTAGGCAGGACGCGATTGACGATTTTCTGTTCATTTCCCATCGTGGATTCTGCGAACAGTTCGCCTCTGCCGCCGTGATTATGCTGCGCAGCACGGGAATCCCGGCACGGTTGGTCACGGGCTACAGCCAGGGCGACCTCACGAGCGAGCCTGGCGCGCGCGTCATGCGCGGCACCGACGCACACGCGTGGATCCAGGTCTGGTACCCCGGCGTTGGTTGGGTCAACAGCGATCCGACAACTGCGGCCGTGCTGCCCGCCGCGACGGCGACCGCTGCGACACCGACCACTGCGACACCGACTACTGCGACATCGACTACTGCGAGACCGGCAGCGGCGCTGGATCGGCACCCGCTGCCACTGGCCGCCACCATGCACGCGATGCCCGGCGGTCGGCTTGGCTGGCTGGTCGCACTCGTCAGTCTGCTTGTGGTTGCGGCCGGCACAGCGTTGCTCATCGGTGTCCGCCGTCGCCGTCGGCCCGGCTTGTTGACGATTCCTGTTACCGACGAACCGCGACCGGGCGATGGACCCGTGCTGCGGGCCTACATGCGTCTCGACGCGGCGCTGGGCGGTCAGGCGCGCGAGCCAGAACAGACCCAACGCGTGGTCGCGCCGCATCTTGAGATCGCGGGGTGCTCTCGTGCCGAACTCGCTGCGGCATTGAACTGCCTCGAGCGCGAGTGCTACGCCGTCGTGTCGCCCACATCGGCAGAAGTCGCGATGGCGGTCGACGTGTTCGACCGCATACACGGGTCATTGCACTCGTCATTGCACTCGTCACTGCACGGCTCATTGAAGAGCGCGTTGGTTCCCTGAGCTTTGCGCGCCATGCGTGCGATGTCCGGTTTGACCGACCAGGAGACCCACGCCGGAGTCATTCGCTTGGACAGATTTGCCGCACAGTAGTCAAGGAATCTCAAAGTCGCGCCGAACACGAACTCCAACGTCCCCCCGGACACCTTTGGAGCCCAGCCGTGTCGCAGTCTGTAGCGCAAACCGTCGAGCGGAAGCGTCACTTCATCCGCGTCATCGCCCCCGCCGTCGGCCTGTTAGCGGCCGGTCTCCTCGTGTGGCAGGGCAGCTACGCCGCCTTTTCCGCGACGACGACCGACAACAGCAACGCGTGGTCGACCGGCAACTTGGTGTTGACGAACAACGGCGGCACCGGCACCTATGCCGCGGCGACGACCGCGACGTTCGGCGGCACGAACCTGAAGCCGACGTCGAACGGGACCACCTGTTTGACCGTCAAGAGCACCGGCAACTCGGCGGGGAGCCTGGCGATGTATCGCAATGCGCTTGCCGACTCCACCCCCTCGCTCGGCGCGCAGATCCAGCTCACGGTGACCGCGGCCACGGTGACGTCTGACGTGCTGGCGAACTGCACCGGCTTCCCGACGAGCGGTACGACGACGATTGCGACGGGCGTGCCGTTGACGACCTTCCCGACCACCTTCGCCGGCGCCACGACCCAGGTTGCGGTTGCCGCCACGAATCCCATCCTGGTGGCCTACAAGGTCGTCTGGACATTTGTGACTACTGGCACGAACCCCGGTGACACGGCATTGATGGGTAAGACCGTCACCGCCGGCTTCACGTGGGAACTGCAGTAGAGCGCGAGTTGTCCGGAAAGGCCCTTCGCGGCAGGTGGAGGGCCTTTCCTTTGGGATGTTTTGTGACCTATTGCCCCTAGCGCGGCCCGCCCGCAATAAGCCGAATAGCCCACAGGCAGGCAGGCCGTTAGGCCGCGTGACACATGACATCAACCGACTGGCTAGATCGAGACCTTAGTCATCAAGTCATCAGGCGTTTGGACCGAACAACTCGCAAGTCGATCACCACGGGTCCAACCACTAACTGGGAGCCATCAATGTCCAAGCAGTCTGACCGCCGGCGCCGCGTCGTCCGTGCAACCGCCCCGGCCGCCGGCCTGTTGGCCGCCGGTCTCCTCGTGTGGCAGGGCAGCTACGCCGCCTTCTCCGCGACGACGACCGACAACAACAACGCGTGGTCCACGGGCAACCTGGTACTGACGAACAACGGCGGCACCGGCACCTACGCCGCGGCGACGACCGCGACGTTCGGCGGCACGAACCTCAAGCCGACCTCCACCGGCACCACCTGTCTGACCGTTAAGAGCACCGGCAACTCCGCGGGCAGCCTGGCGATGTACGTGAACACGCTCGCCGATTCCACCCCCTCACTCGGCGCGCAGATCCAGCTCACCGTTACCGCGGCCACCGTTACGTCTGACGTGCTGGCGAACTGCACCGGCTTCCCGACCAGCGGCACCACGGCGATCGCGACCAGCACGCCGCTGACCACCTTCCCGACCAGCTTCGCTACCGCCACCAACCAGGTTGCCGTGGCCGCCACGAACCCGATCCTCGTGGCCTACAAGGTCGTGTGGACCTTCGCCAGCACTGGCACGAGCCCGGGCGACTCCGCCCTCATGGGCAAGACCGTGACGGCCGGCTTCACGTGGGAACTGCAGTAGGAGCAACTGATCACTAACCCAACGAACTGAGCCGTCAGCTCCCGGACCTCACTAGAGGTCCGGGAGCTCACGGCTGTTCCAAGAACCACATCTGAAAGGACGTCTGGTGGCTACCGAAGTTGCGGTGGAGGCTCCTGCGCAAGCAGGACCGCTGCCGCGTCGGGTCAGCAACCTCACGTTGTTCGGTGGGTTCGTCGGCCGCACGTGGCTGTGGTTCCTCGGCGGCTGTTTGGTCGTCACGTTGTTGCCGTTGCTGTTCGGCTGGCGGCCCTACGTCGTCGAGTCGGGGTCGATGGCGCCGCGCATCAAGGTCGGCGACGTCATCCTCGCCTCACCGGAACACAACCCGCAGAAGCTGCTCGGCCGCGTCACGGTGTTTCACGACCCTGACCCCAACCGCGCTGGCAGCATCAAGTCGCACCGCGTCGTCACGATCAACTCCGACGGAACGCTCACGACCAAGGGTGACGCTAACCAGTCCGTCGACAGCGTTCACCTGAAGGTCTCGGGAGTCATCGGTCTCGGTCGACTGCTGGTCAGGTACGTCGGCCTGCCGCTCATTTGGGTGCAAAAAGGTGAGTGGATCAAGTTCGCGCTGCTGATCGCGTCCATCTGGTTCGCCGCGCTCTTAGTGATGCGTGATCGCGACGACGAGAGCGCACCGCCCGAAGAATCTGATGCGGACGTCGGGGGCGCTGAGGGCCGCGATCCGTTCGAGCCGCCACAGCAATACAAAGGACCAGAACGCCGTGCGCAACCGCGCGACGCGAACGGTCGGTTCCTGCCCAAGCCCCGACTTGATCCGGACGCCGCAGCCAGTGCCGTAACCGTCAATGCCGCGGTCGTTGGCGCCGCCGTCACGCGTGCATCCAAGGCGGTTGCGACACCTACGTCTCCCGCGCGAGCAACGCTCGTGCGGCTTCGCCAATTCCGGCCCGTACTGCGTTTCCACGCCACGTCGACCTTAGGGCGCTTTGCGACCAAGCTGGCGCGCCGGACCGCGTACGTCGGCGTTGCCTCCCTTGCGTTGCTGTTGCCGACAGCAAAAGCGGCGTTCTCGGCGACTACGTTCAACTCCGCAGACAAGTGGGTCGTGCCGACGTACAACTACACGACAGAGACCGTCAACCTCGGGCCGTACTTGTACTGGAAGCTCGACGACACCACGGGAACGACCGCCGCTGACACATCGGGCAATGCTCGCACCGGTACGTACAACTCGACATGGACGAAGAGTCAGGTCGGCGCCCTCGTCGATCAGACGCCAAACCTGGCTGCAAAAGAAGGCAACGCCGCTGCTCCGGCTGCGAGCACGTCGTGCGTCTACACGACCAGCGCGACCGGCATGGCGGCGCCTGGGCCGATGACCTACAGCGAAGTGATCTGGTTCAAGACGACCTCGACCAAGGGCGGCAAGCTGATCGGCCTGGAGAACACCCAGACCGGTGTCTCCGACAGCTCGGGTGCCGGCGGTCAGTACGACCGCATGATGTATATGGACGCCGACGGCGAGATCTGGTTCGGCGTGTACGACAACACCGAGATCGTGACCCATTCGCAGGCTGGTCTCAACGACGGCAATTGGCACATGGCAGCCGCGACGATGAGTACCACCGCCGGGATGTCGCTCTATATCGACGGCAAGCTCGTCGGCACAAACGCCAACACGATCTCCGAAACTGAGACCAAGGCGAGCTATTGGCGCGTCGGGTGCGGCAACCTCGCGGGTTGGGGAGCCGACTGGACAGGCGCGGGCGCGCCAGCAAACAACGAGGCTGACAACCTGAACTACCCCTTCAACGGGTCGCTCGACGAGGCGACTGTCTGGCTCACCACGCTCACGGCGACCAATATCGCGTTCCTCTACTGGATTCACTGAGGCACGCCTGATCCGCTGCCCCGGCGATCCTTCATGACGGTCGCCAGTCGGCCGATGAGACAAAGAACTGTCCCGTTGATCCCGGAGGACCTATGACGAGCGGCCCGATGCTGGCTGCCCTGCCTGACGGGACCTCGCGCGCGCTTGCGGCAGCGGTCGCGGCCCGGCTGATCGGCAACGTCGAGCGGGTCGTGCATGGACGTCGCCCGGCTGTCGAGTTGGTCGCCGCAGGCCTGCTGGCCGGTGGACACGTCCTCGTGCAAGACGTTCCTGGCAGCGGCAAGACGACCTTGGCGCGCGCGTTCGCGCGTTCGGTCGGTGGCAGCTTTCGGCGCATCCAGGGCACTGCCGACCTGCTGCCAGGCGACATCACCGGTTCGGCGATGTGGGACCCAGACCAGCACAGCTTCGTCTTCGTGCCTGGTCCTGTCTTTGCCAATGTGCTGCTGGTCGACGAACTGAACCGCGCTACTCCGCGCGCGCAGTCTGCATTGCTCGAGGCTCTCGACGAGGGTGCGGTCACCGTGGACGGTATCCGTCACGCGTTGCCTGAGCCGTTCTTCGTTGTGGCGACCCAAAATCCCACCGACCAGTACGGTACTTACCCGCTGCCCGAGGGACAGCTCGACCGATTCTCGGTTGCCCTCACGCTTGGCGAGAACGACCTCGCCACGGAACGTCAAGTCGTTCGTGAGCAGTTATTGCGGCCGACGGTCGACGACCTTCAGCCCGTCGTATCGCCACACGACCTGCGATGGGTACAGAACGAGGTGCGACGCACCCACGTCGCCGACGGCGTCCTCGATTTCGCCCTGAACGTTGTACGCGCAACGCGGCGTCACCCAGCAGTCCGCATCGGTGCGAGTTCGAGAGCCGCGTTGTCGCTGGTGCGATGTGCGCAGGCGCGCACCCTCGTCTACGACCGTGAGTTCGTCGTGCCGGACGACGTGAAGGTACTCGCGCCGTACGTGCTCGGGCATCGCCTCGTGTTACAGCGCGGCGCACAAGGGCCGCGGGGTGCAGGATTTGACGCACTAGGCGCTGGGAGCGCGGTGGTGGCCGAGGTGTTGGCGTCGGTGCCGGTCCCGGTCCGTGGCTGAGTCGGGCTTTCCAACCGCCCGCGCTCAGCGGCTGCGGATCACCTCCAACGGGTGGGCTGCCGTCGCCGCCGCAGGGCTGATGTTTTCACTGGCTGTTCAAACTCAAAGCGTGTGGATGCAGGTCGTCGGCAGCGCGCTGATCGGACTGCTCGGCGTCTCTGCGATTTCCGTCGTTCGCCGACGAGATGGCCTGAGCGTCAGCATGCTCATGCCGACCGAGGTCAGCGTTGGTGTCCCGTTCGACTTCGAGGTGGTAGTCAGCAATAGCGGGCGTCGACGGACGGCGCCATTACGTATTACGTGCTATTTCCCGGCGTCTATCCCCGTCGTTGATCCACCTCCCGTGGTCTACATCGATCCAGTACTTGCCGGTGAGAAGACCCCGGTGTCGCTCACCCGCGTTGCAGTTCGGCGCGGCTTCGTGAATCAGACCGTACTGATGGTTGACGCCATCGGCTCTTTTGGATTCTTCAGATCGACCAGGCCATTTGACGGCGTCGCAGGGATGTCCGCTGCTCCGTTGGCGGGTCCGCCGATCGACCTCCCGCGGGTATTGGGCGTGCAGGCCGAGGGCTTCGGTCCGCTCGGCCCGGGTCTCGACGTACGTGGAGTTCGGGAGTGGCGACCAGGTGACGCGGTGCGCCACGTGCATTGGCGATCGACTGCACGTGCCGGTCGCATCACAGTGCTCGACTACGCCGAGCCGACCGTGGGCACAATCGGCGTGTTGGTCGCCGGAACGGCACCTGACGCGCACTTTGAGGCCTCGCTAGCCGTCGCGTTATCGACAGCTTGGCAGGCTCTTGGCGACGACATACATCTCATCGTGCCGTTCTGGATCAAGGGCGGCCTCACGCTCATCAGCAGTACGGAGTCGTCGCACTCGCCCTCGTCGTGGCACCGGATCTTTTCCCTCATCCGCGCCGAGGTTCCCGAGCCCGCCACCGTCGATGCGCTGTTCACCAGTGTGGGCACCGGCGGCATTGTGCTCATGGTGGTCGGCGACGGCGTCTCTTCTCCCTTCGTGTCTTACGTTGAGTCAACAGCGACGCTCACGGGCGTTCGCGTGATCGACTGCGCTGACTACACCGACGGTCGGTCATGAACACCCGAACGAGCGCCGCCGTCAACGCACGTGCGACACGCATCTCGCTGCTTGTCGGCGGCGCGGCTGCTCAGTTCGCAGTGATGCCGTTGCTGAGCGCACCCGCCGACGCACTTGCACTCGCTTCGTTCCTCGCGATCGGCATCGCCACTATCGGGCTGCCGCTGCCCAAGGTCGCGGCGGCGGCGCGACCTGGCGGTGTGCTCCTGAAGATGGCGCCCCGGCAAGCGACCGCGCTCGCGCTCATCATGGTGGGCGCCGTCCTGGTGCTCGCGCGGGTCAACACGTTCGATGCGAATTCAAAAGCTGCAGCGCTCACCACGCTGCTCCTCGTCGTCCAGGTTGCACATTGTCTTGCCTTGCAGACTCGACGTGAAGCCGCATTGGGGTGCGCGATCGTCGTCGTCCTGCTATCAGTCGGTGCGGCTTTTGCGGGTGACGTGACGTTATTGCTGCCGGTGATGGTCGCGTTGCCTTCGGTCGCTGTGACAGCGGCCCTGTTGCATCGCGGCTCGCTGATCGACGCTGCGGACGTCACGTCAACCGGCGGCGTGGGTGCGATCGTCCGCGCCTGCATGACGCCGGTCGCGCTCGCTACGGCTCTGGGGGTCGTCGTGTTCCTGGTGTTGCCCGACACCGGGCAACTGCACACCCGCGCTCGCTTCGCCAATGGAGCGAGCACCTCGCAGTCGAATACCGACCCGACGCCAGGGAGCTCCGGCGGTCGTGCGGCCAGTGACCCTGGGGCAGGTGCGGTCGATCTCGGCTTGCGCGGATCGCTGAGCACCGTACCGGTGTTCGAGGCGCCGGCCGATTCACCGACGTACTGGCAGGGCGCGATCTTCAGCACGTTCGACGGGCGGGCTTGGACCGCACACGGGCCCTTCACGGAGTGGACATCCGGGCCTGATGGGACGCAGCTTGCCCCCGCCGATCCGACGTCCCAATCGAGCGACGTCGCGCGCACCTACACCGTCAAGTCACTGACGACGACGCCACTTGACGTGGTCTTGTCTCCAGGGCGACCCACGAGCTACGTGGGTTCTGGACACGTCATCGACGACACCGACGGAACCCCGCACATCGTTCATGCGGCGGCAACCGGCGCTGCGACCACTTATACGGTCTCGTCGGCGCTGCCTAAGGATCCGGCGACGGTCACCCCGAATGGTGCGGACCTCTCGGATCCGCAGTGGCTCGCGCTGCCCGACGACCTACCGTCGCGCGTGAGTGCGTTGGCGGCTTCACTCGTCGCAAGCTCGGCCACCCGATTGGGTGCAGTGAACTCGGTTGAGGGTTACCTGCGTTCGAACGAGAAGTACAACCTGAGCTCACCCGTACCCGCCGACGGCGAGGATGCGGTCGACGACTTCCTCTTCGTGTCACACCAAGGCTTCTGCGAACAGTTCGCGACGGCGGCCGTCATCATGCTGCGCAGCCAGGGAATCCCGGCACGATTCGTGACCGGTTATGTCGACGGCGATACGACTGTCGATCCGGGTGAGCGAGTGTTTCGCGGCAGCGACGCGCACGCATGGGTGCAGGTGTTCTACCCGGGCGTGGGATGGGTGAACAGCGACCCAACTGCCGGCACCGAGCTGCAGACAACTACGCCGTCGCTACGGCAGCGCCTCGGTTCGTCGATGAAGCGACTGTGGCACGGCTTCCCCGGCGGGCGGCTCGGTGCTGTCGTCGCCCTCGCGCTCGCCGTGATTCTGGGCACCGTCCTGAGCGCGATCGGACGTTCGTGGCTGCGCCGACGACGCAGGTACGCGGGCGTCGATAGAGGTCGTAGCGGCGATGGGCCGATCCTGGCTGCCTACCTTCACCTTGACCTTGCGCTGCACGGAGTCGAGCGTGCACGTGCGCCGAGCGAGAGCCTGGGCGAGTTAGCTGGTCGGCTCGGCGGGTTCGTGGCGACGCCCGCCGAAGTCGCGACCGCCATCAGCTGTCTTGAGCGCGAGACGTACGGCGTCGACCCGCCATCGGGAGCAGAGTCAGCGGCGGCGATCGCGGTGTTCGATCGGCTCCGCATGGCAGCAGGCTCGGAGTTAGTGGCAGTGGCCGCGCAGTGACCTAAAAGAGGCGGGCGGTTGGGTCGTCGGCGCCGCGCAACGCGTCGTAGTCGACCGTGACGCATTCAAGGCCGCGGTCGACGGCGAGCACCCGCGCCTGCGGCTTGATCTCTTGCGCCGCGAAGATGCCACGTACGGGTGCGATGAGGGCGTCGCGGTTCATCAACTCGAGGTAGCGAGTCAGTTGCTCGACACCGTCGATCTCGCCCCGCCGCTTGATCTCGACTGCGACGCTCACGCCGGCGGCGTCGCGACACAGCAGATCGACGGGACCGATCGGTGTCGGATATTCGCGACGCACCAAGGTCATGCCCTCGCCAAGTGCGCCCGGATGGGCCGCAAGCAGCACTTGCAAATGCGCCTCGACACCGTCCTTGACCAGCCCTGGATCGACCCCGAGTTCATGACTTGAGTCGTGCAGCAGTTCTTCGATGGTGAGCACGAGTTGCTCGCCAGCCTTGTTCGTGACGGTCCAGACACCGGGAGCTTCCTGCAGCGTGCACGGCGGGCTCATCCAGTTCAGCGGCTTGTAGGCGCGATCGTCGGCGTGGATCGAGACGGAGCCATCCGCCTTGACGAGGATCAGCCGCTGCGCGCTCGGCAAATGGGCTGTTAGCCGGCCGACGTAGTCGACGCTGCACCGAGCAATGACCAGCCGCACACGGTTACGTTAGCGGTTGCGACTCTGGCGGGACGACGTCGGTCTGGCAGCGCCGTTACCCGCAGGGAATCTTGGTGATTCCGCCAGAGAAGCTCGCCGAGTAGAAGATCTTGCCGGATCCCGAGGTCATTTGTATGCAGTAGCCGCCGGTTTGCGACAGGCTCGTAGAGCCGCCGGTCGTCACACCTTGTGGGTAGGTGAAGACGGTAACGTCGACGGTCTTGCTCGACATTTTGAAGCCTTCGGTCGCCAGCACCGCGGGCGGCGTCGTGGAGGTCGTCGCAGGGGCATAAGTCTGGAAGTCGGCGAAGTAGCTTTCTTCGGCGATCGCGGCACCGTGCACGTCAGCCTTCGCCTGAGTGTCATAAGCGTTCTGCTTTTGACTCAGGAAAATCGGAATCGCGATGGCTGCCAGAATGCCGATGATGATCATGACCACGAGAAGCTCGATCAGGCTGAACCCCGACTCAGCGTCCGGGGCAGCGTGGAAGTCCTGGTTGCGCACGTGTCGTGTACCAGGAATTGCCATGCGGTGATCATCGGAATTCGGCCAACGCGACTTTAGGTCTCCTTTAATCCAGCCGGTACCAATCGCACGATTATCGACTTCGAAGTCGGCGTATTGCTGGTGTCCGCAGTGCTGTCGAGGGGCACCAGGACGTTCGTTTCGGGGAAGTAGGCAGCGGCGCAGCCCGGTGCTGTCGGGTAAGAGACGACTCGGAACGCGGGCGCGCGACGCTCGGCGCCGTCCGTCCACACGCTGATCAGGTCGACAATGTCGCCGTCCGCGAGACGTAGAGTTGCGATGTCATCGGGGCTGACGAACACCACGCGTCGGCCGTGATGGATGCCGCGGTAACGATCGTGGAGGCCGTAGATCGTGGTGTTGTACTGGTCGTGCGAACGAATCGTCTGCAGGACGAGGCAGCCAGTGCCGGGCCGCAACACTTCCAACTCGTTGACGGTGAATTCTGCCCGACCACTTTGAGTCGGGAACGTGCGTGAGTCGCGCGGCGGATGGGGCAGCGTGAATCCGCCCGGCACCCGAGCGCGCGCGTTGAAATCGTCGAAGCCCGGTACTACTCGCGCAATCGAGTCACGAATGCGGTCATAGTCGTTTTCGAATTCTGCCCACGGCACCGGGCTGGCGTCGCCGAGTACGGCACGGGCCAGCCGGGTGACGATGGCGACCTCACTCAACAAGTAGCGCGACGCCGGTGCGAGTACACCGCTGGACGCGTGCACCATGCCCATCGAGTCCTCGACGGTGACGAACTGCTCCTGACCAGCTTGCATGTCGTGCTCGGTGCGCCCAAGCGTCGGCAGGATCAACGAGATGTCACCAACGACAGTGTGTGAGCGATTGAGTTTCGTCGAGACGTGCACGCTGAGCCGCAGGCTCTCGAGCGCGGCAAGTGTCGCCTGCGTGTCTGGCGTCGCGGCTGCGAAGTTGCCGCCCATCGCGACGAAAACCTTGGCGCGGCCGTCGCGCATGGCGCGGATCGTCTCGACGGTGTCGAAGCCGTGTGCCTGCGGCGGCTCAATGCCGAACTCATGCTTGAGCGCCTTGAGGAATTCCGGCTTCGGCTTCTCCCAAATGCCCATCGTGCGGTCGCCCTGCACGTTGCTGTGACCTCGCACGGGGCAAACGCCCGCGCCCGGCCGGCCAATGTTCCCTCGCAACAGGAGGAAGTTCACGATCTCGCGAATGGTGGGAACCGAGTTCTTATGTTGCGTCAGGCCCATCGCCCAGCACACCACGATGCTGCGTGAGCGCATGACCAGCTCGGCGAGTTCTTCGATCTGGTTGCGGCCCAGCCCGGTCGCGTCAGTCACGTCGTCCCAGTTCAGTTTGCGCGCCGCTCCGGCGAACTCGTTGAAGCCTTCCGTGTGCTCGGCGATAAAGCTGTGGTCTAGAATGCTGCCGGGCTCGCGATCCTCCGCCTCGAGCAGCAGAAGGTTGAGCGCCTGAAATAGCGCCAGGTCGCCGTTCACCTTTATCTGTAGGAAAAGGTCGGCGAGTTGGGTGCCGTGCCCCACCACACCCTTCGGGCGCTGGGGATTCTTGAAGCGCAGTAGACCTGCCTCGGGCAGCGGGTTGACCGCCACGATGCGTGCGCCGTTCTCCTTCGCTTTCTCAAGCGTCGTTAGCATCCGTGGGTGGTTCGTGCCCGGGTTCTGGCCGGCAATGATGATGAGCTCTGCCTTGTCGAGATCCTCGAGCAGAACGCTGCCTTTCCCGATGCCGATCGTTTCCGACAACGCCGAGCCGCTCGATTCGTGGCACATGTTCGAGCAGTCCGGCAGGTTGTTCGTGCCGAACTCGCGAACGAACAACTGATAGGCAAATGCTGCTTCGTTGCTGGTGCGGCCTGAGGTGTAGAACGCTGCCTCGTTGGGGCTTGCGAGGGCGTGCAGTTCGCGTGCGATCAGGTCGAAGGCCGCATCCCACTCGATCGCTTCGTAGTGTCGGCTGCCCTCGCGTTTCACTACTGGGTGGGTCAGGCGGCCTTGCTGCCCGAGCCAGTAGCCGTCGCGCTCGCGCAGGTCATCGACCGAGTGCTCCTTGAAGAAGTCCGGCCCGATCCGCCGCACGGTGGCTTCTTCGGCAACCGCCTTGGCGCCGTTTTCGCAGAACTCCGCGATGTGGTGCTTGTTGCCCTCCGGCCACGCACAGCCCGGACAGTCGAACCCTCCGCGCTGGTTGAGGGCGCGCAAGGTCGTCAGGGTGCGAGCGGGGCCCATCTCGTGCAGCGAATCGGACATCGCGCCCGCAACGCCAGGGATGCCAGCGGCCCACTTTTTCGGCTCACTGACCGTCAACTTCTCGCGCTTGCGGGCCATACTCTGACCCTAAATCACCACGACCGTCTTCGACACCAGACAGTTCGTGAATCTGAACGTTCGCCGTGAACCGAACGTGAACTACAAGGCTTGCCGTGAACTACAAGGCTTGCCGTGAACTACAAGGGTGGGTGGCACGTACTCAGCGGGGAAGGCTTTCCGCCATGGTGTTTGTGCTCAGCGGCGCGGCCGCGCTGTTTCTCGGTGTCGGCTGGGTTGTTCAGCAACGCGTAGCGACGCACTCGGAGTCTGGTGGGCTGCTGTCGTGGGCGGTGTTGAGGGAGTTGATCACCAGCGGGTTGTGGTGGCTAGGCATCGTGGCGATGACCGTGGGGCAGACGTCGAGTTCGGTCGCCTTGCAGTTCGGTCCGGTGAGCACGGTCGAGCCGGTGCTGGTGGCGTCGCTACTTGTGGCGTTCGTCATCTCGGCCGTGTCGAGCGACCATAGTCCGCGCTGGCAGGAGCTGGCTGGGCCGACCATCCTCATCGCGGCGCTCGTCGTGTTCCTGACGGTCGCGAGCCCGCGGCAAGGTAAGCAGCCCGACCCGACCTGGCAGGCGATCCTGATCGCCACTGCCGCTGCCGGTGTGCTGGCGCTGTTGGTCGCGGGTAGCGGAAAGCTGCTCGCGAGCCGTACCGCACCCGTCGTCGAGTGCACCCTGCTGGCCGTCGGGGCCGGCGTCATGTACGGGCTGCAGGATGCAGCAACCCGTGGCGCCATCGTGTTCAGTCACCATCACAAGCTCATTGCGTTGATACCGACCATGTGGCCTTGGGTGCTGCTCGCATCGGCGACCGCCGGAGTACTGCTGACGCAAGCCTCGTTTCGCGCCGGGCGACTCGATTGGGCGCTGCCCCCGACCGCCGCTGCACAGCCCATCGCCGGCATTGTGATCGGCGTCGTGTTGCTGGGCGACCACCTGGCAGCCACCGGGCTGGCGCTCGCTTTCGAGTCGTTGTCGCTCGTCGCCATGCTCGGCGGCGTGCTGCTCATCGGTCAGTCACGAGCGTTCGGGACCTGAAGGGGAGCTGGTGTCTACAACATTCGATGCAGTTGTGCTCGCCGGTGGTGCGGGTCGGCGCATGGGCGATCCGCGTGGCACCGACAAAGCCGGGCTGGACGTCGGAGGCGTCACGTTGCTCGATCGAGTTCTCACCGCGACGGCTGACGCGCAGCATTGCATCGTCGTCGGCCCTCGTCGTCCGACCGCTTGGCCTGTCACATTCACCGTCGAGGAACCGGCAGGTTCGGGCCCGGCGGCTGCCATCGTGCATGGCTTGTCGTTCGTCGACGCTGCAGTGGTTGTCGTGCTCGCTGCCGACATGCCCTTCGCCGCTACGGCGGTGCCGAAACTCATCGAGGCATTGGCAGGTGCGCAGGTCGATGTGGCGATGCTCGTCGATGATGCCGGACGACGGCAGCCGCTGCTCGCTGCCTATCGCACCGGCGCACTTCGACGGCGTTCCGGCGGTCGCGATTGGCGCGGTGCCTCGGTGCGTGCGCTCACCGAAGCCTTGACGGTGGTGGAGGTCGCGGCGGCGGGCGACGAGGCGCTCGACTGCGACACCCCTGAGCAACTCACCGCGGCTCGGGAGGCTGCCAACCTGCCGCCAACTGGCTGATCCGCGCCGCCGCCTCGGTAAGTGGAACGCCCGTCTCGACGACGCGTCCCAGCAGAAATGTCGTGAGCGGTGCGGCGGGCCGCTCGACGCCGTGCGCGACGTCACGCGCAACATCGAGGACAACGTCGACGCCCACCGCGGGATCGAGTCCAAACTCTGCGCACACGGCCCGCACCCAGTCGTCAAGGTCGCTCACGTTGTGCTGCCCATTCCTTCGCTGGGCTCGGAGATGCCGGCGAATTCGATCGCCTCCGCCCGGGAGTGGCACGCGCGCAGCGCAACGATCTGACCATCGCGCAAGGTGAGCACCTCGTAGTTGCGGTCGTCCGCAGGAGTTGCTCGATGAGCGTCGACCCCGGGCGTGTGCACGACGACGAGCACCTTGTCATCGTGTCCGAGGATCTCGTCGAGCCGCATCCGAAGGCCGCGGCCGGCTTGCCGCGCGAGCGCGACCTTCAGCTCGCCGCGGCCGTGACACGTCTGCGGCGACGGGTCGACGGTGGCCGGATCGAGGTAGGTCCACTCGAGGGCAGGATCGACCATGTCGAGCAACGCAGCCGTGTCGCCGGCGGTGTAGGCGGCGTAGGCCTCCCGCACCCGGGCGACGTTCTCGTCGGTCGTCACGACGCACCTCCCACGCTATCCATTACTCAGACGTTACGCGAGCGCCTTGCAATGGTGGCGCGGGACAAGCCCGCCGTGAAGCCGAGGAGCCTGCCATGTCGAAGCCAGCCCAACGGAACCGACTGTCTCTGACGGGCGCCGCTGCAGCGACCACAGCGGTCGCGCTCCTCCTGGTCGGCTGTCACAGCAGCTCGACGAGCAAGGGAGTGCCCGCCGCGGCCGCATCGGCTGCGTCGGCTATTGCAGCGGCGGCCAGTGCTGCCGGCGGGAGTGCCGGCGGGGGTGCTGCAGCAGCGAGCGACGCCGCTGGCGGGTCGAGCGACGCCGGCGCAAGTGGCAAGCCAGCGGTGACGTGCGACCAACTCACGTTTGCCGATGTTCAGCCGTTCACGATCGACAAGGTGAGCAAGGACGACGTCCAGCTGATCAGTATTGAGGGCACCAGCGGCGAGACGTGCGCGTTCTCGAACGGGACCGACGACGGCAACGCCGTCTCCGTCGAGGTCGTCAAGGGCTCCGGTGCGGCCGGTGCCTACGCCGATGACGTGAATAGCGACTCGGACGGCGTGGTTACCGTGCCAGGGATTGGCGACAAGGCAAGTCGCGAGAAGGGCGGCGCACAGCTCAGCGCGCTCAAAGGCGACGTCTATTGCAGCACCGGAGTCGATGACCAGATGGCCGATATCGCGACGCTGGAAACGGCAGCGAACGGCACCACGCACATCGCCGAGCAGGACTACCAGTACACGGCGATCGCGCTCGGCACCTTGTGCAACCGCATCTTCGGTAGCGGAAACACGACGCCCGACCTGAGCGCGCTTGACGCGGACGCCGCTGCAGCCTCGGCCTCGGCCTCGGCCTCCGCATCGGCAGCCGCGAACTCCGCAGCGGAGTCGGCCGCCGCGGCGCCCCCGTCGGCAGCCGCCTCCTCGTAAATGCCCGAAGAGCCCGAGGCAGCCGAGACGTAGCCAAGGCAGCCGCAGACACCGCCGAGGGACCGGTACGGCTGCCCAGCGTGGTCAACTTCCGCTAGGAGCTCGAAGCGGACGGCGGGTGGCTCGCCCCTATGACAACCTTGCGGCCACGGTTTGCGTCTACCCGGGCGAGTCAGCGGAAGGGGTCGCGGTGGCCGTCATCGACGCCGAGTTCGCCGACTTCGTGCGCGCGAACGAGCGGGCGCTGCTCCGGCTTGGGTGGCTGCTCATGGCGGATCGACACGCGGCTGAGGATCTTGTGCAGACTGCCCTGGAGAAGACGATGCCGAAATGGGCGTCGATTCGGCGGGACGACCCGATGGCGTACGTCCACCGGGTGATGCTGAATACCCGAACGTCGTGGTGGCGGCGCCATCGTGGTCGTGAGTCGCTGACGAGCGACGTCACCGATCGCGGTACCGACGACGCGACCGAGGCCTTCGCCGAACGCGACCGGCTCACCATCGCACTGCGCAGTCTCACGCCCGGGCAACGCAAGGTTGTGGTCCTGCGGCACTACGAGGACATGTCAGAGACCCAAGTGGCCGTGCTGCTCGGATGTTCCATCGGAACCGTGAAGAGCCAAAACGCGCGTGCGCTCGCACGACTGCGGCTCGCACTTGCCGAGCCGGCCTACGACGGACCGACGGCTCTCGCGACTGGGATGGAGGGCGCATGAGCGACGAACGCGATCCACTCATCGCCGATGCTCTGCGGCGCCTTGCCGGCGCCGCTCCCCAACCCCGTGCGGATCGCCTGCAGGCCGTTGTTGCCGGCGTACATCGCCGTCGGCAGGTCCGCACGACCACAAGCGCCCTGACCGCGGCCGCGTTCGTGGTCGCGGCCGCGGTCGGGGTACACGTCTGGACGACGACGTCCTCCGATTCGACCGTCGGCCCCGGCCCGACCGTGCCAGCGATCACTGCCAGTCCGGACATCGCGGCCAGCAGTGCGCCGGCTTCGCTCTCGCCTGTTGCTTCGGCGTCCGCCTCGACGGTGCCGGTGATCGCGCCGACGCCCGCGGCCAAGCCCACTACTGCGGCGAAGGGATTGGTCGCGACGGTCACCACCCCGGCGTCCGTCATTGATGGTGACCCCGCGAGGGTCACGATGACGGTGACGAACAAGGGTTCCGTGGCCACGCACGGCGGCAGCTTCACCGTCGTGATGGCCTACGCGATGGCGGCCGGTAACGAGACGGGTTTCCAGTTCATTGGATTCACGCCCAGCTGCCAGTCGGTGGCTGGCGCGCTCGTGTGTGACGTCGGCACGTTGAAGCCTGGCCAGAGCGCATCGTTTTGGCAGTCGATCGCGGCGACCGGTCCCGCTGACCAGATCGTGTTCGAAGTGAAGTGGACGAGCAACACCGGCGTGTCGACGACGTACCACCGCGTCGTGGCATTGCGAGCAGGAGTGCCGTCGTCGGAGGCGCCGACACCGCCGTCGTCCGGGCTGCCCTCCGCGCCTGTTAGCAGCAGCCCGCCCGGCAGCAGTTCGCCCACGACATCGCCGACCGGCTCGCCCACTACGTCCCCCTAGGCGTCGTCCAGCTGAGCGTTGGCGCGACCGCAAGTGCTTCGCGCGGATACCCTGGGTTGTATGGGACGGGTTACGCAGCGGCGTCAGATATTGCACCTCGACGACGGGGTCGCAGCGCTTCGCCCTGACACGTTGGCGGCCGAAGAGCCCCTGGAGATCCGTCTCGGCGGCACGTCGATCGCCGTCACCATGCGGACGCCGGGCGACGATTTCGATCTCGTTGCGGGATTCGCCTGGACAGAGGGTCTGCTGACCGACCCCGACCACCTGTCCGGCTTGCGCTACTGCGCGGGCGCCGACGACACCGGTCGCAATACCTACAACGTGGTCGACCTCGTGTTGTCAGACGAGGCGCCGCTGGTCGACGCGAGTGCGGCGCGCAACTTCTACGCGACGAGTTCGTGCGGTATCTGCGGCAAGGCGAGCATCGACGCGGTCACGGTGCGCTCTCGTTTCGACCTGCACGCCGACCATACGTCCGTGACTCCTGCACTGTTGTCGTCGCTACCCGACAAGCTGCGCGAGGCGCAGAAGGTTTTCGAGAGCACAGGGGGTTTGCACGCCGCTGGTCTCTTCACGCCGGACGCCGAGTTGCTCGCGTTGCGTGAAGACGTCGGTCGGCACAACGCAGTCGACAAGGTGATCGGCTGGGCGCTGCGCGAGAAGCGCCTACCGCTCGCGGGCACAGTGCTGATGGTGAGCGGTCGCGCATCGTTCGAGTTGGTCCAAAAGGCTTACGTAGCAGGCATCCCGGTGTTAGCAGCGGTGTCGGCGCCGTCAAGCTTGGCGGTCGAATTCGCCGACTCGGTCGGTATGACATTGGTCGGCTTCCTACGTGGGACGTCGATGAACGTCTACGCCGGAGCCGATCGTGTTGCACTGCCGACAACCGAGAACGCGGCGGTGCCGGTATGAGCCCCCGGCGGACCCGGCCGACCCGCCGGTCGGCGTCCAGTGTTATGGCTGACGAGGATGGCGACACCGGCTTGACCGGTGGGTTCCAGTTCGTCGAGGTCGACGCGCGCGGCGAAGAGTGGATCGTACGGCGGCTGACTGGGGTCTCATCGACCAAGACATATCGCTGCCCCGGCTGCAATCAGGAGATCAGGCCGACCACTCCGCACGTTGTCGTATGGCCGAGTCTCGCGGTTGACATGCGCCGCCACTGGCACAGTCCTTGCTGGAACAGCCGATCTCGCCGGTCGACCCGCGAGCTTCGCTAGCTCCGTGGACGTACCACCCGCGTCACCCGGACGGCAGCTACGAGACCGCCAATCGAGTCGATGTGTTCGAACCTCCGCGGACAATTTCCTGGGCGACGGGCTACGACGTTAGCGATGGCACTCTGGGTTTCGGCGGCTGGAAGTGGCGCTACGACCTCACGCCGAATGGAACCGCGAATACCACGGTCACTCTTACCTACGACTGGTCGGGCGCGTCGGAGTCGACACGAGAGCGGATCGGCTTTCCACCGTTTCCTCCCGAGCACCTGCCGAACTCACTCGCTCACCTCGACGCACTGATAACCGGGCGCGTCGAATAAAGGGACGGCGATAGCCTCGCTGGGTGGACACCGATCGGCTCGTGAGCGCAGCGCACGTGGAGCCGCATGCCCGGCGAGGTGTGTCGCTGGCGATCGTGAGTGCCATTTCGTTCGGTGCTGCCGGGCCGTTCTCCAAGGCCGTGCTGACGAGCGGTGAGCTGACCCCGCTGCGGCTGGCGCAGTTCCGTATCACGATGGCTGCAGTAGTCATGCTCGGTGTTGTGCTCGTTCGGCGCCTGCGTGGAAAGAGTCCTGCCTATCGGTGGACACGAGCCGATGTGTGGCTCGTCATCGCGTACGGCTCGCTCGGCTTTGTCGCTGTCCAGATCTGCTATTTCATTGCGATCGACCGGCTGCCGGTCGGCGTCGCCTTGCTGTTCGAGTACACGTCTGTCGTGCTGGTCGCGGTGTACGCGGCGGTGTTGCAGCACCGACCGCAGCCACGTGCAGTATGGGCTGGCGTCGCGCTGGCGGTGATCGGGCTTGTTGTGCTGACGGAGCCGTGGTCGGGATTTCAGTTGAACGTGTGGGGCTCGATCGCCGGAGCCGGTGGCGCGTTCGGGTGTGCGGCGTACTTCCTGATCGGCGAACGCGGGACGGCGCGAATGCCGGTGCTGGAGTTGACGGCGTATGGCGCAGGAGTCGGTGCAATCGTGCTCGCGTTTGTCTTGCCCGTCTGGACTTTCCCGTTCGCAGCGCTCGGTCATTCGGCTCGATTCGCGGGTCATCCCACGCCGGTATGGATATTGCTGAGCGTCGTCGTGATTGTCGGCACGGTGCTCGCGTATCTGCTCGGCATGTCGGCGCTCGCGTATCTGCCGTCGCCGTCGGCCACCGTGATCGCCACGCTGGAGATCCTGGTCGGCGCGGTTGTTGCATGGGGTGTTCTCGGTGAGCACATGACTACGGCCGAGATCGCGGGCGGTGTCATCATCTTGACCGGCGTAGTTGTCGTGGCGGAACGGGCACGCCTTCGAACAGAACTTCCGGTGCTCGACTTCGTCCCGGAGCGGGATCTGACGAATAGGTAGATCCGCTTGCTAGCACCCTGTCCCGGCGCGACGGAGCAGTTCACGAAGTGACCCTGCGCGGGTTAGCCGTCCGACGTGCGCAGGCCGACGCAGTCGAGCCTCCAGAAGGTGTCGGTATACACGAAATTGCCGGTCATCCATGACTCCCAATCGGGCAGCACCGCGACTTGAAACGCTTCCTCTGGGATTCGCGGCGACGGCCTGGCAAAGCCGCGCCGATGCGCGGCTTCGAAGCCGAAACGCGAGTAGTAGGCCGGTGATCCCTCCAAGAACACGAGCGGCCACCGGGCGTGTCGTGCTGCTTGCAGCGCTTCGTTAACGAGGCGTCCACCGATCCCGTCGCCTTGATACCGGGGGAGAACGGCGAGCGGGCTCAGCGACAAGACGTCCACGAGCCGGTCGGGCGCATCCACCCAGCATCTGCTGAGCTGGACATGACCCACGATCTTCCCGTCGCGTTCGGCGACGAGTGACACACCTGTCGCGTGTTCCGGTCGGGCTTGCAACTGTGTGACGAGCTCGGCAACGATCGGACGCTCGAACGCCTCGCTAACAACTTTCGTGACTGCGGATAGCTCGTTGCTGCGCTGCGGCCGGATGTGCACATGACCGGTCTGTTCGTCGGAGAACATGCCGCCACCGTAGGAGTGCGACCGTCGGTTGTCATCCGAGATTGCGGAGTGCGCGCGAGAAAGATCTTCTGACGCTAGCGTTGGCCGGGTCACTTCAACGCGTGAGATCTGCCATCCATGCTTCAACAGCATCGGGATCGCGTGGCAATGCTTCGGTCAGGTTGCGGCAGCCGTCGTGCGTGACAACAACGTCGTCCTCTATTCGAACGCCGATACCGCGCAACTCTGGCGGCACAGTGAGGTCATCGGTTTGGAAGTACAGGCCGGGCTCGACGGTAAGCACGTATCCGGGCTGGAGAACGCCCTCGTGGTAGTTCTCCTTGCGTGCCTGCGCGCAGTCGTGGACATCGAGGCCCAGCATGTGTCCTGTTCCGTGCAGTGTGTAGCGACGGTGCAAATCGGCGTCCGGTCCGTCGAGATCTTGCGCGCTGGCCGGCAGAATCCCCCACTCCACCAGACCTTTTGCAAGAACCTCATGCGCGGCGCGGAAGTAGTCGCGGAAGTGCGCGCCCGGTCGCACCGCATTGAGAGCTGCCGTCTGCGCGTCGTACACCAGCTGGTAAACCCGACGCTGCGGCTCGGTGAAATGGCCGGTGATCGGGATCGTGCGGGTGACGTCGGCCGTGTAGAGAGCGGTGTTCTCGACGCCCGCGTCGAGCAGGAGCAGATCGCCGTCACGCACCGGACCGTCGTTGCGCGTCCAGTGCAAAATGCACGAGTGCTCGCCAGCGGCCGCGATACTTCCGTAGCCGATGTCGTTGCCTTCGACCCGTGCGCGACGCGTGAACGTGCCCTCGATCCAGCGCTCGCTGGTTTCGCGGGCGGAGCCGAGTTCGCGAACAACATCCTCGAACCCGTGCACGCTCGCTGCGACCGCATCGGCGAGCTGCGCGATCTCCCAGTCGTCCTTGACCAGCCGCAGGTCCGACAGCGTGGTTGTGACCAGCGCGGTATCGGCAACGGGTGCGCCCGCTGTGGAGAGTGCGTGCAGGACGCCCGGCAGTTCACCAAGCGGGCGAGTCGTTACTCCGAGGGACGCCTGCGTCTCCGCGAGGCCGGGACGGCGGCCAGTCCAGAGTTCGCCGTAGTAGCGATCGCGGTAGAACTCCTCGCTCTCGTGGCGAGACGCACCGACCCGTAAGTAGAGCGTCGACACGTGACCGCCCGGCGACTCGGCATCCGGTGTCATCACCAGCACGGAGTCGGGCTCCGCTGCGCCCGTCAGCCAGACGAAGTCGCTATGAGCACGGAACGGATGGAACACGTCGCCGTTGCGGATGCTCGGCGAGCCGGCGGCAACCACGATCACTTCTCCGGAAAAGGCCGCCGAGACTGCCGTGCGACGCTTCGCCGCGTAGGGAGCAACCTCCGACGGCTCGATCGCGGGCGCCGGATCTGGGCCCCATCCCTCGCGCATGAACGCGGTCAGCGCTGGAGAGACCCCGGCGTCGTAATTGGTGGTCGCGAAGTTGTCGTCTGCCGTCATGGGTCCATCGTAGGAGGCGCCCCCGTTCGGACAAGTCCGCCGACTGAAGGAATTCGGCTACTTGCTGAAGGCCCCGGATTGGTAGATCAGGAAGATGACGCAGATGATCGCGGCGATGACGGCCAGCTTGATGACCTTGCGCGAGATCCCGATGAACACCAGCACCGCGAAGATGACGATGATCGGCACCGTGACCTTGGCCTTCGGCTTGGGCAGGGAGGCAATCACGTGCGCGGCCGAGTGCGGTGCGTTCTGGGACAGCAAGCCAAGAAGCGTCATGCCTGCATCCTCTCAAGCCGCGAGCCCCAACCGTCCCAACGCGCCGAGCCCGAAAGCCTCCGAAACGCGCCGGGCACGAAAGCTGTTCGCCCGCGTATGCGTCGGAGCGCATAACCTGAAACCCCACGGAAAGCAGGGAGGCGCGACGATGGCGCTCGGTAGCGGTTCGGTGATCGTCGCAGGTGCGCGGACTCCGATCGGCAAGCTCCTCGGTGCCTTCACCGACTTGTCGGCTGCTCAGCTGGGCGGGATCGCGATCCGCGCCGCGCTCGAGCGGGCCGGTGCTCAAGGCAGCGACATCGACTACGTGATCATGGGCCAGGTCTTGCTCGCGGGAGCCGGTCAGATTCCGGCCCGGCAGGCAGCGGTGGTCGGCGGCATCCCGATGACGGTTCCGTCGCTGACTATCAACAAGGTGTGCCTGTCGGGGCTCGACTCGATTGCGCTGGCCGACCAGCTGATCAGAGCCGGCGAGTTCGAGACCGTCGTTGCGGGCGGCATGGAGTCGATGACGAACGCGCCGCACCTGCTGCCGAAGTCGCGCGCCGGGTTCAAGTACGGCACCGTCGATTTGCTCGACTCGATGGCGTACGACGGGCTGACCGACCCGTTCGAGCACATCGCGATGGGCGAATCGACCGAGCGCTACAACGCGCATCTCGGCATCAGTCGCGAAGAACAGGACGCGTTCGCAGCGCGTTCGCATCAACGCGCGGCGGTGGCTCGCAAGGACGGGCTATTCGACGACGAGATCGTGCCAGTGCCCGTGCCGCAGCGTCGCGGCGAGCCAGTCATGGTCACCCAAGACGAGGGCATTCGCGAAGACACCACCGTCGAATCGCTCGCCCGGTTGCGCCCGGCGTTCTCACCGGACGGCACGATCACTGCGGGCAGCGCGTCGCAGATCTCCGACGGTGCATGCGCGGTGCTGGTCACTTCAAGAGAGAATGCCGGACGGCGGGGATGGCCGATCCTTGCGGAGATCGGTGCGCACGGGGTGGTCGCTGGTCCAGACAACTCACTGCATTCGCAACCGTCGCACGCAATCGCCCGGGCGCTGGCACGCGAACAACTGGCGCCGGCAGAGATCGATCTGTTCGAGATCAACGAGGCGTTCGCGGCGGTGGCGATCCAGTCGATGCGCGAACTCGACATCGACCCGAGCGTGGTGAATGTCAATGGCGGCGCGATCGCGCTTGGCCACCCGATCGGGATGTCAGGGGCACGCCTCGCCCTCCACCTGATCTACGAACTTCGCCGGCGTGGTGGCGGCATCGGCGCAGCTGGGCTATGCGGTGGCGGCGGGCAGGGTGACGCGCTGATCCTGCGCGTTGAAGCGCCCTGAAATCACGACGGTCTAAGACTCAATGACATCGGATGTCGTGGGGCTGGTGCAGGCGGCACGGGCGCACGATCCGCGTGCTCTGGGAAAGCTGCTCTCGATGGTTGAGGACGACGACCCCGCCCTGCCCGTGTTGATGTCGGCACTTCTCGGCGCCGGCGTTCAAACGCCCTACGTCATAGGGCTCACTGGCGCGCCCGGCGTGGGGAAGTCCACCACGACGTCCGCACTAATTGCACTGTGGCGTGAACGCGAGCAACGAGTCGGTGTGCTTGCGGTTGATCCCTCGTCGCCGTTCACGGGTGGCGCGTTGCTTGGTGATCGCGTTCGCATGCAGACACACGCGACTGATGCCGATGTCTTCATTCGGTCAATGGCGTCGCGAGGGCAGCTCGGCGGCATGGCGGCTTCGACCCCGCAGGCGGTGCGAGTTCTCGAGTCGACCGGCTTCGACGTCGTACTCGTCGAGACGGTCGGGGTAGGCCAGGCCGAGGTCGACATCGCAGCGACCGCCGATACCACCGTCGTGCTGCTTGCACCTGGCATGGGCGACAGCATTCAGGCGGCGAAGGCCGGCCTGCTCGAGGTCGCCGATCTGCTCGTGGTCAACAAGTGCGACCGAGACGGCGCCGACGCGGCGATACGCGAGTTGCACAACATGATCGCGACTGGTGGCGATCGAGAACCGGGAGAGTGGCGGCCGGTCGTTGTCCGCGCGATTGCGACGACTGCCGGCGGCATCGATGAGGTCGTGGAGGCGATCGACAGGCACCGTGCGTGGCTGCTGTCGTCGGGTGAGGGTGAGCGGCGGCGGGTGCGGCGCGCGGCGCACGAAATCAGATCAATCGCCCTCGCGATACTCTCGGCCCGGGTCGGATTGCGCACCGACGATCCGCGTCTTACAGGGCTGGCGGCCGCGGTCGTCGACGGCACCCTCGATGCCTACGCAGCGGCCGCGCAGCTCGTCGGCTAGCTGACTTCGGCTTCGGGCCGCGTGGCTTCCTGCACCTCAAGTAGCGACTCTTCGTGTCGCTTTGCTTCGTACGCGGCGCGGCCACCGGCAATGCCGAACAACTTCTTGGTCCACAACAGATAGACGACGGCCGCGACGTTGAGGATGAAGAAGCCGACGCGCAGCCCCGTGACCTTGTCGATGATGTCGTGGATCTCGTAAGGCAAGAAGATCGCTGTTGCGACCGCGGCGAAGTACTCACCCCATCGCTTCAACAACCACAGCCCGATTCCTTCGCACAACTCGATCGCGGCGTAGACCGCAAGCAGAATTGCGATGAGGTGAAGGGTCGAGGGCTTGACGAGCAGCAGCTTGCGGATCTCGCGGACAACCGATGAGTTGTCGAGGTTGTAACCAAAGGCGTTGGCGAGCGGCTTCGCGGCGGGTAGATCTTTGTCAAACAGTGCGCGCAGCGAGTCTTCGCTGTGCGAATAACGGAGGACGGCGTAGGCGCCGACTCCGATGACGAGGCCGCGAAGAAACCGTTCGACCGCGAGCAACCGCAGCACGAACGCGTCGCGCAATGCACGGCCGCGCAGCACCGTTGGCGCATCGCCAGCGGGGCCGTCACCGAGCGGCGCGCCGAGGACGAAGTCCCCGCAACGAAGGCACCGCCACGCTTCGCCGACCGGGGTTTCGGCATGGAGTCGCTCCCGCAGTGCCGGCTCGGTTGGGGCGTACGTAACGTGCCCACGGCGACCACAAGTGCGCAGGCTCCAGTCCACGAGCATGCAGCCTAGGGGAGCGGCGGACCCGCACGCGGTAGGTTGCGCACGTGGGGAAACCGCTGAATCTGCCCTTCGATCCCATCGAGCGGGCAGCGCAACGCTGGGAAGAAACCTGGGGCCCGGCATCGGCCATGCGGATGGCCACCTCGGTCATGCGCGCTCAACAGATCCTGCTGGCTCGCTATGACGATCTCCTCAAGCGGCACGGCCTGACGTTCGCTCGCTACGAGGTGCTGGTGCTGCTGCGTTTCTCGCGGTACGGCGCCCTACCGCTCGGTCGGATCGGCGAGCGACTGATGGTGCACCCGACCAGCGTCACGAACTCGATCGACCGTCTCGAGGCGGCTCGCTTCGTTGAGCGAAAGCCCAATCCGCGCGACGGCCGCGGCACGTTGGCCGCCATCACGCAAAGCGGTCTGGCCGTCGTCGAAGCCGCCACCGCCGACCTCATGGCGGCCGACTTCGGCCTCGACTCGCTTGGCGAACCTGCGCGCGCTGAGGTCGTCGCAGCCCTTCGCACGCTGCGGTTGGATGCCGGCGACTTCACCCCGGAGTAGCGCGACGCCGAGAAGTACTTGGACGTCCTACTATCGAAGGTACGGACGGCTGGAGGCAGGCACGGTGGATGGCGTGACTCGAGATGGCGCGGACCGCGAGAGCCAGGCGGCCGCGCGAGAAAGTGCCGATGGCCGGCCACGGTCGACGCTCGGCGGCATGCCTTTGGAGGCCGCCTACGGGCCGCCCGACGGCGCCGACGATCCGCGGATTGCCCGGATCGGCCGGCCAGGGGAGTACCCGTTCACACGCGGCCTCTACCGCAGCGGTTATCGCGGCCGGCCGTGGACGATCCGCCAGTTCGCCGGCTTCGGCAACGCAACGCAGACCAACGAGCGGTACCGCATGATCCTGGACGCCGGCGGTGGCGGTCTGTCAGTCGCCTTCGACATGCCAACCCTCATGGGTCGCGATTCGGATGATCCGCAAGCTCGTGGTGAGGTCGGCCATTGCGGCGTCGCCATCGACTCGGCGTCCGATATGGAAGTGCTGTTCAAGGGCATTCCGCTCGGCGAGGTTACGACGTCGATGACCATCAGCGGTCCCGCCGTCCCGATATTTTGCATGTATGTCGCGGCGGCCGAACGCCAAGGCGTTGCACACGGCAAGTTGAACGGCACGTTGCAGACCGACATCTTCAAGGAGTACATGGCGCAGAAGGAGTGGCTGTTCACGCCGCAGCCGCATCTGCGTCTCATCGGTGACCTGATGGAGTTCTGCGCGCGCGAGATGCCGGACTACAAGCCGATCTCGGTGTCGGGCTACCACATCAGGGAAGCCGGTTCGACAGCAGTGCAGGAGCTCGCCTACACACTCGCGAACGGCTTCGCGTATGTCGAACTTGGTCTGTCGCGACATATCGATGTCGACACGTTCGCGCCCCAGTTGTCGTTCTTTTTCGATGCCCACATCGATTTCTTCGAGGAGATCGCCAAGTTCAGAGCGGCCCGGCGGATCTGGGCGCACTGGATGCGTGACGTCTATGGCGCAAAGACGGAACGTGCGCAATGGCTGCGGTTCCACACCCAAACCGCGGGCGTCTCTTTGACGGCGCAGCAGCCTGACAACAACGTCGTCCGGACGGCGGTTGAAGCGCTCGCGGCGATCCTCGGCGGCACCAACTCGTTGCACACCAATGCCCTGGACGAAGTGCTCGCGTTGCCGAGCGAGCGCGCTGCGTCGATCGCGTTGCGGACCCAACAAGTGCTGCTCGAGGAGACGGGCCTCACCAACGTCGTCGATCCACTCGGCGGCTCATGGTTCGTCGAGGCGCTCACCGATCAGATCGAGGCCGAGGCAGAAAAAATCTTCACGCAGATCAGCGCACTCGGCGGCGACGGCAGCATGATGGCGGGCATATTGCGCGGGATCGAAGACGGCTGGTTCACCGGCCACATCGCCGATGCGGCGTATCAGCAGCAGCAGGCGTTCGAGTCGGGCGAACGCCGCATCGTCGGCGTCAACTCCTACACCGACGACTTCGAGCCGCCGCTGGAGATCATGCGTGTATCGCACGAGGTCGAGACGGAGCAGGTCGCGGCGCTGTCCACCCGACGAGCTGGTCGTGATCAGGCCAACGTCGACGCCGCGTTGGGTCACGTGCTCGCCGTCGCTCGCGGCGACGGCAATCTGGTGCCTCCGCTGCTCGACGCTGCCCGGGCAGAGGCGACCCTCGGTGAGATCTGCGGACTGCTCGTGTCGGAGTGGGGCCGCTACGCCGAACCGCCCGGGCTGTAGACCGCCGGGGCTCTAGGTCGCGGACGCGAGGCTCGTCGGGGATGATGGACAGATGAACTACTCGCCCAGATTTGCCGGCGCGGTGTCGCTTGACTCGCTCGCCCGACGTCCGCAGCCCACCGCTCCAGCCGCAGCCCCGCCGTCGGGTGGAGTCGTGAACGGCGGCGCGCCCGTCACGGTCATCGAAGTGACCGAGGCATCCTTCCAGGTCGACATCATCGATCGGTCGATGACCGTTCCCGTCGTCATCGACTTCTGGGCTGAATGGTGTGGTCCGTGCAAGCAGCTCAGCCCGATCCTCGAACGGCTCGCCGTCGAAGGCGGCGGCGCATGGGTGCTGGCCAAGATCGACGTCGACTCCAACCAGCAGCTCGCAGCCGCAGCGGGAGTGCAAGGCATTCCCGCTGTGAAGGCGGTGTGGCAGGGCGGCATCGTCGGTGAGTTCACCGGCGCCGTACCAGAGCCGCAGGTTCGCGGCTGGATCGGTGAGTTGCTGAAGGCGACGGGCGCGGCTAACGACGCCGGCGTCGACGCTGAACTGTCCGAACCGCCGTTAAGCCCGGAGTTCGTCGAAGCGGCAGCGGCTTTCGAAAGCGGCGACTACGACGCCGCCGAGAAGGCGTACCTGGCAATCCTCGCCACTGCGCCGGCCGATCAGTTGGCCGCCGGCGCTCTCGCGGGCGTTCGGTTGTTCAAGCGTGCCGAGCATCTGGATCCGGTGGCAGTCAGGGAAGCAGCGGTGGCGTCACCTGACAATGTCGATGCCCAACTCGCGGCCGCCGACGTCGACATGCTGGAGGGTCTCGTCGACCAGGCGTTCAAGCGGTTGGTCGATGTCGTTGCTCGCACCTCGGGGGCCGACCGCGATCGGGCCCGAGTTCATCTACTCGGACTGTTCGACGCGGCAGGCCCCGACGATCCGTCGATTCCGGCCGCGAGGTCGGCGCTCAGTCGCGCATTGTTCTAGTCATTCGGTATCGGCTCAGTCGGTCGTCAGCCATACGCGGGTGCCGTCGCAGGTCAAGCCACCGACCTTGTGCCCAACGTTCAACACCGTCGGCAGAACCTGGCCTGAGGGGTCGAATCGCTGCACAGTGCCCGAGTGGCGCTCGCTAACCCAGATCGCGTTGGGCCCTGCTGCGATTGCAGTGGGCGCGCTGGCCAAGCTGAACGACGCGATCACTTTGCCGCTGGTGGCGTCGATGCGCGACAGCTTGTTCGGCCCCGAGCTAATCACCCAGACCGAACCGAAGGCGGCCGTGAGTGCTTGGGTCCTACCGCCGATCTCGACCTGACGCGGGGTTGGGCCATTCACCAGCGGAACGCTTTGCACCGCCGCACCTTGTTCGTTCGACGTCCAGATTGAGTTGCCCGCGACCGCGATTGACTGAGCGCGTTGCGGTAGCCGAACCGACTGCAGAACGCGCAAGCTTCGCGCATCGAGTTCGACTGCATCTTGATCAGCACTCGACACCCAGATGCTGTCGTGCGACGACACAACAGCGAGTAGCCCTACCGCGCCTTGCTCCGGTAGGAACGGCGCCGACAGCTGCTGGTAGTCGACAAGTATTCGCGACAACGTGCCGGCGAATCCGTTGACGATCCAGAGCATCCCTGGCGCAGCCGACAGACTCATCGTCGCTGCAGGCACCCCGTACGTCTTCACGACGGTGCCCGACGCGGCATCGATCTGACTGATTGTTTTGTCGCCGAGATTGGCAGACCAGACCACTCCGTTTAGGGCGGCGATCGGTCCTGGCTGGGTGCCCACCGCGACGTCGGTGAGCACGGCGCCGGTTTGGGCGTCGAGCGCGACGACCGCGTTGTTGGTGATGCGGACGCCGGACGCCGGGTGCGCCGAGCTCGCGTGCCGCGGCAAGTTCGTCGCAGCAATGACGACGGCCGCGACCACCACGACAGCCGCGGCGGCGACTACGGTTCGGCGGCGTCGATGCGGTCTGCCGGTCGTTGTGCCCGCGGGTGGATCAACTGCAACGTCTGCTGACGACGGACCGGCTTTGCGCACGAGATTGAGAGCGTGGTCTTGGCTGAGTATTTGCTTTTGCAGCGCGAGCAGTTCTTGGCCCGGCTCCAACCCGGTCTGCTCAGCCAGTTCGTGGCGGTAGTGCGTCAGTACCTCAAGCGCTTCGGCCTGGCGCCCGCACCGGTATGACGCGAGCATCAGATGCGCTTGTGGTCGCTCGCGCAACGGCTGTTCGATGGCGAGCTGCCGAGCCTCACTCAAGATTTCGCGATGCCGCCCGGCGCGTAGTTCCGCCTCTACCCGCCACTCGCGAGCGGGCGGGCGTTCGACGAGCGCATCTTCATTGGGTATTGCGATGACAGTACGAAGGAAATCGTCGTCAGCGCCACCACCAACCAGGTCGTCGCCAGCATCGCAACTGCGGCCGTCTACGGCGATCTCGACGGCGCGGTGTGGGCGGCCTCCGACGATGGCAGCAAGCTGGAACGCCTCGATCCCTCGACCTATCAGGTGCTTGCCACCATTGATGCCCCTGGTGAAGAGGGTGTGGTGGGCGGCGGATACGTCTGGGTCGCCGACTCTGATCCTGACAGCGGCATTTACAACGGCACGATCTTCAAGGTCGACCCTCAAACGAGCCAAATCGTCGCGACACTGCATACCCCCGAGACGTATCTCGACGTGTACATGGACTACGACGAGGCGTCGGGATCTATCTGGTTGAAGGGCGATAACGACCACTGGCTGACTGCCCTCAACACGACGACCGGGGTGTCGCGCAAGATTCCGCTAGCCCCGTACTCCGCCCTGACCGACTTCTCTGACGACCCGCCGACGTCGGGCCTCGGTAGCATCTGGGTGCGAACGGCCGACGACACGGTGTCTCGGATCGATCCTCAATCGGGTGCCATCACGGCGCGGTTCCCAGCGACAGGCAAGGGCGGCTGGCCCGTGGTCGGCTTCGGTTCGTTGTGGGTGGCGAACTTTGACGATGACAGCGTGTGGCGGGTGCAGGTGCCGTCGTGACTGTCTGCGTTGCCTTTGCCGGGCCTACCGGAAGTCGGCTGAGCCGCCTTGTACGCGGCCGTCGTTGCGAACTGGTTTGCGGCGAGTGATCCAGATCGCGAAGAGGCCTACGAACACGAGCATCGCACCGGCGAACATGCTCAGCTCGACATTGGCGCCGGTAAAAGGCAACGACGGTGCGGTGATGGTTTCACCGAGCACATGCGCGGTCACCGTGACGTTGACCTCAGTACCGTTCTTGGCCATCCCTGTGTAATTGAACGTCGTGGTCCCGACGTACTTGTTCGTCCGCGTGACGACGAGCTTGCCGTCGACAACCTGCACCTGCACTCCGGTCGGGTTCGGGCTGACCGACATGATCGTCACCGTGCCAAGCCCGGCGACTGCGCTCGTCGGATCGAGCGTTACCGAGATTTCCGCCGGGACGATGGTGACGACCGTGGTCGCAGCCTCAACGTGTGACGGTGCCTTCGCGGGGGTCGTCGGGCCGACGATGACAATCGGCTTCAAAGGCGAAACAACAGCCGGCGGGACGACGGGGGGCACGGGTGGTACGAACGGTGACGTGACATGCACGGTGAGCTGTCCGGTCGCGCTGCCACCTGCACCGTCGCTCACGACATACTGCACGACAACATCACCGGTGAAGCCGATGCCCGGCACGACCTGCACGCCCCCGGCCGTGACGGTCACCGCCGCCGTCCCGCTGACGAGGCTTGCCGATGACAAGCTCAGCGATTGGCTCGTGGCGGGGATGTTCGGGTCGGTGTCGTTGGCGAGCACGTCGACGGTGATCGAATTACCGGTCAGTACCGATGCGGTGTCATCGACCGTGACCGGGTTGGCGTTCGCAACGGTCACGGTCACTGTCGAGCTGGCCGAGCCACCGAACGCGTCAGACACGGCGTAGGTAAAGGTGTCACTGCCGGAGTAGCCCGCGGCCGGGGTGTAGGTCGCGTTGCCCGAGCTGTCGAGAGTGACCGTTCCGTGCGCGGCCGAGCCTGCGGAGTCGACTGAGATCGGGTGGCCGCCAGGATCGGTGACACCAGAGAGAAGGCCTACGGTTACTGGGGTATTGGTGGCCGTAGCCGCCGTGCGGCTGTTCGCGATCATCGCCGAACTGCCGACAGTGACAGTCACGGTTCCAGTTGCGGTGCCCCCGCGCGGATCGGTGACGACGTAGGAGAACGTGTCAGTGCCGACGTAAGCGGGCGCAGACGTGTAGTGCACGAGGCCACCGGTGATTGTCTCCGTCCCACCGTTCGCGCTGCTCGGGTCTACTGAAAGCAACGAAACTGTTTCACCATCGGGGTCGGTGTCGTTCGCAACGACGTCGACGGTCGTGGTGGTTCCGCTCAACGCAGCGAGCGTGTCGGGGTTGGCGATCGGCCTGCGATTCTGCACATCGACGCTGACCGTGCCCGTCGCCGTCCCGCCATTGCCGTCGCTGATGGAGTAGGTGAATGTGTCGGGCCCGGCGTAGGTGGCCGATGGGGTGTAGACGACCTTGCCCGCGACGAGGGCTGCGGTACCGTGAGCAGGTACCGAGACCGATATCAGCGTGAGCGGGTCGCTGTTCGCATCGGTGTCGTTGGCGAGTACGTCGACGGTGATCGGTGAACCGGCAAGTCCGGTCGCGATGGCCGAGTCGGCGTTGGCCACGGGGGCCTGGTTGCCGACTGTCACGGTGACAGTCGCGGTTGCGGTGCCGCCATGACCGTCATCGACGGTGTAGCTGAAGGTGTCGGTGCCGGCGTACGCCGCGTTTGGTGTGTACACGACACCGCCGGCGCCAATGCTCACCGTGCCATGCGTTGCCGGACCGGCCGCGGTGACCGTGAGGGTATCGGAGTTCGGGTCACTCGCGTGTGCAACGACGTCGACGGTGGTGGGGATGCCGCCAGCAACGCTTGTGCTGAAGTTGTTGGCGCTTGGTGGGGCGTCGGCGGTGGTGACGGTGAGCACCGCTGTCGACGTGGTCGTGCCATCGCTGACCGTGTAGGTCATCGTGTCTGCGCCGCTCCACCCCGATGCCGGCGTGTAAAGAATCTTCGTGTTCACGCCCGAGCCGGTGATGACCGCGGTGCCGTGCGCCTCGCCGGTCACCGTGGTGACTGTCAGCGCGTCGCCATTGGCGTCGGTGTCGTTCGCAAGCACGTCGACGGTTGTTGGGGCGAGGTAGGGCGTTGTCGCTGTGTCATTGACGGCGGTGGGAGGAACGTTTGGAACCGTCACCGTGACGTTGCCGACAGCTGTACCGCCATCGCCGTCGCTGACCGTGTAGGTGAACGAGGTGCTGCCGAGCTTGAACGTGCCGCTTGGCGTGAACGTCACGGTGGTGCCGTTAGTGGTGACGGTCCCTTTCCCGCCCGCGGGCTGCGTTATTGCGCTCACCGAAAGCACTTGCCCGGACGCCGGGATGTTGGGGTCGGTGTCATTGCCGAGCACGTTGACGGTGACGGGCTGCCCGGGGGTGGTGCTGCCCGAGTCGGCGTTTGCGATCGGTAGCTGGTTCGGGATGGTGACGGTCACTGTGCCTGTTGCCGTACCGCCGCGACCGTCGTTCGCGACGTAGCTGAAGGTGTCAGTACCGACTGCTCCGGCGTTTGCCGTGTAGGTGATGGTGTTGTTGGCGTTGACGACGATGCCGCCCTTGGTGGGCACGGTTGCGCCGGCCGATGCGGTCAGCGGATCGCCGTCCGCGTCTGTGTCGTTGGCAAGAACGGCAATCGTGGCGGTGCCTGCTGGGCCTGCTGAGGTAGTTGCCGAATCCGCGTTTGCCACGGGTGCGGTATCGACGATGGTCGAGACCGAAGCAGTGTTGTCGCTCTGGTTACTGTCGACATTGGTGCCCACGATTGAGGCGGTGTCGGTAGCCGGGTCGGTGGTGCTATCGAGAGTGACGGTGACGGCGACTGTTGCGCTAGCACCGTTGGCGAGCGCGCCGATGTTGCACACCACCTGGCCGGCCGGCGTGGTGCAGCTGCCGGCGCTAGGAGTCGCGGTCTTGACGACGGCGCCGCTCGGGAGCGTGTCGGTGACCGTCACTCCGGGGTCGTCGTAAGGGCCGGCGTTGCTCGCGGTCAGGGTGTAGGTGACCGGGGTCGCTGCGCCCTTCTGCACGCGGGCGAGGTTCGCTGTCTTCGTGATGGTGAGCGCGCTGTGGTGCCTCACTGTCGGCGTTGTCACAGCATTGCTTGCGCCGGTGACTGCTGTGCCGGTCTGGTTGCCCTTGTACGTGAGCGCCGCGGTGTTGGGGATCGAGGTGCCGTCGGCGATGTTCGCATTGACGGTGACTTCGAAGGTGATGGTAGCGATCGACGCGGCGACAGCGACATTGCCGCCGACGGTGGCGGTTGCGCTGGTGCCGACGTCAACGGTCAACTGCTTGGTGGTTCCGTTAAAGCTGCCGATGTCGTCGCCGGTTGCATCGGTCAGCGCTGTGCCGCCGCTGGTAAGCGAGCCTGCTACGTAGGTGGTTCCGGCCGGAATCGCGTCGGTCAAGACTGTGCCGACCGAGGAGTCCTGCCCGCTGTTCGTGGCGTTGATCGTGTACTGCAAAGTGTCGCCGGGCTCGACGACGCCGGCCTGGGTGTTGCCCGCACCCTTGGCGACGAGGGCGACCGACTTCGTCGCGCTGAGGTCGGGGGAGTAGAGGTCGGTCGCGAAGGTGATCACGCCGGGGTAGTACGTCTCCCCGCCCGACGCCGCTGAGGTCATGCGGATGTCGGCGCTGGTCGACCCGTTCGTCAGGACGCCGTTCACGTTGAACGTGGCCGCGTCGAAACCGAGCTGGTTGAGATAGTCGGGGTTGCGGGTCGAACTATCGACGCCGAGGTCGCTGATCACCGACGTGAAGCTGTTGGCGACTGGATGCAGGGCATCGGTGACGTTCTGCAGCGTGGCGGTCGTGTTCCCGAGCAGCAGTTGGTCGCCGACCGACGCCGCGTCGCCTTCATAAGAGATCGCCCCGAGCGTCGTCGTGACCGCGCCCGTGGGCGGCGTCTTGAAACCGCTGACCGGGATGTCGACGACGTTGCCGGCACCGACCGTGCCGAAGCCACTGAAGATCGTCAGGTCGCGCGGCGGGTCGGTCGGGTTGGAGTACGCGATGGCGAGCGCCCAGCCACCCTGGATGTTGGTGCCTGTCGCGGTCTGAATGTTCGCGACTGTGTAGGAGCCGTTGCCAGCTGCTTGCACGGCCGACGTGACGTCCGCGTATCCCTGGTAGTTGCCGGTGCTGCCCGACAAGAAGCTGGTGCGCGACGAGTTGATAGTCGTGTACGTGCTCGACCCGGGGACCATCAGCTTGACCGTGCCCGCATTCGCCGGCGTCGGAGAGTTGGCCGCGGTTCCGGTGCCGTATGCGGCACTGGTCAATGATCCGCCGGCCGTCGTGTTGCCGCCCCAGACCAGAGCGGCGAAGAGAACCGACCCGCCGCTGGGAATGTTCACCGTCGAACTCGATGAGTCGAACGTGGTCGGGTCGCTGTCGATGTCGATGTAAGTGTCGAAGAACGAGTTGTCGTTCTGGTTCAGTTGGGCACGTGCTGCAGCGCACGATGTCGCGGTGTCCTGGCAGGTCAAGATTGTGTTGCCGCGAATCTGGATGCTGCCCGTGGTGTCGGCCGAGAACACCTGGTTGAACGTTGCGGTGATGCCGGCGCTGGCGGTGTCTGAGCTGGCCGCGATGAAGACTGCGCTGCCTGAGGCGACCATGAGCAGCGCAAGGACGCGCACCAGCGCTCGGCCGGTGAGCGTGCGGATGAGCGTACGTGAGGGCATGCGGGCGGGCATGCGGGAGTCGTCGGCACAGTTCCCGCCCGGCCGTAGTCCTCGTGCGCCATCCGCCGGGACTTATGTCCTTCCGGCGTTTCAGTCAGCCATTCGGCGCACCCTTTACGGCCAAACGCCCGAAATGCGCCCGCGGTGAAAAGCCCGGGGCCTGCTCTTCGAAGCGCTTTGCTCTGACGCCCCAGAGCAACAGAGCTGAGCTGACGCCGTACAGCAACAGAGCTGAACTGACGCCCCACAGCAACAGATCTGAGCTGACGCCCCACAGCAACAGAGCAAAGCTTCCAGGAAAGGTACGTCCAAAGCTGTGGACAGCCGAGCCAGTCGCCGCCAGCCCCATCCTGGGAGCGCGCTGAGCAGGGCAGGCTTTAGATCACGAAGATGCAGAACGGGTGACCGGCGAGGTCCGCGAATACGAAAAGAGGTTCGTCCGGGTCGTCGCTCCGGTCGAGCAACACGCGCGCACCGAGGGCCTCCGCCCGCTCCCGATGCCGATTCAACTCCGCAAAACTCGACACTGTGAAGTCAACGTGGAGTTGCGCAGGTACGACGGCTGAAGGCCACGTTGAGCGCGGCAGCTGATCGACCTGTTGGAACGCGAGCTTGCGCACACCATCGCTGTCAACGAGCACGAGCCAATCCGCGCTGTCAGGAGAGCCATCCGTCGGCGGTTCATGACCGGGTCGGTATGACAGCCCGAGCAGTTCCCGATAGAACTCAGCGAGTTCGCGCGCGTTCGTGGTGTCGAGAACGGTGTGCAGCAACTGGGGATACTCGGCCATAGTTCAGCCTAGAGCCCTAACTCAGGGCCTTCGACCGCCGCCCGAGGCGGGCGAGCCACAGGGCACCCATTCCCGCGACGACGAGTAGCAATCCCACAAGGCCAAGTGATCCGACGTCCGAACCGGTAAAGGGCAGGGTGAGTGTCTCGCCCAACACATGCGCGGTGACTATCACCGTGTCTCGCGTTCCGTCGGCCCCAATGACTACGTAAGTGAAGGTCGTTGTTCCGACGAAGCCCGCCGCGGGCGTGATCACGAACTTGCCGTCGACGACAGTGACGACCGCGTTACTCGTCGGCTGGGTGAGCGAGGCGATCGTCAGTGCTCCATGACCGATAACAGTGGCAGCCGGGTTGACGCTGACGGAGCCGGTGCCCGTGGCGACGGTGACCGTCGTCGCTGCAGTTGCAACAGCGCGTGCCGTGACGGTAACGGTGCGCGCGACTGGAGTTGCGACCGGCACAACCGAAACAACGGGACTAACCGGCGGGACGACAGGGAGTGCGGTCACGGTGACAGTGACGGTCGCTGTCGACGTCCCGCCGTGCCCGTCACTGATCGTGTAGGAGAACGAATCGGTGCCGCTGTAACCGGTGGTCGGTGTGTAAAGGATCTGGCCGGCGACCACGCTGTCGGTGCCATGAGCCGGAACGGTGGTCGACGTGATGGTGAGCGCATCGGCGTTGGCGTCGGTGTCATTGGCAAGGACGTTCACGGTAACTGGCGTGTTCGCAGTCGTTGTCGGTGCATCCGCATTGGCAATCGGCGCGGAGTTCGGGACCGGCGTCGACACAGCGTTGCTCGATTCGGTAAAGGCGATCGACGTCTGGTGGCCGACGTAGCTCAAGACCGCGGTGTTGGTGATCGTGCTGCCGCCTGCGAGCCCGGCGTTGACAACAACCTCGAACGTCACGGTCGAGATCGATGCCGCTGGTGCAACGACGCCGCCAGCAGCCGACGTTGCGCCAGTACCGACGTCCACCGTGATTTGTTTGGTACCGATATTGAAGTTTCCGACGTCGTCGCCGGTGCCGTCGGTCAGTGCGGTGCCGCCAGACGTGAGCGAGCCGGTCTTGTAGGTCGTACCGGTCGGCGCGGTGTCGGTGAGTACGGTTGCATCGGACTGATCGACGCCTGAGTTATTCGCATTAAGCGTGTACTGCAGCGTGTCGCCGGCTTCGGCGATGCCGGCCTGGGTGTTGCCCGCCGCCTTGGTGACGATGGCGACCGTCTTGGTGAGTGAGAGAGCGGGCGCGTACAGGTCCGTCGCGAATGTCACGATGCCTGGGTAGTAGGTCTCGCCGCCGTTGGCTGATGTCAGGCGGATGTCAGCCGTCGTCTGACCGTTGGTCAAGAACGAGTTGACGTTGAACGTGGCTGCGTCGAATCCGAGCTGGTTGAGGTAGTCCGGATTTCGCGTCGAGTTGTCGACGCCTAGATCGCTGATGATTGAGGTGAACGTGTTCGCGACCGGGTGCAACGCGTCGGTGACGTTTTGCAGCGTGCTGGTCGAGTCACCGAGCTGCATCTGGTCACCGGTCGAGCCTGCGTCGCCTTCGTAGGAGACTGCACCGAGCGTCGTGTTGACCGCGCCGGTTGCGGGAGTCTGGAAGCCGCTGAGTGGGATGTCGACGACACCGTTGGAGGCGACCGAACCGAAGCCGGCGAAGATCGTCAGGTTGCGCGGCGGGTCGGTCGGATTGGCGTAAGCAACGACCAAGGCCCAGCCGCCCTGGATGTTGGTTCCGGTAGCGGTCTGCACGTTGCCGACTGTGTAAGAGCCGTTGCCTGCCGCCTGTACTGCGGCGGTCACATTCGCATAGCCCTGGTAGTTGCCCGTCACACCGGACAAGAAGCTGGTGCGCGACGACGTGACCGCGCCGTAGGTATTCGAGCCCGGGACCTTGAGCTGTACCTGTCCCGCGAGTGTGGCGTTGGCGGCAGTGCCGGTGCCGGTGCCGAATGCGGCGCTGCTCAAGCTCGTACCCGCGGCCGTGTCGCCGCCCCACACCAGTGCAGCGAAGAGCACCGAGCCGCCCGTCGGGATCGCCACCGTTGCGCTGGAGGAGTCGAAGATCCCGGTGCCGCCCGCGCTGTCGACGTTGACGTAGTTCATGAAGAACGCGTTGTTGTTGTTATTGCCGGCGGGGGTGTTCGTCATTGTCAGCGCGCCCGCGCAAGAGGTGGCGGCGGGCTGGCAGCTGACAACGGTGTTGCCGCGAATCTGGATGTTGCCGTTCGTGTTCGCGGTGAAGACCGAGCTGAACGGATCGGTGATCGCGGCGTGCGCCGCGGTCGCTCCGGCGAGAACGAACGCTCCGCTCCCAGCAAGCGCTGTCAGCACCGCCATCACCCGCGCGACTGGACGTCGGGCACGGCGCAGTCTGAACGACCGGTGGCTCATTGACTGCGCGCTCAACGTGTTCTCCTCGATCAGGTTGGGGGGTAACCCAAGCCTGATCGGCCCAGGTTTCGGTCCCGGAAGGGTTTGTTTCGCTTTCCATCCCGAAAACGCCCAAGTTGGGCTGAACGCATCGAGACCGCTGGCAAGTGCCGCGCGAATGACCGTCTATGGTCGTGGCGTGCGCATCCTCGTGACTGGAGCAGCTGGCTTCATCGGATCGAATCTGGTCGACCGGCTCCTCGACGACGACCACGAGGTCGTCGGCATCGACAACCTGTCGCGCGGGACGAGGGCCAACCTGCCCGACTCCGAACTCCAGGCCGGCCGCGGGTTCTCGTTCGTCGAGACGGACGTGACAGATCCGCGATTCGCTCAGACGGTCGCCGAGTCTGACGTCGAAGTCATTTGCCACCTCGCAGCACAGATCGATGTTCGGCTCAGTGTTCAGGACCCGATCGAGGATGCCCGGCTGAACGTGCTGGGCACGATCAACGTGCTAGAGGCGGCGCGCAAGGCCCGCGTGCGCAAGGTGGTCTTCACCTCCTCCGGTGGCTCGATGTATGGCGAGCCGAAGAAGATCCCGGTTGACGAGACGGCTCCCATCAACCCGCTGTCGCCTTACGCCGCCTCGAAAGTGAGCGGAGAGACCTACCTCGGGATGTACCGCGCGCTGTACGGACTCGAGACGACTGCTCTCGCGCTCGCGAACGTCTACGGGCCTCGCCAGGATCCCTACGCTGAGGGTGGTGTGGTCGCGATTTTCGGGAACGCGTTGCTGCGCGGTCGGCCGGCCACCATCTTCGGCGACGGCTCAGCGGTACGCGACTACGTCTTTGTCGATGACGTGATGGATGCGTTCGCACGAACGGTCGGCGATCTGGGTGACGGGCGGCGGTTCAACATCGGCACTGGTGTCGGCACGACGGTGCGCGAACTGCACACCGCCGTCGCGGCTGCCGCAGAGGCGTCCTACGATCCGGTGCTCGGTGAGGCCCGGCTCGGTGAGCTGCAGGCGATCATCCTGAACGTGAAGGCGGCGCGTGACCAGCTTGGCTGGATGCCACGCACGTCACTGGCGGAAGGCATCGCCAAGACTCTTGACTGGATTCGCACCGGCCCAGACCTGCACCCCTAGGCTGGCGCCGACACGTTCGGGCACCCTGCGCGGAGGTTAGATGGCCAGCTACGACTACGTGATCGTGGGTGCCGGATCGGCCGGGTGCGTCGTCGCGTCGCGGCTCACTGAAGATCCCGCAGTGTCGGTCGTGCTCATCGAAGCGGGCGGATCCGACACCGCCGAGGAGATTCAGCTACCGATTGCCTGGACCGACCTCTTCAAGGGCCCCTACGACTGGGACCTCGACTCCGAACCCGAGCCGGGCCTGAATGGTCGACGCATTTACCTGCCGCGCGGCAAAGTGCTCGGCGGATGTAGTTCGACGAACGCCATGATTTACGTTCGCGGCAATCGAGCCGACTACACCGCGTGGGCCGCGGGCGTAGCGCCCGGCTGGGGCTACGACGATGTGCTCCCGTACTTCCGTCGTTCGGAAGACAACGAGCGTGGTGCGGACAAGTATCACGGAGCGGGCGGATTGTTGGCCGTCAGCAACACACGGTCGGCCCATCCGCTGGCCACGGCGTTCGTTACTGCGGGCGTGGAGGCTGGCCATGCACAAAACGACGACTTCAACGCCGAAACCCAAGAGGGCGTGGGTTTTTATCAGCTGACGCAGCGCGATGGCATGCGCTGTAGCGCTTCCATGGCCTTCCTCGCGCCGGCCGCGGAACGGCCGAACCTCACTGTTCTTGTGAACACTCGCGTGCTGCGTGTGGTCTTCGACGGCAATCGCGCAGCCGGTGTCGAGATAAGCGACGCGGGTGGCGTGCGCACGATCGTCGCCGACCAGGAGGTCATCGTCTCTGCGGGCAGTTACGAGACGCCGAAGCTGCTGATGCTCTCAGGCATCGGGCCAGCCGATGAACTGTCGCCACTTGGTATTGAGACGCGCGTCGACCTGCCCGTAGGGCGCAACCTTCAAGACCATCTCTTGGTTCTCGTCAACTACCTGACCGACGCAGACACGCTAATCAGTGCTGGCAGTGCGGAGAACGTCGCGCTCCTCGAAAACGAAGGCCGTGGAGCCTTGACCTCGAATGCCGCGGAGGCAGGCGGCTTCTTCCGCAGTCATGACGGCCTTCCGGCTCCGGATGTGCAGCTACATATGGCTCCCGTCATGTCAGTCAACGAGAGCCTCACAGTGCCGACCGCCAACGCGTTCGCGCTCGGTCCGTGCACGCTGTCGCCGACGAGTCGTGGATCCGTGACGCTGCGTTCGGCCGACCCGGCTTACCCGCCACGGATCCAACACAACTACCTAGCAACAGACGACGACCGGACGGCGATTGTGGAGGGTCTGCGGATCACCCTCGACATTGCCGCCCAGCCGTCGTTGAACAGCCTGACCACCGAACCGTACGAGGTCCCGGAGTCTGACTCGACGTCTGACTTGCTCGCGTTTGCCAGGAGGGTGGGGCTGACGCTGTACCACCCGACATCGAGCTGTGCGATCGGGTCGGTTGTCGACGCTGAGCTGCGCGTTCTCGGTGTCGACGGCCTTCGCGTTGTCGATGCATCGGTCATGCCGACCATCGTTCGCGGCAACACAAATGCGCCGACCATCATGATTGCCGAGCGGGCCGCCGACCTGATCCGGGTGACCGCCTAGGCTGGGCGGATGTTCATCACGAATCACGTGCTCGCCGGAGCAATTATCGGACTGGTCGCCCCTCGTCGTCCGGCCAAGGTTGCATTGGTCGCTGTCGGCAGCCACTTTGTCCTCGACTCGGTGCCTCACTGGGGCATCCACGATGACGCGAAGTTCCGCACGGTCGCGATCGTCGACGGCCTGATCGGGCTCGCGACGATGCGCGCTGTGATGAGTGCAGTTCCGCGCGGCACTCGCCTTGCGGTGTTGGCAGGCATGCTCGGCGCCGCGTTCCCCGATAGCGATAAGCCCATGGATATGTTTTTTCACCGCTCGCCGTTCCCGGCAGGTGTCGACCGCTTTCACCAGCGGATTCAACGGGAGTCTGCGCGTGGCGTCCGCACCGAGGTGCGGGCGGCGCTGACGATGATCGCCGCGGTGCGCGTGCTGAGCATCGCGCGTCAAACCGAGACGGCGGCCGCGATCAACGCAGGAACACCGGCTCAGTAGGGATATCGCGAGGCAACTCGCCATCCGTGCTGGCACGCACGTCGACCTCGAGCAACTCGACGTCGCCGTCGATTGTCGTCAGGAACGACGTGTCGGCGGCATCTCGGCCAGTCGCGATACGAACCAGACTCTGTCGTGGTGCGAGGTAGGTCGCGTCGACCACGTTCCACTTGCCGTCGATGAACACTTCGGCGACCGCGTGAAAATCCATCGGCCACAGGCCGGGCGCGTAAACCGATGCGCATCGCGCCGGCATATCCAACGCGCGACACATGGCAACGACCAGATGCGCGTAGTCGCGGCAGACGCCCTGACCCGCAAGCAGAGTTTCGACGGCCGTATCCAACGGGCCGCTCGACCCCGACACATAAGCGAGCCTGCGGGCAACCCACACGACCAACCCGTCGAGCTGATCACGGCCGCGGGTGAGATGTCCGAGCTCCGCACTGGCGAATCCGGCGAGTCGATCCGACGGGCAGTAGCGGCTCGGACGCCGATATGCCAACACCTCGGCCTCGTCGCTGGCCGCCATTCCGGGGGCTCCCGGATGCACCGGACTGACGTGCGCCTCGTAGTGGATCTCGATGCGAGCGACCGGCAGCTGCACCACGTGCAGCAACGCGCCGTGATCGCTTGGCACCCGACGGATGACCAGGTCACGCACCTCGCCATTGCAACTGGTCATGAGTTGCTCAACGTCGAGAATTCCCGCGCTCGCGGCCGGTGCGATGCTCAACACGATCGTGGACGGCTCGCCGACATCGAGCACCAAGTCGCAGCCGACGTTTGTGCCGACGCCCGTCAACTCAGCCTGGTGACTTCGACGGTGACGCCAAGCCGACTGGCCGACCGACCCTGGTAGACGCCTTTGAGTGGCGCGACGTCGCCATAGTCGCGACCCCGAGCAACGACAACATGTTGGACGCCGATGGGTTGGTCATTGGTGACATCGTGGCCGACCCAATCGCCGTCCCACCATTCAACCCACGCGTGACTCTGGCCTTTCACGGTCTCGCCGACCAGCGCATCGCGTTTGGGGTGCACGTAACCTGACACGTATCTTGCCGGAATGCCGAAGCGACGCAGCAGACCAGCAGACAGATGCGCGATGTCTTGGCAGACTCCTTGGCGGCGGTGCCATGCCTCGCGCGCACTGGTCTGCACCCCGGTGGAGCCTGGCATGTATTCGACCGCGTCGTGTATCCACGACGAGATGCGCAACGCGGTCTCGTTCGGTGACAGGTCTTGCACGTGTTCCCGCACTTCGGCGACAAGCTCGTCGTCAACGGCCGTGCGAGTGGTCTGTGCGAGGTACTCGGCGAACCTGTCGGTCGTCGTCGGGTGCTGAAGTGCGAGCCAAGTGATCGACGGCTCAGGTCGAGGCGAGTGCGGGGTGGTCTCGACAGTGCTCGTGGCGGTGACGACCAGCTCCGAATGCTCATCGTCGAGGTCGAACGCTGATACGTGCGTCGCCCAGTAGTCGTAATAGCGGTAAATAGGAGCGGGCGGCTCGATCTCGATGCGTGACTCGAGCGTCGTCTGCGTAAGCAGCGTCGGTGGCGTCAAACGAGCCTCGTTGTACGACGCATGCGCGACGCTGTCGTACGCGAAGCGCGTCGTGTGCACGATCTTTAGTCGCCAGCTCATCTCACACCAGCTCTTGTGCCCAAGCCAGCGGCGTCGCGTAGGTGAAGTAGCGACGAGATACCGCTTGGCTTGCACTTGCGCACGCCTCTTGCACCGGAACCAGATGCACGCTCAAGTCGCGCACGAGTTCGATCACGTCGGCGTACTCGAGGGCAGTTCTGGCTTGGCCGACGACGCGTCGGGCTGGGTCGGCGCCTTGGTTGCGCGCGAGCTGCGGATTCAGCGAAGCCAGGCACTGTTCGGCGGTCGTCAGCGAGTGCAGCACCGAACGAGGGAACGATCGGTCGAGTGCAAGGAACTGTACGGCGCGACTACGGTCGACCATGCCGCCGTGCGTGTGCAGGAACGCTTCGTACCCGCCGCAAGCCGACAGTACAGTGACCCACGTGACTGGTTGATCGGCCGTCAACAACTGAACTGAGAGCAGCCGTGCCGTCATGTCGGCGCGTTCGAGACTGCGGCCCAGTACCAGGAATTGCCAGCCGTCGTCGTGCGACAGGGTTGACTCGGCAAGTCCGGAGAACATCGCCGTGCGTTCACGAACGTAGTCGAGGTAGGTGTTGGGTCCAAGGCGCGCCGCCGCTCGGCGGCGCTCGGGCATCGTGCGCCAGGTGACGTTCAGGCATTCCCACATCTCACTGGAGATTGCCTCGCGTGCACCGCGCGCGTTCTCGCGTGCGGCCGCGACCGCACCGGCGATTGCCGACGCCGTCTTGTCGTCGAAGGCCACCTTGCGCATGATCTCGCCAGTGTTTTGCACGACGTCACGCGGAGCTGGCACGCCGAGAATTGCCAGCAACGACCGGCATTCGGCGTCCTCGTCGGTCCACGGATCTTCCAGCACTCGGCGCAGGAATGCGTCGAGTAGCCGCGCAGTATCGTCCGCCCGCTCGACATAGCGGCCGATCCAGAAGAGCGACTCGGCGATTCGGCTCAGCATCGGCGTGTCATTGCTGCGCCATCTGAACAGTCGGACCCGCGTCGCGGGCGCCGCTGAACGGCGCGTCGGACACTCGCGATGGAAGCGCGGCGAGGTCGGTCGCACGTTGTGCCGGTACGCGCTGCGCCTCGTCAGCGAGCACCCAAGTGTCCTTTGAACCGCCGCCCTGGCTTGAGTTGACCACCAGTGCACCTTCAGGCAGCGCGACCCTGGTGAGGCCACCCGGCAACACCCAGACGTCTTCGCCGTCGTTGACCGCGAACGGCCGAAGGTCGATGTGGCGCGGAACCAGTCGATCGCCGATCAGGGTGGGTGCGGTCGACAGCGCCACGGGTCGCTGCGCGATCCACCCACGCGGGTTGCTCGCGACGACGCCGTGGATCTCGACAAGAGTTTCTTCGCTCGCCTGCGGTCCGATCACGATGCCCTTGCCGCCCGAACCGTCGACGGGCTTGATGACAAGTTCGTGCAGCCGGCCCAGCACGTCGTGCAGGATCTCGGGGTCTTCGAGGCGATACGTCTCGACGTTGTCGAGTACCGGGGCTTCGTTGAGGTAATAGCGCACCAGATCGGGCACATACGTATAGAGCAGCTTGTCGTCGGCTACTCCGTTGCCGACCGCGTTCGCGATCGTGACGTTGCCGGCGCGAGCTGCATTGATCAGGCCGGGGCATCCCATTTGCGAATCGCTGCGGAAGTGCAGCGGGTCAAGGAAGTCGTCGTCGACGCGACGGTAGAGCACGTGCACCGGACGCTCGCCGTCCGTCGTCCGCATTCGCAGTTTGTTATTGCGACAGACGAGGTCGCGGCCCTCGAGCAACTCGACACCCATCAGTCGGGCGAGCAGGGCATGTTCGAAGTAGGCGGCGTTGTAGATGCCCGGCGTCAGCACTGCGACTGTCGGTTCACTGACACCCGCAGGTGCCGCGGCACGTAAAGCTGTGAGCAGCCGAGCCGGATATTCGTGCACCGGGTGCACGCGGTGCTCACCGAAGACAGCCGGAATCGACTGCGTCATCGCGCGACGATTCTCGATGACGTAGCTGACACCCGACGGCACGCGCACGTTGTCTTCGAGTACACGGAACGCGCCGGCCTCGTCGCGCACGAGATCGATACCCGCGACATGCACGCGCACGCCGTTCGGTGGGTTGAATCCGTGGACTGCACGATGCATGTGGATCGAGGACGTGATCAGCGACCGCGGCACCACACCGTCGGCGAACACCCGGCCAGGGCCGTAGACGTCAGCGAGGAACGCCTCGAGCGTGCGGACCCGCTGGGCGACACCACGGGTGACGGCGTCCCATTCCGACGCCATGATCACCCGCGGTACGAGGTCGAGTGGGAACGGTCGCTCCTCGCCACCCATCGCGAACGTCACGCCGCGGTCGGTGAACATGCGCGACAACTGCTCGGCTCGGAAGTTCAGGTCATCTGATTCCAGCGGCTGGAGAGCGGCAAACAACACCTCGTAGGCAGGGCGCGGCACGCCTGGCATCTCGAACATCTCGTCCCACGCCTGTGCCAGCACGTAGTCGTCGAAGATGTCTGCCATCCCCAGATCCTAGGAATAACTCATGTCGCGCGGGTTACGGACACGCGTCGGGAACGCTACCGGCCCAGTGACTACACCTGGCTCAACCCGCCACTACACCTGGCTCGATCATCAACACACCTCGCTTGGCCCAGCTTACGAGGGGTAGAACCTGGAGGTGAATCTCGAAGAACCAGGCTTAGACGTTGCCGAGCCAGCAGCGCGGCCGGGCAAGCCGCACGCTCCTGAGAGCCGATTCCTGCACGCTGTCGACCGCATCGCCTCGCGCCCGCGGCTGGCAATAGTGCTGATCAGCGCAGACCTGTTGTGGGTGCTGTTCAGCCTCGCGTTCGACTTTCCGAATCGGCTCGAGGTCGGCTTTCAGACCGTCGTCGCGGCAATCACGCTCGCGATGGTCTTCGTGATCCAGCACACCCAGGCGCGCCAAGAGGCGGTCACTCAACGCAAGCTCGACGAGATCCTGCGTGCCCTACCCGCCGCCGACAACTCACTGATCACCCTGGAAGAAGCGCCCGACTCGAAATTGCGCGCCGTCACCGAGGTTCATCGCGAGGTTCGCGCCCGGGCGAACGACGCGAGTTAGGCGCGCCGGTCAGGCCTAGCCTGCGTGCGCGTAGGCGCGGACCGTGTTGCGGCCAGCCGCCTTCGCTTCGTAGAGACCTCGATCGGCACGATCCACCAACGTGTCGACGGTGTCGTCGGCGAACTCTGCAATCCCGACGCTGGTGTGGATCGCGACCAGACCACCGTCCTCACCAACTTCAATCGGCGTACCGGCCACCAGATTGCACAGGCGCTCGGCCACGACCATGCCCTGGGCCATGTCGGTGTCAGGCAGCACCGCAAGGAACTCCTCGCCGCCCCAGCGGGCGAGCAGGTCACCCTGGCGCAGCGATGTGTTCAGCCGGTACGCGACGTGGCGGAGGGCAAAGTCTCCGGCTCGGTGTCCGAAGGTGTCGTTCAGCTTCTTGAAGTGGTCGATGTCGATCATCAAGACGCACACCGGGAAACCTTGCCGTCGCGCATCGACAAGCAGCTGCTCCAGCTCCTCGGTCAGATGCAGCCGGTTGGACAGGCCCGTCAGCTTGTCCGTCCTCGCGAGGATCGCGAGCCGGGTGTTCAGGTCAGCAAGCCGGCGGCGGCCAGCAAGTAGGCGGATGGTCAGCCATGCGGCAATCGCGAGCAAGAGTGAGAGCCCAGCGAGAATCAGCCAAGGAAGCCAGTAACCGGTGCCGGTGAGGGTCACGTAGACGCCGCTGGTCGGAGCGGCGATCACGTACGACCACGGCGTGCCGGGGACCGCGGCTTTGACGTAGGAGTACGGGGTCGTCCCGAAGTTGTAGGTGCCGGTGAGCGCCTTCGTCGCAGCGAGGCCGAGGCCGGGATTGACCTGAGTGAGGCTCTGTGCCGTGGTGGGTTGGGTGGCGTTGTTGGTCGCGAAGACTACGCCTGAGCTGTCTGTGAGGTAGAGCTGCGCGCCTTGCAGCGTGGTTGAGTCACTGAGGAACGCGGCGAGGGGAGTGCTGCTGATCAGGTACGCGCCGCTGAACACACGCCGGCCAGATGAGGTGTCGAAGGGGATGGCAAATCCGACGAGGGGCGGCGTATTTGCGCTCGTCACTTCCACGTCAGAGACGACGTCGTAGCCCAGTAGCGCCTGGCGAAGAGGGGCGAACTGCGCTCCGTACTGCGAGCCGATCAGTTCCGGAGTCGCAGGCCAGAGCGCGAGCGCGTTCCCGGCGGCGTCGAGCAGAACGCCGTACTGGAAGCCGAACGCTGCGATATTTGCCGCGAATGCGGCGCTCGGATCAGGACCGTCCAGGGTGCTGGCCGCGACCAGTTCTTCGCGGTTGGTGAGTTCGGTCGCGAAGGTGCTGATGAACTTCGCCGACAGGGTGGCCCGCGACGCGAACCGGGCATCCACGCCCTGGCGTGCTGCTGCTTGTGACGAGTGCAGGAAGAGAGCGGCGCCGCCGATCAGGGATACCGAGACCAAGGCGACGACCAGGCGTGCGAACCATCGGGCAGTCGTTAGCCGACGCATGACTGACACGGTTGCCGCACCTCCTCTGAGGTGATTTTCGGCAGCCAGACGACGGACCTGATGGTTTCGGGCCTTTACCTCACGCTTTACGCGGGAACTCAGGCGCCCGGGCTCCGGAGCCAGATGGTGGCCAGCGGCGGGATTCGCACGATCGCGGACGCCGCAAGGCCATGCCATGGGTCGTCGGTGGCCCCGACAGCGCCGAGGTTGCCCACCCCGCTGCCACCGTAGATCTCGGCATCGGTGTTCAGGACCTCGTCCCAGCGACCGGTGTGCGGCAGCCCGAGCCGGTAGCCCTCGTGCGGTATCGCCGAGAAGTTGGCGATACACGCGAGCGTCGAGCCGTCGGCCGCCGTCCGCAAGAACGAGAACGTGTTGTTGCTCGCGTCGTTGGCGTCGATCCACCGGAACGCCTCAGGGTCGGCGTCGGTCTGCCACAACGCGGGCGTGGCCCGGTAGGTGTTGTTGAGGTCGCGAACGAGTCGCTGCACAGTGTTGTGCTCGGCGTACTCGAGCAGCCACCAGTCGAGCGAATGTTCCTCCGACCACTCGTTGTCTTGAGCGATCTCGCAACCCATGAAGATCAGTTGCTTTCCAGGGTGCGCCCACATGTAGCCGTAGAACGCGCGCAAGTTCGCGACCTGCTGCCAACGATCGCCAGGCATCTTGTGCAGCAGCGAACCCTTGCCGTGCACGACCTCGTCGTGCGAGATCGGCAGCACGAAGTTCTCTGAGTATGCGTACATCATCGAGAACGTCATCTCGTGATGGTGATAGCCGCGGTAGATGGGTGGGTGACTCATGTACTGCAACGAGTCGTGCATCCAGCCCATGTTCCACTTGAAGCCGAACCCGAGACCACCGACGTAGGTGGGCTTCGACACTGCAGGCCACGCGGTCGACTCTTCGGCGATTGTGACAACGCCCGGTGCCCGCCGGTAGATCGTCGCGTTCATCTCCTGAAGAAACGAGACGGCCTCGAGATTCTCACGGCCCCCGTAAACGTTGGGACGCCACTCGCCTGCCTTGCGCGAGTAGTCGAGGTACAGCATCGACGCGACGGCATCGACGCGCAGGCCGTCGATGTGCATCTGCTCGGCCCAATAAATCGCGTTGGACACAAGGAAGTTACGCACTTCGCGGCGGCCGAAGTTGAAGACCAGGGTGCCCCAGTCGGGGTGCTCGCCGAGCTGGGGATCGGAGTGCTCGTACAGGTGCGTGCCATCGAACTGAGCCAGCGCCCATGCATCCTTGGGGAAGTGGGCCGGAACCCAGTCGATGATGACGCCGATGCCGGCCTGGTGAAGGCTGTCGACGAGAAATCGGAAGTCGTCAGGCGTGCCGAAGCGCGATGTCGGCGCGAAGTACGACGACACCTGGTAACCCCACGAGCCGCCGAATGGGTGCTCGGCGACCGGCAAGAACTCGACGTGGGTGAACCCGAGATCTTTCACGTAGGCGACGAGTTCATCGGCGAGCTGGCGGTAGCCGAGGCCCTGCTTCCACGATCCGAGGTGCACTTCGTACACGCTCATCGGCTCGCGCAAGGCGTCGGCGGCCGCGCGCTTGGCCAGCCAATCGGCGTCCTGCCAAACGTACGTAGAGGTGAACACGACGGACGCTTGCGCCGGAGGATGCTCTGTCGCGAAGGCCATCGGGTCGGCCTTCTCGCGCCACTGACCATCGGAGCCCAGCACGTTCAGCTTGTAACGGTCGCCGGATTTCACACCAGGGATGAACAGCTCCCACACGCCGCTGGAACCCAGCGACCGCATGGGGTTTGCCTGGGAGTCCCAGAAGTTGAAGTCACCCGCGACCCGCATGGCGCGCGCGTTCGGGGCCCACACGGCGAACGACGTGCCGTCGACCACGCCGCTGGGTGTGTCGTAGTGGTGCTCGTGCGCGCCGAGCACCTCCCACAGCTGCTCGTGCCGACCCTCGCCGATCAGGTGTAGGTCGACGTCGCCGAGCGTCGGCAGGAAGCGATACGGCTCGTCAACGATGTGCTTGACGCCGTCGTCGTAAACCACCTCAACGCGGTAATCGGGAACCGCCGAACTCTTCCACGTCGCGCTCCACACGCCGCCACGCTCGTGCGTCAGCGGAATGCGGACCAGGTCGACGAGAACGGTGACCTCGCGCGCGTTCGGCCGGAAGCTGCGGAAGGTCACGACGTCGCCATTGAGGTGCGCGCCGAGCAGGCCGTGCGGGTTGTGGTGCGCACCAGAGACCAGGCGATCGATCTCCTCGGGCGGCGCGGTCACCGGCGCATGCGACGGGGCCGGCTTCGCCTCGGCTGTCTTCGTGGTCTTCGGCACGGTGGCGACCTTCTCTTCAGGGACGACGGTTGCCGCGGGGGCAGCGGTCGCAGGCGGGACGGCGGGTGGTGCCGCGACGGCCGGAGCCGCGGGTCGCACGGGGGTAGCAGGGTTGGTAACGGCGGCCGGCTGTTCGGGCGTCGCCGGTTTCTGCGACCCCGGCCCCCCGGCGTCCCCGCTCGTCATGCGGCTACCAACCTCTCGATCGAGCCCAGCGGGATCCGTACCCAGCTGGGGCGGTTCCGGGCCTCGTACGCCACCTCGTATACCGCCTTGTCGAGTTCGAATGCGCGCAACAGGACGTCGTCTTCACGCGGATCGCGGCCAGCACTCTTGGCGTAGCCGGTGCAAAACGCGTCCCTGTTTCGCTCTGCCCATTCGGCGGCCCGATATTCGAGTTGTGCGGCGGCGGGTTGGTCGGCGAGCAGATAACGCGATGCGTAGTCGAACGATCGCAACATGCCGGCGACGTCGCGCAACGGGCTGGAGAGTGCGGTACGGGCGGCGATCGGTGCGCCGGGCTCGCCTTCGAAATCGAGCAGCACCCAGCCGTTGTCGGTTCGCATCACCTGGCCGAGGTGGAAGTCGCCGTGTACGCGTTGCAGCGGCACCGGCTCGTGGCTGTTCGCGAGAGCGTCGAAGACCGCGGAGATTGCCGCCGCGTGATCGGCGAGTTCGGGGACGGCGATCCGTGCCGCGTCGAGTCGCGCTCGCATCGACTGGGCCATCGCCACGAGCGCGTTCTGGTCGGCGACACTTGTCGGCAGCGCCTGCGCCATCGACGAGTGCACGTCTGCCGTAGCCATGCCGAGCCGCTCCGACTCCGCCGCGAAATCGCCGCCGACCTCGCCGGCATGCAGGTCACCCTCGGCGAACAGGTCCCGCACGCTGGTCAGCGCCAGTGCCCAGCCGTCGGTGCCCGATCGCAGGAACTCCTGGAGCAGCCCGAGCGTGCTGGGGATGCCATCGACGTCGCTTTCGATCCAGCCTTGCAACGCCGGGACGTGCAGGTTGCCCATCTCCGTGAGCGCGCGGGTCACCTCGAGATCGGGATTCAGGCCCGGAACGACGATGCGGAAGAGCTTCATGATGCTCTGCTCGCCGAACACGACCGAGGTGTTCGACTGCTCGCCGCCGAGCACCAGGCTGACCGCGTCGCGGTCGAGCTTCGCGCCGGCCTCAAGGGCGAACACGATGCCGCCGCGCGTTTCCTCGTCGGCAACCC
>DASYAG010000032.1:0-10200 GCA_036501485.1 Acidothermaceae bacterium | reverse complement strand
CGGCACCCGCGTTCGACGACGAACCCATCCCCGAACCGGCGGTGATCCTGCACCCGATCGCCGCGCCGGTCGCCGACGCTGAACCGGTCGCGGAATCCGAGATCGAGTCGGTCGCGGAATCGATCGGTGTGGACGAGCCCGCCATCGAGGCCGAGCGCGTCACTGCTGAGGCGCCGCCATTCCACCCCGAAGTAGAGGCCGCACCAGAGCCGGTGTCGGCGTTCAGCGAGCTCCAGTCGGTACTGGCCGCGGTGCTCGACGCCGAGTCGCCGGCCGCCGAAGTGGCCGACGTCGACGAAGCCGACGATGTCGACGATGTCGACGAACCGACCGCGGTCGAGATGCCGGTCGCCGAACGCGATGTCGACGAGCTGGTCGACGAGGACGAGCGCGAGGCCGAACTGGTGTCGGTCGGAGCGCCCGAGCCGTCTTGGGCGGTCGCGCTCGACGGCACACTGCTCCCGCGTGCGCCACTGCACCGCTCCCGCCTGCCGCACCGCCTCACGGGCGCGTTCAACCGCCCGCGCCGCCGTCGCCGCCACTGACAATCCCGCTTTGCTGGATTGAGCGTAGCCACGCAGAAACTCCGGCTAATCCGGAGAAATCCTTATGTTGGCTCGTTGTGCGGCTCAACACGTAAGATTCTCCGGGTTCGTCGCTGGTAATTGTAGATCCGGTTAACTCGTAGTAATCTGCGTATTGCAGAGGATCACCAGCCGTACACGGAGGATTCCAGTGGTTGACCGGAAGAATCTTACCGTCGGCGAATGGGAGGTCCAGCTCGGCCGGCAGGTGCGGGCCGCGCGGGTGGCCCGTGGCATCGATCAGGTGGCCCTCGCAGCGCGGGCAAACGTCTCGCTTGCGACGCTCTCGAATCTGGAGCGCGGCAAGGGCTCGACCCTCAAGACCCTGGTGGCGGTGGCCCGGGCGCTGGGTCGCACCGAATGGCTCGAGACCTTCGCGCCGGAGATCACCGTGTCGCCGATGCAGATGCTGCGTGCGAAGCAGCAGCGGGGCACGACGACGACGCGGGTCCGCGCCCCGCGACGAATGCAGCGCGGCTGAGCGATGCCGTACGAACCGGTCGACCTCATCGAAGTCAGATGCTGGGGCGCAACCGTCGGCGCCCTGGCGTTGGATCCCGGTTCGGGCTTCTACGTCTTCGAGTACGACCCGGCATGGTCGGCCACGGGCGTGCAACTCGCTCCGACGACGATGCCAGTGGGCGGACGCGAGCAGAGCTTCGTGTTCCCCAACCTTCCACCGCGCACATATCTGCGTCTGCCTGCGCTGATTGCCGACGCGCTTCCCGACGATTTCGGGAACGCGCTGACCACCGCGTACCTCGCGAGCGAAGGTGTGGCCGCGGCCGACATCACGCCGCTCGATCGGTTGGCCTATCTCGGACGTCGCGGCATGGGTGCGTTGGAGTTCCGGCCCGGGCGGGGGCCGCGCACGCGCAAGGCAACGGCGGTCGAGTTGTCGGAACTGGTGGTTGCCGCCCGGAGCGCGCTCGCAGGTGAGCTACGCACCGAGTCCGCAACGACGGCCGCGATCAAGCACCTGATCGCGGTGGGAACGTCGGCGGGCGGCGCGCGCGCGAAGGCCGTGGTCGCGCTCAATCCGAACACGAACGAACTGCGCTCGGGCCAGGTGCCGGTTGATCCCGGCTTTGAACCATGGTTGTTGAAGCTCGACGGTGTCCGCCCCGACCTCGACCGCGGCGGATCGGGCCACTACGGCCGGATCGAGTACGCCTATTCCAAGATGGCGGCCGCGGCCGGAATCGAGATGACCGCGTGCAGCCTGCTCGAAGAGGGCGGGCGCGCCCACTTCATGACCCGGCGCTTCGATCGCGCACCGGACGGCTCGAAGATCCATGTGCAATCGCTCTGCGCCCTGGCGCACATGGACTACAAGCAGATCGGCGCGCACGACTACGCACAGCTCTTCCTGCAGATCGATGCACTCGACTTGGGTGCAGAGGCACGGGCCGAAGCGTTCCGGCGCATGGTCTTCAACGTTGCCGCCGCGAACTGCGATGATCACTCGAAGAACTTCGCGTTCGTCCTACCCGAAGGCGGCCAGTGGCGGTTATCCCCGGCGTACGACCTCACGCATGCGTATGCACCGCGCAGCGAGTGGACGCACGAACATCTGATGGCCGTGAACGGCAAGCGCATCGGGATCGATCGCAACGACATCGACACTGTTGGTGATCGCTTCCGTGTGCCCAACATTGCTCGCGTCATCGAGCAGGTGCTGGCCGCGGTTGCCGACTGGCCGCGCCACGCCGCCGTGGCGGGCGTGCCGAGCGACGTGACCGAGACCGTGCAGGCCGACATCACGACATGGTCGAAGCCGCTGCACTGATCGCCCTTGCCGCATCGGCGCGTCGACGCGCCCAAACGGCGGTAGGGCTGCACGCCGCCGGATGCCGACTCGGAGAAAGTCGCGCAGGCGCTTACCAAGCACGATGCAGAAGGGTCAGTACTGGGAGCCATCGCGGCGTTGCCGGACACTCCGCTCACCAATAGGGGTGGTCAAGTACGGCGCCTCGGCGGGGGGCGCCCAATCGAAGTGCTGGTTACGCGCGCAGTCTCGCCGCGACGAAGGGCGCTGACGTCGAGGAGAACGTGCGGTGAGGACGAAGGGCTGACGCGGACGGCGCACGCGCGTTCAGCCGTCAACAATCTGATTCGTCCGAGAACTTAGCGACCTCGGCGAAGTAGATCGCGAGTGCATGGGGGTCGCGTTCGATGAGCGCGTCGCTGTGGCGAGGATCGCGTACGAGTTGGCGGTATCCCCAGCGCGCAACCCATCGATGCCCTGCGGCACCGCCAGATGCCGCGACACCGTCAAACAGCGCGAACTCCCAGTCGTCGGGTATCGAGTTACCAGCGAAATCGAACAGGCCTACCGGGAGCCAGTTTGGGTTGCCGGTTTCATCGCACACGAGTGCGAGGAGCACGGTCTCAAAGATCCCCAGCCCCGCCACGACATAGTTCTTTCCGACCACGAGGTGAAAGACGGTGCGCTCGGTGTAGAAGTTGCCGCGATGTGGTGCTCCGAGAGATGAGCCGTCGTTGTATGAGCACGGAACTATCATGCCGCCGGTCCCAATGTAAACATCGGTGCGTGCATCACTACGCTACCGCAGGGTTTAAATCTTTTCACGTCACGAGGCGAGGCATGCAAATACGTCGGGATCGCAAAGCCTGCGACACCCAGAGTCATTTAAATTTCCAGTCGTCCGTAGTTCCGTCAGGGCCCTGGACATAGTGGATCTGGACTCCTTCAATGTTCTGCCCCATCTTGACCCAGCCGTCCTCGGCGGGCCACCTCGGATCCGTCATTTCAAGCGGAAGTCGCGTGCCCGCCTCTGGCTCTGACATTGCTTGCTCCATTGCGAGTTGTTCCTTGAGGCTCTCAGCGACCGTCCGGCCCGTTGACCCTAGAGACTCGGCGTCATTGAAGAGACTGTCAACAAGTGCAGAGCCAGCGCTCGTAATGCCACCTGCGAACAGGGCCGTTCCGGCCGCGCCTGCGACGCCTTCGGCGCCGTACTTAAAGGCTGTCCATCCTGAGCACCCATTGGACGCGGCATCCCATTCGTTGACATACCCGTCTATCATGAGGTACGCAGGGTCGGCTTTCTGAATTATCTTCGATACTCCCGACCCATTTTGGGCAGAAGTGCGCAAACAATTGTTGCTGCTAAACGGGTTGAAGGTCGCCAATACGCTGCACGACCTCAAACCCGACGGGTCGACGCCGATCAAAGGCGAGTCATCAACGTAGTCATATGTGTTCAAGGTTTGATTGAAGGCAGGATCGCGGGTGATGAATTGGCCTGTGGCCGGGTCGTAGTAGCGGGCTTGGAGGTAGAGGAATCCGGTTTCGGTGTCGACGTATTGTCCGGCGAATTGGAGGGAGCTTCCGAGGCCGTTGACGTGGATGACGTTGCCGTACGCGTCGTAGCTGTAGGTGCCTTGGTTGGCGCCTGAGCTGTCGGTGGTGATCCGGATCGATCCGAGTTGGTCGTGGGTGGTGATCCGGTAGACGGAGGCGTTCTTGCGTTCGTACGAGACGCCGTCGGGGCCGTAGATATAGCTGGTCCAGCCGCCGCCGCTCTGGGTTTGGAGCAGGAGTGGCGTGCCGCCGTTGGAGCTGTAGGTGAAGTCGGTCTCGGTGCCGCTCACGGTCTTCGACAAGCGTGTGCCGTCGGCCATGTAGCTGTACGACGCGAGGGTGGTCCCGGCGGTGAGGCTGGTGAGCCGGTTCTGCTGGTCGTACCCGAATGTGGTCGTGGCGGCGCCGGCGGTCATGCTTGTGCGGTCGCCGTTGCCGTTGTACGAGTAGGTCGTTGCGCCGGTTGGCGGGGACGCGCACCCGTTGCCGCTCGCGGTGGTGGTTTGCCAGCACAGCTCGTCGGCGCCGTTGAACTGTTGGTAGCGCGTGTCGTTGCGCGTGAGGTTGTCGCCGGCGTTGTACGTGTAGGTACGGGTCGCGAGCGTGCTCGTCGCTCCCGTCAGCTGGTTGAGCGAGTTGTAGCTGTTCGTCTCGGTGCCGGTCGGTTGGAGGTTGGTTCCGGTCGTCGTGGTGGATGCGACCTGCCCGGCGGGGTCGCGGGTGTAGACGAACTTGCCGTAGCTGCTCGCACCGAATTTGGTTTCCATGCTCGTGATGTTGTCGTCGAGGTCGTAGGTGCGAGCGTCGGTGACGCCGTTCTGGTAGGTGACCGATGTGATGTTGTTGTCGTAGTCGTACGACCAGGCGCTGTTGCCGCTGCTGGAGCAGGTTGCCGCTGGCACGGTGGGGTCGTAGATCTTCACCAGCCGATCGGCTTCGTCGTAACACTGCACGACGGGATTCGTCTCGTTCGGGTAGGTGATCTTGGTGGTATTGCCGTTGAGGTCGTAGTCGTAGCCGACCGTGAGGCCGCTCCCGCCGAGTTTGGTCGACACGACGCGACCGAGGGTGTCGTACGCCCACGTCGAAGTGCCGATGCCGTTGTCCTCGGTGACGCTCAGACGCCGGCCGTCGTTGTCGTAGGTGACATTCGTGATGGACGGCGTCGTCGACGTGCTGTACGCGAGTGCCGTGAGGCGGCCCGCAGGGTCGTATGTGTAGGTAGCGGTCTGTGTGCCCTGCAGCGTGTCGCTGAGTCGTCCGAGCGCGTCGTAGTCGTATGACGTCGAGGTCAGGGGTGAAGGCGGCTGCATCGATGTGGCCGAGTTGGGGAAGGCAGCGTCGGTGTAGGTCCAGGTCGTGGTGTTGTTGCTGCCGTCGGTGTAGCTGGCACGGTTGCCGATCGCGTCGTAGCCGTACTTGAGCGCAGTCGAGTCGGGGCGGGTGACGGTGGTGAGTTCGTCGTTGGCGTCGTATGCCGAGCCGGTGACGTTGCCGTCGGGGTCCGTGGCACTGATCGTGTCGCGATCCGCGTCGTACACGCTGTTGGTGACACCGCCGCCAGCCTTGCTCGCCGTGAAGTTCGTCGCTGCGCCGTCGTTGGCGTCCTGCGCGAAGACTCCCGCCTGCGTGGCGGTCGACAACGCGCTATCGGTCGCGCTGATGAGAAGTGTCGGCGCCGCGCTGGTGCTACTCGAGATGTAGGCCTTAATAGAGCTGCCGGATGTGGTCACACTGATGCGCTGACCCGCGGTGCAGCATGTGCCTGTACTGCTACTCGACCCGACTTGCGTCGCCGCGCCCGCGACGACCTTGTAAAGCTTCCAGTTCGAGCTCGACGGAAGGGCGCGCAGCGTCCAGAAGTTGCTGACGTCCTGGACCCGGAACGCGAGACCGAAGTTGCTGCCGGGCACTGTGGTGTCCGTCAGCGCGAAAGTCCCGTCGGCGTAAGCGTTGATCACAGCCAGGTCGCGGATCCCGGTGCCCGACGCAGTGGTGAGGCTCGCCGCACCGTTGTGGACCGACCACACCGCGTCGGAAGGAATCACGTTCCAGCTCGCGCCGGTCTCGGTCGTACCGAGCGTGCTCGCGTTCGGCCGGCTGAACGTGTCGACTTGTGGTTGGGAGATCTGGTCGAACGTCGACAGCGTGAGCCCGCCATCGTCGTAGAGCGTCGCTTCGCGATGCTGATTCGGTGTCCCGCCGCTCTTGTTACCTTCGGGTGCGACGGTCGACACGAGCCGCCCGAGGCGATCGTAGGTGTACTTCGTCACCAGCTTCGCACCGCCGAGCGACGCGATCGAGTTCGAGTCCGACTCGACAAGGTTGCCATCGCCGTCATAGGTGAACGTGGTCGTGTGGCCGTTCGGGTCCGTCGTCGAGGTCACGTCGTCCGGATGCGTCGCCGACGAATGCCCGTAGCTCGTGGTCGCCGCAGCGCCCGCCGAACAGTTGCTCGTGTCCGGCATCTTGCACGGTGCCGAGACCGAGAGAGATTCCCGTTGGCGCCGTCGTAGCTGTACGTCGTGGTCACGCCGTCGGCGTCGGTTGCGCTCGTCGGCTCGTTGAACGCGTTGTACGGGCCCCACTGCGACTCGTTACCGTCCGGGTCGGTACGGCTGGTCAGGTTGCCGGCCGAGTCGTAGGTCATTGTCGTCGCGTGGTCGAGCGCGTCGATCGTCTTCGTGACGCCGAACGTCGTCGGGTCGTAGTCGAACATCGTCGTCGACGGCGTGCCGTTGTAACCCGTGGTCTCCGCGACCAGGAACCCGGAGGCGTCGTAGTAATACGCGTTCTCGTTCCCGTTGGCGTCGGTGACGAGCGTGCCGCGCTGCGCCGCGAGCGTCGAGTAGTCGAACGTCGTCGTGTGACCAAGCGGGTCCGTTTGGCTATCGACGCGGCCCTCGGCGTCATAGTGATTCGTCGTGACCGGAGTCGGGCTCGTTGTCGTGTCGCCGTAGAAGCGCGGCGTGCGGACCGTCAGCAGCAGATGGTTGCTGTCGTAGGTGTATTGCCAATGCCCGCCGCGAACGTCGACTACGTCGGTGAGGTCGCCGGCGGCGCTGTACGCGTACGTCACTGTCCGACCCGTGAAATCCACGAGCGACGTGATGTGGCTGCCGGTGAAGTTGACCGTTACGGCCCGGCCCGCCGGGTCGGTCACAGTCGCGAGATGTCCCGAACCGTCGTAGGTGAGCGTCGTCGTGTTCCCATACTGATCGGCGAAACTGTCGAGCTCGCCGGTCGACTTGTCGAACACCAGGAAATCGGTCGCGTTCCGCACCAGCTTCCATGTCGAGCCCTGATCCGTCAGCGTGGAGGTCACGCCCGGATCCGGCTCCCACGTGCCGCCGCTGTCAGTGAAAGTGATGTCGGCGCCTCCCGACTGACGGACGGTCGCGGTCGAACCCGAAACGGTGATCTGCTGGTCGTACATCGACGACCAGCCGTACCCGAACATCGAGTCCGGCTCCATTTCACCGGGCCGCGAGTTGTACGTACGCGTGAAGTCGATCGACGGCCCCCGCCCGGGAATCGCCAGATCGGTTGCCTTCTCGTAGTAGTTCCCTGTCGCCGGGTCTACGGGGTCCGCCACATGACAGCTGCAGAGATTCTTCGCGCCCTCCGAGCTGCCGCCCAACAGGGCATCGCGTAGCGACGGTCGGAACGGAGATCCCGACGCGTGCAAGGTCAACGACATGGTGAACATGTCGTCACCGGTGCCACTGGGCTCGAACCCCGACGGCGACAAGTATGCGGCGGGTGACAACGACGAATCCGGCGTCGCTCCCATATCCCACACACCGCCGTACGTGTTCTCCTTCAAGGCCAGACCGCCTTCGATCCAAGCGCGTTGGGTATGCCCGGTGGGCGGCGTCGGCGCCCCGAAACAACCCCCGCAGGCGAAGTTGTTGTGAGCAAGTGTGCGCACGACGACCGACCCCGGCGCCGTAGTCAGTGCGGGCGGAAAATACGTGTCGCCACCAGGTTGGTTGGGCCCCTGGAGCGCTCCCGGTGTGACGACATCAAACGGGCTCGACGAGTCGACGCCTCGATACACGACAATCGCCGCGGCATCCTGCTGCGTCGATGACGCGCACGGATACGAGGACGGCTCCGACGCCGTTGCCCAGCGATACGCGATCATCTGCGGCTCGCCACCGAAGATCCCCGGCGAGCTATTCACGAGCGTCCACCCGGTACAGCCGGACACGGGCGTTGACTCGCCACCAACCCACAACAGTTCGAAGTCGCCCGCTGCCGTCCCAGCCGGAACCGGGACATCTGGACTCCCGGAATTCGATCCCGCACCGACGAAATCGATCCGATCGGGTGTCGCCGACACCGGAACACCGAAGTCGTGGCCGATCACGACCGAACCCGCGATCAACGCCGCGGCAACGAACACCGACGACGCCCTGCGGCCCACAAAACGACGCCTGACCATGTCGACCCCTTGCTTGCCGCGCACTTCACCAGAGAATTGCGCCAGCAGAATGGGGCCCGTCCCGCCAACGGTCTAGGACCGAATTCACACGATGTCAACGAAACCAACAGCAGAATCGGTCACAATGTCGATGCGGACACCGCGCGTGTGTGTCGGCCGATCAAAGCGCGGGTTACCCAGGCGCGGATTCGCCGCGGCTCATGGCGTTGAGGTCGAGGAGGCGATCGACGGTCGCTTCGTCGAGTAAGCCGCGTTCGAGGATCACCGAACGGATCGTGCGGTGTTCGCGCACGGCTTGCTTCACCACGTCGGAGACTCGTTCGTAGCCGAGCGCAGGCGCCAGCGCGGTGGCGATGGCTGGTGACGAGCCCGCGAGCTCGAGGCAGCGTTCCACGTCGGCTTCGATGCCGTCGACGCAACGCTCGGCGAACATCAGCATGGCGTTGGACAGCAATCGCACCGACTCGTAGAGGTCGTGCGCGATCACGGGCAGCGTGACGTTGAGCTCGAAGTTGCCCTGGCTGCCACAGAACGCGATCGTCGCGTCGTTACCGATCACTTGGGCGGCCACCTGCACGAGCACCTCGCCCAGCACGGGATTCACCTTGCCCGGCATCATCGAACTGCCGGCTTGCAGCTCGGGCAGCATGATCTCGGCCAGACCGGCGCGCGGCCCGCTGCTCATCCACCGAATGTCGTTGGCGATCTTCACCAGCGCCACGGCCAGCGTGCGCAACGCGCCGCTCAGGCTGACGAGGTCGTCGTGCGCGGCCTGCACTGCGAGCGGCAGCGCCGCGGGAACCAGGTCGTATTCATACCGAGCGGCGAGCGCGCCCACCGTCTGCGCGGCGAAACCCGTGGGCGTGTTGAGGCCCGTACCCACTGCCGTGCCACCGAGCGGCACCGTGCCAACGCGCGGCAGCGCGCTCTCGATGCCGGCACGCGCCACGCCCACCTGCGCGGCGTAACTGGCGAGCTCCATGCCGAGCGTCACCGGCAGCGCGTCCATCAGATGCGTGCGGCCCGTCTTCACCACGGTGGCGAACGCGGCTGCGCGCGAGGCGAGTGACTCCTCCAGGCGATGGCACGCCGGCAACAGCTCGCCGCGCACGATGTCGATCGCAGCAATGCGGATTGCGGTGGGCACCACGTCGTTCGACGACTGCGACGCGTTCACGTGGTCGTTGGGATGCACGTTGTGCCCGAGCGCTTCACTTGCGAGAGACGCGATCACCTCGTTGGCGTTCATGTTCGACGACGTGCCTGAACCGGTCTGGAACACGTCGACGGGGAACTGGTCGTCGTGGAGGCCGGAGGCGACGGCGTTGGCCGCCTCGTGGATCGCCCGCGCGATCGATTCGTCGAGCACACCGAGCCGAGCGTTCACCAGCGCGGCCTCGGCCTTGATCGCGGCGAGCGACCGGATGAGATGCCGGTCGATGCGCAACCCCGAGATCGGGAAGTTCTGCACCGCGAGCTGGGTCTGGGTGCCCCAGCGAGCCCACTCCGGCTTGGTGTGGGGCTGGGGCGGCTTGTGCTCCACCACCTCGGTCACGAAACGACCGTACCCATCATCAGCCGGTGGTCCACACGAGGACCTCGGCACCGTCGGCGCCGGCCACGAAGTCGAGCTCGCCTGCGTTGCTGAGTCGCACTGCGTCACCAGTGGCGAGGTCGCCGGCGCCGTCGAGCGAACCGCTGCCCACCGCCACGAACACATGCGCGTGCGGCGCATCGGGAACCGTCGCACTCGCACCGGCCGCGAGGCGCGCACCCCGTAGCACGGCGTCGCGCTGATGGATCTCGACCGCTCCCTCGTGACCCTGACCGCTCGCAATCGG
>DASYAG010000031.1:0-55730 GCA_036501485.1 Acidothermaceae bacterium | reverse complement strand
TCCGCGCACGATCGCCAACTGCCCGGCGTCGTACAGCTTCTTGAAGCCGGTCATCGATGGATTGAAGCCGAGGCCGTCGGCGAGTGGCAGCACCTCTGAGGCGTCGTAGGCGAGCTGCGGACGACCCGCGTAGTAGGCCTTGTCGGTGTACGGGATGACAGTGCTGAGGCCGTCGTTGCCGCCGTACATCGTGACGAACACGACGACCTTCGAGCCCACCTCAAGTGGCGTGCGCTTGCCGGCGACCATCAAATCGCGCAGCGTGATGCCGCCGGCGCCAACGGCCAGCGCGGCGCCGCCGACGACACCGCTGGAGATCAGGAACTGCCGTCGCGACATCGTTCGTGGCATCGCCATCTCCTCAGTTCACGACATATTCGGGCGCACACAGCGCGAGGGTCATCAACGACTCTGGATCCTGCGCGACTTGTGCAAGCGCAACGCGGGTCTGCGCTCCCCACCCATCGACCGACAGCAAGTGCGCGGCGGCATCAGCCCGCCCGGACTCCTGTTCATCAGCAACGGCAGAGATGTCGCCGCGCGATGCGACGTACCGGGCGAACCTCATTCGCGTGTAGCTAGCAGCAGTCGTCAGCCATCCGTCGTCGAACGGCCAGCCGCCGACGTTCGGTGGCTCGAACGGCACCTGCCCGAGGGCCTGCAGATAGCCAAGGTAAATATCGTTGCCAGGTCGCAATTTCAATGCGCGCAACGCACCGACGACGTATTCGACGGGCTGCTTCACCAGTTCGCCCTTGGTCTGCAAGAACAGCGGCGAAGTGAACGTCGCCGTCATGAGCGCGCCGATATTCAGTTGCTGCTCGTACGTCGTCATCAGCGTGTTGACGACTGGGTCGGTGGTGATCGTCTTCGCGAAGCGAGACCACACGCGGGTGCTGATCCACCGGTGCGACGCGTCGCTGTGGGTGAGGATCGTGATCAGGTCGCCGCCGTCAAAGTTTCCGGTATGACCGAGCACCGTCTTCACGCCGTCGTCATGCTTCTTCGCCACCTCGACGAAGGCGTCGGAGTTCTGGTCGTAGCGCCAACCGGTGTAACAGCGCGCGGCTTCTCTCACGTCGTCCTCGGAGTAATTGCCATATCCGAGCGTGAAAAGCTCCATATTTTCGCGCGCGAAATTTTCGTTGGGCCGCCCGGCAATGTTCTGGTTTTCATCGAGCCAGATCATCATCGCCGGGTCGCGCGCGATCGCCAGGTCGAGAGCATCGAACGCGCCAAGACCCGTCGTACGCAGAAGCTCGTTTTGGCGCAGCATCAACGCCGCGCTGCGAACCTTCGACATGGCGGTCGCGAAGTGCCCGTGCCAAAAGAACGTCAACTTCTCGGGGAACGGATTCGTCGCCATCACCATACGATCAAGCCACCAAAGGGCGAGCGCTTTGCCCTCGCTGCTGACCTTCGCCTGGTAGGCCTTGCGCTGCGCCGCGGTGCCGTTCGCGGCGGGCGACTGCGCAACTGTGAGTTGCGGCGGCGGCGTCGCCAGCACTCCTTGATCGGACGACGAGGGCGGCTGTACTAACGCGGCAACGGTCGCGGCATAGCCAGCTGTCACCGCAGCGTCAAGCTCGGCCGGCGTCGCGCCGAAGCCGGCCCGGCGATACAGATGCGCCAGGTCGCTCCGCAAGGCGTCAGGCGCGCTGGTCATCCACAGAGTCTCCCGCTCAAATGTTCGGGGGGTGTCAGGATCGCGAAACTCCTGGGTTCGGGGTCAGTACCCCAGTTCGTGCAGTCTGTCGTCGTCGATCCCGAAGTGATGGGCAACTTCGTGGACGACGGTTTTGCGCACCTCAGCGACGACCTGCTCCTCGGTGTCGCAGTAGGCGCACAGCGTGGAGCGGTAGATCATGATCCGGTCCGGCAGCACCCCGGCGTAGGCGGTCGTGCGCTCAGTGAGCGGAACTCCGACGTAGAGGCCGAGCAGGTGAGGGTCGGCCGGGACGTCCTCGACGAAGACCGCCACGTTGCGCATTGCCTTGGTGAACTGCTCCGGAATGCCATCCAGGGCCAGGGCGACGAGCTCCTCGAACCGCTCGCGCGAGACCTCCACCACCCCGCCAGCAAACCACGCGGCCGTCCCCTATGCTTGACCAGTCCCCGACGGATGACGCCGGGGCTGTGGCCTATCGACGCAAATCTGGCTACCGTCCCCATCGTCTAGTGGCCCAGGACACCGCCCTTTCAAGGCGGCGGCACGGGTTCGAATCCCGTTGGGGGCACGCAAGTCGCAGTTTTCAGTCCTAAAGGCAGTTTTCAGTCCTAACGGCACGGCCGCAGTAACACGGATGGTCCCGTGGTGAAGCCTGGAGTTCACGCCGCCCTGTCAAGGCGGAGGTCGCGGGTTCGAATCCCGTCGGGACCGCAACACGCACGGCCCCAAGATTTGGCACGGCCAGGTAGCTCAGTCGGTATGAGCGCCCGCCTGAAAAGCGGGAGGTCGACAGTTCGATCCTGTCCCTGGCCACCGATCGAGCGGTTCCCCTAAAGCAGAAGCATCGGGAGCCGATATAGTTTCGTGCTGAAATCACTCCAAGACCGCCGCCGCGACGAGGGCTTCACGCTCATCGAGTTGCTAGTGGTGATGATCATCATCGGCATCCTGGCGAGCATTGCCATCCCGATCTTCCTCCACCAAAAGCAGAGCGCGTCGAACACTGCAGCCAAGAGCGACCTCTATAACGTCGCCACTCAAATCGAGACCTACGGAGTGGATACCGGCAGCGATTACTCCGCGCTGAGTCCCACCACACTTGCCGCTGCCGGCATCAGCATCCACGTCAGCCCGAACACGGCCGTCTATCTGATTCAGCAGACGGTCGGCGGCTTCTGCCTCGCCGCGTTCAACACCAAAGGGTCGGCGTTGCCGACCAGTCAGGCGAGCTTCCAGGGGCTTTCTAGCAATGTCATCTATTGGTGGGACAGCCAGGCAGGCGGGCTCCAGCCGACCTCGGCACCGATCGTCAACTACAGCGGTTGCCCGACGACCTCTGGTCTCGGCACGAATGCGGGGAACTGGAAATGGTCCTAACCCTGCGCGATGTCAGCCCTGCCGTCTGCGTCTGTGAGCGCTTGGAGAAGCGGCGCTAACGCATGTAGCTCTCGCAAATGTAGTTCGGTAAGAGCACGAATGCCGTCCTCCCCTGTCTGGGTCAGCGTCAGTCGGACGACACGTCCGTCGTGGCTGTCAGCACGACGCTCTACGAAGCCCAGGGCCTCGACTCGGCTCGCCAACTCCACCACGCTGTGTTGACGCACGAGCAGGTATTCGGCGACCTCACCGATCGTCGGGCCGCGCGCGTCGGCATGTCCCTTCACAGCCAGCAGCAGTTGGTGCTGAATGTGGGTGAGGCCAATCGTTGCGGCCTGCGCCTCGCTCCACCGATTGAACCTTCGTAGCGCGGTGCGGAACCGCAGCAGCGCGGCGAAGTCAGGCTCCGTAGCGTCCGGCGTACTGGCCTGTCCCACGGCCGAAGCGTAGTCGCGGGCTCGGATGGCAGCGGAACTGAACCGGGCACCTGAGTGATCCGTAGGTACCAACAAGCCGTCGATAACACCAAAGACTCGGCACAGGGAGACGCATGGGCCCGACCAAAATTCAGGGGCTGCCAGCCCACATCTTGTTGGTGCACCTCGTGCTGGCCGCCGTCCCGATTGCTGCAATCGTCCTTGTCGTGGCCGCACTCTGGCCCGCCGCCACGCGCCGCCTGGGGATCATCACCCCGATCATCGCGCTCGGAGCGCTCCTCACGGTCCCGGTGACGACCCACGCAGGCGAGTGGCTCGAGGCCCGTGTCACCATCACGCCGCTGATCCGCAAGCACGTCGCGCTCGGCAAAGAAGTGCTGCCCTGGATGATCGGCCTCTTTGTGATCGCACTCCTGGTATGGCTGTGGTCACGTACGGAATCAGTTGTCCTGCACGGAACCCTCGGCCGTGTCGTGGTCGGTGTCCTGGCCGTTGCAATCTCTGTTGGCGCCGTTCAGCAGGTTGTCAGGACCGGTGAGGCCGGCTCGCGCGCGGTGTGGACCGGCAACTTCAGCGACCAACCAACGAAATAGCGACTCGACACGTTCGTCGCCCGACTCGGCCGCCCAGAGAAACGCCCGACAGTCGATTCTTTTCTGTGACCTGGCATTATTTGGGTAAAGTCACGCCGCCACCTAGGCTGGAATCGACAGGCGGGAGGGACACACCGATGCCGGAAAACGCGATGCCGGACGCCGACGAGGCTGCGCGCACGTACACCTGGCGCGGTGTCGCAGGCCCGTTCGACGTCGTCGTCGATCCCGGCGTCTTCGTCCCCAGCTCGACGAGCAAAGTGCTGGCCGAGGCCTTGCGCGTCGATCCGGGCGACGTCGTCGTCGACGCGGGTTGCGGGTGCGGCGTGCTTTCGCTGGTCGCAGCGAAACTCGGCGCCGCCAAGGTGATCGGCACCGACCTGTCCGCCGCTTCTGTTGCGTGTTCTGCAGCCAACGCCGCGCGCCTGGGCTTGTCCGATGTCGCCGAGTTCCGCAGCGGCAATCTCCTTGAGCCGTTGGGCGACACCAAGGCCAACGTGGTCATCGCCGACGTCTCGGGGATCCCTGACGTGATCGCCCAAGTGACTGGCTGGTTCCCTGACGGCAAAGGCGGCGGCCGCACTGGCGCAGAGTTGCCGGTTCTGATGCTGGCCGAGGTGGCCGACTATCTCGTGCCCGGAGGCCGGGTCTACCTGCCGACCGGCACGATCCAAGACGACGCGGCGATCCTCGCGGCCGCGGCGAAGGTCTTCGGCACGGCGATGGAGCCGGTCGTCAAGAAGGAGTTCCCACTCCCCGACGTCGTCGCCACTTCGGCCATGGTCCGTGAGCTCATGGACGAAGGGTCGATCCACCTCTCGCAGCGCGGTAGCCGGTTGTCGTGGGAACTCACCATCTGGTGCTGCACACTCCAAAACAGTTAGAGAGCTCCAACTTGCAAACTCGCTACCTCGGTTCAGGCAACTACCGACTTGCCGTGTCTGCCCTAGGCCTCGGCTGCATGGGCATGAGTGAGTTCTACGGCGACACCAACGACGCTGAGTCACTCGATGTCATCAAGCACGCGCTCGATGCTGGATGCGTGTTCCTTGATACCGCAGACATGTACGGACCTTTCACCAACGAGCGGCTCGTCGGCCGGGCGATCGCCGACCGTCGTGACGAAGTCGTCGTCGCTACGAAGTTCGGTAACGAGCGCAACCCTGACGGTTCGCGGGTCGGCATCAACGGCACGCCGGAGTACGTGCACGCTGCATGCGACGCGTCACTGCAGCGACTCGGCGTCGACCACATTGACCTTTATTACCAGCACCGCGTCGACAAGACCGTGCCAATCGAAGACACCGTCGGCGCGATGAAAGAGTTGGTAGAGGCGGGGAAAGTCACTCACCTCGGCTTGTCTGAAGCTTCGCCGACGACGATTCGCCGCGCACACGCCGTCCACCCGATTACGGCGCTACAGACTGAATACAGCCTCTGGACTCGCGATCCTGAAGACGAAATCCTGCCCCTCGTGCGCGAGCTCGGCATCGGATTCGTCGCGTACAGCCCACTTGGCCGCGGCTTTCTGACCGGGCAAATCACCAGCGTCGACGACTTCGCGGACGATGACTTCCGTAAGAACTCGCCACGATTCCAGGGCGAGAATTTCCAGCGCAACCTCGATCTTGTGCAGCGGGTAAAGGAAATCGCAGCGACGAAGGGTTGCACGCCCGGTCAACTCGCGATCGCGTGGCTGCTCGCCCAGGGCGGCGACATCGTGCCGATCCCCGGCACGAAGCGACTGCGCTACTTGGAGGAGAACCTCGGCGGTGCAGACGTCACACTGACGGACGCCGAGGTGCTCGCTATCGACGAGGCGGCACCCAAGGGCTCGACGGCGGGCGACCGTTACGCGAGCATGAGTTCGATCGACGAATGAGCCGCTAGCTCTCACCAGCGAGGGAACTGAGCGCGGTCGTCGCCGCTGCGACGCCCTTTGCGGAGCAAACGCTCGCCGGGTTGTCGCCGTCCAGCTGACAGATGATGGCCGTGAAAACATCGGCGCCGGCTTGAATCGTTGAACCGATCTTGCTGGAGCTGTTCGTCAGCTGACCTGCGACCGCCTCAGGTGTAAGGCCGGCGAGGGTGGCCGTCCCGTAAGGCGCGGTGGTTTGCGCCCACTTGCCGCCGAAGTCGATGAACGGGAACGTCTGACCGCCAACGCTCTTGAAGAGGCTCGCCTGTTCAGTCGTTAGCGTCCCAATGACCTTGCCCGCGCCGTCCTCGTACTCGATGCCGGTGAAGTCGATGTAGTCGCTCTTGTAGGTCGCGTTGCGAAAGTCCAGTGTTGGCGTGTTCGGGCCAGCCGTGTCGTTGGCAGCCGAGTATGTCGTCTGGAGGCCGCTAAAGGTGCCGAACCTGCTCAGGGCGATCGCGAGTGGCCAGCGAGCTACTCCACAGTAGGGGCAGAACTCGGCGCCGATGTAGAGCACCTCCGGCTTTCCCGACGTGCCAGTCAGCGCAGCCCCCGTCAGTGACTTGGGCGGCCCGGTCACCGTGCTGAGGTCGGGAATGTTCGACGTGAGCGGGACGGCGGCGGCGATCGCGTTGGTGACGGTCGCCGACGCGGGCACGACCGGATGCACCGCCGGAGTTGACTTCTTGCTCGAAAGACCAGCGAACACGATGGCGCCAATGACCAGCACCACGGCGAGCACGCCGCCGCCGGCCATGAGCAGATTGCGCTTGCGATCGCTGCGCTGCTGAGCGGCGCGTTGAGCGGCAATGCGCTGGGTGGCGGCCTTCTTCGCCGGCTTAGTCGTCGGAATCCTCGAGGTCATCGTCATCGTCGTCATCGTCATCGTCATCGATTGCGGTCGCGTCGTGGGGAATCGCAAGCGCGCTAGCGAAAACGGTGACCACGAACAGCACCAGCGTGGTGATGTGCACGCCGGTGCACCACAGGCAGATCTTCTTGATGATGAAGGCCTCTGCGTACACGAGGTAGCAGACGAACCCGATGCCCGACAGGCCGTAGAGCAGCCGGCCGATCTTGATCCTGGGGTCTGCCGACCGCCACGCCATCGGCAGGTGCCACGGGATCATGCCGACGAAGTAGGCCAGCCCGAGGAGTGCGACCGGGATGCCGAACACCTTCGACTGCGCACTGGTGGTGACCGCCTCGCAGTCGATCGCGCCCTTCGCGGGGCAGGTCAGCGGGATGTTCGTGTCGTAGTGCGCGATCGTCAGGTAGGTCGCGAGACCGATGCCGATGACGGTCAGCACAAGACAGACGGGGGCGGCCCAAACGGGCGCACCGGACGTCATCTTCGATGGCACGGCAGCCCTCGAGGGGACTGTCCGGTTCGACGCCACCGCGCTACTTCGAGGCGAGCGAAGCGAGGGCTGTCGTTGCCGTGACGACACCTGTTGCGGTGCAGACGTTGGCCGGCTTACCACCGGTCATGTCGCAGATCTCTGCGGTGAAGACGTCCGCGCTGGCTTGGATTGCCGCGCCCTGCTTCGAGGTCGAGTCGCCCATTTGAGCGGCGACCGAATCAGGCGTCAGACCCGCCAACACCGAGGGGTCGAAAGCCGTCCCGTTCTGCCGCCACTTGCCACCGAAGTCAATGAACGGATACCCCGGAGTACCTGCGGTGGCACCGCCGTACTTCTCGAAAAGCGCGTTCTCGGCCGTGGTCAGGCTTTGCAGCGGCTGGTTGTTGCCGTCGACTTGCTCCTTGCCGTCGAAGTCGACATAACTGCTCTTATAGGAGGCGTCACGAAACGACAGTGTCGGCGTGTGTGGATCTGAGTCGGTCGACGACGAATACGTCGTGCTCAGCCCACTGAACGTCCCGAAGCGGGCCAAGGCGACTGCCAGCGACCAACGGGTCGCGCCGCAGTTCGGGCACCACTCAGCACCGACGTACAAAACCTGAGGTAAGCCATTGGAGCCGGTTAGTGCCGGGGTAGTAAGAGCGCTCGGTGGCCCGCTCACCTTGCTCAGATCAGGCTGCGTGGTCAGGCTCGACGTCGCCGTCGTGGCCACCGCCTGGCTGACTGCGGTGGAGGCGGGCAGAACGTCGCTCGCACCCGCACTCTTCTTGGTGTGTAGACCGGCGAGCACGATGCCGCCGATCACGACGATGACGAGGAGCACACCGCCACCGGCCCAGAGCAGGTTGCGCTTGCGGTCGGCACGCTGCTGGGCGGCGCGTTGAGCGGCGATGCGCTCGGTGGCTGCCTTCTTGGCGGCGTACTTGGTCGACGTCCGACCCTTGTCGTCGCGTCCGTCAGCCATCCGGTACCTCTCAGGTTTCGACGCTCTTGGCCCGCAAGCTCGACCACCTCGGGCTTAGCTCGGTTAAGCCTAACTGCTTCCCCGCCTTGACCAACGCATCGGACTCCCGTGACGGTTCCTGAACTGATCGACCAATCCGGACAGCACTGACCGGTTCTCCGGACAGCAAAAGGCGCCGACTCCCAGTCGGGTAGTCGACGCCTTTAGTGCCGAAGCGGTTGAGATGTGCCGTGCCGCGGTGCTACTTCGACTGCCGTGCTACTCGCTCTCGCGCTGTTGCGGAATTCCGCCCAGCAGAGCCCGAACCTCAGCCTCGCGGTAGCGGCGGTGTCCACCGAGCGTGCGGATCGACGTGAGCTTGCCCGCCTTCGCCCAGCGCGTGACCGTTTTGGGGTCGACACGGAACATCGTCGCCACCTCGGCCGGGGTCAATAGCGGCTCAGCCTCGGGTGTGCGCGTGCTTGCCAAGGGAAGTTCCTCCTCGCGGACCAGCGATTGCCGGCCCTTACATCGGGTCGGCAGGTGCCGGCCCCTCTACATTCAGGGTCGGCGGTCGCCGATCCTTCTGATTCGGGACGGCGGATGCCGGCCCCCCACATGCCCACCAGCCCCATCGCTTGGGTACCTGGCGAACATCTCCGAACTCGACCAGCGAGCTGGCCCCCATTTGTTACCAATCTCGGGCGCTGGCACTACGCCGGGCCCATGGCTTAAATACTGCCGTTCGCGAGGGATGTCCGAAATGGCCCGACCGGGTCATCCTTGGTTGCTCGTGGACTAGTCCGAGATACGCCATTTAGCCCCAGTTGGGCGAGCAACCGGGCGAAACAAACCCTACGAGGCGTGCTCGTGAGCGCGGATCTCGTCCCATGTGTCGCGAACCGATGACAGGCGGGCAATTGCCGCGTCGATGTTCCCGGCCCGCAGGTCGCCGAGGCCGCGGCTCACATCGGCCACCGAGACGTCCAGCACCGGCGTGCTCTCGCCCAGCCCACTGGCGTCCAGCTCGACAACTGAGCGCGCATGGAATTCCTCGAGCCAGCGGCCGAGGTCCTCGAGCTCGGCGAGCGGCAGCAGGGTGGTGTCCGCGACCCGCACCGACGCCAGGGCGCGCGCGACGCAGCGCCGAGCGTCCGCCATCGGGGCTAAGTACCGCGACGACGGCGCTGGCTGGACCGACGGACGTGGCCTCTCGACGTCCGCCTCGAGCTCTTGAGGTTCTTGATGCTCTTGGTGGTGAGGCGAACGTCCGGACGGCTCGGCGTCGACCGGCTCAACATGGCGGTGGCTCGGTTGGAAGACGGCGAGCCAGGCCATCGGAACCGACCAGCGGGAACTGCGCACGTGCGGACCCGTCAGCGAGCTGCGCTCTGAGACCAGCTGGGCCAGCGTCGCCGAGGCGGCGTCGATGACCGCGGCAGGCAAGAACGACGGCACCACGGTCGGGGCAATGTCGGTCTGGAAGTCCTCGAGCGCCAGCAGCGCGCGCCACGACATCTCCACCGGGCAGACGCGCAGGCGCCCGTCGGCCCCGTCGGGCTGCAGCACGATGCCGGCTGGGTGAGCGGCGCCCTCGGTCATATCGAGGTCGGTCACGACCCGCGGCGGCAGCGCGGTCAATGCCCTGATGGCGGCGGCGTGCTCGCGCTTGGCCATCTCGGCGGCTGTGAGGGGCCCGGCCGCTGCGACCGCCCGCCACCAGGCTCGCTCGTCCGCAGGGAAGGCCTCGAGGGGTTCGTAGACGCGCAGGAACCCCGCAACCGCGGTCAACCCGCCGCGCGCAGGACCCGAACTGCCAGTCACAGTCGCATCGTTGCACGAGTCGCGCCATCGGGATGCACTGGCGCGAGGGGAACAGGTACGCTGTGCCGACGGCCCGTGCGGAAACGCCAGGCCCTCACTACTGTTCGTGAGTACTTCGAATTGTCGTCCGATGCGGGACCACGGTCCTGACGAGGGGGTCGAGCCATGGGGCGCGGCCGGGCCAAGGCTAAGCAGACCAAAGTTGCCCGTGAGTTGAAATATTCAACTGGCGGGACAGACCTTGAGGCGCTGCGCAAAGAACTAGCGAGCGCGCCGCCGTCGACCAGCACGCCTGGTACTTCAGGCTGGGTCGACGACGAGACCGACGCCGAGCTGGATTCTGATTCCGACGACGAAGACGACGAGGACGACGACGATCTCGACGGCAAGTACGGAGCTTCCGGCTCCCGCTAGGGTCCGTCGTCAGTTCGAGGACGCCGCAACCGGGCAGGTGTACGGCGGGCCGGCGGCCTTCATCGCCTGTAACCACCCCTGGTCGTGGGCCGCATCGGGCCGTGGCGGGTAGCCGTATTCCTGAAGCTCCTGCGCGGTCGCCGTCAGTGGCGACCAGCCAGGCGGCGTGCACAGGAAGTGCGTGATGCTGGGGCTCGACGCCGGGCTGCCCGCAGCAGGCGGGACGCCGGGCTCCGGACTCGACAGCGGCCAGTAGGCCGGCAGGCCAAGCAGCTTGTTTAAGTCTGGCTGCAGAATCCCTCGGTCAGACAGCTGGAGATTCACGCCGTCGCCGGCATCGAGGTACACGCCGCAGAGACTGTCGGTGACCACGAATTTGCGCGTCGACGCGAAGGTGACCGTGATCCGGGATGAAATGCCTGGGCACCCGTGTGCGGCATCCGTTGCAGTCGGCAGTGCGTTGATGGTCGCCGCCAACGCGCGGGCGTCCTTCGCATTGAGGTTCAGCGTCTTGTTCGTCGCGTCTTGGCTATCGCCCGTAGCGACCACCGTCGCGCCCTGCACCGTCGCCGGAATGAACTCGGCGGGCGTCCGGACTGGCAGCCACACGACCTGCGAATCGACTCGGACGCCGACCAGCGACCCGCTCAGCCCGACGCTCACCATGAGCCACGGCTGCTGAAACGCGGGCGTGGGCTCGCCGTACAAGTCCACTTCCGCTGTGTATGGCGGACCGCCGTAGCCGCTGCCGTTGCTGGTGAACCCCGCTGGCAGGTGCGTCTGGACGTACGTCAGCACAGAGTCGATGGTGCCGGGGGCCGTGTAGAAGGTGTGCGCGACCGCCATGCGATTGGTCTCTTCCGACTCCGGAGCCGCCGTGAGTCCCGCGGCCGGCGGGCTTGTCACCGGCGTCGCGCCTGCGGGTAAATTCACCAGCCGCAGCAGCGAATTGGCGACGAGCGCGGCCTCTGCCTTGCGCGCTTGCTCAGTGTCGGGGCTAGGCGCTCCGGGCGAGCTCAACGTGATCGCCTGAGCACTCAGCTGAGCATTCTGCGGAGGCGAACCGAACGCACTCGGCGGACTCGCTTCGGGGGACGACGATCCGACTGTTCTGCTGGCGCATCCGGCCAACGTGACGGTGAGAGCCGCGATTGCGACCGACGCGCGGCGAGCTGTCATGGCAGTTCGACGTTGCTTGACGCCCATCGGTTGCCCCCGTTTTCGTCTCACGGCACACCCTGCCGCTAGGCGAACCGTCACTTCAAGAGGTGCACACGCCTATTGGAGTGCCCGGCAGCCCCCCTTACGTGATCAACCGACGAGGGTGGTTGTGCCCGGACCGTCACCTGCGTGCGCGTCCCCGGCGACCCACGCCGTCACACCGCGCAAACGCAACAGCTCGAGCGCGCGGTCGGCGTCGGCCGCAGCAACCAGCGCGACCATCCCGACGCCCATGTTCAGGGTGCGCTCCAGCTCCGGAGTGGCGACATCGCCGAGCCGCTGGATCAGTCCGAAGATCGGCGGGGCAGCCCACGTCGTCCGATCGATTTCGATGTCGACCCCAACCGGCAAAACACGGTCGAGGTTCGCAGCGAGCCCGCCACCGGTGACATGCGAAAACGCGTGGACGTCGACCGCGTTGATCAAGGCGAGACAGTCGAGGCTGTAGATACGCGTCGGCACCAGCAGCTCCTCGCCGAGGGTGTGGCCGAGGTCGTCGATATGCGCGTCGAGTGCGAGCCCAGCGCGTGAGAGCAACACGTGGCGGGCGAGTGAGTAGCCGTTCGAGTGCAGCCCGCTCGACGCCATGGCGATCACGACATCGTCGGCGCGCACTCGATATGCGCCAAGCACGGCGTCTTCGTCGACAACACCGGTACCGGCGCCTGCAAGGTCGTACTCGTCAACGTCGAGCAATCCAGGATGCTCTGCGGTCTCACCGCCAATCAGTGCGCAACCGGCCCGCCTGCACCCTTCGGCGATGCCACTGACGATCGCCGCGATGCGCTCTGGCACCACCTTGCCGCAGGCGATGTAGTCGGTCATGAACAGCGGCTCGGCACCACACACGACGAGGTCGTCGACGACCATGCCGACCAGATCGATGCCGATGGTGTCGTGCTTGTCCATCGCCTGGGCGATAGCGACCTTGGTGCCGACGCCGTCTGTTGACGTGGCCAGCAACGGTTGGCGGTAACGCGCGGCGTCGAACCGGAAGAGGCCCGCAAAACCGCCGAGTCCACCGACTACTTCGGGCCGCGATGCCTTGCGGACCGATGCCCTCATCAACTCGACCGCGCGGTCACCAGCCTCGATGTCGACACCCGCGGCGGCGTAAGTAACGGAGTCGGGGTTGGGGTCGCTCACGTCACGGATGTTCGAGAGCGGTGTGACCGCCGGTCGACGGCACGGTGGCCAGCAAGGCCTCGACCGGCGTGATCTCGAGAATGTCTTTGCCCATAAAACGCGGGTCGGGCAACGCGGTCGGGTACTCCCCGTCGAAACACGCACGACAGAGATTTCGCTTCGGGCGATTGGTCGCCGCAACCAGGCCGTCGAGTGAGACGAAGGACAACGAGTCGGCGCCAATCGACGTCCGGATCTCTTCGACGGTCAGGCCGTTCGCGATCAGTTCAGCCCTCGTCGCGAAGTCGATGCCGTAGAAACACGGCCATTTCACCGGCGGCGAGGAGATGCGAACGTGAACCTCTGTTGCCCCGGCTTCGCGCAGCATGCGGACGACGGCGCGCTGCGTGTTGCCACGCACGATCGAGTCGTCGACGACGACGATCCGCTTACCGCGGATGACATCGCGCAGCGGATTGAGCTTCAGCCGGATGCCGAGTTGCCGCAGCGTTTGCGACGGTTGGATGAATGTGCGGCCGACGTAGGCGTTCTTGACAAGGCCTGCTGCATAAGGGATTCCGGACTCTTCCGCGTAGCCGATTGCTGCTGGCGTGCCGGAGTCGGGAGTTGGCATCACGATGTCGGCGACGGCCGGTGCTTCACGTGCGAGTTGGCGGCCCACCTCGACGCGAGTCGCGTGCACGCTGCGACCGTCAAGGTTCGAGTCGGGGCGGGCGAGGTAGACGAATTCGAAGACGCAGAACTTCGGATCGGGCTCGGCGAAGCGCACCGACCGAGGTCCGTTCTCGTCAATCGCAAGCAGCTCGCCAGGTTCGATCTCACGCACATAGGACGCGCCGACGATGTCGAGCGCAGCGGTCTCGCTAGCGACTACCCAGCCGTGTTCGAGCTTGCCGAGCGCCAGCGGCCGCACGCCGTACCGGTCGCGCGCGGCGTAGAGCGTGTTCTCGTCCATGAACACGAAACTGAACGCGCCCTCGACCTGCCGCAGCACCTCCACCGCCGCCGTCTCGAGGCTGCGATCCGGGTGACTCGCGAGCAGGGATGTGACCAGGTCTGTATCGGAAGTCGAGCGCAGCGGCCGACGGTCGAACGCGATCTCGCCGCTGTCGGCCTGCGCCTTCTCGACCAGCTGCGCAAGATCACCGGTGTTGGTCAGGTTGCCGTTGTGGGCGAGGGCGATGCTGCCGATCGCGGTCGACCGGAACGTCGGTTGAGCGTTCTCCCAGACCGATGAGCCGGACGTCGAGTAGCGGGCGTGGCCGATCGCGATGTCACCCTTGAGGGTGGCGAGGTTCGACTCGTTGAAGACCTGCGAGACGAGGCCCATGTCCTTGTAGACAAGGATTTTCTTGCCGTCGCTGACGGCGATACCCGCGGACTCTTGGCCGCGGTGTTGGAGTGCGTAGAGCGCGAAGTAGGTGAGGTTAGCCACCTCTTCACCCGGGGCCCACACACCGAAGACGCCACAGGCGTCTTGCGGACCCTTGTCTTCATCGAGCAGATCGTGATTCAGCCGGCCGTCGCCACGAGGCACCTGCTGGGCTCCCTTTAAGAACGAGCGCGGAGAGGTCGCGGAGAGTTGATCACTGGACGTGCGGGATCTGGCTCCAGTGTACGGGCCGCCGGGCGAATGCGGCCGACTCCTCGCCGACGTTCTACAAGTCGGCGACGGTCAGGGTGATCTCAACCGGACCCATCGTCGTCCCGCTGGTGAGCCGTTGCACTTCGACGAACACCCCGGAGTCGTTGCGCAGGACCACAAGCTCGTTGTTGGCAAGATCCACAAACCAGTACCAGGGCAGGCCACGGGCCGCGTAGAGCTGGCGCTTGCGCCCGAGGTCGATGTGGCGCGTCGACCCCTTGTCCATCAGCGCAGTCTGGCCCGCGCGGATCACCGCGCGGGCCAGCACAAGTCAACCTGTGCAGCACATTCCAAGCTGTGGACAAACGCCGACTAGCTGTCTTGACCCGCCAACGCGAACTCCTCGTCGGCCGGCCCGAAGTCGTCGGTGTCCTCGACGACGGCGCCCTGAGCGCGCCGCTCACTCCACACGCCGGCCACCGACACGAGCAGTCCGAGCAACGCAATCCCGGTTGCCACCGCGATGCCCGGACGGAAGCCGGCAAGCTCGGCCTTCGATCCAGTTCCCGCTCCTGTGTGACTCGTCACGACTGCGGTAATGACCGCGAGGCCGATCGCACCGCCGAGCTGGAACGAGGTGTTGAGCAGCCCCGACGCGAGTCCTTGCTCATCGTCCGCGACCCCGCTCGTCGCCTGCACGTTCAGCGACGGGAACCCGATGCCGAACGCGAGACCGAGCAGCAGCATCGTCGGCAGCAGCAACGTGACGTAGGAGGCGTTCGGGCCCAGGCGCAGGAACAGCGCGTACCCCGCCGTTAGCACCGCGAACGAGACCACCAGCAGCTTCGGTGTGCCGAAGCGGTTGATGACCGGCGCAATCCGCGTCGATGCCAAGACGACGAACAACCCGGCAGGCAAGAACGCGAACGCGGTGTGCAGCGACGACCAGCCCAGCAGCGACTGCAGGTACAGCGTGCCGATGAACTGGAACCCGATGTAAGAACCGAACAGCGCCATCGCAGCGAGGTTCGCCCGCACCAGCCGTGCCGAACGCAGGATCCCGAGGCGAACCAGCGGGTGCGGTGACCGCAGTTCGATCGTGACGAACGCAGCGAGCAAGGCAGCGCTCACGATGAAGCCACCGACCGTGCTTACCGATCCCCAGCCGGACGACGGGGCTGTGACGACCGTGCGAACGAGCAGCAACATTCCGGCGGTCGCCGTTACGGCTCCAGGTATGTCGTAGCCACCCGTGCCGCGAGCGTGGGTGTCGCGTGCGACGTACTTGCGACCGAGGACGACCAGCGCCGCGGCGATCGGAGCCGGCAGCAAGAACGTCCAACGCCAGCCGAGCTCAGTGAGCAGCCCGCCCAGAACGAGGCCGAGCGAGAACCCACTGGCGCCAACAGTCGTGAAGATGCTGAGTGCGCGGTTGCGCACGGGCCCCTCGGCGAAGGTTGTGGTGATGATCGAAAGAGCGGCGGGGGCTGTGAAGGCCGCGCTCGCGCCCTTGATGAAGCGGGCCGTGATGAGCAGGTCTCCGTTGGTCGTGAGTCCCCCCAGAGCCGAGGCGATCACGAAGACGGAAAGTGCCCACAACAGCACCCGCCGCCGTCCGAGCAAGTCGGCCGCACGACCACCGAGGAGCAACAGGCCGCCATACCCGAGCACGTAGCCGGAGACGATCCACTGCAGCTGGTCGGTGCTGAGCTTGAGGTCGCGCTGGATCGACGGGAGCGCCATGCCGACCATCGAGACGTCGAGCGCATCAAGGAAAACGACGCCGCACAGCACGATGAGCGCGGCCCAAAGAGCAGGGCTCCAGCGCAATTGCGTGGCGGCGGGATGACCGGCTGGGTGAGTATCTGAAAGGTCCATGCGACGACAATACATGCACATGCATTGATTGCAAGAGAATATTTTGCGTTGGTCATATTTGCGCGGTACCGTTACCACATGCCTAGCATTGAGGGTCCCCTGGTCGATCGGTGGCGGACCCTGCTCGAACAGCACGCGCGGGTGACCTGCGCGCTGGAAAAGGCGCTCGGCGAGCACGGGCTCGGGGTGAGCGAGTTCGAAGTCCTCGACGAATTGGCTGGTCAGCCCCACTGCGAATGCCGGATGCAGGCCCTCTCGGACATCGTCCACCTCAGTCAGAGCGCTCTGTCTCGGGTCGTCGGCCGGCTCGAAGAGGAGGGCCTCGTAACCCGCGTCATGTGCGCGCAAGACCGCCGCGGCATCTTCGCTCACCTAACCGACGAGGGCCGCGCCCGCTATCAGGCCGCCCTGCCGACCCACCGCTCAGTGCTGGCCGAAAACCTGCAGGCCTAGATCTTCTTCGGGCCGGACCGACTTCACACCCGGTGTGGTCGTTGGGACCGGACAAAACGGCGAACTTTCCAGCCACACCAGATGTGAAGTCAGCAACTCCTTCCTGACAGTCTCACTGACAATCGCGTGCAAGCAGGTCTCGCATCCCGGCGATCGCATCGACTATGTCGAGCAGTCGGTCTCGGTCGCTTCGACTCACAGCCGCACCAAATCTTCATCGATGCTGGCACGCAGCCGCGGCTTGACGCCTTCATCGGGGATCACGTCGACGGAAACGCGCAGTAGCTCCTCAAGCTCGTGCTTGAAGCGGGCGAGCGCGAACAGGCCGACTCCATCAGGCAGGCGGACGAGCAAGTCGAGGTCAGAGTCCTCGCCCTCTTCACCCCGAGCGACACTTCCAAAAACACGGACGTCGCTGACACCGTGCTTCTCGGCTACGGCGAGGACGGCCGCGCGATGACGGCGCAGCCGATGCCCGATCGGACCAGTCGAGACCTGTCGAGGGACGGGTAACTTCGAGCCGAGCCCAACAGTTAGAGCGACCCCAGTTGAGTCGACAAGAGCAGCCAGTGTGGCCAGTGAGGGCTCCCGCGTACCTAACTCGTACGCGGCCACAACGCTTTGGCTCACACCCGCCCGCTGCGCAAGCTCACGTTGGGTCAGGCCAGCGCGATGTCTGGCTTGCCGCAACACGGAGGCTGCGGTGACGTCGGATGCCCTCGTGCGTCGACGATAGCGGATCGTAGATCAAAAGCTCTGCTCAGAGGATGGGCAGCAGGGCACTGATGTTGCTCCGCTCGCCGCTGGCGCGCACCCTGCCGTCGGAGACAGCGTCCGCCCACGGCAGCCGGCCGGCAGCAAGCCGCACCCACGTCACCGGATCGAGTTCGACGACGTTCGGCGGCGTCCCCCTGGTGTGACGGGGACCCTCGACGCACTGCACGGCCGCGATCGGCGGCACCCTGACCTCGACTGTGTGCCCAGGCGCTTTCACGAGCAACGCCGCAAGCAGCGCCCGCGTCGCAACGCGCAACGCACCCGCATCTGCGTCGATAGCCGGCTGCAGATCAAGGCCGTGCACCACGCCCTCGACCACCCGGGTCACCAAGAAGTCGTCGAACCGCATCGGCGCGAGCCGGGTCGGGATCACTCGGGCCGGATCGGTCTCCACGACGACGTCGTGCAACGAAGCAACAGCCTCTGCCACTAGGGCCCGCAGTTGCGCCGGCGTCTTGCCGGCAGCAAGCGAGACTGTCCGCTCGTCTATGCCCGGCGCGGCCGCCGTAAGGCAAAGCAGATAGTCGGCGGCGTTCACTTCCGCGCGGTCGGGCGCGGGCTCGGCTAGCCAGCGCGCCGGCGCACCAGCGCACATCGACAGGTGAGCCACGAGATCGGCAACACGCCATCCAGGCAACGAGCTCGCCTCGTCGAACACCGAATCGGGCAGGGCCGCGACAGCGTCGGCGAGCGATTGCCATTGCGCGGTACATGCGTCTGCAACGGCGGATCCACGTTCGCTCAGGCGCACCCGTTGAACGTTACCCGCGTTCACCGAAGAGGCTGTGAAATGTGCCGCTCGCTGCAGCGGCGAGCTCCTCGATTGCGACGGTGAACTGACCCTCAACATCGAGGGTCGATCCGCCAGTAGTACCAAGAGCAAGTAGCGGGACGCCGTGAGCTGCGGCCAGCGACGCCAGCCGGCCGACGCGATCGGCAGCCACAGAGACGATGGCCCGGGCAGACGATTCGGAGAACAGCGCCACGAACGGCTCGACGTCCGCCGGCAACGCGATCTGCGCACCCCGACCACCGCGCAGGCACGACTCGACGAGGGCCTGCGCCAACCCGCCGTCCGACAAATCGTGCGCCGCCGACACGACACCAACAGCTTCGTGCAGGACCGAAGCCAGCGCGATCTCGGCGTCGAAATCGACGAGCGGCGGGTGACCACCGAGGTGCCCGTGGGCGACGTGCGCCCACTCGGATCCACCGAACTCTTCGCGGGTGATACCAAGCAGGAAGATCTGCTCGCCATCAACAGGAAACGCGATCGATCGCCGCAGTTGGACGTCGGAAATTACGCCGAGCACACCGATGACTGGCGTCGGGTTGATCGGGGTCGAGCCGGTCTGGTTGTAGAAGCTGACGTTGCCGCCGGTCACTGGAATTCCCAGCGCGACACAGCCGTCAGCGATGCCGCGGATCGCCTCGGTGAACTGCCACATCACCTCGGGGTCCTCGGGTGAGCCGAAGTTCAGGCAGTCAGTGATCGCCAACGGCACCGCGCCCGACGCGGCGACGTTGCGATACGCCTCACAAAGCGCAAGCTGGGCGCCAAAATACGGATCGAGCCGGGTGTAGCGACCGTTGCCGTCGAGTGCGAGTGCAAGGCCGAGGGTGGTCGAGTCGTCGACCCGGATCATGCCGGCGTCGTCGGGCATCGCCAGCGTCGTGTTGCCCATGACGTAGCGGTCGTACTGATCGGTGACCCACGACTTGTCAGCCAGGTTCGGTGAGACCACAAGCGCGAGCAAAGTCGATAGCAGCTCAGGGCCTGACCGAGGCCGTGGCAGCAGCACCGGATCATCTGCATGCAACGCATCGAGATCTGCCGGGCGCGAGAGGGGTCGGTCGTACACCGGGCCTTCATGCGCAACCGTGCGCGGTGGCACCGAGACAACCAGTTCGTCGCGCCAGTAGATGTCGAGCCGGTCGCCGTCTGTGACCTCGCCGATGACGGTCGCGGTGACGTCCCACTTGGTGCAGATCTCCATGAACGCAGCGATTTTCGACGGCTCGACGACCGCGCACATGCGTTCTTGCGACTCGCTCATCAAGATCTCTTCGGGCGCAAGCGTCGGGTCGCGCAACGGCACCGTGTCGAGCACGATCCGCATGCCGCCGGTGCCGGCCGATGCCAGCTCAGACGTCGCGCACGAGAGACCGGCGGCGCCGAGATCCTGAATGCCGGCAACAAGATCGGCCGCAAAGATCTCCAGGCAGCACTCGATCAGCACCTTCTCGGCGAACGGGTCACCGACCTGCACGCTCGGCCGCTTGCGCTGACCCTCAGCTTCGAACGTCGCACTCGCGAGCACCGAGGCGCCGCCGATTCCGTCGCCGCCGGTTCGCGCGCCGAACAGCACGACCTTGTTGCCGGGCCCTGGAGCAGTGGCGAGCTTGATGCCGTCGGTGCGCATCACGCCGACCGCCAGCGCGTTCACCAGCGGATTGCCTAAGTACGACGGGTCGAACACGATCTCGCCGCCGATGTTCGGCAGCCCGAGGCAGTTGCCGTAACCACCGATGCCCGCAACCACGCCAGGCAGCACCCGCAACGTGTCAGGCGCCGAAGCAGGGCCGAACCGCAGCGAATCCATCACCGCGACCGGCCGCGCGCCCATCGTCAAGATGTCGCGAACGATGCCGCCGACTCCTGTCGCCGCCCCCTGGTAAGGCTCGACGTAACTCGGATGGTTGTGCGACTCCGCCTTGAACGTCACCGCGAAGCCCTCACCGACGTCGACGACGCCCGCGTTCTCACCCATGCCAACAAGCAGAATGTCCTTGGCTTGCACGGGAATTCGCTCGGCGAACTGACGCAGGTGCCGCTTGCTCGACTTATACGAGCAATGCTCGCTCCACATCACCGAATACATCGCCAGCTCGCACAACGTCGGCCGCCGACCGAGGATCTCGACGATCCGCGCGAACTCGTCGTCCTTCAAACCAAGAGCGGCAAAGGGCAGGACGACGTCGGGCGTCGAAGCGGCGTTGCTGACCGAATCGATCGTCACGCGGCGATCAGCGCCTTGACGATGCTCGTGAAGAACGTCATCCCGTCGGAGCTCGGCCCGGTGAGTGGGTCGATGGCGTGCTCGGGGTGCGGCATCAAACCGACGACGTTGCCGCGCTCGTTGGTGATGCCGGCGATGTCGCGCATCGAGCCATTGGGTGCGCCACCTAGGTAGCGCGCCACGACCCGACCCTCCGCCTCGAGCTCGTCGAGCGTGGCCTGCGAAGCGACGAACCGGCCCTCGCCGTTCTTGATCGGAATGACCACTCGCGATCCCTGGGCGTAGCCGTTGGTCCAGGCGGTTTCGGCGTTCTCGATCGACAGGGCTTGATCGAGGCAGGTGAAGTGCAGGCGGGCGTTCCTCATCAGCGCCCCAGGCAGCAGGTGCGCCTCGCACAGCACCTGGAATCCGTTGCAGATGCCCAGCACCGGGAGCCCCTCGCGCGCGCCGGCGATGATCAGATCCATCACCGGTGAGAACCGGGCGATGGCGCCGCACCGCAAGTAGTCGCCGTAAGAGAAGCCGCCGGGCAGCACGACCGCGTCGACGCCATGGAGCGAAGGATCCTTGTGCCACAAGGAAATCGGCTCGGCGCCAGCTGCCGCGATCGCCCGCAGGGCGTCACGGTCGTCAAGCGACCCTGGGAACGTCACAACACCGACCGAGACCGTCACGAGGCACCCACGGTCACGACGAAATCCTCGATCACCGGGTTTGAAAGGAAGTTCGCGGCCAGCTCTTCGACCTGCGCTAATGCAGCGGGGTCCGCCTCGCCGTCCAACTCGATCTCGAAGTGTTTGCCCTGTCGCACTGACGCGACTCCAGACCTGCCGAGCCGGCCAAGCGCGCCGAGAATCGCCTGGCCCTGGGGGTCGAGAATCTCCGGCTTGAGCATGACGTCGACGACGACGCGGGTCACGGGCGCTCCTGGGGCGAGGGTCGGGGCGGACTGACGCAAAGCCAGACTACCGGGATGGGACAGTTAGCCCATGAACGAGATGGACGCCGAGCGGTTGCGGATTCGCGAAGCCGACGCCGGCAGCACCAACTGGCGGCGGTGGGGCACCTATCTGTCGGAGCGGGCTTGGGGCAGCGTGCGCGAGGACTACAGCGCGGACGGCGATGCCTGGGCCAGTTTTCCCTTCGACGCGGCTCGTTCGCGTACATACAGGTGGAACGAAGACGGCCTGGCCGGGTTCTGCGACGCCGACCAGACGTGGTGTCTGGCCCTCGCGCTGTGGAACGGCAACGACCCGATCTTGAAGGAACGGCTCTTCGGCCTGACTAATAGCCAGGGCAACCACGGCGAGGACGTCAAAGAGCGCTACTGGTTCGTCGACGGCACACCGTCACATTCCTGGATGCGCTGGCGGTACCACTACCCGCAGCAGGCCTTCCCCTATGACGACCTAATAGCGGAGAACGGACGGCGGTCACGGCTCGAGCCCGAGTACGAAATCGACGACACGACCGCGTTTCTCGACAACCGCTACTTCGACGTCACGGTCGACTATGCGAAGGCGACCGTCGACGACCTGTGCATGCGGATCACCGTTAGCAATGCTGGTCCGGACCCCGCGACGATCGACGTGCTCCCGACGCTGTGGTTCCGCAACACCTGGCGGTGGGGGCTGGCGAACGCCTCGCCCGAACCGAGGATCACGTCTTCAGGGTCGGCACTGATCGCCGTCCAGCAAAAGATCGGCACGCTGACCTTGACCGGCGACGCGACCGATTTCGTGGGAGCGCTCGCGTGCGACAACGAGACGAATACGCAGCGGCTTTACGGGCAGCCCGGGCCCGCCTATCCGAAAGATGGCATCGGCGACTACATCGTCCACGGCACACCGACCGTGAACCCGCAGGGCTACGGCACGAAGGCCGCGTTGCGGTATCGGCTGGTGCTAGCAGCAGGTGAGACGCGGGTGATCAAGCTGCGTTTGCAGGCTGGGCAGGTTACTTCGGCAGATTTCGGCACTGGCTTCGATGCGCTGCTCGCGACTCGGGAGGCCGAGGCCGATCAGTTCTATGCAACGTTGTCGGGCAACGTCCCGGCCGGCGAGGCTGCCGTCGTTCGGCAAGCGATCGCAGGAATGCTGTGGAGCAAGCAGTTTTACCACTACGACGTGCAGAAATGGCTGGACGGCGATCCTGCCGGCCCACCGCCGCCGAAGGGTCGCGGCGACATCCGCAACGGTCGGTGGACGCATCTGAACAACCACGACGTGCTGCTAATGCCGGACACGTGGGAGTACCCGTGGTACGCGTCGTGGGACCTCGCGTTTCACTGCGTTGTGCTCGCGCACGCCGACCCAGCGTTCGCCAAACAGCAGCTTCTGCTGCTGCTACGCGAGTGGTACATGCACCCGAACGGCCAGCTGCCGGCGTACGAGTGGAACTTCTCGGACGTGAATCCGCCGGTGCACGCGTGGGCTGCACTGCGGGTGTTCGAGGTGTCGGGGAGCACGGACTACGACTTTCTTGAGCGGGCGTTCCACAAGCTGCTGCTCAACTTCACCTGGTGGGTCAACCAGGAGGACCACGACGGCAACAACCTTTTCCAGGGTGGATTTCTCGGGCTCGACAACATCGGTCCGTTCGATCGTTCGCGACTTTCACCGGACGCCGGAGAGCTCGAGCAAAGCGACGGCACCGCGTGGATGGCGATGTTCTGCCTCGACTTGCTCGACATGGCACTCGTGCTCGCCATAAACGACCCTACTTACGAGGACGTCGCGACGAAGTTCTTCGAACACTTCGCACACATCGCGACGGCAGCGCAACAGCAGGGCCTCTGGGACGAAACCGATGGATTTTTCTACGACCAGTTACGACTGCCTGACGGTGAGCGGTTGCCGATAAAGGTTCGATCGCTCGTCGGACTGATTGCGGTGTGCGCCGTGAGTCACGTATCCAACTCGGTGCTGATGAAGCTGCCTGGCTTCGCGAGCCGGCTTCGGTGGTTCACAACGAATCGACCGCTGCTAACGCACTGCGTCGCGGAGACAGTGGACGATGACACGCTGTTCTCGATGGTCGATCCCGGCCAGTTGCGCCGGCTGTTGAGCCGCATGTTGGACGAAGCCGAGTTCTTCTCACCACACGGCGTCAGGTCGATCTCCGCCTACCATCGCGACCACCCGTTCATGTTCAACGTCGACGGTCAGGACTTCCGCGTCGACTACGAGCCTGGCGAGTCGTCGACCGGGCTGTTCGGTGGCAACTCGAACTGGCGCGGTCCGGTGTGGCTGCCGCTGAACGCGTTGCTCGTCGAGGCGCTAAGGCGTTTCGACAAGCACCTCGGTGCCGACTTCATGGTTGAGGTTCCGACCGGCTCGGGCAACGAGGTGACGCTGGCCGATGCCGCGGACGAACTCTCTCGCCGATTGGTCGGACTGCTCCTACCAGCGGACGACGGCCGGCTACCGGCGTCCGGCAGGCGCTTCTGGCCCGACGGGCTGCTGTGGTTTCACGAGTACTTCCACGGCGACACCGGCGAGGGTCTCGGTGCATCGCACCAGACCGGATGGACCGCGTTGCTCGCGCACCTGGTTCTGACGCAGCGGGCGTCCACGGGCTGAGACAGTTCGGTGAAATCGCTCAGATTTCTTCTGTCCACATGCAGTGGATGGAGTTAAGCAAGGCGGCAGCGGCCAGTCGCGATGGGGTGCTTGCGTCCTGCACACGGTCGTCCACACCTCGTCCCCAGGACTGGAGGCGTTGTCCCCAGGTCGCGCACAGGTGAACCCGCAAGCGGCACTTCCCGCGCAAGATTGGACTCTCTAAGGTCCTACAACGCAGGTGCACGCCGTGCAGCCGGAGCTTGCGAAGGCTCCGTGTAGCGCGCCAGCACGAAATGTCTCTGGTTCGCCGTACGTATGTCATTCATGAGTTACCAGGCGCGCGAGGTGCAGCAGTGAGTGTGATCGAACTCCCGGGTTCGTCGTCACGGGAAGTAGACCGCACACCGCCTCAGGACATCAACGCCGAGCAGTCCGTGCTCGGCGGCATGATGCTGAGCAAAGATGCGATCGCCGATGTCGTCGAGGCGCTGCACGGTGCTGACTTCTACCGTCCCGCGCACCAGACCATCTTCGATGTGGTGCTCGACCTCTACGGCCGTGGCGAGCCCGTAGACGCGGTGACGGTTGCGGCGGAGCTGACCAAGCGCGGCGAGAGCGCGCGAGTCGGCGGCGCGCCTTACCTACACACGCTCATCTCATCTGTTCCGACCGCTGCGAACGCGGGTTACTACGCGAAGATCGTCGCCGAGCGCGCCATCTTGCGACGGCTTGTCGAGGCCGGCACGCGCATCGTGCAGCTCGGCTACTCGGGCGTTGGCAATGAAGTCGACGACATCGTCGATCGTGCTCAGGCCGCGATCTACGACGTCACCGAGCGCCGCCAAACCGAGGACTACAGCATCCTCGAGTCGCTCTTGCAGCCGACGATGGACGAGATCGAGGCGAGCGGTCATCGCGGCGGCGGACTGACCGGCGTCCCGACTGGCTTTGCGGACCTCGACGCATTGACGAACGGTTTGCACCCCGGCCAGCTCGTCGTCATCGCCGGCCGACCCGCAATGGGCAAAGCACTCGCGCTCGAAACGCCACTGCCAACGCCATTCGGCTGGACGACGATGGGCGAGGTCGTCGTGGGCGACTGGTTGATGGGCGCTGACGGCCGGCCGACGAAGGTGGTCGCGGCAACTGGTGTGCTCCTCGACCGTCCGTGCTACGAAGTCGAGTTCGACGACGGTTCAGTCATCGTGGCTGACGCCCAGCACCAATGGCTCACAGAGACTCGAGCCAGCCGCGGATCCGGGGTACGTACGACACAGGAGATCGCCGAGACGTTGCGAGGTGTGACGGCGGACACGCGCCCAAGTCACTCAGTAGCAACGGCATTGCCTCTCCAGCTCGACGAGCGCCGACTGCCGATTGCCCCGTACGCACTAGGAGTCTGGCTGGCCGCCGGACGCTCGGCGCTGGCGCGGATGACCAGCGACGACGCCGAGATCAGTTGGCACATCGAAGCCGAGGGTTTGACGCTCGACGAGGGCTTGACCCAACTTGGGCGAATCGGTGTGCTCAACAACAAGCACATTCCGACTGACTACCTGCGCGCGTCGGAGGAGCAGCGTCGGGCACTCCTTGCTGGCCTGCTTGACAGCGAAGCAACGGTGTCACCGACAGGTGCGGTGCAGATCAGCGTCGTCGATGCTCAACTGGCCAGCAACGTGCGTGAGCTCGTGGTCAGCCTCGGCTACCGGTGTGGCTTCACCACGAGATCGCTGAACGGTCACACCACATCCGCTACGGCATATACGACGTCGTTCACGCCTGCCGACAACCCCTTCCGTCTCGAGCGCAAACGCTTGGCGTTGAAGGCGCAGGCCACGCAACACACCCCACGAAATGGTTCGCGGTTTATCGTCGACGTGCGTCCGATCGCGTCGATTCCGGTCCGGTGCGTCGAAGTCGACAACGCTGCGCACCTTTACCTCGCTGGACACTCGATGATCCCGACGCACAACTCGACACTCGGTCTCGACATTGCGCGGGCGGCCTCGATTCGCGCGAACCAGACGTCGGTCCTGTTCTCGCTGGAGATGAGCAAGCACGAGATCACCATGCGGTTACTGTCGGCAGAGTCACGCATCCCGCTCCAGACCATGCGCACCGGTCAGATGCGCGATGACGACTGGGTGAAACTCACCCGGCGACTCGGTGAGATGGCCAGCGCACCGCTGTACATCGACGACTCGCCGAACTTGACCATGATGGAGATCCGTTCAAAGGCGCGGCGCCTCAAGCAACGCAACGAGTTGCGGCTCGTCATCGTCGACTACTTGCAACTCATGACATCCCACTCGAAGGTCGAGAACCGGCAGCAAGAGGTCAGCCAGATCTCGCGGTCGTTGAAGCTGTTGGCGAAAGAACTCGAAGTTCCAGTGATCGCGTTGTCTCAGCTCAACCGAGGCTCTGAGCAGCGCACCGACAAGCGACCGCAGCTCTCCGACCTTCGTGAGTCGGGTGCCATCGAGCAGGACGCCGATGTGGTGATCCTGTTGCATCGCGAAGACATGTATGAGCGAGAGTCACCGCGTGCCGGCGAGGCTGACCTGATCGTGGCCAAGCACCGTAACGGACCGACGAGCACCATCGTCGTTGCATTCCAGGGCCACTACAGCCGCTTCGTCGACATGGCCGCCGGCTAGTCCGAAGTATCGGCGCTGACGTCAGTCGACGGTCATCCAAATCTGGTTTCCGTCGGCGGCCAGGCCGCCGATGGGACGCCCGATCGCGAGGATGGTCTGCACTCGCTGTCCGCTCGGGTCTACCCGTTCAAGGTCACCCGATGTTCCTTCAGCAATCCAGACACCGTCAGCGCTTGTGGTTGCCGCGTTCGGCGGGCCGGCCAAGTCCTTGAATCCCGCTACCGTTCCGTCAGGCGCGATTCGCCAGAGTCGATTCGGGTCGCTGGTTGCTACCCATACCGAGCCGAGGCCGGCTGTGATCGCTCTTGGTCGTCCGGTGACCGCAAGGACGCGCAGTCGACCGTCTTGTACTCGAAAGGCACCGCCAGGGTTCGCGGCAATTGCCCACACGGCGTTGTCTACGACCGTGACGGCGTCGGCGGGCTGCGGTAACTGGCTCGTCGACTTAACCTGCAAACTGCGGGAGTCGAGATCGACAAGGGCGTGGTTGGCGAGCGCCACCCAGACGTCTTGGCCAGCCACACTGACCGCCACCAATCCGCTCACCCGGTGATCGGGAAAGAACGGCTGGGTCAGCTGGTCGGCGTCAATCAGGATGCGAGACAGCGTGCCGTCAAACCCATCACTAATCCACACCGTGTCGGGCCCGGCAACGAGCCCGACGGCCGGTGCGGCCAAGCCATAGGTGGAGAGCACCCTGCCCGTCTTGATGTCGATCCGCGTCACTGTGTGGTCATCGCCACTGGCTGTCCACACCGAATCGGCACTGATCGAGATCGGGCCGGGATCATGCCCAACCGAGGACGCCGAAGACACCACCGCGCCGGTAACGGAATCGACGGAGATGACGCTGTCCGACGCAATGCTGCGGCTCACCCCAAGCGCGCCGCGAGTGGCCGCGTGGTGTGCCGAAATAGCGATCGCGGCGCTCGCCGCGCCGACCGTGAGAACTGACGCGACTGCCACCCATCGCCATCTTCGGCGACCCGCGGTTGGGATCGGGGAGGTCGTGCTAGCCGCAGGAAGAGGAGTGGCGACCGAGGCGCTCACGACCGGCGACACAAGCATGATCGCCGGGTCCTGGCGCAAAATCTGCTGCTGCAACGTAGCGGCAGCGTGGCTCGGATCCAGACCTTCGGCGGCAAGCGCGCCGCGATGGCGGGTGAAGACCTCGAGGGCCTCAGCCTGGCGCCCGCTGCGATACAGCGCGAGCATCAAGCGGTCGTGCGGACGCGAACGCAACGGCTCGCCGTCGGCCATCCGGCGCAGTTCCGGAATCGCTTCCTGGTTGCGGCCAAGTTCCAGCAGCAGGTCAATACGAGAATCGAAGACCATGAGCCGTTCTTCATCCAACGCAGGTCGCAGCGTCGTTGCCATCGGGAGTTCGGCCAGGTCGGCGAGCGGGGCGCCACGCCATAGCGCCGTTGCCTGGTCAAGAGCGAGAAGGGCGGACGCCGGCTCACTGCGGCGCAACTGTTCTGCCCGCTTGACCAACTGCCGGAACCGGAAAACATCAACTTCATCGGGCCCGACGACCAGCCGGTAGCTGCGGCCGATCGTTTCGAGGCGGCCGGATTCCGGCCCAAGAATGGAGCGCAGCCTCGACACGAACGCGTGGATCATCTTGGTCGCCGTTGGCGGCGGATCCTGTCCCCACAGGCCATCGATCAGCTCGCTGACGGTTACCAGCTTCCCGCCACTACACACGAGCGCAGCCAGCACGCCACGCTGCTTGATCGGCCCGATATCGAGGCGGTGTCCACCGGCACGCGCGGCCAACGGGCCGAGCACTTCGACGTACAAGGATGGCGGGAGGTCCTGGGCGAGTAGCGGCACGATGCCCCCAACCCGCGCGATTACCGGCACATATAGCGAACGACAACCAGTATGCCCAAGCCTGGCCGCAGGTCTAGCGGCGTAACGGACGTCGCTTTGGCAGGAGAGGTGGGACGGCAATGCGAAGCATGTTTCTAGGCGCTGGCGGCCTTGCGGTGTTGGTATCGGTCGCGTCGGGATGCAGTTCTCACGCCTCGTCGGGAGCGGCTTCGTCGGCTTCGCCATCGCTGTCAACGGCCTCATCCACGGGTCCATCCACGACGTCGACGACTCAAACACCCGGGGTGTCGTCGTCCTTGCAGGCATCGGCTGTAAGCACACCCGCTGTCCTACCGTCCGGCGTCCTAGCCGAAATACCGCTGGACAAGGGGTCGGCGCCGAATCCGATCGTGGTGGGATTCGGCTCGGTCTGGGTGGCCACCCATCGCGCTAACACGCTGTATCGGATCGACCCGCAAACCGACAAGGTCAGCGCGAAGATCGACCTGGGTCAGTCGACCTGTGGGCCATTGGTTATCGCATCGGGCCGCGTGTGGACGGGTTTTTGCGACGACAGCACGAAGGAACTCGCGATCGATCCAACCACCAACCAGGTTGTCGGCAGCCTCCAGGCTTCCGAGGTGATCGGCGACCTCGATGGCTCGCTCTGGGCGACGTCGGTCGATTCCACCCAGCTGCTAGAAGTTGATCCGACGACGCTGAAGACGAAGATGGCGATCGCCGCGCCCGGCGACGAAGGCGTGATCGGCGGCGGGTACATCTGGAACGCCGACGAGAACATCGACAGCAACGCTTACAGCGGGGTGATCTCCAAAGTCGATCCAACCACTGGAGCGGTCGTCGGGCAGTTACACACTCCGACGACCGATCTCGGCATGGGCATGACGTACGCCAACGGAGTGCTCTGGCTCAAGGGCCCGGCTGACACCTTCCTCGTCCGCGTCGACACCACGTCCGGTGAATCGACGAAAGTCGCACTCGCCGGCTTCGCGCAGATGGTCGACTTCGGTGATGACACGCCGGTGAACGCGTCAGGCAGCCTATGGGTGCGTACCGCCAGCGGTGTCGTCTCCCAGCTGAGCCTGTCGACCGGCGCACCGTCGGCCACCTTCCCCGCCGACCCCACCGCGGAGGGCGGCGAAATAACCGTCGGATTCGGATCATTGTGGATTTCGAACTTCGACTCCGACACTGTGTGGCGAGTTCGGACCCCATGACGTCCATACGTCGACGTGGCAATCACTCGGTTGCACCGTGACCAGCGAAGGCATCGAGACCAAGCGGCGCTTCTTGAGTGTTGACGGAAACGGCACAACTCACGGGCTGAGGTCCGACGTCCACCGCCACGCGGGATACTGGGCAATGTGTCCGACGCCAAGATCCGAGCCCTGCTCTTAGAGAACATCCATCCTGATGCCGAAGCGCTCTTGCGCGAGGCCGGCTACGCAGTTGAGACGAACACCCGTGCATTGGACGAGGACGAGCTCATCGCCGCACTACCCGGCGTCCAACTGCTTGGCATTCGTTCGAAGACGCAGGTGACCGCACGCGTTCTTGAGGCCGCGACCGATCTCCAAGCGATCGGCGCGTTCTGTATTGGCACCAACCAGATCGATCTCGCGACGGCCGCGAGGCGCGGCATCGCCGTATTCAATGCGCCGTTCTCCAATACCCGCAGCGTCGTCGAACTCGCTCTCGCCGAGATCATCGCGCTCACTAGACACCTGACCGAGAAGAACGCGCTGATGCACGCCGGGATCTGGGACAAGTCCGCCGAGGGTGCGCACGAGGTACGCGGCCGCACCCTGGGCATCGTCGGATACGGCAACATCGGCACACAGCTGTCGGTGCTCGCGGAGAACCTCGGCATGAACGTCATCTACTACGACGTCATCGATCGGCTTTCGCTATCGAACGCTCGACGTTGCGAGTCGATGCACGAGTTGCTGGCACAAGCGGATGTCGTTTCCCTGCATGTTGACGGCCGGCACGACAACGCGAACCTGTTCGGCGCGGACGAGTTCGACGCGATGAAGACGGGCTCGCTGTTCATGAACCTCTCCCGCGGCTTCGTCGTCGACTACGCCTCGCTGCGGACGCACATCGAGTCGGGTCACATCGCGGGCGCCGCAATCGACGTGTTTCCAGACGAGCCGAGTGGACGTGGCGACGAGTTCGTCTCCGAGGTCAGAGGCCTACCCAATGTGATCCTGACGCCGCACATTGCCGGCTCGACCGAAGAGGCCCAACAGGACATCGGCCAGTTCGTCGCGACCAAGCTTCGTGATTTCTTGGTCGACGGCTCAACGGCGATGAGTGTGAACATGCCGCGCATAACGCTGCGCCAGAATCCGGGTACCCATCGCATGCTCCTCGTTCATCGCAACGTCCCCGGCGTTCTCGCGAGGATCAACGGCATATTCGCCGCGCACGACGCAAACGTCGAAGCGCAGCTGCTGGCCACCACTGGTGAGATCGGCTATGTCGTGACCGACATCGGATCGACCTTTACGACCGACATGATCGCGGAGCTCGAGGCTCTTCCCGAGACGGTTCGGTTTCGGTCGCTGTCCTGACGCTTATTGCCGCGACCGCTGTCGGTGACGATCGGTAATGTGCGACACATGTCAGACCCTCCCGAGCCGTTCACCTCCCACACCGACCCCGATGCACTCGACGATCTACGCGCGCGGTTGCGCGCAACGCGCTGGCCTGACGCGCCGGGCGATTCGGGCTGGTCGCTTGGCACCGATGTCGACTACTTGCGCGAGCTCGTCACGTACTGGGCGGACGAGTTCGATTGGCCCGCGCAAGAAGCTGCACTGAACGGGCTACCCCGCTTTCGCCTAACGCTCGGCGGCCGAGGCATCCACTTCGTGCACGCCCGCGCGGCGACACAACCTGCAATGCCGTTAGTCCTGACCCATGGCTGGCCCGACTCGTTCTGGCGCTACTCGAAGGTCGTGCCGCTCCTTACCGATCCGGGCGCGCACGGCGCCGACCCGGCCGATGCGTTCGACGTGGTCGTGCCCGACGTGCCGGGTTTCGGGTACTCCGACGCGCCCATCGGGCCGCCCATCAATTCGATCGCGGTCGCCGGATTGTGGGCCGAACTCATGAGCGCGCTCGGGTACGAGACGTTCGGCGCGGCAGGTGGCGATATCGGCAGCCATGTCAGTCGCTACCTCGCGCTCGACTATCCCGATCGCGTCGTTGCCGTCCACCGCACCGACGCCGGCCTGCCGCTGTTCACCGGTGACCCGGCCGACCTCTCGCCGGAAGAGCGCGAGTGGTTCGCGAGTGTCGCAACATGGGGAGCGGCCGAGGGCGCATACGGCGCGATGCATCGCACCAAACCGCAAACGGCCGCGGTCGGGCTCAACGATTCACCGGCCGGGCTCGCGTCCTGGATCGTCGAGAAGCTCCGAGGGTGGAGCGACTGCGACTGCGACGGCGACATCGAGCAGAGCTTTACGAAGGACGAGATCCTCACGAACGTCACGATCTACTGGCTGACGGAAACCATTGGCTCATCGATGCGGATGTATAGCGCGAACGCCGCGATCCCGCCCGCACAACTCGCCCGCCGGGTCGAAATCCCCTCTGGTTTTTCGATCTTTCATGGTGACGTCGTCCGGCCACCTCGGGCCTGGCTTGAACGCGTGACGAACGCCGCCTACGTCACTGAACCCGCCCGGGGTGGTCACTTCGCGCCGTTCGAGGAGCCGGAGCTCTACGCCCAGGAGCTGCGCGACTTCTTCCGCCCTTACCGATCCTTAGCGGTGCAGGTCTAGACCCTTGACACCTGGGGAGTCTTGAAGTTACGTTCGGCGCGTTGTAAAGGTTCCTAACTATGTGGCCAGATGGCCGCATCTGCGCGCGGGGGTTGCGATGCGAGTTTCGAGACTGGTCGCTACGGCTGCGGCCCTGCTCACGGCCGGCAGCGCTTTGGCGACCGGCAGCCTGTCGGGCGTCGCTTCGGCCCACGGGACCACCGGCAACCCACTGCCCGCGCACGTGCTTGCGCCCTATTTCCAGTCGTACCAGGACGGCGTGAGCCCGGCCGCACTCTCGAAAGCCTCCGGCGCGAAGTACCTCACGATGGCCTTCCTCGAAACGGCCGGCGGCGGCTCGTGCACGCCGCTCTGGAACAACGAATCCACCGAGCCGGTCGCGTGGTCGACCTACGGTCCCGACATCGCCAAGATCCGGGCGCGCGGCGGCGACGTCGTCCCCTCGTTTGGTGGTTACAGCGCGGACGACGAGACGCGGGAGTTGGCTGACAGCTGCACGAGTGTCGACAAGATCGCTGCTGCATACGAGAAAGTCGTCACGACGTACAACGTGACCCGTCTCGACATGGACGTCGAGGACAACTCACTGAGCAACCTGCCTGGCATCGATCGCCGCAACAAGGCGATCGCCAAGGTCGAGGCGTGGGCGGCCGCCCATCACCGGACCGTGCAGTTCGTCTACACCGTGCCAACCGATTCGAGTGGCATCGAGAGCGATGTCGAGCACATCCTGCGCAACGCGGTGCATAACCACGCGCGCATCGACGTGGTCAACATCATGACGTTCGACTACTACGACAACGCATCGCACGAGATGGCTCAGGACACGATGACCGCAGCTGCTGCCTTGGTCGCGTTCCTGCACACGCTCTACCCGACGTGCTCGAACGCGCGGCTTTGGGAGATGGTCGGCGTCACCGAGATGATCGGCTACGACGACTACGGGTCGGGCGGCGAGACCGGACCGCCGGAGATCCTGACGCTGGCCGACGCGAAGACCGTCACGGCCTGGGCGAAGAGTCACCACATTGCCGAACTCTCGTTCTGGGCGCTGAACCGCGATAAGACGGCCGACCCTGACCCATCGGCGATGTGCACCCTGGGCACTGCGGGCGGCGACACGTGCTCCGGCATCGCGCAGAAGCCGTGGCAGTTCACCCACATCATGAGCGCCTTCTAGCACGACCCGCGCGGCGGTCCCTTCTAGGGAAGCTTTGCTCTGTTGCCGTAGGGCAACAGCTCAGCTCTGTTGCTGTGGGGCAACAGCTCAGCTCTGTTGCTGTAGGGCAACAGAGCAAAGCACGCGTGAAAGTGACCGCGCCGAGTTGCTTTGCGTTCCTGTTCCAACCCCTTTGCCCTGATTTTGGCGCGCCCGATGCGCTTACACAGCCCGTACATCGTGCCGACCCTTCAGTTGACGTCCAGGACCGACAAAGGAGGTGACACAAAAACCGGCTGCCCGACCCTCGGGCGCATTTTCAGTCCAAGGAGCACACCATGAACCGCATCACCAAGGCGACCGCGGGCCTCGGCACCGCCGCCGTTGTACTCATCGGCCTGACGGGCACCGCCCTCGCCGACACGGGTTCGCCCGCTGTCTCGAGCGCTAGCCCGGCAGCAACGCCGACCGCTGCGCCGCACGGCAAGAGCCTCGCGGTCATCCAGGCAGCCGCCGCCGCGGCGATCTCGCGACGCCTCTCGTCCTTGAGCGTCTCCATCAACGACGTCACCAACAACACGGTGATCACGCCCGCAGACAAGACCACCCTGCTCGCCACCCTCAACGGCGATGTCACGGGTCTAACCGCACTTGGCGTCACGATCGCCGGCGACACCACCGCCAAGCAGGCTGCTACCGATTACGCGACGGTCTTCACCACCTACCGCGTCTACGCCCTCGCCCTTCCGCAGGTGCGCTTCGCCGCTGCTGCCGACGACATGACGGTCACCGTCCTGCCGAAGCTGACCGATGCGCAGAGCAAGCTCGCGGCGTTGCTGGCTGGCGCTGATTCGGGCAAGAACACCCCGCAAGTGCAGGCGTGGATGGCTAATCTCGCCACCCAGATCACTGCCATCGGCACCGAGACCAACGGGCTTTCCGCGACCGTGCTCGGTTACACGCCGGCCCAGTACGACGCCAACCACGCGCTGCTCGCACCTGCCCGCGCGTCGCTCGGCATCTCGCGCAACGACATCAAGACCGCCCGCGGCGACATCTCCAACGTCATGAATGCGCTGAAGTGAGTCGCAGCTCCTCCCTCACGCTGGTTGCCGGCGTCACGCTTGTCGTGACGCTGGCCACCGGCTGTGCGGGACACCACAACAGCGTTACCCCCGCAGCGCAGAACACGACCCCAACCGCAGCTCCGGTCTCATCCGCGGCTCCGGTTGCATCATCAGCTCCCGCCTCGACGGTGGCAGCACCAGTGACGCCGGCCGTGACCGCTGCGGCTCCGACGGCTGGCGCAACGACGAAGCCTGTAGCGGCGGCTCCGACCACTGCCGCACCGGCCGGTCAAGCTGCGGCTGCCGCCAACGCCAGTAGTCTCGCCGCGATCAACAAGGACCTCGCAGGTATCGACGCCGGATCATCTGCGGCCGACAAGGACCTGAGCGCCGGCGACTCAGCACGTGCACAGAACGACAACGGCTAGCTCTACTCCGCTAGACGAGAAGGGCGCAGGCCGAGCAGGTACCCACGACTTCGATCGTGTGGGAGACGTCGACGAAACCGGCTTCGGCGGCAACCTTCTCGGCCCAGCGCTCGACCGCAGTACCCGCGACCTCGACGGTCCGGCCGCACACCCGGCACAGCAGATGGTGGTGGTGGCCGGCGCTGCCACACCGGCGATAAAGAATCTCGCCTTCGGGCGACCGCATCGTGTCGACGAGACCGGCGTCGGCGAGCACCCGTAACTGGTTGTAGACAGTCGTCAGACCGACGTGCTCGCCGCGCCCGCGTAGCGCCTCGTGCAGTTCCTGGGCACTGCGGAACTCCTGCGCATCGTCAATAACCCCGGCGAGCGCGCGCTTCTGGCGGGTCGACCTGCCGCTACTCGTCGTCGTCATGGCAACACCAAATCTAGCCGACACCTTCAGCGGCCTGAATCCCACTTGGAAACGGTAACCATTCCCGATAGTGTATCTGCAACGGTTCCGGATAAGCGGGACGCGCGGCGATAGCGACGGCGACGGGGGTGGTGGACACAGTGCAGTTCTTCAACCGGGCGGCGGGTGGCCGCGGATCGTCATGTTTGTTCGTGGCCCTCGCTCTCGTCGTCGTCACCGGCTGTGCCACGAACCACGTCGCACCGCAGGATGCACCGGGTGCGCCGCTGCACGTCGTCGCGGCCGAGAACTTCTGGGGCTCGATCGCAACGCAGCTCGGCGGCGACAAAGTCGACGTACAAAGCATCATCACGAACCCCGACACCGACCCGCACGATTACGATCCGAGTGCTGCCGACGCACGCGACATCGCGAAAGCCAACGTCGTCATCGAGAACGGCATCGGCTACGACCCGTGGGTGAGCAAGCTGCTCGCGGCTGACCACGTCAGCGAGCAACACGTCATCAACGTGGGGACCCTCGTCGGGGTAGCGGACGGCGGCAATCCGCACCGCTGGTACAACCCGACCGACGTGCACACCGTCATTGCCGCGATCACCGCTGCGTACAAGGCCGCCGACCCAGCCGATGCGACGTATTTCGCCAACCAGCAAGGGAATTACGAGACGACCGGTCTCGCCAAATACAACAGCGTCATCGACCAGATCAAGACGACGTACGCGGGCACTCCGGTCGGGGCGTCGGAAAGCATCTTCGCCATGATCGCTCCTGCGCTAGGCCTGAACCTACTGACGCCGCCGACCTTCCTGCGCGCTATTAGCGAGGGCACCGATCCGACGTCGGCTGACAAACAGACGATCGACAACCAGATCAAGACCCACGCCATCAAGGTCTACGTCTACAACTCGCAGAACGCGACGCCCGACGTCCAGGCGCAAGTCGACGAGGCGAAGGCGGCCGGCATCCCGGTCACTACGATCACCGAAACACTCTCGCCCGCGTCGGCGACGTTCCAGGACTGGCAAGTCGCGCAGCTCGTCGCACTTCAGGCCGCGCTTAAGACCGCGAAGGGGGCCGGCCCGTGACGCCCGAAGGGCACTCGGCAGTGTCACCACCGTCCGCCGTATCACTGCGCGACGCGGCCGTTCGCGTTGGCGACCGAACCCTGTGGCATGACGTCAACGTCGATGTTCCGGCCGGCCAGTTCGTCGCGATTCTCGGCCCGAACGGCGTTGGGAAATCGACCCTGATCAAAGCCGTGCTCGGCGTCATCCCGCTGGCCGCAGGCGAGGCTTTCGTGTTCGGTCAACCCGCCGGCATGGCCAACCGCGACATCGGCTACCTCCCGCAACGACGCAGCTTCGACTCGTCGCTGCGGGTGCGCGGCATTGACGTCGTACGCCTCGGCCTCGACGGCGACCGCTTCGGACTGCCATGGCCGTGGAGTGCGAAGAACCGTGAAGCGGGACGCCGGGTGCGCGAGGTCATCGAACGAGTTGGCGCATCGTCATACGCGATGCGTCCGATCGGCGAGCTCTCTGGGGGTGAGCAGCAGCGGCTGTTGATCGCGCAGGCGCTCGTGCGCGACCCGCGCCTACTGATCCTCGACGAGCCACTCGACAGCCTCGACCTGCCGAATCAAAGCGCGATCGCGGAGCTCATTCGGCGCGTATGTGTCGACAGTGGCGTGACCGTGCTGATGGTCGCGCACGACGTGAATCCGATCCTGCCCTACCTCGACCAGGTGCTTTACCTCGCCGATGGCGGCGCCGTCTGCGGAACCCCCGCCGAGGTCATCACCTCGACGACGTTGTCAGCGCTCTACAAGACGCCGATCGAGGTGCTGCGCACGTCCGACGGTCGTCTCGTCGTGGTCGGACAACCGGAGGCGCCGGCGCACCACGCCGATCGTCACACCGGGCAGCCGCACTGATGACGCTGGCTGCATCGGTGCTCTCCAGCGGCAGCGCGCCGTGGTCGTGGAATGTGCCGAGCGACGTAAGAGACATGTTCGCGTACCCGTTCATGGTCAACGCTTTTCGGGCCGGCACAATCGTCGCGATCCTCGGCGCGATTGTCGGTTGGTACATGGTGCTGCGCAAGCAGACATTCGCGGGGCATACGTTGTCTGTCGCCGCATTCCCGGGCGCGGCCGCAGCGACGCTGATCGGCATCAGTGCGACCATCGGCTATTTCGCCTTCTGCCTTGCAGCAGCGCTCATCATCGCGATCGCGTCGCGACCCTCACGCGGCCGCGGATTCAGTGCGGAGTCGGCCGTCGTTGGCACCGTTCAAGCGTTCGTACTGGCATCGGGATACCTGTTCGCCACGTTGTACAACGGATTGCTGAGCGGACTCAACAATCAACTGTTCGGCTTCACGTTCGGCATCACCGACGACCAGGTAGTCACGCTCGCCGCAGTTGCCGTGGTCGTACTCGCAGTGCTCGCGCTGATCGGCCGCCGGTTGTTCTTCGCGTCGATCGACTCCGATGTCGCTGACGCGCGTGGTGTCGGCGTCCGCCTCTTGGGTGTGGTGTTCTTGCTCGTGCTCGGCGCTGCGGCAGCAGAGGCGAGCCAGATCACAGGGGCGCTGCTCGTGTTCGCGCTGCTGGTGATGCCGGCTGCCGTTGCCCAGCGGGTGACCGCCCGCCCTGTCGCAGGGATCGTGCTCGCCGTGCTGATCGGTGTCGTCGCGACATGGGCGGGCCTGACGATGGCCTACTACACGTCGTATCCCAGCGGCTTCTGCATCACGACATTCGCGTTCGCCGCATTCATCGCGGTGCATCGCGTACGGGCGACGGCGTGATGGCGCCGTACATGCAGCACGCGGCGTTGGCGGGCACCGCCATCGCGATCGCGGCAGGTCTCATCGGCTATTTCTTGGTCTTGCGTTCACAGGTTTTCACGACTGATGCGCTCGGCCACGTCACCTACACCGGTGCGATGAGCGGTCTTGCGTTCGCGTTCAATCCCTTGGTGGGACTCTTCGCCGCAACCGTCGGAGTCGCGGGTGGGTTCGCCGTTCTCGGACGGCGTGCGCGCGCCGACGACGTCGTGATCGGGTCGACGTTCGCGTGGGTGCTCGGCCTCGGCGCGTTGTTCCAACGCCTGTACACCGAGCATCACAGCAGCGGAAATGGACGTGCGGGCGCCACGTACCTGTTCGGTTCGATATTCGGTATTTCCGCCACTCAGGCAGTCGTGTCGGTCTTCATTTGCGCAGGCGTCTGCATTGCGATGGCACTCATGGCGCGGCCCTTGCTGTTCGCCAGCATCGATGAAGCGGTCGCTGTTGCGCGTGGCGTGCCGGTGCGGCTGCTCGGTGCAGGTTTCTTGATCGCCGTCGGCGTGACCTGTGCCGAGGCAGCGCAGGCCGTCGGCGCATTGCTCTTACTTGGCCTTGTCTCCGCGCCGGCAGGTGCCGCCCATCGCCTCACTACCCGCCCCCTCGTTGGCCTGGCATTAGCAGCTGGGATCGCCGTTTTCTCGACCTGGGCGGGGTTGTTGATCAGCTACCTGGTGCCTCGCATGCCGCCGAGCTTCGCGGTCATCGGCGTTGCCACGCTCTGCTACCTACTGACCTTCGCGTGGCGCCCCACCGCACGCACCCGGCGTCCGACAAGTGACCGGCACCACGCCGAAGCGGCGCTCTTGCCGGACATTTAACCAACCAGCGATTAGCGTCTTTCAGGTCATGCGTTCACTTCCCCGGCGCGTCATGGCACGCGCATCCTTGCTCGCGGCGACGTCCCTGGTCGTCAGCGTCGGCGTGTTGGTGCCACAGGTCTCCGCGCTGGCGGCCTCGTCAGCGCCGCCCTTCCCCCGCACGACCGCGACCGCATTCGTCGTTGCTGACGCGACGACGGGCAAGATTCTGGCCGCCCGCGACATGCACGGTCGCCTCGCCCCGGCCAGCACACTGAAGGTGCTGACGGCGCTGACCGCGCTTCCGCATCTGGCCGGATCCGACACAGTCACGGGCACCTACGCGGCCGCTGGCGTCGACGGCACGAAGGTCGGCATCAACCCCGGACAGACGTACACCGCGAAGCAGCTGTTCACGGCGATGATGGTCATGTCGGGCAACGACGCGGCGATGACGATCGGCGCGGGACTAGGAGGCATCCCGAAAGCCGTCTCCGAAATGAACGCGATGGCCACCCATCTGCAGGCGCATGACACCGTCGCACACACGACGAACGGGCTCGACGCGCCCGGCCAAACGTCGTCCGCTTATGACCTCGCGATGATGTTCCGCGACGGGCTAGCGAGCTCGCGCTTCCGTTACTACATCGCGTTGCGCAGCGCGTCGTTCCCGCTCGCGCATGGCAAGTCGTACACGATCTACACACACGATCGGCTGCTCAATACCTACCCCGGCATGCTCGGCGGCAAGAACGGTTACACGATCGCTGCGAACGCGAGTTACGTCGGTGCCGCGACGCGTAATGGACACACGATCATCGTCGCAGTCATGCGCGACGTGCCTGACTTCTGGCCAGAAGTCACGTCCTTGCTGAACTGGGGATTCGCGGCCGACGGCCACGTCACAACGCTCGGCTACCTCAAGTCGCCACTGCGCTGAGAGAGCAAGCGATCACCGCAGGTGCGCGTACGACTCCGGGTGTTCGCGCAGGAACTCGGCCAACTCTGTCGCCGTATGTCCCGTCAGCCGTGGCACCGAGTCGGTCACACCCTCGAGTTCGCCATTGGCGACCGCGACGTATCCCGAGACCCAACCCTCGACCTCGAAGCGCGGCGCTCCATAGTGCGCCCGCGACGCGAACGCCTCGTCCATCGTCTCGGCCTGGTAGCGAACCGCACGGCCCGACGCCGCTGCGACCGCCGCCACTAACTCGCCGACGCTGATGTCCTGGGGACCCGTGAGCTGGTACGTCTGGCCGTCATGCACCGATCCATCGAGCAGCACGCGAACCGCGCAGTCGGCGACATCGCTGCGGGTGACCGCGGCAATCCGACCGTCGCCAGCCGGTCCGGCGATCAAGCCCTCAGGGCTGATCCAGCGGTCGATGAGGGAGTCGATGTACAAGTTGTCGCGCAGGAAGACGAAGTTGACCCCATTGGCACGAATGTACTGCTCGGTATGCCAGTGGTCGCGCGCGAACGTGAAGGTGGCGTCCGAGCTCGCGCCGTAGAACGACAAGTACACGATCTGTTCGACACCCGCTGCCACTGCCGCGTCAACAGCGCTCGCGTGCAGCCCGACACGATTGGCATCCTCGGACGCCGAAACAAGAAAGAGCGTGTGGACGCCGACCAGTGCGGCTCGCATCGCCGCCTCGTCGCCATACGTCGCAATAGCGACGTCGGCGCCCGCCAACTGCGGTGCCCTCGAGGCATCGCGAACGACGAGGCGGATCGGCTGCCCGGCTGCCGCCAGACCTCGAGCGACGGCACCACCTACCGCGCCGGTCGAGCCGGTCACACCGATCACGCTCATCTGGCCTCCCAGCCCGTCGTCGTCCAGCTTCAAAAGCCCAGGTCAGAGCCTGTACTGCGGCCATCCAGCGGCCCGATGTAAGTAGGACATTCCGGAACTCTCAGCTACTAGGCCGACTGGCCGAATGGGTCTATGTGAATTCCGGGACAATCTTGACCTCGCATGATGGACCACCCGCAGTCGGGTCACCGTCAGTGCAGGGATCATTGCCAGCGCACGGCTCATTGCCAGCGCACGGCTCGCTGCCTAGCCACGATGCCCCGACTGTGCACCAGCGGCGCCGGCTCGGCGACGTGCTGGTCGAACTCGGCCTCGTCACGCCTGAGCAACTCGCCGCCGCGCTGGCCACCCAGCAGACATTGGTCGGCAAGCAGCGCAAGCGGCTCGGCAAGCTGGTCGTCGATCTCGGGTTCGTCACCGAACGTCAGGTGGCTGAATCCCTAGCCGAACTGCTGTCGCTCGACCTGCTCGAGCAGTCCGATCTCGCCATCCCGCTCGACGTCGCTCGGCTGCTGCCGCGCCAGGTTGCGGAACGCGATCAGGTACTCGTCCTGGGGCGCACCAGTGACGGCTTGCGTATTGCAACGTCAGACCCAACCAACGTGGTGGCTCTCGACGACGTGCGCGCGTACACCGGTTCGCAGACACTGACGCTCGTCGTGGCAACCGCGACGATGATCCAGGAACAGATCGCCCGCATCTGGTCGATGGGCGAAGACCCGGTTGCGATGTCGAATGCCGTCAATGACGACGACATCGATGACATCACCGACGAAGCAGTACTCGTTCAGGTTGCCGACCAGGCACCGACCGTGAAGCTGGTCAACCAGCTGCTTGCCGACGCCGTGCGCGTTGGCGCTAGCGACATCCACGTCGAGCAGCAAGCCGATGGAATCTGGATCCGGCACCGCATTGACGGCGTGCTGCGCGACGTCACGCGGATGCCCAAGAGTTCGGCGCCCGCCCTTGTCAGCCGACTGAAAATCGTTGCAGGCATGGACATCGCCCAACGGCGCCTGCCGCAAGACGGCCGAATGAAGATCACCGCGAACGGCATCGCCGTCGATGCGCGTGTGAGCACACTGCCTTCGGTCAACGGCGAAAAGGTCGTCGTCCGGCTGCTGCCTGACGCCGACCGCATCACGCCTCTTGAGCGCCTCGGCATGGAGCCGGCTCAACTCCAAGCACTCGTGTCGGCCGCGACGTCATCGCAGGGTCTGGTGCTGATCACCGGCCCGACCGGCTCTGGCAAGACGAACACGCTGTACTCGCTACTTGCGGAGGTCGCGACGCGCGACAAGAACGTCATCACGCTCGAGGATCCGGTCGAGATTCAGCTGCCTGGCATCACGCAGGTACAGATCAACGAACGCGCCGGCATGACGTTCGCTCGCGGCCTGCGTTCGATGCTGCGTCAAGACCCCGATGTCATCTTGGTCGGTGAGGTACGCGACAGCGAAACTGCGCTCCTTGCACTCGAAGCGTCACTGACCGGACACCTCGTGCTGTCAACGCTGCACACCAACAACGCGTGCGCCGCGGTGACTCGCCTCGTCGACATGGGCGTCGAGCCTTACCTCGTCGCATCGTCCCTCGCACTCGTCGTCGGTCAACGGTTGGTGCGGCGTCCGTGTGCGGCCTGCGCGGAGCCTTACAAGCCGTCGGCCGAGTTGCTCAGCCGCTTGCGGCTTACCGCTACCGATCTGCGCGGCGCCAAGCCGATGCGCGGCGCGGGTTGCATGGAGTGCAACGACTCCGGCTACCGCGGACGGGTCGGCATCTTCGAGGTGCTACCGGTGACCGCGGACTTGCGCGATGTGCTCCTGACTACCCCCACCGAGGGTGAGGTCACGAAGGTCGCCGCCGCGATGGCGATGGTCACCATGCGAACGGCCGGCATCGCAAAGGCGAAGCGCGGCGAGACCACTTACGAAGAGGTTCTGCGCGTCACGTAGTCGCCTAGCATCGCAGGTGTGTCCGACGATGTTGACGACCCGCGCATTGCCGCCGTCCATGCCAAAGCGATGGCGGACGGCGACGATGGCTATCTCGATCCAAGTACCGGTTTTTTCGTTTTCACGGCCGACTTCCTGGAACGTCGTGGCTTTTGCTGCGGCAACGGCTGCCGGCACTGCCCCTACTGACGCTCACGCGCTGTTTTTGCTGAACGGTGTCGTTCAGCAACACCTTCACAGACGCCGAATCTCCTTACGCTGCAGCCGAAACCCGCGAGACGCCACCTTCGAAACCCGCGAGAATACTGTCGCTGATACGTGAGAGAGTTTGGCCCTGCGGGAGTTCCGCAGACTAGGGAGCGGCATGTCGAAGCGCGGCTGGCTGCTGTTCAGTGCGATGGCGGTGATTTGGGGAATCCCCTACCTGCTCATCAAGGTGTCGCTGCGCGACCTCACGCCGGGCACCCTGGTATTCGCGCGCACCGGCATCGCCGCGATCTTGCTCGTCCCGCTCGCAGCCAAGCGCGGCATGCTCCGACCATTGCTCGCGAAGTGGCGAATCCTCTTGCTGTACACGGTGATCGAAATCGCCGGTCCGTGGTTCCTCTTGTCGACCGCGGAGCAACGGCTGTCAAGTTCGCTGGCCGGCTTGCTGGTCGCGTCCGTGCCGCTGATCGGTGCCGTCGCTGCATTCATCGTCGGCGGCGTGGGTGGCGGCCACGATGACCGACCCGACGCACGACGGGTGATTGGGCTGCTGGTCGGCCTCGGCGGCGTGGCCGTGCTGGTGGGTGTCGACGTCAGCGGCAGTGATATCTGGGCTGTCGTCGCGATTGCCTTCACCGCCCTCGGTTACGCAACTGGGCCAATGTTGATCTCTCGCAAACTCCAAGACCTGCCGACCCTCGGAGTTGTCGCGGCCTCGCTCGGCCTGACAGCGATCGGGTACGCCCCGGTCGCTGCGGCGCAATGGCCGAAGCACATGGACGCAAAGGTGCTCGGCTCCATCCTCGGTCTTGCGCTCATCTGCACGGCGCTCGCGTTCATGGTCTTCTTCGCGCTCATCGCCGAAGTCGGCCCGGCGCGCGCCACGGTGATCACGTACGTGAACCCGGCGATCGCGCTACTGCTCGGTGTCCTGCTGCTCAACGAGCCCTTCACGGTGGGTATCGCAATCGGCTTCCCGCTGATCTTGCTGGGCTGCTTCCTGGCGACGTCGCGCAACCGATCGCGGCGCGAGTCCGTTCAGCGAGAGCAAGCGATCCCCGAAGTCGCCGAAGCCTAACCCGGCGGCGGAACGGCGCGGGTCGCGGCCGGGTTAGCCTGGGGCTATGGCCAGCCGCGCTCGGACGACCAACCCGACGCCCGCCCGCTGGGTGGTCACGATCCTTTGTGCGGCTGCGCTGGCCGCGTGCACGAGCAGCCACTCGTCATCCGCGGGAGCGACCTCGCAGGTCGGATCATCGGGGACATCGAGCGCCGCAATCTCCGGTTCCGCGGGTTCCGCTTCTGCGGTCGTGAGCCCTCTTAGCCCAGCGAGCAGCGCCCCGGCGAGCGCGGACCTCGGCAGCTCGCCGGCTTCGGTCCCGTCGCCGCTCGTCGTCGCCGCAACTCCGACGCCGAGCCCGACACCCACGCCAACCGCGACGGCGAGTCCAACGCCGAAGCCCACTCCAACCAAGGCCACCCCAACCCCCACGAAGTCAGCTGCACCGACCCCGCTGCTCGTTCAGCAGCTCAAAGACGTCGGCAACGCGCAGCAAGTAGTGATCGTGACCTCCGCCAATTGGTCCACTGACGTCGCGACGCTACAAACCTTCGAGAAGGATGCCGGCATGTGGCATGCGGTTTTCCCAGCAATGGCTGCAAATATCGGACGGGACGGCTTCTCGGCTGACAAGCACGAGGGAGATCTCAAGACCCCCGCCGGCAAGTTCGGCTTCGGCACGATGTTCGGCCAGCTTGCCAACCCTGGCGTCAAATTCGCTTACCGAGTAGCAGATGCGAAGTCGGTATGGGTCGATGACCCGTCGTCCCCTTACTACAACACGTGGCGAGAAGACGTACCGCTCAGCGAAGGGGAAGACCTCGCCAACAAGAAGAGTTACGGGACGGCTTACGCCTACGCCGTAGACATCGCCTACAACACGGACCCAGTGCCTGGCGAAGCAAAGGGCAGCGCGATCTTCCTGCACGTTTCCACTGGCGGCGGTACGGCGGGCTGCGTCTCGATCGCGCAGACGAATCTACTGAAGGTGCTGCGCTGGCTCGACCCCACACAGGCGCCCGTCATTGTGATGGCCCCAACCTCAGCGATCCGCCAGTACTGACGGAAGCGCCCCAGAGAACTTCAGGCAATCGGGCGGTACTTGTCGACCGACACGATCGTGTTCGTGTCTGCGTTCGCAGCCATGTTGAGCACGACGAACCCGCCCTTGGGCACCGAGCCGTCCCATGGAGTCGGAGCCTTCAACTCCATGCACACGCGCTGCAACAGCGGCGGAATCACCCGGCCCTGACTGCACACAGTGGTCGGTGTTGCGTCGGCGGCCAGCAAAGCAACCAGACGGTCGGCAGCTGCGTCGGGAGCACCGGCATAGCCGGATTCAGACAACAGCGGTTCGCTTTGCACCGACAGCCGGCGCTGCGCGGCATAAGGCCCGACGGTGTCGAGGCATCGCAACACGTCGGCTGACAACACGCGTTCGACCCGTAGCGCCGCCAGCACCGGAATCAACGCAAGCGCCTGCCGATGGCCGAGATCATCAAGCGGTCGCTCACGATCATCACCGTCGAACGACGAACGCTCACCAGCGCTGCCGTGACGCACCACGACACACGCAGTAGTAACCCGAATATCACGCGCGAACTCCATCACGATGCGCTGATCACGGTCTGGGTTGAGATGCACCGCCGCTTCGCGCGGCGGCAACCACATCACCTGATCGACCTCGGCGTTGGTGACGAACTCGCCTTCGGTGGCCTCGATCGACCAATAGCGCACCCGCTTCGGCGAGCCGTCTTTGAGGTAGCGACTTTCGCCGAGCAGTCGTCCAGGTCGACCGGTGTAGCCGGTCTCCTCGATGACTTCACGCAACGCACCGACGAGTGGATGCTCTTCGGGGAGCAACTTGCCTTTGGGTACCGACCAGTCGTCATACTTGGGCCGGTGCACGAGCGCGACCTCAACGCCGAGACCTCCAGAGGCTCGCCGCCAGAGCACGCCGCCGGCAGCCTCAACGAACGTCGGGTCCGCCATCAGTGAGAGACGCCGATCAACTGGAAAGCCAACGACGGCGCTTCGCCCTCACGACGTCCGGCCAGATTTCACCGAACTCGACTCTTGCCGCCGCCGCTCGCGCTTCTTCGCGCGCGAACAACAAGCCGAGACCGAAGCCCAACGAACCGATGCGAGGGAGCGCGGCGACCTCCGACAGAAACTCGGCCGCGACGACAGCGTCTTGATGTTCGCCAAGAACCACTTGCACGCGCTCTGCCTGTCTCGCAAGCTTGCGCGCCTTCGGCCCCAAGGCGATAGCGGACGCCTCGCACAGGTAGCGCACGTGCTTCGCGGCGATGCGCACTTGGTGGTATTCGGTGGCGGGCGCAGTGTCGTGACGCCTGCGCGTCACGGGATTCGCACGCCGCCGCATCGATGCCCAGCTGGCCTTGATCGCGGGCGGCAACACGACGGACGACGGACGGCGAGCAGCGTCGGTGGTTCGCGGGTAAGTAGCACCGTCGACCAGCCGTTCGACGAGTGAGATGTAACGGTCGCTTGCGAGAGCGGCCAACGCCTCATCGAACGCGAGCTTGCACTGCTTGTCGCAGATATCGGCGAGCTTCGCAGCGACGGCGTCCGGCCTCGCTTCTTCGGGCAAGCTACGAACGGAAAGCAGCAATCGGGTGCGCAACACTTCGCTGTCGCGCGCGGTGCCGAGTACCGCCGCCAGCCAGTGCAACTCACTCGCAAGCTCGTCGGCCCATTCCTTGTCGAGGAGCGTCTCGAAACTTCGCAAGGCGCTGCGAAGGCGGCGAGTGGCGACACGCATCTGGTGCACCGCGTCGTCGAGACCACGTCGAACCGCGACGTCGTAGCCCATGAGAATGCGGGTGTAGCCACGCAACGTCGCGGCGACCAGATCGCTGACCGGATCACGAGCATCGACGGGCAGCGGGGGCGGCGGGTCGGCCGGCGTGGTCGCCTGTGGTCCTAGTGCGCGCACCACCTTCGGCACGAACTCACCACCAACGGCCCCGGCCTCGCGAAGCACCGCCGCGACCGCCGCGACGATCGCCTCACCACCGCCGGTGTCTTCGACTTCGAGTTCACGGAACTGGGCCTGGTTGTGACTGCCCCCCTCGACCGACACCGTGTCGTCGACGAGTTCGGCAAGGGCGGCGCCGTCCTGGCCGCGCAACACGAGCTTGGTGCGTTCACTACCGAGCGTGGCGACCGGACCGAGCGCGGCGGTGCGAGCCCAGACAGTGACGAGCTTCGTGAGTTCTTCAGGGATGTCTGCCGAGTCCGGCAGCTGAATCTCGTCACGGACGCCGGTGCCATCGGGAACCGTATGCGAAAGGACGGGTAGCTTCAGGTGCCAGCCGGCGTCTGACCCGCCAGAGCGACGGCGCAGCGTCACGCCTTCGCGAGCAAGCCGAAGGTCGGGAGTGTCGTAGTAGACGGCGTTCATCGAAATGTGACTGGGGTCATCGATAGCAACGACTGCTGGGACAACACCGATGATGGACGGAAGTTCGAAGGTGGGATTCACCCGGAACTTGGCCTCGGTCTCCCGAACAGTCCTGGGGCTCACGTCCCTTGCCACGGGGCAAGTCTACCCAGCGACCGCATCAGCTAACGACCGGTCCTTCGTGGCTTTGCGATGCGCGATGACTTCGCACGAACTCACCTTGCAGGTCGGCGCCTTTGGTCGCGGTGAAGGTGCCGTCCGGCCCCAAATCCCAGGCCGCAATCTCCGGAGACATCGAACGGTCGAGGACGTCGTCAAGGATGCGGCGACCCTCGGGATCAACCACCCGAACGAGCGTCTCGACTCGGCGATCGAGGTTGCGGTGCATCAGGTCGGCACTACCGATCCAGTATTCGTCATCGCCGCCACCGCGAAAGCGCATCATGCGCGCGTGCTCGAGGAACCGGCCGAGAATGCTTCGCACCCGAATGTTCTCCGACAAGCCGGGCACACCAGGGCGCAATGCGCACATGCCTCGCACGATCAGGTCGATTGAAACTCCGGCCCGTGATGCGGCATACAGCTCGTCGATCAGCTCCTCATCGACCAGGCTGTTGACCTTCATCATGATGCCGCTGGGCAACCCGGCGATCGCGTTGTCAGCCTCACGGCGAATCATCGCCGTCAACCCGGTACGCACGGTGTCGGGCGCGACGAGCAACGTCTTGTACGGATCTGGTCTGGTGTATCCCGACAAGTGATTGAACAGGTCGGCGACGTCGCCACCGATTGCTCGATCGGCGGTAAGCAACCCGACGTCCTCATACATGCGAGCAGTCTTCGGGTTGTAGTTGCCGGTACCAAGATGCGCATACCTGCGCAACGACCCGTCGGGTTCGCGACGCACAACGAGACACAGTTTGCAGTGCGTCTTCAAGCCGACAAGACCGTAGACCACATGGCAACCGGCCTGCTCGAGCTTGCGTGCCCAGCGAATGTTTGCTTCCTCGTCGAAGCGCGCTTTGATCTCGACAAGCACCAGCACCTGCTTGCCCGCGCGCGCGGCGTCGACGAGCGCATCGACGATCGGTGAATCGCCACTCGTGCGGTACAACGTCTGCTTGATTGCCAGCACATCGGCATCAGCGGCTGCCTGCTCAATGAACGCCTGCACACTCGTTGCGAACGAGTCGTACGGGTGATGCACGAGAATGTCACCCGACCGCAGAGCGGCAAAAATATCGCGCACACCGTCGCCGTCGGCGTTGACCAACCGCGGGTGCGTCGCCGGCACGAACTGCTCGTACTTCAGCTCGGGCCGTTGCAAATCAGAAATGCTCCACAAGCCAGACAGGTCGAGTGGCGCGGGGAGCCGATACACCTCGGTCTCGTTCACGCCGAGTTCGCGAATCAGCAAGTCGAGCACCCGCGGACTCGTCGTCTCTTCCACCTCAAGGCGAACCGGCGGTCCGAATCTGCGACGCAACAGTTCGCGCTCGAGTGCCTGCAGCAAGTTGTCGACGTCGTCCTCGTCGACCTCGAGATCCTGGTTGCGGGTCACCCGGAAGCGGTGGCTCTCCAGCACCTCCATGCCGTGGAACATCACTTGCAAATGCGCGGCGATGACCTCTTCGATCGTGACGAAGCGACCGCCGCCGAGCGGCAGGAACCGCGGCAGGATTTCGGGAACCTTGACGCGCGCGAATCGCTCTTCACCAGTACGTGGATCGCGGACGACGACAGCGAGGTTCAGCGACAGGCCGGAGATGTAGGGGAACGGGTGCGCGGGATCGACGGCCAGCGGTGTGAGTACCGGATAGACGCTCTCACTGAAGAAGGTGCGCAGCTGCGTGTGGTCGGCCTCGTCGAGATCATCCCAACGCAGCAGCTGGATGCCGCGCTCGGCGAGCGCGGGCTTGATCTCATCGAAGAACGCGCGCGCGTGGTCGGTCGCCAAGGCGTGTGCGCGCGTCGACACCAACTCAAGTTGGTCGCGCGCCGACAGCCCGCTCGGCGCAGTCACGGCAATGCCAGTAGCGATGCGCCGCTTCAACCCGGCGACGCGCACCATGAAGAACTCGTCGAGCCCAGTCGCGAAGATGGCCAAGAACTTGACCCGCTCGAGCAACGGCACGTCGTCGCGCTGGGCCAGCTCGAGCACCCGGGAGTTGAAGTCGAGCCAGCTCGCCTCGCGGTCGATGAAGCGATCCGCCGGAAGATCGGGGTGGGCGTCGGCATGATGCTCAGTGACGGCGTTGCCGAGCGCCTCGACGAGGTCCTCGCCGTAGTCGGACACATCGAGCGGCGAGCCCGACTGGGAAAGCCCCGACTGGGAAAGCTGCGTCACGTCGACCTCCTACTCCGTAAGCGAGTGACTCCCCATCATCCCCCGGGACGGCGATAAGCGGGCATCCGTGCCGATGCGAGCCACCGATGTGGTGGGCGAAGAGGGCTAGAGCGACGCCCGCAAGAAAGGAGCAGGACTCAAGCGGATCGGCGTGCGGTCAGCGTCAAGGCCTGCGGCCAGTCGAACGAGACCCGCTGCCCGGCAGGCAGCTCGTGCCAGGCGACGGCGGTCGCGGCGAGGCATTGGACGGCGGCAGCGACCTGCTCGCACGGCAGCGCCGCGACGTCGAGCAACGGCCACGGGCAGTCGAAGTGCTGCTCACCGGACCGTCGGGGATCGCCGGGCCCCGCTGGCCGCCGTCCCGTCTGGATCTCCCACGCGGCCGTGCACCACGCGACGAGCGCGACCGATCGGCCGAGATCGCCGCGGCCAGTCACCTGCAGGCGATGGGATAGGTGGGCCAATCGCGAGTCGCGGTCAGCGGGTGCGGCCCAGAACCGGCCGGCGTCGCCGCCAGCGGCGAGTTGGCCGAAAATCCCCAACTTCAGGCCGAATTCGCGCTCGACGAGGAAGTGCTTGATCTCGCGAGGCAGCGATTCGGCGTCCAGCTTGACCACCCGCAACCGGGCCGGCGGGCCACTCTCGCGGCTCACGTCCACGCCGTAGCGGCATTCGGTCTGCCGAGTAAATGTCACGAGCACGCCTTGAGGTTACGTTCCGGAACGCACGCTGTCCCCTGGAATATGAAACTTTCAAGTAACGCCCCCCATCCGGGCTAGGCCGCCACTACATCAGGGCTAGGCCGCCCACGGCGCATCTGGCAGGTGCAGGTCGAGCGACCCCCCCGGTCGACAGTCGGAGCTGCGGTACCCGTCGGGCATATTCGGATACACCGTCAGCCAGTACGTCACAGCCAGCGCGTGCGCCGCCGCCGGCTTGGCGCCCATGATCTCGGCCATCGCCGTGTCGTGCTGCATGGCGTCGCATTCGGCGACGTATTCGACCTTGATCCCCGACATGTGCATCGACTCGTGAGTCAGCACGTGAACGGCCAAAATCTGAGCGGCAGTCGGGTGTTGCTTGGACGAGTTGAGATAACCGTGCAGGTCGTTGCACTGCTGATGCTTGATCAGCGTCCTGCGTTCAGGGATGCCGTCTGGCCCCCATTTCACGAACCCGAGCTCGTTGCCCATGTCGAGCGCCGATCCGGTCAGCGTCTGACAGTCCACCTCAACATGCATGCCAAGAAGGGTGGACGACGAGTGGCTGAGCCGACCTTCGAGAGTGACCCGGTCGACGACGGGAAAGGTCGCGACGACGGCGAGCACCATGCACGAACTGATGCTGATCGCGGGAAACGGTGCATGTTCGCGGACTCCGCGCTGCTGCAGCCACCTGATGAACAAAGCCAAGGCGGCAAGCGCGAACGCGACGGCGACGTACTCGAGGACCACGCTGGGGTATCGGCAGCCAACCTGCCGATCGTGAGCCCGCTAGAGGCGGGTGGCGCTACTCGGCCGACCCCAAAGTGTCTGGATCTGGACCACCGTGCCGGTGTGGGGCGCGTCGAGAATCTTCCCCCCACCGACGTAAATCCCGACGTGGTAGGCAGGGTTACCCCAAAAGACCAGGTCGCCCGGCTCGAGCTGCGACAGCGACACCCGGTGTCCTGACCGCTGCTGGGCCGCGGCCGAGTGCGCGAGCGAGATCCCCGCCGCGGCGGCCGCCCGCATGACCAGGCCAGAGCAGTCGTACACGTGCGAGCCTGCACCGCCGAAGCGATACGGCTTGTTGAGCTGGGCGTAGGCGAAGGCGAGGATCTTTGCGACCTTGCCGGCGGCCGCTGGCAAGACCGCGGACTGAATAACAGCGGCCGGCGCTTTCGCAGCGACCGGAGTCGGAGCCTTCGGGTGCGTCGTCTGGTGCGTCACGGAGAGGAGCGCCGGGCGCGCGACCGACCTCGACACCGCGGTGGTGCGCTGGCGCTCGACGGCGGCCGTCTCGGCTGCAGACGCAGCAACCGCGGCGTCGTGCGCGGCCTTCGTCTGGGCGGCTGTGAGCAGCGCGGTCTGCTGGCTGAGGACCTTCTCAACCGCAGCCTTGGTCGCTGCAAGGTGAGCTATCGCGCTCTGCTGGGCGGCGACCGCCTGGTCGGCGCTGGCTTGGAGGCCGGTCATGACCCGGTTCGCGTTGACCACGTCGGTAAGGCTGGCATTCTGATACTGGCTGACCTGCTGGAGAACCTCGGTCTGGCGCAAGAAGGTCGTCGGGTCGTTGGAGAGCAGGACCGCGAGAGCTGGCGATGCGCTGCTGCCTTCGTAGCGAGCGACCGCGAGAGCCTGGAGACCGACCTTGGCGGCGTCGACGACGGTCTGCTCCTGGGCGGCGGCAGCCTTCGCGGCGGTGGCGGCGGCGGTAACGGTCGCGAGGGTGTCGGACGCCTCGTCGTAGGCCTCGACGGCCTGGTCGGCCTGCACGGACACCGCATCGAGCTGCTGCTGCGCTTGGGCGACGGTCGTGGTGGTCGAGCCGGCAGCGAAGGCGCTGGAGACTGGCAGCAATCCGAGGGCGAGAGCCGAGGACACGGTGAGAACGCCAAGCGGAACGGCAAAGCGGAACGGCAAGGCGGAGCCCTTCTCCCTCGACCGCCTACCGGGTTAGCTGACGGATTCGGGCGGGAAGTGCGCCCTACGGCCCGAAGGCCGATTCACCCCAAGATCGCAAACCTGTGGTTCCCCGGTCCCGCGGGTGCGGGTTCGGCGGTGGCTGGTGCGTCAGGAGTAGACGCAGCCCAGCCGCGTCGAACCATAACCGGGCTGGAAGATCGTCACAACCCGAACGCTGGACTTCGTCCGGGTTCAGGACTTCATTCACCCAGAAGAACTAGGACGGGCTACAGCTCGACCAGGCCGAAATGTACCCATTCCGACCAGATGGTCGATCAGGCCGAGACGACGTTGCCACCCTCAACCTTGATCGGGATCGACGCGAGCGGCTTCGGCGCCGGACCCTGGATCACCGCGCCAGTGGCCGCGTTATAGACCGAACCGTGACAAGGGCACTGAAATTCCTTGCCCGCCGGCGCCACCGTGCAGCCTTGGTGGGTGCAGATCGCGGTGAACGCGACGATGTTCCCGGCTGTCGGCTGCGAGATGAGGATCGGCTTGCCATCGAGAGTCGCGCTCACCGCGTTGCCGACCGGAATGCTCGCCACGCTCGCGAGCACCTCAGGGCCCGTCGAACTCGGGGTCGCCGCCGCGCTCGATTTCGCCGAACAGCCCGCGACTGCAGCGAGCCCGGCCGTTCCTGCAACCGCGATCCCAGCGACCAGCACGGTCCGGCGGGAAAGCATCACGGGCGAATCGGTTGCGGGGGAGTCGGTTGTTGCGGGGTTCATCGAGCCTCCTGGCAGCGTAGGAAGGCGCGGATCCGCAAGCATTCCGGATCTGCGCGCCTCTACCTGGAGCGACGAATGCCAGCGCGCAGAGGTTCAATCGGTCGTCGCCTTTCCGCTGTGAACAACGTCACGTCTCGACCGATTTCCGCCTCAGGGTTCGTTGCGCGTCATCGTTGTGTGTTCGGAGGGTTACACGTCTAGCCTCGCCGCGGGAAGGCTGCTCGACCTCGCGATCGCTGGAGCCACCGATGTCGACGGCGGCTTCCGGGCCTGGGCGGCCGAAGGCCTCCCCGTGAAGTGAAGGCCGCAGGCCTCCCCGTGAAGTGAAGGCCGCAGACCTCCCAACCACCTAGCGCTCTTTCGGGCTCGACTCCCCACACATTCACTCCGACTCCTCACAGATGCAGGTCTCGCCGGCTCGAAAACCTGAATTTGTGAGGAGTGGAATGGGCGACAGCGCCGAAAACCTGAATTTGTCAGGAGTCGAGCGGATTGAGGCAGGCCCGAGGCACCACAATCGGGTGACCGACTCAGGTCACTTGGAGGCCCCGTGGAGCAGGTCGACGTCGTCGTCATCGGGATGGGTCCCGGCGGAGAGGATCTCGCCGAGCGGTTGGCCGAGACGCACCTCGACGTGGTCGGCATTGATCAACGACTGGTCGGCGGCGAGTGCCCCTACTACGGCTGTATCCCGAGCAAGATGATGATTCGCGCCGGGAACGCCCTCGCGGAAGGCCGTCGGATTCCGGGGATCGCCGGCGATTCGCGGGTCATGTCCGACTGGGCGCCGGTCGCTGCGCGTATTCGCAATGAGGCCACCGACGACTGGAACGACCAGGTCGCGGTCGACCGCTTCGAGGGCAAGGGCGGTCGCTTCGTCCGCGGCCACGGCCGGCTGACTGGCCCGAAGACCGTCGCAGTCGGTGATCGCGAGTTCGAAGCGCGCCGCGCCATCGTGTTGAACGTCGGCACCGATCCCGCGATCCCGCCGATCCCGGGCCTAGCCGGAACGCCACTGTGGACGAACCGCGAGGCCATCCGCGCGACCCAGGTCCCGGCGTCCCTGATCGTTCTCGGCGGCGGCGCGATCGGCGTCGAGCTGGCGCAAGTCTTCGCAAGATTCGGTTCACACGTGACGGTGGTCGAGGCAGCACCGCAGCTGGTTCCTTTCGAGGAGCCGGACGCCGCGGCGCTGCTCGCCGAGGTCTTCGCGCGCGAGGGAATCGACGTGCGGGTAGGGGTGTCGGCGACCGCCGTGCGTCACGATGGCGCCGGGTTCAGCGTCGACCTCGCCGACGGCAACACGGTGCAGGCCGAGCAGCTGCTCGTCTCGACCGGTCGCAGGCTGGACCTCGGCGCAGTAGGTCTCGACACGGTCGGCGTCGACATCACCCTGCACGCCGTACCGGTCGACGAACGCATGCGTGTTGCGCCGGGCATCTGGGCGATCGGCGACATGACCGGCAAGGGCGCCTTCACCCACATGTCGATGTACCAGGCGGACATCGCGATCGCCGACATCCTCGGCGCCGAGGGTGTCACCGCCGCGGAGTACGACGCAGTGCCGAGGGTCACGTTCACCGATCCCGAGATCGGCAGCGTCGGGATGACCCAAGCGCAGGCGACCAAGGCCGGGATCGACGTCCTCGTCGGGCGCGCGGCGTTGCCTTCAACGGCACGCGGCTGGATTCACGGCCCGGGCAACGACGGCCTGATCCGGCTGATCGCCGACGCAAACCGTGGTGTGTTGGTGGGCGCAACGACGATGGGGCCATCGGGGGGAGAGGTGCTCTCGGCGCTCGTGGTCGCCGTCCACGCAGCTGTTCCGCTTGAACGCCTGCGGTCGATGATCTATGCGTATCCGACGTTCCACCGCGGGATCCTCGACGCGGTCAAAGACCTACGCCGACCATCCTAAAAAGCTAGTGCAGGGTGCGAATTCGGGGGATCGGCCAGATCGTGATGAAGGCGTGGCCGACCACGCTGCTTTCGGGAATCGTGCCGTTGTAGCGGGAGTCCGACGACTCCGATCGATGGTCGCCCATCACGAATAGCTGTCCTTTGGGCACGAGAACCGGACCGAACACGTAGTTGTTGTTCTGGTAGACATAGGGCTCGTTTTGCGACACGCCGTTGACCTCGACGCGTCCTTCGGCGTCGCAGCACTGCACCGTGTCGCCAGGCAATCCAATGACCCGCTTGATGATGTCTTCCGGGCCGCCGACGACCGCGATCCAATTACCGGTGGCCTTGAACACGACAACGTCGCGCCGATGGATGCCGTGCAGCTTGTAAGAAAGCTTGTCGACGAGAACACGGTCATCGTCACAACC